>BIMP01000001.1:0-600000 GCA_007996965.1 cyanobiont of Ornithocercus magnificus
GTCTCGTGGGCTGAATGTCGGAACTCAGTTCTTTCACCCAGTCCAATAGCATAGTACACCTTCCCTTTTGTTGCAACCTCTAATTGCACTGCAGGCTTAGGAGCAAGCTATCTCAAGACTTACTTCCACTGTTCAGACCACTTGCAATTATTAGGTTATTGGCAGTGTCAAGGTAGGGAGAATGGCCGGTCCCTTTAGCCAGCAGCACCAGCGGGTCAGACCCAGTTCACGAGAGAGACAAGTGGTCGAAAGAGCCCAAGAGCACTTTGAGCGCACGCTTGTAGAGGTAGGAGGTCACTTAGCAGGCAGTGTCGCAGCACTCGAGCACCCACAAGAGAGCAAAGCCCTGAACTATGGCGAGATTTTCCTGCGTGACAACGTCCCGGTAATGATCTACCTGTTGACACAAAGGCGCTATGGCATCATCCGGCAGTTTCTCACCGTCAATCTTGAGCTCCAGAGCACCTCATATCAGACACGAGGGGTCTTTCCCACAAGTTTTGTGGAAGAACATGGCAGAGTAATAGCTGATTACGGACAGCGCTCGATTGGGCGCATTACGTCCGTGGATGCCAGCCTTTGGTGGCCTGTTCTCTGTTGGCTATACGTCAAGCATAGTAGTGACGAGGCTTTTGGAGGTAGCCAGAAAGTACAGCGGGGCGTACAACTACTAATGGATCTCGTTCTACATCCCACATTTGAAGGTACGCCAGTACTGTTTGTCCCAGACTGTGCTTTTATGATTGACCGTCCAATGGACGTCTGGGGAGCCCCTCTTGAGGTAGAAGTACTGCTGTTTGCAGCCCTGCGTAGCTGCATTGAGCTAATGGAGTTGGGACGACGGCAGCATCAAAGCCGGTTACTAGATCAACGTTTGATTTTGACGAGACAGTGGATGCATGACCTACGCCGTTTTCTCCTCAAACATTATTGGGTGACTAGCAAAACGATGCAGGTTCTTAGGCGTCGGCCAACTGAGCAGTATGGTGATAACCAGCATCAGAATGAATTCAATGTTCAACCTCAGGTAATACCTGACTGGCTGCAGGATTGGCTTGAGGACCGTGGCGGTTATCTAATAGGCAATATGCGCACAGGCCGTCCTGACTTCCGCTTCTATAGTCTGGGAAATTCACTGGCTTGCCTCTTCGGTCTGTTAGCAGCACCACAGCAAAGAGCACTTTTTCGCTTAGTACTCCATAACCGTGTTCACTTAATGGCTCAGATGCCAATGAGGATTTGCCACCCTCCTATGGAGGGCCTAGAATGGCAGGCTAAGACAGGATCAGACCCGAAGAATTGGCCCTGGAGTTATCACAATGGGGGACATTGGCCTAGCCTACTCTGGTTCTTTGGAGCCTCCATTCTTTTACACGAGCGAATGTATCCGCAGGCAGATGTACTACTAATGGGACAGATGCGAGCTGTACTAGAAGAATCATATTGGAGTCAACTCAACCAACTGCCGCGGCAGCAGTGGGCAGAGTACTTTGATGGTCCCACTGGTACATGGGTTGGTCAACAGTCACGTACCTATCAGACTTGGACGATAGTCTGCTTTTTGTTACTTTACCACTTTCTACGTGTTAAGCCAGACGATATACTAATGCTAAACTTGGAACCATCTTGCTTGCTATCTTAGCGACTAGTGTAGCTCTACACTAAGAGCTGATATCCTTCAGGGGTCTAGGACTCAGCACGACCATCTAGGCATATTTTGCTAGATGGCCATGCTGATAGAAGGCCAAAACTGCAGATATTTCTGAGGGCTAGAAAAGGCCCAAGGTTAAAGACTTGTCGATAGGAAGAGCAGCACCTATGCCAAGGTATATAGTGGTGACTGTCCCAAATAAAAATACGACCATGGCCACTGGGCGACGGAAGGGGTTCTGGAATTTGTTAAAGCTTTCGATAAATGGTACAAGCATTAAGCCCAGAGGTATCAAAGTCTGTAGAGCAATTCCCAGAAGCTTGTTAGGAACAACACGGAGGATCTGAAACACTGGATACAGATACCATTCAGGAAGAATTTCTAGTGGCGTAGCGAAAGGATCTGCCTTATCTCCAAGCATAGCCGGATCTAGAACAGCAAGCCCTACAATACAAGCAATGGTTCCAAGAATCACTACTGGAAAGATATAGAGAAGATCATTAGGCCAGGCAGGCTCGCCATAATAATTGTGCCCCATGCCTTTGGCAAGCTTGGCGCGAAGCTTAGGATCAGCGAGGTCAGGCTTCTTTTGGATGTGCATAGCTTTCCGATAATGTGCTTAAAATGGTTAGCCTACAGGGCAATTTAGTTGAGTAAGTGTCCTGATGATGTCATAGGGGTCCAGAAATACCCTGCTTACGAATCATCAGAAAGTGCATTAACATAAAGACTGCTAGCAGCCAGGGCATTACAAAAGTATGCAGACTGTAAAAACGAGTGAGGGTAGATTGGCCAACACTCTCACCACCGCGTAGCAGTTCAACCATGAAATCTCCTACTACAGGTATTGCTGCTGGAACCCCAGAGACAATCTTCACAGCCCAATAGCCAACCTGATCCCAAGGGAGAGAGTAGCCAGTGACGCCAAAAGATACAGTTATTACTGCCATAGTAACACCAGTTACCCAGGTGAGTTCCCGCGGGCGCTTGAAACCACCAGTGAGATAGACGCGGAACACATGGAGGATCAGCATCAGAACCATCATTGAGGCACTCCAACGATGTACTGAGCGGATTAACCAGCCGAAGCTGACGTCCGTCATCAAGTACTGGACTGAGCTATAGGCCTCCGCTACAGTTGGCTTATAGTAGAAGGTCATGGCAAAACCAGTAGCAAACTGGATCAAGAAGCAAACTAAGGTGATGCCGCCAAGACAATAAAAGATGTTGACGTGAGGAGGGACGTACTTTGAGCTGAAGTCATCAGCAATGTCTTGTATTTCTAGACGTTCCTGAAACCAGTCGTAGATGGGTGAGGAGTTCGCCATACATGCAGTCAGCTTTGTGTTGCGAGAGTCTACTGAAGAAAATGCATCAGATGACACGCCGGGATGAGACCGATGTTTCCGACTGTTGAAGCTCGACGTGATTGCCTATGCCATTTGGCGTTTGTTCTGGGTACTTTGGCAATCCTACTCCTCGTACCAGTTCCTAGGGCTATTGCTCTTAATGATGCCCAGCAGTTAGTAGTAGAGAGCTGGAAGCTAGTGAATCAGAGCTTCCTTGACCCAGACCGTTTCAATGCTGTGCATTGGCGGCGGTTGCGCCAGAAAGCACTAGAGACATCCATCAATACAAGTGAAGATGCCTACAGTGCCATTGAGGCTATGTTAGCACCTCTTGGTGATCCCTACACGCGATTATTACGTCCTGAAGCCTACTCTATGATGCAAAGTAGTAACCGGGGAAACATCCATGGTGTCGGTCTTCAACTAGCCCATCGACAGAAAGATAAGCAAATAGTAGTAATTTCTGCCCTTGATAGTTCTCCTGCAGCAGAGGCAGGCATAGCCAGCGGTACTCTAGTGCTTGCTGTAGATGGGAAACTAGCCACTGATTTAGGTCTTGAAGGGACTGCAGAGCAACTTCGCGGCGACGTCGGAACACAAGTGCTGATTAGTCTTGAGGGGCCTGATGGCACTAAGCAGGATCTAACACTTGAACGCCGCAGTATCGATCTACGACCGGTGCGAACCCGGAGACTACGCGGTGATGTTCACACCCTCGGTTATCTACGCATCACTCAGTTCAGCGAAGGAGTTCCTGAGCAAGTCCGAGATGCTCTAGACGAACTCAAAAATCGCGAAGTGGAGGGACTTGTACTTGATCTGCGCAATAACTCTGGTGGCCTAGTTAGCTCAGGTCTTGCTGTGGCCGATATCTTTCTCGATGGTGGGACAATTGTGGAGACAAGAAATCGGGAAGGAATTAGTGATGTTATTCCAGCTTTACCTCAAACACTCTATAATGGACCTATGGTTACTCTAGTAAATAGTGGAACTGCTAGTGCTGCTGAGATTTTAGCAGGGGCCTTACAAGATGAAGGTCGATCCCAACTTTTTGGTAGTCGTACCTTCGGCAAGGGCCTGATCCAGACACTTACTAACCTCAGTGACGGCAGTGGATTAGCGATTACAGTGTCAGCCTATGTGACGCCAAGTGGGCGTGACATTCAAGGTGAGGGCATTGTACCTGACCATGAGTTAGACTTGCCAGAGCCACTCAACCCCGGTGGTGATAGTGACTACTGGCTAGATGATGCTGGACGTTGGATGGAGGCAAAACTAGATAGCCGGATTCAACCCAAGGTGCTAAACCCTTAAATCTGGCTGCTGTTGCACATTGCAGTCTTGCTTGACCTTGGCTACAAGTCTTGTAGAATACTGAAGTCACCTTTGCTATCACATTGTGACCAACCGAGTCTGACCAGTATTCATATCTGTACCTAGGTTTTAGTCTATCACTGGAGCTAAGCAAACCCATTGACAAGCAACATCCCACTTTTGCAATTGTCACCTGGTCCTACCGGGCATTGGGTAGACCAAATCCCAGCACTTCTTAGCGGAATTTCTAGGTGCAGTATTGAGCTTGATTGTGGAGCTCTGATAATGGACAGTAAACAAATTCAGGTACTGCTGCGGGAACTTAGTGAGCGAAATCTTGACCCAGTGTCGCTGCAGAGTTGTAGCTCAGTTACAGTAATCAGCGCGGCAGCCCATGGCATACCTGCACGCCTTAATTGTTGCAGAACTATTGACGGTAGTGAGACAGCTGGTGAAACTAACTTACAAGTTCCAATACTGTTCCATCAGGGTACTTTGCACGCTGGTGATCAACTAAGCGCGAGAGGAGATATACTGATTCTCGGAGATGTTAACCCAGGTGCCAGTGTACATGCTGGTGGTAACGTGATGGTTTGGGGTAGACTTCGTGGAGTCGCTCATGCTGGTCGGTATGGTGATACCTCTGCTCGGATTGTGGCACTACAGTTGCACCCACTACAACTGCGTATAGGCAATTCTATAGCTTGTGGCCCTGACGAATTACCACAGCCAGGGGTAGTAGAGGAGGCTATACTCAAGGAAGGAGTGATCCAAATCGAGGTTGCTCGAATGGGCGCCTCTCGCCACTAATTAATGTTTAACTACCTGTTACCTCAGTCATGCTTAGCGTGGCGCCACTTCGTAAGGAGACTGTGGCAACGACATCGCGCGTTATTCTGATCTGCTCAGGTAAGGGGGGAGTTGGCAAGACTACACTTACAGCAAATCTGGGCATTGCTCTTGCCAAGGAAGGACAACGAACTGTGGTTCTTGACGCAGATTTCGGACTGCGAAACTTAGACCTACTGTTAGGCCTTGAGAACCGTATTGTCTATACTATCCAAGAAGTGCTTACTGAAAACTGCCGGCTTGATCAAGCACTAGTGAAACACAAGCAAGAACCAAACCTTGTCTTGCTGCCTGCTGGCAATCCCCGCATGCTCGAATGGCTTAAGCCCAAGGATATGCAGAGAGTTATAGCAATGCTATCTGAGTGCTTTAACTATGTGCTAATCGACTGTCCAGCAGGTATTGAAGATGGTTTCAAGAATGCAGCATCAGCAGCACGCGAGGCAGTCATCGTGACTACACCAGAGATATCTGCAGTTCGTGATGCTGATAGAGTGGTAGGCCTACTGAATAGCTATGGCGTGAAACCAGTCCAGTTAGTGCTAAATAGGCTACGACCACGAATGATCGCCAGTCGAGATATGCTAACAGTGGATGACGTTATTGATATTCTGGCGCTACCATTACTTGGTCTAGTTCTTGAGGACGAGCAGGTCATCGTGAGCACTAATCGCGGCGAGCCAATAGCACTCAATGTTAAACTATCCTCAACAGCAAAGGCCTATTTAAACATTGCCCGTCGGCTACAAGGTGAGGAAGTACCACTAGTTAATCCTATTCATGGAGAGTATGGACTACGAGCAAAATTACTCCGATTAATGCAAACCAGGATTTTCTAAAGCTATGGTCTTGCGCACTCTCCTAGATAATATGTTGAGGCGACAACCGGCAAGTGCTGCTCGAGCTAGAGAACGTCTTCAGATTGTTTTAGCTTATGACCGCAGTAATCTAGATCCTGAGCTACTTAATCAGATACGCCGAGAGATCTTTGAAGTAGTTGCTCGATACATAGAAGTTAATCCTGATGAAGGAGACGTAAGTCTAGAAACCGAGGATAATGTGACGGTACTTGTAGCTAATCTTCCCATACGACGTATGGTGCCAGCTATTTCTGCAGCACAAATACATAATTAAGGCAAAGCACAGCAGGGGTAAGAGATCTCAGTATAGTGACTCTGCAAGCTTGTATGATAGCTGTCAGCGACAGCAATTTCAAGACTCAGTGGCTTTCCTAACTCATCCTAAATATGTTTGAGGAGGCAGTGCAATCAACTTTAGACTCAAATCGCAGTTAGCTCCAACTTTAACGGAACCAAATATCACGAAAATGGACTTGGTCAGACTCGCCCGAGCTGGCTACTTGCCATATTTGCCCGGAGTTTGTATCTTAGGGTTCCTCGAATGTATTAGCAAGCCACTTATAGGGATATCATGAACAGTAAAGCCAGAGTGTGCCGGCTTAGCTCAGTGGTAGAGCAGCGCTTTTGTAAAGCGAAGGTCATCGGTTCAAATCCGTTAGTCGGCTCTGCAAAGATTTTCAGACTCCTGTTGCATAGTTGATAGCAATATTGTTGATTTGGCTGCAGCCATAAGATAAAGCTTTAGCTTTTATTCCTGACTTAATTTAGGCTACGTATCATGTTGCGGGGACGTGATTGTTTATGCTTATGAAGACTTAGATAGCCTTCTCGGCACGAGTATTAATTAAATAGGGACTAGGAATTAGCACCTTTCTCAGATAAGTATAATAAAATAACTTTTATTAGAAACTATTGTGTCCAGCTAACACTAGTTTTCTAACGTTAGCTCTAACACATTTAATGCCTTTGTCTGCTGTTATATCGTCCAAGAATTACATAATTTGTATATAGAGGTATGTATATTACTTATATCAGTTGCGGTCTTATCTCTAAGATATTACTAGGTTGGAAAGGCCACAGTTATCCCAGTAAACATAGGAGAGTACTGCCGTGAAGCTGCAAGAAAGCTAGTGAGCTTTCTTGCTTAGAAAGACACGGCATGACATCTCCATATCCTCAGCTATCTACTACTTATGATAAGGTTTCAAAATGAGGGGACGACTCAGGGGTCGTGCAGCAGCTGCCACTACCTAAGATGATGGTCGCAATTCCTGGACTGTGATGTACACCGACTGGACTGCGGTCACTCTTCTTTTGTTCACTGCTGTTCCTCTCGCTGTGGTGGTGGGCACCGCGGCATTCTTCATCTGGCAGCAGAGACGGAAAATGTTCCGCTGAAATCACTGCTGTCTCAGCTTTGGAGACACTGGCCTTTTGAGCTGAAAAGCCTAAAAGGCCAGTGACGCCAGTTTCTGTTGAGACTATGTTCCCTTGTCCTAAGCAAGATAGGCAGGTTTTGAACCGCTGGTCGCCGATTCGCTGAATACCGCTTCCGCCGCAGTCGGCACAGATAGCCATGACGTCCTTGATGTTAGTGACTATCTAGTGTGGGATAAATTGACGTCTTTGATCCCGAAGGATTTCTGAAGAATGACTTGGCTATACCGCTGAGCAGTCATCTCTAGTGTAAATACCTATGCCAGGGCTAGGGTAGATGCGAAAAGACATGTAGTGTGAAATTCAGGACACTGTGGGTAAACCTGGGCCAAGCAGGAAGCGGTTTCCACCTGGCTAGCATAGGTCACATCTAAGTAGTAGTAGCTCAATACCAGTTAGCACAAGATAGTCTTTGCAGGTCCACTAAAATCTTTAAATTGCGGGGGAGGAGTTGCCTGAAAAGATCTCTATAGGTACCTACTATTACTTAGTGTCTGTGAACTTATCTAGTGATTGAAGTTTAGAGTCAGGCTTTATAGCGTGTAGTAAGTTCACCTGGATGTGAAAACAACTAAGTTAAGGAGATACTCAAAAAAACGATTATGGTAGTCTAGCACTCTGTTGCAGCGCCTCTGAGCGATCGTAGAGCGTATCTAGCCTGAGCTAGCTCAAAGGGGCAGAGAGAGTGCCCCTTTGAGCTAGCTCAGGCTAGATACCTAGGACACTCAGCCCTGTACACGATCCTTGAACATTTTGCCAGCAGTAAAAGCAGGGACACGCTTTGCAGGGATCTTGATCTTCTCACCCGTCTTGGGATTTAAGCCTTGGCGAGCAGATCGCTCACGAGGCTCAAAGGCACCGAAGCCCAGGATAGAGACCTTTTTGCCCTCAACGACAGAATCGATAATAGTCTCGATAGCAGCATCGACCACTAAGGAGACGTCGGTTTTGGTCAACTCAGTCCGGGCAGCAACCAAGTTAACTAAATCAGCTTTGTTCATGGAATCAAGGGGATAGTGCGGGAGCATCAAGGAGAAACCACGGAGGTCAGTATCCGCAATGGTTTCCCGGAGCGCCGCTAATCGTATGGATCCTGCTAGCCTCAGGCAACTCAAAGAGACTGTGGCGCAATGCTTGTCGGCAAGCAACCTTGGTTAGATGTCTTCTCAGACATTGTCAAGTTATGTTTGCCACGGTGCTAACAGCAATCTGTGCACACACCTCGTAAGTCCTAGAGCTAAGCGCAGGGGCTGCATTTGGAGACAGCTATTATCTAAAACTTAAGGGGGCTGAGCTCTGATGCAGCTGGCGGGTATTGTGTCAGCGGCTCTCACAACCCAAATATTCAGGGGCCACGACACAAAGGGAAGTGAGTCTGTGGAACGGCACACTCACACGTTTGGAAAAACAAGATTATGCACCTCCCAGATGTCGATCAAAAGTTGAGACTTGAACCGGGAGCCTCCTCATTGATTCATGATTATGATATCTTGGCTGCCCTTACTGGGATTCTAATTATACAAAAGTAAGCAGACTACCCTCAAAATCAGTGCAGACTGGCCTAAATTTTACCCATGAGTGTGCTAAGTGCTTGTATCTTTACTGGCCTCAGTAGATGCAAATATATCGGAATACTCTAGACTAGTCGGGTAGGATTCTCAGTAAGTAGACTTCACTAAAAGGAACAGATCAGTATTGCTAGGCTATTACCAATTGAAAAATCATAACCTAACTATTAGTCCTACAATACTTTCTATAAGCATTGCTATTCTCAGAGCAATGCCGTCAAGCGTGATTAAGTTGACTGGCTAAGCGAAGCCCTGATCGACTTATTAGAGAGATGGATTGAAGAGTGTGTCACGAGGCACAGAGAGTAAAAGGCTAAGACATGTCAATCACGATAGAGCACTACTTAAATTGAGACCAGGCTTTTCCATATAGCAAGACAGGCGACTACCTTGAGCAATACCTACCTTGGCAAACCTTTTCCCTTGGGCAGCAGCATCACTACAAGGGGTGTAAACTTCTCAGTGGCAGCGCCAGCTGCTAATAGGCTAGAGTTACTCCTATTTGACAATTCTACGGATAGCTGTCCTGAAAAAGTTATTGAGCTCACTAATGATCATAAGTCTGGAGATTATTGGCACATAGAGGTGGAGGGTGTTGGTGAAGGCTGTTGCTATGGATACCGGGTTTTTCCTGCATCAAGATCTGAAGCTCACGATTTTTACTCCTCAAAAGTGTTGCTGGACCCCGCAGCTCGCGCCATTGGTGGTTGGGCTGTTTACAAACGTAGCCTGGCTACCGGATCATCACCGAACGCCCATGCTTGTCTTAAGGGTATAGTTACAGAGCGAAACCACTTCGACTTCGATGCCCACCCGCGCCCTCACCATCCGTGGAACCGGACGGTAATTTACGAGCTCCATGTAAGTAACTTTACCCAACAAGAGGCCTCTGGTGTACCAGACAGTTACAGGGGGACACTAGTTGGACTAATTTCGAAACTGCCCTATCTGCAAGACCTTGGCATCACTGCAGTTGAACTACTACCAGTATGTTGTTTTGACTCGAACGACGCTCCTCTAGGAAAAAAAAATGTCTGGGGTTACAGCCCTCTCAACTGGTTTACGCCGCACCCTAGCTATATTAGTGGTAACAACTTGTTAGCAGCCCGGCAACAAGTGCGTGACCTTGTAGCTGCCTGCCATGATAGTGGGCTAGAGATTTTTCTTGACGTAGTTTATAACCACACCACAGAAGGGGGTATTCATGGCCCGGTGCTCAGCTGGCGCGGCTTTGGTGAACAACTTTACTATCACCAAACCAATGAGGGTGATTATCTAGATGTTAGTGGATGTGGTAACAGCATTGCCGCAAACCGCCCTTTGGTCCGCTACCTAATCCTAGAGTCCTTACGTTGTTGGGCTATTGAACTGGGAATTGATGGTTTCCGATTTGATTTGGGCGTTGCCCTCAGTCGTGGAGATGGACTGACTCCGCTAGACCAACCGCCACTATTCGAATCAATCGAGGCTGATCCAGTATTAAGTGACCTGAAGTTTATGAGTGAACCTTGGGACTGTGGTGGTCTTTACCGACTTACCGATTTTCCCGCCCGTCGAATTGGCACTTGGAACGGTAAATTCCGCGACACACTACGCAGATTCTGGAAAGGTGATGAGAATACCTCCTGGCAAATGGGTCAGCAACTGTGTGGCAGTCCTGATATTTATAAGGGTCAGCTGCCACCTCTAGGGAAAAATGTTAACTTCATCACGGCCCATGATGGGTTCTCACTCTATGACCTCGTTAGTTTCAACAATAAACATAACCTAGCTAATGGCGAGAGTAACTGTGACGGCGAGAGCCATAACTTTAGCTGGAACCATGGTATTGAAGGGCCGAGCAGTGACCCAGCGATATTGGCGCTGAGACAAAGACAGCAACGTAACCTAATCACTACGTTGCTCCTAGCTCGTGGAGTGCCAATGCTGTTAATGGGAGATGAGGTCGGACGTAGTCAGGGCGGCAATAACAACTCCTGGTGTCAAGACAATGTGCTAAGCCAAATGATCTGGGATCCTAGCCAGTGTGACAACAATCTATATGCTTATGTCCGACGACTGCTAAAAGTGCGCTGTCAGTTAGCCGATCTACTTGTGCCCATGCAAAAGACTGACACTATATCTCTAGCACGGCAGGAAAATTATGATCTACGATGGCACGGTGTTGAACCTAACAAACCTGACTGGGCACACTGGTCACACTCTATAGCCTACAGCCTGAATCGAGGCAAACATGGTGCTATCCTATGGGTCGGTTGTAACGCTTACTTTAGAGCAATGCACTTTGGGCTGCCAAAGGCAGCTTCCCCATGGCATTGCCTAATTAATACGGCCTTACTACCCAGTATGGATTTTTCTAAGAAATTAAAGCCTTGGGCAAAAACTAGTGTCTTACTAGAAAACCGTAGTCTTGTTGTTATGCTTGCGCAAGAATATGCTGAGAAGCTTAATTGTTGTGCATAGTCATCCTCGCAACTCGTTTTGAGGATGAACTGGGAGCGGGTACACTAGCTTCTCACCCGTACTTCATCTGTTAGTAAGTTTTAAGAGAAATCTAATAAAAGATTTGATGTACTAGACTAAACTAAGGAAGCGGGCGGCGGGAATCGAACCCGCATCATCAGCTTGGAAGGCTGAGGTTTTACCACTAAACCACGCCCGCGAATTGCGCTTTAGTTTAGGACTATTGTTTAGGCAGCATAGCCAATAGTCTCTTGGTAACCAACATAACAGTAGGACTTACCTGCTCACTTGACCAGTTTCTTAGTCTTGTCAGGAGGCTCACACTAACTGATACTTTTATAAGGAATTGGCAATTTGGGTACAAGCTTAGAATTAACGCAACTCGGGTTTCATCCGCTCACATTCTTCGTGTGTACTGCAGTCATACCTATCTTTGCCGCTAGCTCAATTATGGTGGTGATCAAAATCTAGAACATCTTTACTGAGCTAGCGATAAACGAATTTATTTACACTTGACCTGACAACATTCACTATCATACCAACTCTATCAGGTTTGAGTGGTCCTGCAGCAATAGTAATTTCTACTAGTACTAGATGCAGTAACCTAAATGACTATACACTAATTAATGCTGCAGTTGCTATTACAAATACGCCAGTTTATTGTTAAAGTTTGGCTCCTTTGGTATGCAATGTGAATTGAACAACTACTCAACCCGGAGTAATAGATCACTGGCTTTGGCAATACTGCGCGGTCAATTATATCCTGTGTATGCTTAATCTTTACTTGCTATTTTGCTGTAATTTGTACCTAATATAACCTATTGCTTCAGTATATTTAGCACAATGGATACTAGCCTGCAAATTGGTACTAATGTTCCAGTATCTATCACAGACAAGTAGGTTGACAGATTTTCTTACTACTCTCTGATACTTATAACTTGTGCCTACTAACTTTGGTCTCAGCAGCTGTACTGATAGCCTTTAGATACCTCACTGCCTAATTTGACTCCTTGGTAACTATTGCCAGGCGCAATTGATAGAGCATTACTTTTTCTTTCAGGATTTTGTTTAGCGCAAAGCAGGCATGACATTGTCCTATTGGGTTGGTTGTAATGCTTGCTTTAGAGTAATGCACTCTAAACTGTCAAAGGTAACTCCCCTATGGTGTCACTTAATTAATACAGCCCACTACCCAGTATAGATCTTCCTGGGAAACTAATAGTTAAAGGCAACTACTTTCTCGAAGGAACTAGCATCAGTATTGATCATGACTCTGCTCCGTATAAGTCTAATACCAACTACACTTGTTATTTTAGGGGTTGTACTGGCATGATCTAGTCTGAATATGCTGTCCGTCACTAGGTGATTAGTTTAATGAAGCCTCCGCGCTTTGTGAGAAGACTGGGCAGTAGCTTATTAATAGGTGGCCAGGCTATTACTGCAGTTGTACGTGGCGATGTTAACACCACAGATCTAATAGATCAGATGATGGATGCTGGTCCAAGTAGCCTAATTGTTGTGATGATTACTGCAGCAGCAGCAGGGTCAGTATTCAATATACAAGTCACCTCTCAGTTGATTCAACAGGGTGCGGGGTCGGCTGTGGGTGGTATCCTCGCTGTAGGCCTTGCGCGAGAATTTGCGCCGCTCTTAACTGTTATACTGCTTACTGGTAAAGTAGCAACTGCATATGCCGCTCAGCTCGGGACCATGAAAGTTACTGAGCAGGTTGATGCAATCACGATGCTGAGCACTGATCCTGTGGAGTATCTAGTAGTGCCACGATTGCTTGCAATGGTAGTGATGGCTCCTGTGCAATGCCTAGTATTTTTCGGAATCGCCATCTGGGCTGGACAAGTCACCAGCACTAAGCTGTATCAGATTCCTTCAGCAGTGTTTTGGACCTCAGTACGTACTTGGCTGCTTCCGAACGACTTACTGTTTATGCTAATCAAGGCGTTAGTATTTGGTTTACAGATCTCTATCCTCTCATGTGGTTGGGGACTGACCACAACTGGTGGGCCAAAGGAGGTAGGCACTAGTACCACCGGCGCAGTGGTGATAATCCTGGTGACAGTAGCGCTAACAGATCTTGCGCTCACCCGGGCTTTCTTCGGTTGACCATTACTAAATTTTTTCTGTTTGCCATGACCAAAACCTCCAAGACTGGATCTGTTGTACTTGCTCCTAGCCCTCGCGTCCCGTTATTAATTCTATTACTAGGCCCAGTACTGTTACTATTGCCTTATCGTCCTTGGCCAAGCTTACTAAATAGCCTGGTTGGCCTGGTGTTGTTATTACAGACCTATAGCCTACAGCTAGAATTTGACAATAGTGCGTTAGTTGTATGGCGTGGCCAGCGGGAACTGCGCCGCTTCCCTTATAAAGACTGGATTAGCTGGCGTTTGTTCTGGCAAGGCTTTGACTGTTTGCTCTATTTCCGGGAGCAAAAAACTCCTCACTTGCTCCCAGTACTATTTGATGCTGTTGAGCTTAGAGCACAACTGCGTAAGCATGCAGGCAACTTAGAGCGACCAGTACCGGGGTCCACCGTAATAACTTCATAGAGGAGGACCTTATATGGCTGACACTACAGTTACTGATGAACTCCAAGTATTAGATGCTGAAGCACAAACCCCAGAACTACCTAGACCTAATGCTGTAGAGATTGGTCAAGAAAGAGCCCAACTACTGGACCTTGCAACCTACGAGCTTCGTGAGCGACGCGATGCATTACAAAGAGAGATCAATGAGCTTGGGTGTCGCAAGCAGCAACTCGAGAAAGAAATGTACAGCAACTTTGCCGGGCAGTCAGATGCCATTGTGAGGCATGTAAAGGGGTTTCAAGAATATCTTAGTGGGTCACTGCGTGGTTTAGCACAGACGGTAGAGCAATTAGAGTTAGTATCTCAGCCTTTACGAGTTCAGCGTTCGCCATTAGACCAGGAACAAGATAATATAGAAAAGAGCACAACAAACATATTACCAGCCATATCTGAAATCTTTCGTCCTGACGAGGCACTTATTCGCTCCTGCCTACAGCAGTTTCTCGGTCAACCCGATTTCTATGCTGATCCTTGGAAACTGCGGCGCAGTCTTGAGCAAGCCGACATCACACTTTTGGAGGATTGGTTCTTTAACCAAGGAGGACGTGGAGCTCAGTTCAGTCGTGGTCTACGAGTTCATAATATTCTCGTGAGTGCAGCTGCCATCACTGTGCTTGGAAAACTTTATGGTGATCGTTTCCAGTGTCTCATATTAGCAGGAGAACCAGAGCACCTGGGTGAGTGGCGACGGGGTTTGCAGGACTCTCTTGGCCTTGGCCGCGAAGACTTTGGTCCTAACAGTGGCATAGTATTATTTGACCGTTGTGAGGCGCTAGTAGAGAGAGCAGACCGACTTGAGGATCAGGGTGAGTTGCCACTAATTCTTGTCGATTCTAGCGAGCGTAGTGTCGATATAGCACTACTCCAGTTCCCACTCTGGTTAGCCTTTGCAACTAGGCCAGGCAAACAGTATGAGGATGATGATCTACTTTGAATTATGAGTGCTGAAGATTCTCTCTATGGCACCTACTATTCTTCCTCTTACTGTCTTGCTGCTGAGCTACATAATTGGCTCCATCCCTAGTGGCTGGTTAGCTGGCCACTGGCTAAAAGGCGTTGATTTGCGCAAACTAGGTTCGGGTTCTACTGGAGCTACTAATGTGCTTAGGCAAGTAGGCCCCGCAGCAGCGCTGGTAGTATTCATAGTTGATGTAGGTAAAGGTACCGCGGCAGTGCTACTAGCACAATCTATACAGTTACAGGAAGATTGGCATGTACTGGCTGGTCTAGCAGCACTTGTCGGCCACATCTGGCCAATATGGCTTGGCTGGAAGGGTGGCAAGGCAGTTGCCACCGGCTTTGGGATGTTCTTGGGTCTTTGTTGGCCAGCAGGATTAGCTTGCTTTGGAATATTTCTAGCAGTAGTTAGTCTTAGTAAGATTGTTTCTCTTGCTAGTGTGATTGCTGCTCTTAGTTTGCCGATTCTAGTAATACTTAGCTCCCGTGAAATTGTGAGGCCAGCTTATCTAGCTATATCTCTGATAGCGACTGCTCTAGTGCTCTGGCGCCATCGCGCTAATATCCGGCGTCTAATGGCTGGCACTGAACCAAGATTGGGTCAGAATTCCTGATTAGTGATTAGTATCTATCTCCCTACAGTATGCAGTGAAGGTTGCTGCTGGTGCTTCGCAGCTGGTGATCGGTCGACCGATCACCAGCTGCGAAGCACCAGCAGCAACCGCCTGGGCCGGACCCATCACCCTAAATTGGTCACTGGAAGTATTGTTAGATAAGCGTATGGCAGGTGTTACCAAAACAAACGGCTCTGGATACTGTGTGCGCAAGTTCTGCACTTCCAGAGGCGAACATACACAGCCACCAATACCAGCTGATACGGCTAGGTGAGCCAACGACAAAACTCGATCTTTGATAGTCTGACCAAGCATTAAGTCTCTTTGTAAGGTACTCTCCTGCCAACTAGTAAGTATTGTCACTGCCAGAAGCTTTGGTACAGGTAGACCTGCTGCTGCCGCACTTTCTATTGCGGCTAACTGGGAACTAGCTAATGCTGCATAGCCAGCGCAAGCATGCACCGTGATTAGCTCCGCGCCGATGGCGGCTGCATGCCAGCATGCAGCCGCCATCGTTGTAGGAATATCATGAAACTTGAGATCAAGAAATACTCGCAGACCATAATGCCTTAGCGCCAGGACAATATCTGGTCCGGACTCGGTAAATAGCTCAGATCCTACTTTTACCCAGCGTAGTTCAGGGATACGCCGTACAAAAGATAAAGCTTGCTCACCCCTCATACCGTCGAGAGCAACAATAATTCGGTCAGCACCAAGAGTAGTCATCACAATGTCAGAGACTTGTACTTATTTCTAAGAGGGTTATGCTATTGAGAGGTACTAATACTTTCAGTCCCCCTTCTATACTTGCAAGTCTGCGCATAGCACTTTAAGTTCATTGCCATATGTATGCTCGCTATTACATTTATAGTTCTCATGACAGTTATTCAGGACTACGCTGCTTCAGTTAGCTTAGAGCAGGAAGAGTCAGAACCTTATGGCAGATCATTTTAAAAATTTTCATGTTTCTGATAATCTTAGAGTCTAGTCATTTTAGAAGTCTGCAGCTCCCCTAATATATTTCCTCGTAAGGGCGTGTCAAGTTGATAGCTTTGCTTATGATGTTGTAGTGAAGCGACGGAAGGTCTTCTTGCCTAGCTGTAGGATCTTGCCCTCTAAATCTGCTGGGTTGGCAAACTCATGATTTGGATCGGTGATTCTCTCTCCTGCTAGACGTACAGCACCACCTTGAATATAGCGGCGAGCTTCGCTGCTACTAGCACAGATACCAACAGCACTGAGCAAGTAAAAGGCTCTAGCTGGAAAACCCACCTTTGCTAGCGAGACTTTAGGCACTTCCACAGTTGCTTCACTAGCACCAGGACCAGATACCAATTTGGCAGCATCTACTTGTGCTCGCTCAGCAGCTTCTACACCATGAAGCTCAGCAGTTACCGCAAGGGCCATTGCCCTCTGCCGCTCACGTGGGGCTTGGGAGAACTTTGCTAAGTCTATATTAGTAAGTAAAGTAACGTAGTCATTAACCACTGAATCAGGCACTTTCTCGAGTTTAGAGTACATTGAGATTGGGTCTTCCTCAAGTCCCACGGTGTTCCCGAGACTTTTGCTCATCTTTTGCACTCCATCTAACCCCACCAAGATTGGCAACAGCAAGCCAAACTGAGTAGCCTGGCCAAGGCGCCGCTGTAAGTCACGACCCATAGCTATGTTGAATTTCTGGTCAGTGCCACCAAGCTCAACATCAGCATTAACCATCACTGAATCATAGCCTTGTAGTAATGGGTACAGGAATTCATGCAGGGCAATCGGCATATTGTTGCTATAGCGCTTGGCAAAGCCCTCTTTAGCTAACATTTGCCCTACTGTTGTTGTACCTAGCAAGTTGATTACCTGTGATAGGTCTAATCCTGCCAACCACTCACTGTTACAACGCACTTCTAGCCGACCAGGTGTCTGGAAGTCCAACAATGCTCGCTCAGGCGACTTCCCCTGTCCAAGCTGTGCTAGATAAGTTGCTGAGTTTGCTGCTACTACTTCAGCGCTAAGTTGCGTACGAGTTGCACTTTTACCACTAGGATCACCAATGCGCGCAGTAAAGTCACCGATAATTAGCACAGCTGTGTGGCCAGCATTTTGAAATGCCCGCAATTTGCGGAACAAGATGACGTGTCCAAGATGAATATCTTTACCAGTAGGATCAATGCCAAGCTTGACTCGCAGTGGTCGATCCTGCTTACGTGCCCAAGCTAAGCGGTTGGTAAGTGTCTGCTCAGTATCTGCATGATGGCTAGCTGGAAACAGATCGGATACACCACGCTCAAGCCAGCTTGGTAGGGACATCACCTGTTCTGGATATAGGTAGAAGTCAATGTATATGTTGAAAGCTATACAGGCTACTGCAAGTCTATAGCAAAGGCTCGTCGATTTGGCCTTTCATACGTTGAAGTGTCTGATTCATTTGCTCAAACATTTGCTCAGGGGTAATGCCAAATTGGGCCAACTGGGTACGTAGTTGCTCAACAGTGAGTTTGGCTTGAAAATCTTCTGAGAGCTCGAATCGCTTCATGAATACGCGGTAGCGATCCATTAAAGTCTCCATCATCTCAATAAACTTTTTCTTCCCTTCACGATCGAATTTGCCATAGTCTCCACCTAGCTGCATCAGCTGTTGATAGTCGCCGAACAGCCTCTTAGCCTCTTCCTGCACAATATCAGAGTCAAAGAAGGCCATAGCTGTACCTTTTATTCAGTCCCCTTGCTAGTAACAATTCTAGTACAGTAGGCGAGCAATGGGGATATCAAGTTCACTTGGACTTTAATCAGGTCTCGCCTTAGGACAGAATTGACGTCTTGGCGTTGGGGTTGGTTGATGGTTTCAAGTAATTCTGGCTAAGGTCCTGAGATAGGAAAGGGTGGGAACCCGCCCAGCAGAGGATCAGATTGACTAGCAGTATCATCTGTACTTACCCAAGGAACCTAAGTGGGCAAAGCTAAAGTCTAGTCTACAGAGCGCTAGCTTGAGGTATAGAAAGTGTCTCTGTCTAACTCATCCTATGGCGGTAACACCTCAAAAGTCCTGCTAATAGAATGAGGACTATCTAATAGAATGAGGACTATGCTAAAGCGTAGCGAGTTACATAAGACAAGACTATAGTTCGATCTAGTCTGAGAGACTGGTCAGCGTACTCCCACCTGCTATTTTTAAGTCAATATTACCTCAGAAGCTAAATTTAAGTCAGCAAATATGGAAACACTGCTCACGATCCATCTTCAAACCATGTACTTGGATCTATCTAGTCAGTAAGTCCGCGCTTACTAGCAAATAACATTCCGACATGCTTCAGCTAGTTGTTTAAGGAATTCAGTGAGAATATCCCGTACTTAGTTTACTCGCTTAGACAAAGGTCTTGGCGCTACCTAAGCCAACAGTTGCAACAATTCCCCAGCAAATTCTCTGATCATTGAATTGGGGTTGGGTCGGGACTCGTGAAAATCGGCTTCCTCATATATATTTTTGATTGAGTTAAAGAGGATCATTGACCTATGCTAACCTAGAGATATTCAAGTCTTGAACACAGAGCAAAGCAGTCTGTCTGCGCCAGCCTAACTTAAATTACTATATCCGAATCCTGATTTCGCGATAAGGCAGGGACCCATTCAATACAGGAGCTCACTCTATGAATTAGGCTTATTGTAAGTTTATTGCCCTGCCATGACCCAGGGTCACTGGTTGGATCCTCTGGCACGGCAGCTCCTAAGGAGCTTCGGTCAGCTGCCAAAATCACTAGAACCAGCATTCTACATCGATGTCAACCGTGCTAGCGCTGATGACTGGCGCCGCTTGCCTTCATGTAATGAGACTATGATCAACTTATTACTACGCCTGCAACGCGGCGGTGTACAGTTTAGCCATGCTGAAGATTTATTCCTTTTACTAGACCTGCCGCAAGACCTATCCTCACGCTGGCGTCCTCATCTAGTCTTTCGTTGGTATAGTGAAGAGTCAACGCTACTTACACCAGGGCCTCTGGATTTAAACCGGGCTGATGCAGACACACTACAGCAGCGACTGGACTGGCCTGCAAAACGCTTAGAGAAGCTATTACAGGAGCGATCTCGCCGGTGCTTTGAGGATTTGGCTGATCTGCAAGAGCGTCTTAGTTTGCCAGCAGCAGTTGTTGAGACGTTGATCGGGAATGTTCGTTTCGGTAAGCGCCCTGCCGGGCCATCTTTGCCACCGCGAGGATAGTAGCATGTTATCAACTTCACAGCAGCGCAGCCTGCTACCTACCACTTGGACAACGACAAACCTGAGTAGCGCACCTAGCTCGGCGATACCACAGCTAACCCAGGCTTTTCTAGAGAATTGGCAACGCCGGCTAGCAAATCACCAAGCACCACTATTCCGGAATGAAGCCAGTGAATATAGACAAGGTGTGTTATTGCCAATAGCTGAAGATGTTCTGGCAGAACAACTTCAACCGCTGCAGTTGGAGCCATTGCGGTTGGACTTTTGGTCCTGGCCTAGCAAGCCCTACACGGGCCCTGCAATTTATTTAGTAACAGATCAACCTGCAACTCTGCGTGAGTCCTTATTACTGTACATAGGTGAAACAGGTGCAGCAGAGAAGCGATGGAAGGGATCTCATGACTGTAAAGATTACCTGTCTGCATACAGCGAAGCTCTGCACGCAGCCGGGCTACAACCACAACTGAGTATTCGCTTCTGGATGGATGTGCCGGCACTAGCGAATGCTCGCCGTCAACTAGAGCAGAGCCTGATTCGTCGCTGGCTACCCCCCTTTAACAAGGAAGCACGCCGACATTGGAGTACTCCCTTCACCACTGACTCTGTTGCTGGCTACCTCGGAAAACAGCACTAGCATCAGGCCACTGCTGCCTGAATCCATGAAGATCTCGACCAATCAGGCCACCCTGGTCGACTGGTCCGGGGAGTTTCTGGCCGTGGGCGTACCGGCTGGCGATCATCACGGACTTCTTGAAGCACTTTACTCACGCTTTGGCGATGGCTTGAGGCGTCAGCTTGAAGTTCAGAACTTTTCGGGCAAGCAATCAGAGCTTGTAGCATTTTCATTGTTGGATATTGCCCCCCAACTACTGCTGCTTATAGGCCTTGGCGAAGCTGCACATCTAGATCTCAATGGACTTCGTCAGGCTGCAGTGAAGGTAGCGGCAGCCTGCCGTGGCCGCAGTGGAAGGCTAGGTCTGCAGCTCCCTTGGGAGACATTTTCTCCCCAAACAGCTACGTATGCTGCTGCAGAGGCAATCTGTCTCTCTTATTACAATGACCAGCGATTCCGCAGTGAGTCAGACATAAGTGCACGACCCGATGAGCTCATTCTGCTTGGCTTAACGGCAGAAGCAATTCCCAACTTGATGGATGTACATTCAGTTTGTGCAGGGGTAAACTTAGCTCGCGACCTAGTAAATGCTCCAGCGAACAGTCTGACGCCAGACGAGATGGCGAAGACTGCGCAATGCCTAGCAGAAGATTATGGTCTTGAACTCACAGTGCTGGACCGTGAAAAGTGTGCTGAGAAAGGCATGGGCGCCTATCTCGCAGTCAGTCAGGGTTCTGCTCTCAATCCCTGCTTCATCCACCTGACCTATCGTCCACCAGGTTCTGCTAGTCACCGGCTTTGTCTTGTAGGTAAAGGTCTAACATTTGATTCTGGTGGTTACAACCTCAAGGTTGGAGCAGCACAGATCGATATGATGAAATATGATATGGGGGGGAGCGCGGCTGTACTAGGAGCCATGCGTAGCTTAGCTGAGCTACAACCGCGTGGTGTAGAAATTCATGCAATTATTGCAGCCTGTGAGAATATGATTAATGGCAGAGCTATTCATCCGGGAGACATTGTGCGTGCCTCTAATGGAATCACTATCGAGATCAACAATACTGATGCTGAAGGCCGCCTTACTCTAGCTGATGCTTTAATCTATGCTGGTGAATTGAATCCTGACGCCATTGTTGATTTGGCAACCCTAACCGGTGCTTGCCTTATTGCCCTTGGTGACGAGATCGCTGGTCTTTGGTCCCCAA
The DNA here is from genome assembly GCA_007996965.1 of cyanobiont of Ornithocercus magnificus. Classification (NCBI taxonomy): domain Bacteria; kingdom Bacillati; phylum Cyanobacteriota; class Cyanophyceae; order Synechococcales; species cyanobiont of Ornithocercus magnificus. The sequence goes on from BIMP01000001.1 coordinate 21,697, forward strand.
ACGATACCTTAGCAGAGGGAATTAGGGTTGCTGCGGAAAGAGCTGGTGAGGGAGTTTGGCGGATGCCGCTACCAGCTTCTTACCGCGAGGGTCTAAAATCAAAGCTAGCCGATCTACGCAACACTGGCCCTCGACTGGGTGGTTCAATTACAGCTGCATTGTTTCTCAAGGAGTTCGTAAGTCAGGATATTCCCTGGGCACACTTAGATATTGCTGGAACTGTATGGACAGATAAGGATCGTGGTATTGATCCAGCCGGAGCTACTGGCTTTGGTGTTCGCACCTTAATTAACTGGGTACTCGATCAGTCTGACCAGATTGATGCCTAGATTTCCCTAATCATGAGACGCGCACTCAGTTGGTATCTGCGAGCACAGCTTGGTGTGTTGCTTCTACCCCTAGGACTTTGCTTATTTGGAGAGGCAGTAAGCCGGCGTGTGCAGCAGCAACTCGGTCTAGATGGTGGTCCCTGGTTTTGGTACGGTACGATGAGCTTGATTGTAATCAATACTGGTATTGGTCTGATGGTAGAGAGCGGACTATTACGTGGCTATCCTGTCCCACGAAAGCAGAAAAGCTGAGTTTTCAGAGCTTCCTTATTGTTACCAAAAACTCATTAACCAAGACAGGGCTAGCAAGACTCTTAAGTATCTGAATTGTTTCCATATCAATAAACTCTGGAAGAAACACAGATGGAGCACTAAGGCCCAACTTTCTTACCCAAGAGTACGTAACCCGTGCTGAAAGAGCAACTGGGGACAGTAATAGTAGAATAGAGAAAGATTAGATCGTAGCTGGACTTGTAGTAATCCTGGCAACATCACCCCCAACTTTTCAGCAGAGCGATTTTTTTAAGTGTCTGAATGAGGACTACTGGGTGCTAGCCCCACTACCCCAAACCTGCTCTAGTCGGCGATCCCGCCCGCAAGTATATCGGTAAAAGTTGTACTTTAGGGCGTTTCGCTCAGCAAAATTCTGGTGGTATTCTTCAGCAGGCCAGAAAGTTGAAGCCGGCTCAATGCGGACCTTAATCTGTGACGGTGATGTGTTCAGTTTATCTATTGCCCATTCAATGCTGCGGTAGCCTTCTTGAGATTGGAGTTCACCACGAGTAAAAATAACTGCCTGGTAAGAGTCACCTTTATCACAAAACTGACCATTAGGATCGAAGGGATCGATGTTCTGCCAGTAGTAGTGTAGTAGCTGCCTGTAGCTAATGCGGTCTAAGTCGAATCTGACTTCTACAGACTCTTGATGGCCTGTAGTTTCTGCAGTAACCTGACTGTAAGTTGGGTTTTTCACTGTACCTCCAGTATAGCCGGACTTAACTGAGATGACACCTGGAATCTGACCAAGATCATGTTCCAAGCACCAGAAACAACCCCCAGCAAACACAGCAGTTTCAACATTAGTAGCGAAAACGAGGGCCGGCGAGCTCAGGTAGACCAGTAGAACCAACAGGACTAGCCAGGAATGGACCGAAGCTGGTTTCACTCCAATGGAGAGACAATCTGGTTAAGTATGGTAGCAGCAGCGCGGTCAGTGACCCCTGGCACGCCAAGAAGTTTTTTTAAGCGCACATACCCGTCGAGCATATGCTGGCGTCTATCTTCATCCTCAAGTAGCGGCACTGCTTGCTCAACTAAGGCTTCGGATGTAAATTTACTCTGAAGTAGCTCTGGAACTAGCCTCTCCCTAAGAAGTAAGTTCACCGGAGAGATGTGTTCCACGCGGAAGCGCAGTATATAACGTGCAATGAAAGCAGTGATTTTGCTAACACGGTAGCCAACTACCTGCGGCACTCCCTGCAGCGCCAGTTCAAGATTAACAGTGCCTGACTTTCCTAAAGCAAGATCAGCTGCAGCAATAAGATAGGGTTTGAGCTCATCAACTTGAGAGGCAGCAATTACTCGTCCCCGCACCTTGGCATTGCTTAGAGCTCGCCGTAGGAACTTATCGAAGCTAGGCAAACTGGCTAGAACTAACACGTGCAGGGAGGGATTCCGCCGCTGTAACTCAGCGGCGGCTTGAACTAACACTGGCATCAAATAACGGAGTTCTTGCGGTCTGGATGCTGGTAAAAGCAGTAGCTGCTGCTCACTAGCTGCAAGTCCGAGATACTGCCGGGAGGAATTGCGATCTGGTGCCTCACGCGAGCCAATGTCAAGGAGCGGGTGACCAACCCAAGTAACCTTAGCACCCTCACGAGCATAAAATGCGGCTTCTTCAGGAAAGATTGCAATTATGCGATTTGTGAAACTTAGTAGGTGAGTTGTTCTACCTCTCCCAAAGCGCCAAGCCCATTCCTGCGGGGCGATGTAGTAAATAATTGGTACTTGCGGCAACAACCGTTTCAACCTGCGGCCAAGTCGTACATTTGCTCCCATATAGTCAATTAGCACTATCCCATCTGGTGGCTTCTGCTTAAGGACGGCACCAACACGACGCTGTAGCCTAAGTGTTGGCAATATCAGAAATAGAGGTTCCCAAAAACCGATAGCACCCATCGAAGTGGTGTCAGCCAACAACTCAGCACCAGCATTCCTCATACGGTGCCCCCCAATTGCTAGTAGCTCTAGAAGCAGATTACGGCGCTGAGCTTCACGGTACAAAGCTTGGATTAGTAAGCCACCTTGCAGATCACCTGAGACCTCACCAGTGCTAATTAGCAAGCGAATCATCAGTTAAGTTCACATGTAGCTGGCATTGGCCCTCGCCGGCCTCGCTTCATAGAAGCCTCAAGGAAAGAGCAGAGATGGTCAGCAGCTGGTAATAGTAGTTGCTGACGTGCTAGTCGCAATCCGTCAGCGATGACGTGATTCGAGCGATATAATAGTGACCAGATTTCTTGTAGCTGCTTCAACTCCTTCCCGTCATGATTGCTGGCCATACCACTACGTCGCAGACCCACTCTGTTAAGACCACGTACCCGCCCAGGATGACCTTCTACCAAGCAATATGGGGGCACGTCGCGGTCAATGCGGGACATACCTCCAACCATAGCCATACCACCAATGTGAACAAACTGGTGGATGCCAAGGCAGCCTCCGATCACAGCTCTATCTTCAATCCGAACATGACCTGCCACCTGAATGGCATTAGACATGATAATATCACTACCTAGGTTACAGTTGTGACCGAGATGACAATATGCCATCAGTAAGTTGCGGTCTCCTATACAGGTCTGCTCACCCTCATTAGTAGCGCGATTAATCGTGACATATTCCCGTATTATATTTTTATCCCCAATCACCATTTCAGTTGGGGCTCCACGATATTTGAGATCCTGGGGTTCTAAACCCAAGCATGTACCTGGAAAGATCCGGTTGCCATAACCAAGTGATAGTGAACCGTCGAGAACAACATTAGGACCAATCCAACAGTTGGGACCGACACGCACACCAGGGCCAATAACTGCACCAGGGCCAATAATCACACCCTCAGCTAACTCAGCTCCAGCATCAACTGAAGCAAGAGGATGAATCTGCACAGAGCTGTTCTCGGGCATAGACCTCATTCATCCCATCATTAAATTAGTAGTGAGAACATCAGGTTGCCAGAGCAGACTTCTTTGTCGTCAACACAAGCTTTGGCATACACCTTGCCTATAGTATTATTGCGCTTGAGGCTGAGTGTCTTGCAATGGATACGCAGCTGGTCGCCTGGTACGACAGGACGCCTGAAGCGAACACCATCAATACCAGTGAAGACAAAGAGCCCATCAGGAGTATCAGGCATCTGGGTAATAATCAGACCGGCAACTTGGGCCATAGCCTCCACGATCAGTACACCAGGCATCAAAGGACGTCCGGGAAAGTGCCCTGGGAAGTGGGGCTCGTTAAGAGTGACATTCTTGATTGCCTCAGCGCTGACACCAGGCTCACAAGCCACCAAGCGGTCTACCAAAGCGAAGGGATAACGATGAGGCAGCAAGCCCATGATCTGCTCGCTATTGAGCACAGCGGCATTCTTGGTGGCGGAGTTGGTCAAGGTGATAGACGAGGGTAGAGATTTAGAAGAGCGGACGCGAGGTCGATGTGAAGGCCATGAGATCCTCGGTAAACCAAGATCTGGGCTATAGGGAAGGGTAAGCCTACTAGGGCTAGATCACCCAACAAATCCAAAAGCTTATGACGCACCGGCTCGTCAGCAAACCGCAGCGGCGGATTTAGCCAACTGTCACCGTTGCAGACCAGAGCGTTGTCAAGGTTTCCACCACGGATCAGTCCAGCCTGACGTAGCTGTTCAACCTGATCACTGAAGCCAAAGGTCCTGGCCGGTGCAATCTCATTTACAAACCGCTCGGGAGTTAGCTCAATGGTAAGTATCTGCTGGCCAATGGCAGTCTGAGGAAAGTCAATGATCCCTACCAAAGTAAGGCTCTGAGCAGGTGTGGCCGTAATTACACTGTGGCCACGCTGACACACTAGGGGCTTTTGAAGCCTTGGTGCAGGCCGTGGCGCTGTCGCTGCTGGCACCAGGCCCGCCCTAGCAATAGCATCGACCCAAACTTGAGCTGAACCATCGAGCAGGGGAACTTCAGGACCGCTGACCTCCAACTCGATGTGCGTCAAGCCACAGCCCGCAATAGCCCCCAGTAGATGTTCTACTGTCGCAAGGCGCCGCCCATCCAGCTCAAGTGTTGTGCACAAGCGGCTCTCACGTACTTTGTCCAAAGCTACTGGTGCTGCTGGCCCACCATCAGACCACCGGATCTGAACCCCAGCTGTATGGCTGGGATGTAAGCGCACAAAGGCTTCTTCACCGCAATGAAGACCAATTCCACGGAGTTCAGTAACTTCGCCAAGTGTCCAGGCCTTATTATAATCTAAGGGCCATAATAATCCCATCAAAACTTCCAGCCGACACCGAGATTGAAACGCCACTCATCGACGAAGTCTTGGCTAGCTACCTCCAATCGCAAGGGCCCAACAGGTGTTGTAATAATCATGCCTGCACCTACGGAGAAACCGTCACCAGCTTTGTCAAGCAGCTCACCAGGGTTGCCAGGCACATCAGTTTGTGAACCGAAGGATGTTCCTGCATCTACAAAGAGCTCACCTGAGAAGATACTTATGATTGGGAAGCGATACTCAATGGTTGTCTCACCGAAACTGCGGCTGACTGCTAAATTACAACTATACCAACCTCGCACTGAGTTAGAGCCTCCCAGACAGAAAGCCTCATACGGAGGCAACTGACCAAGTATGGCTCCTGCCTTAATCTGGATACCAATGGTCTGTGAACAATTTCTCTGCTGCCTAGCTTGTGATCGGCAGGCTTTTGGAAGTTTTAGCCAATTGACAGGGACAAAATGGGTATAGCTAGCACGTAGCCGATTAAAGCTTGGTGAGCCTGTACCAATCGAGATATGCTGCTCAGTACCGAAGCTGAAGAAGTTGCCTGATGTAGGGTTGCGAGGGCTATTGAGTTTATTATAAGTAGCAGCAAGGCGGACGCTTACTAAATTGTTCTCACTTGCACAATTGAAGGCAACACAAATAACTCTATCTTTAGGCGTTCTCCCTTTGCGAATATCTCTATAGCTGACTCCATACAAACGAGGGCTCCCAGCAAAATTGATCGGTCTCACATTCTGAAGCTTAAGACCAAAAAGTATGCTCCAAGGAACAGCCTTAAAAGGATTTCCATTATTTAGTGGCCTACTAAGAATAATGTCGCCACCTGCCCGCTGCAAAGCTGCAGAGCCACCTTCATAGTCGAACCAGCTCAATTCGGGAAATTGAGTTTCCGCAACAGTTATGTTATCTAGCCTACTGCCAACTAAATCTTTGCTGTTGTCAATCTCATAAGTGTAACTACTCGCAGCATTGGCGTAGTCACCCACAGTACTGATATTGCCACTGTTCTGGCTCTGAAAAACCTGTGGTACTTCGCGACTGAAGAACAGAGATGTACGAGAAGATGTGCGGTAACGATCCCCACGTATCCAAGGATCAGTAAGAGTAAAGCTCGCCAAACCACCATATTGGCCGTACGTTAAACTGAGCGCTAGGTTCCAAGACCGGCCAAGCAGACTGCTGCTTTGATATTGTGCTTGCCCGAATACACCCTGATTCTGGGTATAACCAAGGCCACCTGAGAGAGAACTGTTTGTCTGTTCAACAATTCCTAGGACAACTGTGATCTTGCCAAGTTTGCCTGGCACAGGTTTGAGGGTAACTTTGATGTCGCTGAACAGTCCGGTTCTGTATAAGCGTTTAATATCATCTTCAAGCTGAACACGATTAAAAGGCTTGCCTGACTTAGTCGAAACCTCACGATTTATAACCCAGAGTTGTGTATTACCACGAATTAGCTTTCCCTGGCCATCATTTGTTTCTCCGTCACGATCGAGAAATTGGACGTCCACACTTGCAACTGTACCTACCAAAACCTTTAAGTTTATGATGCCATCTAAGTTAATGTAGGTGGGGCCACTCACGCGCGCCAAAGAATAACCTCGGTCAAAATAAAGCTGTTGCAGATTTTTGACATAGGCCTGCAGCTTATTCAGATTTAGTGTCTTGCCATAGTCCAAACCGAAGATTTTTTCCACAACTCCTTCAGGTAAAATATCATCCTCTGTCTCTAGTGTCACTCCTGTTAGTACAGGATTAGGTTTTACCTGCACAATCAATTTGACACCAAGTATGCTTCTAACTGGTTTAATGAGCACCTCAGAGAACCAGCCAGAGGCGTAGATAGCTTTAAGATTACGCTGGAGGTCGAAGCGGTTTACACGATCACCTCGCCGAATAGTCATCGCACCATATACCTCGAGCTCCAAGTATTTTTGTTCAGGATGATTACCTATGCCCTCAACTACGACTTCTGAGATAGGTATACGATTGTCTTGCTTCTCTAGCTCCGTTGGGGTTTTCTCAAATAGACCATCAGATTCAAGCCGGGCAAATGAGGGGGCGGCTAGAAGAGGTATTAACAAAAAGACTGAACCCAGAGTTACACTCCAACGGACAGGTGTTGGAGTGTTAAGCAAAAAGAGCCCGGCCATCGCAAGAAGTAATCCGGCGGACATATTGCACAACGCTCACTAAAACTACAAATAATCTCGGGGCTTAGGACAGACCTGCTGGACACGTCCGAGAATTTCTCCGTATGCTTCAATTACACCGCCTAGGTCATACCGGAACCGATCTTTGTCAAGAATTCTGTCGTAAATTCCGTCTCGCTGTTGATCCCAAAGTCGACAAGTATCTGGACTAATCTCATCAGCAACTACTAAAGTACCTTCAGAGTTAATTCCAAATTCGAGCTTAAAATCAACTAAGGTTAGGCCTAGTCTAGAAAATAGCATCACAAGACATTCATTTACTTGATACGTCAGCATCTCCATAGCTACACGGTGTTTAGGATCTACAAAGTCGAGTAGCTTAAGCCGCGCTTCTGTGAGTAATGGGTCGCCAAGATGGTCATCTTTGAGATAGAAATCAAGCAAAGCTGGTGTCAATACGGTGCCTAAAGCAATAGGCGTCTGACGACAGATTGAGCCTGCAGCGACATTACGCAGTACCACCTCGAGCGGAATTATGTCGGCACGTTGCACAACCATCCACGCATCACTGGCCAATCCGAGAAAGTGAGTAGGTATTCCTATATGTTCCAGTGCTTCGAAAAGCCGTGCCGAAATCTGGCAGTTCAACAATCCTTTCTTGTGCAGATACGTCTTCTTTTGAGCATTAAAAGCAGTCGTGTCGTTTTTAAACTCGACAAGGACTATGTCAGGTTCGGCGCCAGCAAATATTCTTTTTGCCTTGCCTTCGTAAAGCAGTAGACCATGATCAGGCATCATAGGTCGAGGTGCATCGCTTCTGAAGCATGGTCTCCTAACTGCTGTGGTGGTCTCAGACGTCGCTTGAGATCTACTGTACCTTTGCTATAGTGTGGGTCGCTAGACCAGAATGGCCACAAGCTGTGATCAACTGTCATGGCTGTTTCGTAAGAGTGTCGTTAACGACCTCCACTTTATTATCAGCCGTTGCTTGCTCTAGTGCCGTGTCAGGTGATCTGTTGGCTCTACCAGTATCTATTGATGTCAATAGTTCAGCTATTTGTTCTAGTAGGTCGATCACTTGCTGGGTAAGTGCAACCTCATGTTTTGCTAAAAGATCTAGATCTAATTATCTTAGCAGCGTGACATCCGCACACTCGCCAATCTCTAGAAATAGTTCATCGAAGTGAGCCGAGTCTATGGCAGCAAGACAACGCAGTATCAATACTGCATACCAGTGCTTCAGGGTGGCATTAGCAGGCTTATCCAGTAACAGGTAGCAGTATTAGTCTTCGCCAAGCGTAGAGTTGATATGAAAATCCTTCACTCCAAAAGGGCTTTAGTGCCAGTCTAACTATATTCAAATGGCTGTAGAGCTGGTACCACGAGCATCAAACCTTCCTTTGGCTGATGCAAGCGCTTTCTAAGAGAAAAGCAGTGAGATTCCTCACACGCTTGCCGAAGTACAGTCGCCGTGCTGAAGCAACTTTCAAACTGCACTACATCTATTGGAGGCGGCGCTGACTCGATAAAAATAGATAGAGATAGGGCCTGAAAACCCATGGGTTTGCCATCTTAAGAAAGTGGATGTAGGCACAGCAGTCTTTGGTAGTTAGATATTTAGCTAGTTAGGCCTAATTCATTTCTCTCCCCCTTAAAGTCATGTCTTTATCCAGCCCATGTCAACACTCATTGCCTCCACTCAGAAGACTACTCGTAGTTGGTAGTGGTGGTAGGGAGAATTCCTTGGCTTGGGCACTGCAACACGACAGAGAAATTGAACAGGTTTGGGTTAGCCCTGGAAACGGCGGTACAAATCTTATACCAGGTTGTAGGCAGCTCGCTATTGCTGAGACAGATGCTGTAAGCCTAGCTAGGGCATGTCAGCAGCGTAGTATTGATCTTGTCATAATCGGCCCTGAAGTTTCACTGGCTGCCGGGATTGCTGACGTCTTGCGTGCTGAAGGGCTAGCTGTGTTTGGTCCTGGAGCTGATGGTGCTCGCTTAGAAACTAGCAAAACTTGGGCTAAAGAGCTTATGAAAGAAGCTGGAGTACCAACAGCCAAGTACTGGTCTGTTCTATCTTTCAAGGAAGCTATGAATGTCCTCCATAGCCAGGGACATGCCTTGGTTGTGAAAGCTGACGGACTTGCATCTGGCAAGGGAGTAGTAGTGGCACGAACAATTAAAGAAACAGAAGAAGCAATCCGTGCGGCCTTTACTGGCCGCTTCGGCAATCCTACCTCTCGACTGGTACTGGAGGAGCGGCTGTGGGGACCAGAAGTATCAGTGTTCGCACTGTGCGATGGGGAACGGATGATGTTGTTACCCCCAGTGCAAGATCATAAACGCTTGAAGGATGGTGACCAGGGTCCTAACACTGGTGGTATGGGCGCCTATACACCAGCAAGGTTACTGAACTCTTCTACACTTGAAAATGTACGCGAGACTATTTTAGAGCCAACGCTTACTGCTCTGAGACAGCGACAGATTAACTACCGAGGTGTTATCTATGCGGGACTTATGCTTACAGCTGATGGTCCTAGGGTGATTGAGTTCAACTGTCGCTTTGGAGACCCTGAATGTCAGGCATTAATGCCTTTACTTGGGGAACAATTAGCACGTGTTTTGCAGTGTTGTGCTTTAGGGACTCTTGACCATGCTCCTAAGTTGACAATTTTCGAGCGCTGTAGTGCTTGTGTAGTCGCAGCTGCTGCCGGTTACCCAGGAGCACCACGGAAGGGTACCCCGATGAAAATTGGCTTACAGCCAAATGCATCCCTACAAATATTCTACGCAGGTACCTGTAATGACGGCAAAGGTGGCTTGGTGACTTGCGGCGGGCGGGTGCTCGCTGTAGTCGCACAGGGGGAGAACTTTAACGAAGCTTTCACAGCAGCATATACAGGAATAAGCAGTATCGAGTTCCAAGGTATGCAGTACCGGCGCGATATTGGATATCAGGTGAGGACTGAACCAAAGCTTTAAATCATTATATCTTGCCAGGTGAATTGAGACACATCTTTAGGCGGAGCTGAAGATTACCAAAGATTGAGTTCATAATAAGAGCGTTACATATAAAGCTAACTGAGTAAGTAAGCAGTTTGACTCACTGTTACTTTGAGAAACTGGTACTATGTGTAAGCTTAGGCTTACAATTGGACATAAGCATGTTAGAAGACCTACGCGAAGAATATGATAGCTTTGGAGTCGTGCAAGTTCCTGCAAGGAGACTTTGGGGTGCTCAAACGCAACGATCACTGCAATATTTTAATATTGGAGATGACCTGATCCCAAAGGAAATGGTCCCCGCTTATGCTATCCTAAAAAAGGCAGCAGCAAAGGTTAATTATATATCAGGCAGCATTACAAATGAACAAGCTAAGCTGATTGGACTAGCATGCGACGAGATTATAAGAGGTCAACACACAAATGAGTTCCCACTCCATGTCTGGATGACAGGAAGTGGCACGCAATTCAACATGAATATAAATGAAGTAATAGCAAACCGTTGTTCACAGTTAGTAAACCAACCCTTAGGAAGCAAGAGACCAGTACATCCTAATGATCATGTTAATATGTCTCAATCATCTAATGATTCTTTTCCTTCAGCAATGAATATTGCTGCTTGCATTAGCCTACACAGCAATCTTTTCCCAAAGGTCAAGGCTCTCAGGGAGGCATTAGATGCCAAATCTTCTGCGTGGTCTGACATTGTCAAGATAGGAAGAACGCACTTACAAGATGCTACGCCACTAACATTGGGCCAAGAATTCTCAGGATATGTAGGAATGCTTGATGATAACCTATCTCGGCTTAAGTATTGTCTTAAGGGACTTTATCGCCTGGCTCTTGGTGGCACTGCTGTAGGCACTGGTATTAACACCAACAGAAGGTTCGATGAAAAAGTCGCTGTAGAGATTAGTAAATTGACTGGACTCCCATTTGCTACAGCCAAGAACAAGTTCGCTATCCAGGGTGCCCATGATGATCTTGTCCACCTTAGCGCTTCTCTAAGAACTCTTGCAATCTCACTATATAAGATTGCTAATGATATTCGTCTGATGTCATGTGGACCCCGGGCAGGATTCAATGAACTATCAATCCCTTCCAACGAACCGGGTTCATCAATTATGCCAGGTAAAGTTAACCCAACCCAATGTGAGGCGCTTACCATGATAGCTGCTCAGGTTATGGCTAATGATACAGCGGTGATGTTAGGTGGTGCTGGAGGACAACTCGAGATGAATGTTTACAAACCCCTGCTAATTTTTAACATCATGCAGTCTATTCGGATCATTAGTGATGGCTGTGAGAATTTTCGGCTTTTTCTCGTCGAAGGGATCGAGCCAAACCATAAACAACTGAAAAGCTTTGTTGATCGATCCCTGATGCTTGTTACAGCTCTTAGTCCCATCATTGGCTATGATAAAGCATCTAAGATTGCTCGCTATGCACTTGATCACGATATAACACTGAGACAAGCAGCCTTACAGCTTGAATTTATCTCTGAGGAGGAATTTGATAGAATTGTTGATCCTAAGAAAATGATCTGTCCCTATACACCCAGATAAAGTAAAAGTATAAGCACTTGAAGATCACTGACTAATTGGAAAATACCAAGTACTTAAAGCGAGACATAATCAAACTGTCATTTGTCTATGTCTATTACGATGTGCAAGTATATTCTGGTGCAAGCTACTAAGACTTCTAGTTAAACCTGGCAAGCCCTATAAGCTGAAACAACTCAGTTAGCGACTTCAGATCTAGGCTGGAGAACCGTTGGACATGCATGATGGTCAGCGACTCCGTCTCTAAGGTGGCTGACTGGGCCTCTGATTCTGGGCCTAAGTCGCCGCAGCCACCTGGCTGGCGTCAACACCTACGTGCTTGGTGGGCAGAATTCAGCCTCCAGACGAAGCTTTTGGCCGTAGCGACTTTGGTGGTGAGCCTGACGATGACAGGCATAACCTTCTTTGCTCTTAACGGTATTCAGCGAGATGCAGGCATGAATGACACCCGTTACGCTCGTGACCTTGGTTTACTGCTAGCGGGAAATGTCACCGAGATGGTTGCCGAAGGGCGAGATCATGAACTAGCTAATGTAGCAGAGCGGTTTTGGCGGTCAAGCCGCAGCATACGCTATATCTTCTTCGCTGATCCTGATGGAGTTATCTACCTAGGAATCCCGATCAGTGCTTCACCGTCCAGTAGCGACTCCCTGCGGTTGAGCCGCCGCTTGGAACTTCCTGCTGATTTGCAGCGGCGCCCTCAAAACCCCCTAGTACGTCAGCACTTAACTCCTCAAGGTCTTGTCACAGATGTCTTTGTCCCATTGATGCGGAATGGTCAAGAGTTAGGCGTACTTGGACTTGGAGTCAACCCTAACGAGACAGCTTTGGCCAGCGCAGCTTTAACTCGGGAAGTTACAGTAGCTGTGTTCATCTCAATCTGGGTTCTAGTGATACTTGGTGCCGTGTTTAATGCTCTCACAATCACTCAGCCAGTGAAAGAGTTGCTACGCGGCGTCCGCGATATTGCTGCTGGCAGATTTGATGCACGCATTGCTACTCCAGTGGATGGAGAGCTGGGGGAACTACTAGCTGGTTTCAATGCAATGGCCTCTCAGCTCCAAGTTTATGATGCCGCCAATATTGAAGAGCTTAAAGCAGCACAGGCTAAGCAACAGTCTCTGATTGCCACTATGGCTGACGGCGCTATCCTGTTAGACGCTGAGGGCTATATCGTACTTGCCAACCCAACAGCACGACGACTATTTCGGTGGGAAGGCCGCAATCTAGAAGGCTGTAGCCTTCTAGAAGAACTTCCTGACCTTCTCAGTGTAGAGCTGAGTAGTGCACTCGATAGTTTACTGACAAACCACTCTGACAGCAGTGACTTACGCAGCCGGATTGATGACCCACCTCGGACATTCCGAATCGTCTTGCAATCTGTCCGGGATCCAAATGCAGAGATGCTAAGAGGTATCGCGGTTACAGTCCAAGACTTAACCCGAGAAGTAGAATTAAACGCTGCACAAAGCCGCTTTATCAGTAATGTCTCCCACGAGTTACGCACACCATTATTCAATATCAAGAGCTATGTGGAAACATTATATGACCTTGGCGACCATTTAAGTGAGGAGGAAAAACATGAATTCCTTGGTGTTGCTAATGCCGAGACTGATCGACTCACAAGATTAGTAAATGATGTTCTTGACCTTTCAAGACTTGAGTCAGAGCAAACTATGCAGTTCAAGCCGATGTGCTTGCGACCAGCTATGGAGCAGACATTACGCAATTACCGACTCAACGCTGAAGAAAAACAAGTTTACCTGGAACTTGATGTAGAGGAAGCTACACCAGAGATCATTGGGAACTGGGATCTACTACTACAAGTCTTAGACAACCTAGTCGGAAATGCCTTAAAATTTAGCAGACCAGGTAGCATCTTAATGCTAAGAGCTTATACTTGGCCAGATATCTGTCCGATGTCAGATAGTCTACCGTTGGTAACAACTGAGGCAGCGCCCTACTGCACCTTGATTACACCACTACCTAGACTGCGTGTGGAGGTAGCTGATAGTGGTTGTGGTATTAGTGTGGAAGATCAGCAAAGAATTTTTGACCGTTTTTACCGAGTTGAGAATGCAGTGCACACAGAGGTAGGAACAGGATTGGGGCTATCAATCGTACGAGGTATTCTTGAAAAACATGGTAGCCGAATCAACTTGGCTAGTGAGCTTGGGGTAGGCACTACCTTCTGGTTTGATTTACCTCTTGGTCAATCGGATTTTGAAGAGATGCAGGTTCAGGCAGAGCTTCAGGAGAACTTATCTTTAAAGAACCAATCAATCATCTGAGGCAAAGCCTCGCACAATCCTTGACAGTTCACTACGCTCGTCGTTGGTGACACGGTGTGGCACGCCGCTGATAATTCTTTCAAAGTTGGAGAAAGAGTCCCTAACTTGCGGACCGTTACCTGTTATCACGAATTCGCGAATTCCCTTATCATGCCAAGAACCACGCATCTTGAAAACATTGAGTGCTCGGGCCATTGCACCACGAATCTCAACATACTGTAATAGTAGGATTGTATCAGTGATTGTAGAAATGTGAGAGTCAGTGATTGAGTGACTTCCCATGAATTCCTCAGCGGTGTTAGTAAAGAAGCCAGCAATTTCTTCTTGCTTGGCAAAGCCTGTTACACCTATGACAAACTGCCTGAAAGCATTGCGGCTAACGCCACGTGCGAGAGCAGAAAGAGAGTCGATTGCCATCCGAGATGGTTTGAACTGGCTGATCTCAGTTTTAATGATCTGCAGGTGATCCTCAAGCCCAGTAGACTCAGGATACGCACAGATAATTTTGAGAAGTGTGTCCTGTTCCATTTGCTCGAAATCAATGCCCCAGCTAGTTGCATTGCGCAGAAGTTGGGCCCGGGATTCCTCATAAGCGAACAAGATAGCACGCTCCTTGTTACGACAGGCATCTTCAATAAACTTAGAAACTAGCAGAGTCTTACCAGTTCCAGTAGCACCAGTGGCCAAGATAATTGAGTCTTTGAAGAAGCCACCACCACACATCTCGTCGAGGTGGGGAACACCAGAACTAACCCGCACATTTGATGACCTTTGTGTAAGGCGCATGGCTCCCAGCGGAAAGATATTAATACCATGGGTACCCATTGTAAAAGGGAATTCACCTTTCATATGTGTCGTACCACGAAGCTTGAGAATTTCGACTGTTCGGCGGCGACGTTCCCCTTCCAGCACGTTGCGAAGAATAACTACGTTATCAGAGACAAATTCTTCGACGCCATAGCGTGCAATTGGGCCGTATTCATCGATACGTTCAGTAGTCATTACCGTGGTAACACCAATTTCTTTAAGACGCGCGATAAGTCGAAAAATCTCGCGGCGAAGGACAGAGACGGCATCATACTGCTGAAACACAGCTGTAATCGAGTCAATTGCAACGCGCTTCGCTTTGTACTTGCGGATGGCGTAGTTTATGCGCTCAATCAGTCCAGACAGATCAAAACTGCCAGCAACATCCTGTCCGTCAGGATCCGGAGATGCATCTAGGATAAATAACTTGTCTTGTTCGACTAGCTCCTGTAGATTCCAGCCAAAACTTGCAGCATTCCTCAAAATATCAAGCGGTGATTCTTCAAATGTGATAAAGATACCAGGTTCATCAAAATGGGCAATGCCGTTGTGGAGGAAGTGTAGTGAGAAAACTGTCTTGCCAGTTCCCGAAGTACCACTAATTAAGGTACTGCGACCAACTGGTAGCCCACCTTGACAGATATCATCAAAACCCTCAATACCAGTCGGCAACTTCTGCACTTGCATTTGTGGAGGAGCGCTGGGGCTAGGGATTGGCATAGCAACCGCTGTCTAGAAAGAAGCTAGAGATGGAGTAAGTTAAATAGGAGTAGACATACATCTAGAACTAGGGATCTGTAGAATCAGCAGCGTCATCTGTCAATTTGTCTAGAAGCTCAGCGGAGGAGGCACCATCCGCATCCAAAAGTTCGTCGTAAAGTAGATCAAGGCCGATTAACACGCGCTCACGATCAGACAAGTCGCCAATAATGCGTCGTACTGGTGGTGGAAGGATCTTAGAAAGGGTTGGTGTAGCTAGGATCTTGTCCTCCTCAGCTAATTGTGGATTCTTAAAAACATCAATCACTTTCAGTGCATAGACGCCCTGAAATTCTGTCTCCAGAATGTCGCGGAGTGCCTTGAGAGCCCTCATAGAATTCGGTGTGTTGCCAGCAACATAAAGCTTGAGGATGTAAGTCTTGCGCAGTCTCATGACGCCTGATTTCAACTGGATAAGTGGCGTAGGCTAGATCCAAGCCCTAATGGGAGATCTGCCGGCATAGAGCGGCGGTACATCTCACAAAGATGTGCTACCACATCTAGAAGCATCAGTCTATAGTCCTGTAAGAAGTTATCCTTATGTCCCTCAAGGCTAAGTTGCTTGTGAAATTCGTCAATGAGGTCGACGTGAATCTCCACTATGCGTGTAATTGGCAGATTCCCAAAAAATGATGTGTTGACAAAGCTCTCCAGCGCCTGATTAGCGGCGGCGGGATCGTGGAAATAACTGATTAGCAGATTATGGTAGGTGCGTTTAAGCGACTGCAGAAGCTCGCACTGCTCATCTGGTGCTAAGTTAATTAAGAATCGAGCTGGATCACGTTTGTAAAAGACTCCGAGACAGCCAAGCCGCTCCTGCAGACGATTTGCAAGGTGCCAAGTCTCTGACCGAACAAGACTATTCTCACTGCAGGGCTTATTACTCCCACAACGTCCTTCTTTCTGACCATGGCGCAGGAAGCAAGAAATAGCAGCATCAACATTGTATCCAAGTTGCTCAAGTTGATCAACTGGTAGGTGCACTTCTTCTGAATGATAATCTACCCTCCCTATCAAATCCCCCACTACAACAGCAGGGAACAAAAGTCCTTCATGCTGTAAGTCATCCCGTGCTCTGTTATCTAGTAGCGAAGGATCGACAACAATGGCGTCTACAGCCTCACGCTGGCTTGCCAAGACTTTTACAAGATTGCCTTTATTTACCCCTGGCAATTCAACAAGTCGGTAGCGATTAGAGGGAAGCCAGTGGCGGCAAACTGCTATAAGCTCATCTGATCTTAGTAACAAGGCAATGGTCAGTGCCGGCTTGACCATGATGAGCGGACACTGTCTGGATTAATTGGCAAGTCTTGACGAGAGATGCTGAAAGGGTAAAATCTGTGTACAATTTTCTGATTGAGTCTCAAGCTGAACTTGATAGGGAGGCATGAGTTACTCCAGTCTCGTGCTTTTCTTCCAAGCTTATACGCGTCCTTAAATGCCCCATGGTTGAACTTGCCAAGCCAACTGTCGAACCAGACCCAGGTACTTATGCAATTGTCGACGCTTCTGGACAGCAATTCTGGCTGCAACCTAGCCGCTACTATGACATTGACAGACTTCATGCAGACATTGACTCTACCGTGACCTTTGATAATGTCCTACTGATTAGGGACAAAAACGGTACCACCCTTGGTAAGCCTTATGTGAAAGATGCTAAGGTTGAGCTAAAGGTAATGGCACACCGCCGTGGTCCTAAAATTGTCGTCTACAAGATGCGTCCGAAGAAGAAGACACGACGTAAGAACGGCCATAGGCAAGAACTGACACGAGTAATGGTTCAGTCCATATCTGTTGATGGTAAAGCTCTCGCCTAGATCCTAAGAATTTAGGCTGTCTCACATTGCACTCTCAACCTTAATCTTCCATGGCTCACAAGAAAGGTACAGGATCTACCAGGAATGGCCGTGACTCAAACGCTAAACGTCTTGGCGTCAAAGCTTATGGTGGGGAGTCAGTCACGGCTGGCGCTATCCTTATTCGTCAGCGTGGCACACCTGTCCTTCCCGGCTCGAATGTTGGGCAAGGTAAGGACAACACCCTATTTGCTCTCAGCAGTGGTGTGGTTAGTTTTGAGACTATTCATCGTGGTCTACGTAGGCGCAAGCGGATTAGTGTCTTGGTTAGCTGAAAGGTCTTTATCAACGGCCTCACAAACATGGTGCCGGAATTCAAGCAACTGAGCAGGCAGACTAGGCAAATACTCTAGTAAATCAAAACATATGACTGAATCAAACCGCATATCTACAGCGATTGTAGGGTCTCCATAGGTAGATAACCTATTATATAAGTCAAGCTTTTCGGTATATTAGCTCACAGAGTCACAATTATTAAGACTCAAGTAACAGGGTATGGGTGTCAATAACACTACTGGGTTCGAGATCTGCTCCTGCACAAACCACTGCTGCAATCCCAAGGTGTTAGCAACATAATCTGAGCCACTTAGATGCCAAATGACCAATTCTAAGAGGTAATCTATTCTAAATTTTATAGAAAGAGATACCACCTTTCTAGGGGAAGCTGCCAAGATTCAATGTAGCCAGACCAGTTATACTACTTGACAATTACTTTCTGGACCCTTGCAGTGACAAATTTAGACAACTAGAGAGATGTGGCTGTGGATCAAGGCTAGTTTTAAAAAAGGCCCTAATATTAACCTGGACAGATTCATGCATCTGCCATATAGAATAGCAACTCTAGCATAGTTAACCTAAATCTCACGGCCCCGATGCCAGATGTCACATTCGCGATGTCTCAAGCATGTAAAGTCTTGACAGAAGTAGTTCCCGGCTTCCTAGTTATTGACAAACCTACTGGTCTCACTTCCCATGACTGCGTTAGACGAATCCGGCAGGTTTGTAAAATTAGACGAGTAGGTCATGGCGGCACCCTTGATCCTGCAGCAACTGGTGTGCTACCTATTGCGCTAGGGTCAGCAGCACGTCTACTGCGCTTTCTACCTGGAGACAAAATATATAAAGCCGTAATCCAGCTCGGGTTGCATACAAGCACTAATGATTTACATGGAGAGATACTGATACGCCAGGGCTGGTCTCAAGAATATAAAGATACTACCATAATGCATGCCTTAGCGCATTTCCAAGGTACAATACAACAACGCCCACCACAAGTATCTGCTATCCATATCGATGGCGAGAGAGCCTACAAAAAGGTCCGACGCGGTGAAGCAGTAAATCTATCCCCTCGTCTAGTTACTTTACACCGCCTAACCTTATTGGAATGGGATCCTGATAATGGGCAACTGCAAGTGGAAATCCACTGTTCTCCTGGCACCTATATACGTTCACTCGCACGAGATCTGGGTGAGTTGCTGGGTTGTGGTGCTTGTCTAGCAGGGCTGCAGCGTACTGAAGCCGCAGGCTTCGGTTTGGCGCAGGCAATACCCCTACCAAATATCGACGCGATGCCACTTCAACCCCTATCTATACTTAGCGGGCTCAGCCATATGCCACGTCTTTGCCTTCAAGAATCTGAGCAGAAGTGCTGGTGCCATGGACATCACCTAACATTGCAGATGAGTCGAATAGAGTGTCCTTCGACTTCACTCAACGAAACCTCGCCTAATTCTGTGGTAGCTCTTACTGAAGATGGTCGAGTGCTTGGGATTGGCCTACTAGCTCCTGATTGGGTTCTGCACCCAAAGGTGGTGCTCAATGCTACTGACTAGAAGCTTGTACTGCTCTAATTACAGGGGTTATCGCTCTCGTACTTTCAGCTAGACATGTGAATATAGCAACAGCGCATGGCCGGTCATAGTAAATGGTCTAAGATCAAACGCACAAAGGCAGCACTAGACATAAAGAAGGGAGCTGTATTTACGCGTCTTGGACAAGAGATCAGCACAGCTGCAAAAGCCGGGTCAGACCCGGCTAGGAACTTTCAGCTACGGACCGCTATCAGTAAAGCTAAGGCTTCTGGAGTACCAGCTGTAAATATTGAGAGGGCAATCACTAAGGGATCTAGTAGACAAAGTGAGGGCGAAGCGGGGCTCAAAGCCATCTGCTACGAAGGTTATGGTCCTGGTAGTGTAGCTATCTTAGTAGAGGCTCTAACAGATAATCGTAACCGTACTGCTGCAGATTTGCGTCTCGCTTTCAGTAAGTACGGCGGTAGCCTTGGCGAGTCAGGATGCGCAGCCTATCTATTCGAACAGCGCAGCGAGGTATGTTTACAGGCAATGCCGCCGGTTAAATCTGCAGCTTCTTCTCCTGAGGAGATACTTTTAGAATCCTTGGTTGAACTGGAAAGTGCCCAAGATTACATCCTAGGTGTAGATGGTATTGTCCGCGTACAAGGACCTTTTGCAGCACTTGAAGAATTACATAGCGGACTTCAAAAGCAAGGATGGCAGCTACTAAGTTGGGGTCGTTGTTGGATACCACTAACGGTAATATGTCCTGAGGAAAAACTAGTTGAGCGTTGCTTGGCATTATTAACTGCAATCAATCTTTTAGATGATGTTCAATTAGTAGTCTCAAATCTTAATCTTGATGTCTGAGAGTCAAGCTCGGCTTAAGGAATCAAGCTTTTAGTCTCTAGCCCAAGCTAGAGCTGCTACATGGTTCATATCCCTAGGGATATACTGGTTACTGGTGGGCATGCAGGCCTAGGATTTAGCTGAAAATCTTCTATTCAACGATCCCTGCAAAGTAAACATAAGACTAGCTGGTATAGGAAGTTTTTAAACAAAATTGACTACAGTTCACTCTCTAAATCGGCAAATAATGTATCAGTAACTAACGCCTCACTTATTTAGTTTAGGCTATAAATACAAGCTCAAACCACTTTCACTACAATGCAGGTAAAGAATCAAGAGAGTTTTGATAGGGAATAATCTCAACTCCTCTATAGTAGTGGCGCAAAATCTGGCGGAAGTTAGCCCCGCGCATAGCTAGGCCATATGCTCCCCACTGACTCATTCCAACACCGTGGCCGTGTCCCCCACCTGTGATAAGTAGAGCAGGATGGGCTTTATTAGTTGACAGTGGGGTTGACCTGAGAATTGATAAGGGGAGGGGGGGTGAAGCAGGTATATGCCATGACTGTCGTCTTCGCACATTCTTTCTTTTTTCTTCCTGACTCGAAGACATTCCCACCTTACCAAATTGGGGACTGGTAAGCAGTGGGACAGGCTTGTGATGTTGGCTCAACTTGACCCACTTAGAAGATGGATTGTTTGATAGAAGGTTAAGACTTACTAGTGTGCTCTTTAGGCCTAGCCGCTGACGTAACTTGCGCCCAGAGAGGATAAAGCTGCTGTACTTTCCATAGACTCTCACGGAGCGAATGCGTCCTGATGGAGAAGCCTCTAGCACTTCAATAGACTTGAGTCCGGCAGTCTCTCTAAATAGCTTTTGCATTCGTTCTGCACTGAATAGTGCGCTCCACCGATGCATAGGGCTGTGTTGATCATGGTCAAGGACACTAATGAGGTAGGGCAGCTCTCTAGACCAAACTTGTCCAGACGTCTCAGTGCGGCCACCAGAGCTGCTATGAAAAACTGCATTAATTAAACGCCCACTGTGAACAAGCACTAGCGACTTTGTCGTTGCCACTGCCTTTTGTGCACTCAAGGCCTCAGTCTTTACTCCCTTATAAATCTGGCTAGCTATAGTTGCTTTCACATCATAGTGGCTAGCATCTGCGTCACGGTGGTACAAAGCATAGGTACGTGCAGCAATCGCTTGAGCCTGTAAAGCAGCCAAGGGCCAGTTTAAAGGCATCTCGCCTCCTACAACACTGGCAAGATAGGCTTCAACTGGAACATGGTTCACTACCTGGATACCTGTTGAAGACCGCTGAAGATAAAACTCGCCTCGGTAAAGTTGCTTGCCGAGCCAGATACCCTGCTGGTTGTCGCAGCGTAGCCTGAGGGCTACGCTGCGGTTTAGGCGTGCACGTGTCAGATATCCATCAGCATCCTCGAGCTCTAAGACAATGCCATTCTGAACGGCCAGGGCTCGGATTTTCCAGGCCCGCTTTGGCAGCCATAATGGCCCCCCACTCAGCCGGATTGGCTCAGGTTTATAGGAGCGAAAGCTCTGCACAGAACTCTCGCCCAACAACACACGCACTACAGGTTCTGTAGTTGTGTAAGGGAGGCCAGAAAAGCTTAGTGCAAGAGCTGTATTGACTAGCCCTAGTCCAGCTAACCAAATTGACAGCAGAGGCAACGCCAACATGGTGCCTGGAATATGCTCGCCATGCCCTAATCTTTAGACGAATTACCTGGAACATGCATCTTTCTCATGAGACCATGCCTTCGTGAGTGAAGGCGGAGTGTGCAGGTCACCTTTCTGGGAACTAGTTCTGGCGTCCCGACCCGTGCTCGTAATGTTTCCGCTGTAGCAGTGCGATTGTCACAGCGCTCGGATCTATGGCTGTTTGACTGTGGTGAAGGTACCCAACATCAGTTCTTGCGAAGTGAGCTAAGGCTCTCGCAGCTGCGTCGCGTTTTCATCACCCACATGCACGGCGATCATGTCTTTGGATTGCCAGGTCTTTTGGCAAGTCTGGGTTTGGCTGGAAGCAGTGACGGCGTCAGCTTATATGGCCCTGATCCACTACAGAACTACCTACAGACTACCCTCAAAGCTAGTTCCACTAGAATTGCTTTCCCGCTAGCTATTCACCGGGTACGCGATGTTGCTGAGCGTGGCTCAATACTTCTTGAGGACAAACACACTGTAGTGCGCTGCACGCCGCTAAAGCATCGCATACCTGCCTATGCATACCGTATAGATGAAAAGCCACGTGCAGGGCGCTTCAACGTTAAGCAGGCACAAGCACTTGGCATCTCACCAGGGCCTATCTACAGTAAGCTAAAGAGAGGAGATCAAGTAACCCTAGAGGATGGCCGTTGTATCGATGGCAGCTTGCTTTGTGGGCCTGAGCAGCCAGGTTGCAGTATCGTATATTGTACAGACACGGTATTTTCGCAAGCAGCTGTGGAGTTAGCCCGAGGTGCTGACTTGTTAATACATGAAGCAACTTTCTCCCACACTGAGGCCAAGATGGCATTCCAGCGACAGCACTCTACAAGTATAATGGCAGCACAAACGGCTGCTAAGGCTGGTGTCAGGCGGCTGGCACTGACTCATCTCAGCCCACGCTATGCCCCCGGTAATACAACTACTCCTGAGGATTTACTGGCTGAAGCCCGTGCAATCTTCCCTGAGACAGTGCTGGCACGAGATTTTCTCAGCCTTGACGTGCGCTCTCACTGCAACAGTTTGTGATCTCGCCCCGGTGAGGATACCGCCCGTGATACAAAAGTTCTGTGCAGTTTTCTGTAGTCATCGGCATCTCTATGTTCTCGCTTCTCTCTTCTCTGCAGTTGTTGCTGCGTCGCCTGCTGCCAGTGACTACAATATTGATCGTACTGACTATCTGCACCCCTGTTCGAGCTGCCCAGTGGGATACCGAAACGCTGACAGTTCTTAGCGATCCAGGTGGAGAGCTTGTGACTTTCAGTGAACAAGAAATTAAGTCAGGTCGTAAGGTGTTCAATACTAGTTGTGGCACCTGTCACGCTGGTGGTATCACCAAAACTAACCAGAATGTTGGTCTCGACCCTGAGACTCTTGCACTTGCAACGCCTGCTCGAGACAATGTCGATGCATTAGTTGACTATATGAAAGATCCCACCTCTTATGATGGAGAGTACAGTATTGCCGATGTCCACCCCAGTTTACGCAGCAGTGACTTATTTGTACAGATGCGTGACCTTACTGATGATGATCTGCGACTGATTGCTGGATACATCTTAGTGGCACCTAGAGTTCAGGGGCAACAATGGGGTGGTGGCAAAGTCTATTTTTGAGCTAAGAACTGGGTTTGCCTCCTAAGAACTTCGCGCCGTAGTCCGTTAGTTGTAGACACTGCCAAGCAAGAATTTCGCTGATTGCCCTTAAGGCCTGTAATCTTAGCATCAAGGTATCTGAACAGCAACGCACTCCATTTGTATCTCTAACAGCTACACTCTCTAGAGAGAATTGGCACCATGCTAATAATCATCCCTAGCTTACTTTAGTATGTAATCAATTTAAGGGCTTGATTACTTAAGTTGTCTCGGGATTTTGCCAGAAGAGGCACAGTTTTTGTACCAACTACGACTAATTACCTGTAAATCAACGCGCCTGCACTACATTAGTCGTTAGGGTCATTTTTTGCCATCGTCGGTGATGAGCCAACTTATGTCACCCCTGTCCGGAACACTCTTCTTTGTCCGAGTAAGCCTCGGGTTACTGATGTTACACCATGGGCTTGAGAAGTTTGCCGACCCTGTTGGTTTCTCCGAATTTATTGTTGCAAAGTATTTTCCATTTCTTCCCTTTAGCCCAATGGTTTGGACACTCTTGGCAGCGGCAGCTCAAGTTGGTGGTTCAGTAGGTTTCATGCTGGGACTTCTTACCAGGCCATCTGCGTTAGCCATTTCTGGGACAATGGTATTTGCCATGGCGTTTCACTTGATGGACACCGGCCTTGAAGGATTTCCCGTCGCCGTGGTGCCAGCGCACAACTACCAGTTTGAGACTTCCGCACTCTATCTGATCGGCAGCATTGGACTCCTAGCTGCAGGACCTGGGCAGCTCTCACTCTCAAGCATGGTCAAAGATCGCTTTTCCAGCAGGGTTGCTGCCTGGATCTAAAGTTCAAAGCTATAGCACAACATTATCTACTGCTAAGAGGTTCTTTATTGTCTGGGCACATTGAGCAGGGATAGCGACTGTACCACCACTCTTGCAAGCTGGGACTAAAACGAGACGAGAAAAGAGTTAGCAGTGTCACAATGGAACGCGAGCCTGGCTGTAACATCTCCACTACATACGATGGGCAACGCCGGGCCGCTAAGTCTGGAACGAAGCGTCTACCTACTCTTCGCCAGCTCGGCTCTTTACTACGCCAGGCCATCCGACAGCAAGGCCAAGGGAGCTCCTCCCTATCAAAGAGGCGGCAGCATGGGCCAATCACACGGAAGCTATACTGGCCTCCTGGACTTGTATGGACGCTGCCACTTGCAAGAAGTTCATCCACCATGACAGAAGAGTTGGTCACAAGTAGACAAGAGGTTCTGAAGACCAACTTGAAGCGAAAAGCCACCCAGTGGGTGGCCGTGGATGGCCGGCCCTAAAGACCAAACCTGACAGAGACCACTGTAGTAAGTGGAGAGTTCAATACAACTCCTCCTCAGCATGGGTCTTGATTGTGCAGTCGGATGTGGGATAAGCAACACAAGTCAGCACAAAACCGCCTTCGATCTGGTCATCATCGAGGAAGCTTTGGTCAGACTGGTCGACTGTGCCAGTAGTCAGCTTTCCAGCACAAGTGGAGCAAGCACCTGCACGGCAGGAGTAGGGAAGATCAATCCCGCGCTCCTCGGCGACGTCGAGGATGTATTGATCATCAGGAACCTCAATAGTCTGGTTCAAGTTCTCACTCTCGTTGATCAGGGTGACTTTGTAAGAAGCCATGGAATAGAAGGGTACGCACGGTGCCCAAGAATCTGGGCAGGGTTTGGACGAGACCTTCCTACATCGGCAATACCCCAGGCAGCTGGATCAGTTTGGTTCCAGCAGGGCAAGCCCAATCGAATCTACGACATAAATAAGACAAATTTATCATTCTAGTTACCCGAGTCTCAAGTCCAACTGCCTACTTGTGACCTGAGATATTACTTGCTAGTTAAAGATAGTAATAAAAGGTTCTTTTTAGTTTCTAACAAGCTGCCGTGACATATCTAGTCCCTAGAGTTATTAAGTACAACTATGAGAATTCATGTTGGTTTGCTGGCTGCGGCCCTATCGACTATAAATTCATGTCTTGAGGCCATAGACTATGAGCAAGATCCGATCTTACAAAGCTATTTATACTTCACATTAAAGACCAGCTCAGTCTAGCAGAAAGCAGACAGTGTCATTAAGGTAAGTCTGGAAACAGGAAAGTTCAAAGCGTTACAGGATGTGCTTCCCGGATGCCATCAATGTTATGGATCGCTGCTAGCAAGCCTGGCAAAATTGGATCGTCAATGCTGAGGACCATGACGGCATCACCGCGCACAATGCGGCGGCCTACTTGCATTGATGCAATATTAATGTTGTGCTTTCCGAGCAAGGATCCAAGGCAACCAATAATTCCAGGCATATCACGGTGACGAGTAAACAGCATATGATGGCTTGGCGGAACATTTACGGGAAATTCATTTATACTTGTTATACGAAGTTCTCCGTCGCCGAACACAGCACCTGTAACACTGTGTACTTTCTGTCCGCTATAAGTGGAGAGCTGAAGTGAGCCACTAGTAAAATCACGGCTAGCGTCATCCTTTACCTGCAATACATGAATACCACGGCCCTTGGCCTCCAATAAAGCATTAACGTAGTTAATACTGTCACCCAGCGCGGAGGTAAGCAAACCTTTAAGCGCAGCTACCAGCAGAGGCTGACTTGGATATTTGGAAAACTCACCTTGCAGGCGCACTTCAAGCTCTTGTACCTGACCACCTGACAATTGACTGACAAGTAAACCTAGAGTCTCAGCTAGGTGAAGGTGAGGCTTGAGCTGTTCCATAATTTCGGCATTTAGCCCGGGAATGTTGACAGCGCTACGAGCTGGTAAACCAAGTAAGACATCGCGGATTTGCTCTGCAACATCGATCGCCACGCTCTCTTGTGCCTCCTCTGTTGATGCACCAAGGTGTGGTGTTAAGATCAGATGTTCCTTTACTAACCTGAGTGGTGAGTCGAGAGCAAGTGGCTCAGAAGCATAAACATCAAGACCAGCACCAGCTATTACCCCAGTTTTTAAAGCTTCAGCAAGAGCTACTTCATCAATGATACCTCCACGGGCACAGTTTACGATCCGCGCAGCTGGCTTCATCAGCTTTAATAGTCTAGAATTTACCAGATTTTCTGTGTCTGGAGTGCGAGGAATATGCAATGTAATGTAGTCGGCCTGCTGGAAAAGCGTCTCAATCTGGCTGAGGCGAACTTGCATCTGCTGAGCACGGTTACCAGAGATAAAAGGATCGTGGGCAATGACCTCCATTCCCATTGCTTTAGCTACCCGGGCAACATGAGAACCAATCTTTCCAAGGCCAACGATACCAAGTACTTTCTTATAGAGTTCGTTACCAACATATTTTTTTCTATCCCATCTACCTTTTGCGATGCTGGCATGGGCGTGGGGTACATGCCGGGATAGCGAGAGAAGAAGGGCTAGTGTGTGTTCAGCAGCAGCAATTGTGTTTCCCTCTGGAGAATTAACAACAAGCACTCCGCGGCGGGTAGCAGCAGGAACATCGACATTGTCTACACCAACACCGGCTCGACCAATTATCCGTAGTCGTCCTGCAGCCTCGATCACCTCAGCGGTAACTTGGGTGCTAGAGCGAATCATCAGTGCGTCATAGTCACCAATAACAGTGATCAACTCCTGAGCGGATAGACCAGTGCGCTGATCGACATGCGCGACCTGGATAAGAATCTCAATTCCCGCTGGATCGATGAGATCAGAAACCAAAACTTTTGTCATGAGCTGCTGCGGTAGTGCCGCGGCACTGTAAAGATCAACATGTCGCATCCCGTATAGCGGGCACAGAACAGTAATCAGAGTCGATGTCCCTGTATTTGAGGGGTTTATGCCAGTCTGCGTCGTCGTTTTGCCTGATTCCACCTCTGCGCGGGCTCTGCGCAGCGAGTTGCTCAAGACGGCTGTGCCACTTATCCGCTGTGAACTCGTGGCTCCGTCAGGTAGCACTCACAGATCAGTTAACCCTAGTGAGGATGTCAACATCGACATGGTTGATCTCCTCAACCCAGATCTCGTACGGCGACGCCGTCAGCGCAGTATGGCATTCTGGCTGATGCCTTTCGGATTTCTAGCAGGGTTGGTTTTTACTCAGATCACTAATCTTCAAACATTCTCAGCTCTTGGAATCTGGGCTGAGCCCATATTGGGAGGAGTGCTTGGCATGGGATCGGGGTTGATGGGTAGTTACGCTGCTGCTGCTAGCGTCACATCGAACAACGAAGACCAAATCAGGATTTTACGTAATCGAAGCACAGATGGCAACTGGCTACTACTCCTTGAAACACCAATTAGCGTTGAAATTCCCTGGCAGCCTGTACAGCGAAGCAAGCCGCAACAAGTGGTACGCCTAAGCGAGTTGTGAACCTACCGCATCGAGAATTACTCTTGGGGAGCCGCCGGGCCAGTCAACTATCGCTAGTCGTGAAGTTGGCTGAGAGAGTCTTGAAAACTTGGCAACCAGCCTGGACGCCTTTCCTAGATGCACCACTTCTAGAGGAAGCCCTTCACCGTCTTAGCTCATTGGCAGAGTTGTCCTGGCATACTGAGGGAGGTTATGAAAGTGCTGAACGCCGCCGTTTGCTCTGCTGCTGCCGACACGAGACAGAGGCCCACGGCACTCCACCGATAAAGGGACTAAGGATCGAGGGCAACTTCTTGTTTGATCCTGTTACGCCTGACGACTTGCGCGCCGCTTTGATCGAGATGGGTTTGGAAGCTGGTGATATTGGAGATTTATGGGTTTGTGGAGATCGTGGAGGCCAAGGTGTACTAACTTCTGAAAGAGTTAATGAGCTGCATGGGCGACGTGCCCGCATACGTGAAGCAGAGATTCTTTGTGAGGCTGCAGAGCTACAGGATTTGCGACTCCCAGCCCAGCGTCTTCCACGGCATCTAACTACCGTGGAAGCATCACGACGTCTAGACGCAATAGCATCGGCAGGTTTCAAAGTCTCCCGCTCAAAAGCTGTAGCCCTGATCAAGAAAGGTTGCCTACGTCTGAACTGGGGGCTAGTGGGCCAGGTCAGCCACGAGCTTAAGGTTGGAGATCGTATGCAGTTACGTAATCAAGGCACCCTAGAGGTACTAGCGATTGAGCGCACTAAGCGTGACCGATGGCGCTTTGAGCTACTGCGCAGCTAAAAGCTGAGGGCTTAAGGGTGCTAACATTATTGACAGGTCAGGAGGCTAATGAGCACGCTTGCTAAAGAGGACCTTCTAGCAACAGTAACGGGCGATTAGCTCAGAGGTAGAGCACTACCTTGACACGGTAGGAGTCACTGGTTCGATTCCAGTATCGCCCATTGTACTGAAAGGACGGTAAACCTAACTTAAAGACCAGGAGATGTCTATCAAGTGTCTGGCTAAGCTTTCTCGGCCCAAAGTTCTAAAGCAGGGCAAAGATCAAGTTTTACAGATAAACCTCCACTCTGATACACTTATAGTATAGATTAAACACTAGAATATTTCAGCTCTTGATTATGAAAACATGACTACGAGGCCATAGACTCATAGGTACATTTTCAAAACCTTGAAGCATATTTTGGTAGTGGTAGAACTAGACCAAGTTTTAACTTGAGCATACCTCTATCCAGGGCTAAACAGCTCACTTTGTTAATTTCTAAGACCCAAGAGAGAAAGAAGAATATGCACTACCTAGCATTTAATCACTCTAGTAATTTTAGAGCTCTAGCAAGGTGGATAAATCTACATTGCATACATTGTTGCAGCACAGTTCACACGGTATTGATCTTTGCCCCTAGCACTAATACAATGCCGAGTGGAGTGGGGCTGGTTTAGTTAACATAAAGAAAAGAGGTATAACTGATTCTATACAAGGTCATCTAAACAAGATAGCTAGTAGGAAATAAAAATCTTACCATCTCCCACTACTTAATATGTTCAGGAACGGCAAGCTATGGCATCAATTGTTGTTGTAGGTCTCGGGTATTCCGGCTGTAGTGCAGCGCGCATACTGCGGCAGGATTGCCATTCAGTCACAGTGATCGAGTCTAAAAACGACTCACTACGAGAAAAGAGGGCGGACAAACTACGAAGCCTAGGCATCACAGTAAAGCTTGGAACTCCACTAAATTTGGAAGCCTTCAAAAACGTCCAAGGCCTAAAAACTGTAGTGGTCAGTCCTGGAATTGCCTGGGATCATCCTACCCTACAAGCATTGAGGAACTGTGGGGTCCAGGTTCAGGGTGAGATGGCAGTAGCCTGGTCACATTTACGCCACTGTCCTTGGGTTGGGGTTACCGGAACTAATGGCAAGACTACAGTGGCCCACTTACTCAACCATGTGCTTGAGAGCGCGGGTTTGCATGCTCCCATGGGAGGTAATGTCGGTGCTGCTGCAACCGAACTAGCCTTGCGATGGCCTGCCAAGTCCGAAAATACTCCAGACTGGTTTGTAATAGAGTTAAGCAGTTACCAAATTGAGGCAGCACCTGAGGTTGCTCCAGCTATTGGCATTTGGACTACTCTTACCTCCGATCATCTGGAGCGACATGGCACACTGTCAGCTTACCGATCGATCAAACGGGGACTACTTGAGCGTTCGAGTATTCCAATCCTCAATGCTGATGATCCTGATCTAAGTCAGCAACGCCCGAGCTGGAGACGTGGGATGTGGGTAAGTACTAGCGGACCTGGAACGGCACTGGCACCACATCATCTTTGGATTGATGCCAAGGACCAACTTTGCAACTTAAAAGGCCCACTCTTTCAAGCTAGTGTACTAAGAAGGATGATAGGTGAGCATAATCGTCAGAATCTTTTGCTAGCAACTGCAGCAGCGCTCCAAATTGGCCTATCACCTAATAGTATCGTTCAAGGATTACAAAGCTTCCCTGGCCTGCCTCATCGCCTTGAGCTAATAGGATATCTGCATGATATTAAAATATTCAACGACAGTAAGGCTACTAACTATGCTGCATCTGCAGCTGGTCTCCGGTCTGTACCGGTGCCAACAGTTGTGCTTGCCGGTGGTGAAATCAAGCAAGGCGATGTAACTGACTGGCTCCATCTAATGCATAGCTGTGTTATTGGTGTGGTTCTATTTGGCGCCGGTGCTAAATGGCTACAAAACTTACTGTACTCTAACAAATATCCTGGGCACTTGAAAATCTGTAATGGCTTAGAAGAAGCAGTACCACTCGCTCTTAAGCTTGCAATCAACTTGAAGGCTTGCTCTTTGCTGCTGTCACCAGCTTGCGCTAGCTTCGATCAATATCCCAACTTTGAAGCCCGGGGTGAACACTTCCGTAGTATTATTCATTCCCTAAGCTGAAATTAGTCTGTCTATGTTTAAGCAAAGTAGGAGTGAGGCACAGCTTTCTAAGTAGAGAATAGTAAATTTGTTCCTGATTCAAGCTACAATTGCTCTCTCACTTATCTATTGACCAGCTAGATAGACCATGCTTGAAGCTTAATCCTGATCTTTATAATATTAAACACCAGAGTCTCGTCATTAAGAATAAGTTTTACCTGGCTTCTTCGCTATTTAAGTTATAACTATTGATGTATTTAGGTAGGTATAGAACTGTTGCCCATCCATTTTGCTAATTTGTAGGCCTACTGCTAGATAGTCATTTTAGCTAGCAGTCTCAAGTCTGCTGAGCAGTAGTCTTCTAACGAGATACACCAACCATGCAGGGATAAGAGATTTAGGTGTCAATGTGCACTTTATTACATAAGTAGCCTAGCTAGTGCCGGTTGAAGTGGACGAATTCGGCTCTAAAAAATCTACAAGCCCACAGTAAAAAAATTAATGATGAAGTGGAACTGAGATTAGTGTGTCTGATAGTTTTCCAGGTCCCAGGCTGTTCTCATAGCCGCGACTATCGCTGCCGCCGCCGGCGATGGCCAGTGAGCTTCCATACTGCGCTGCGCACTGGCCTCTCCGTTCAGGATTAATTTTAGATTCCAGTGGTGGCAGTCTCCATCCATACAGCCCCACCAAACACCACGCTCCATTTCTAATTCAATCACTTCTTCAAGCATGAGTTGACCTTGGAGTTCCGCGTGTTGGCTCTCAAGCGCAAGTACGAGAATAGCCAGTTCCTGCCATTCAGATTCGGTTATCTCGAAAGCCCAAGTTTCTCCACCAATTAGAGCTGAGAACGGTGTACCTTCGCGGCCGACAGCAAGACGCCAGCCAACTCCTTCGTAGCAAAGCAAGGCTACCTTAGCTAGGAAGTAAGTCTGGTTGGTCTTGCTCGTCACTAAGTTCGACTATAGCTCTTTGAACCGGCTTCACACTGGATTCTTCTAGTAGTCCATCAAAGTCGTCAAAGCGACGCTGCTTGGCTCGGAAGGCAATTCGTACAGTAGTGAGATAGCGGTTACTGGAGTGCCGGATCAAGCTCTCTCCTCGCTTTGCAAGCTCTTGGGCATTGACACCGTTCACAGGCGTTAGATTATGGGAAAAGTCGCTAAACTTTAGCAGTCTGTTCGGAGCTTTGTAGCATTAGACTCATAGTGTCTGTCATGGAGATACATGGTTTGAGTTAAATAACACCAGTGATAAAAATATGATCTCAACTATTGAACCTCAATAGTGGATTTACCCCTTTCCTTATAACTCTGTATCTGCCATGACTACCCCTGGCTCTAAGAAGGACGGAAAAAGATCTCGGTACCCCAAACAGCTAGGTACCTTATCTATTGATTTAGGTAGTACCACAACAGTTCTTGCCTTCCAGGCGCAAGGCAGCACAGATCTCCAGATGGTCAATCTTGGTTTAATCGAACGTGCGCCTGGCCAAGTACCTTCCATGCTATGGTGCCGGTCTGCTAAAGATCCAGCACTACTTTTAGGACAGCAGGTCATTGATGCTGGACGAGCTAGTAGTGATGATCCAAGGTTGGTCCGCGATTTCAAGCGCTGGATTGGAAGGGATGCGCCAGTGAACTGGAGTTGCTGCCTAACACCTGAAGAAGCAGGAGAACTTTTGCTTGGAGGAATTTGGCAACAGCTGCCTGAGTGTTTAGAAGTACAGCGCCTTGTAATTACAGCACCTATTGAGCATTACCGTCACTATAGAAGCTGGCTGCAAAATGCATGTGGAATTTTGCCTGTAGCAGAGATTGCACTGATTGATGAGCCAACAGCTGCAGCTCTTGGAGCTGGTCTTCCTTGCGGCGCTAAGCTTCTCGTAGTTGATCTGGGAGGTAGTACTCTCGACCTTGCACTTGTACATCTTGAGGGAGGTGAGGGACGACCTGCACCAATTGCACAGCTAATGCGCTTCCGTGGCCAGGATCTTTCAGGCAGAAGCTGCCAAACACTTCGGTGTGCCAAAGTACTGGGAAAAGCTGGAATGCAGCTGGGTGGCAGGGACTTAGATCACTGGATTGCTGATACTTTACTCCCTAATGATTCTAGGACACCAGCTATACTTGCAGCAGCTGAACGCTTGAAGTGCCGTCTGAGTAGTGCAGAGCTGGATCCCGATCAGATTCTGACAGAAATGGTAGACAATTATTCCCTGCAACTATCGCAGCGACAATTGGAAGATTTACTAACTCGATACGGTTTCTTCAAAAGCCTTGAAGCTCTTCTGGAGAAGACACTTGCCGGAGGGCGTCAATATGGCTGCTCGCTCAGAGATCTCCAAGGCGTGGTAGCTGTTGGTGGAGGTGCGCAAATTCCACTATTCCAACGCTGGCTAAGTAAGCATACATCACCTGCCCCCTTACTAACGCCGCCACCGGTAGAGGCTGTTGTCCGAGGTGCACTACAACTCACGCCAGCTGTGCAAATT
This sequence comes from cyanobiont of Ornithocercus magnificus, assembly GCA_007996965.1. Taxonomy (NCBI): domain Bacteria; kingdom Bacillati; phylum Cyanobacteriota; class Cyanophyceae; order Synechococcales; species cyanobiont of Ornithocercus magnificus. The sequence continues at coordinate 54,737 of BIMP01000001.1, forward strand.
CGTGATGTTCTAAATCGTGGTGTCTCTTTACGCTATTGGGATCAGCGCAGCAATCGACATAATTGGCATCCTTTATTCTTGGCCGGTCAGCATTGGCCCACAACTAGCCCACTAGAGCTGACCTTGGCTGCTAGCCAGAACAATCAAAGTAGTATCGAGTTGGTATTGGGAGAACCAAGATCCCAAAGTTTGCGGGAGATCATATTTATTAACGGCTTGCCCAGACTAAGTCAGGGGAGCGAGACAAGCGATAACGACCCGATACCTGAACCTTGGCCTGGCGATGCTCCAGTAATTTTTCTTAGCCCATTAGGTCAGCCTGCTGAGAATGTAGTACGCCTTCGATTTTGGATTGATGGTGTGGGAAAACTTATGTGTAATGGAGAAGATCTGCGCACAGGCCAACAGCTTGAGGAGTTAGATCTTGGACCTGTAAGATGAATAGATTAGCAACCTTGGCAAGTATGTGAAGGCCAACTTTAGGCTGAAACTGCCAAGATATCAAATCTTAGAGGTCTGTCAATTTGTGTTGAGCCGTAACCATCTATTTCCTTTCTGGCTTGGTCTTACTCTAGGTTATGTGACAATAGGAGTTACGGTGGCCTGCTCATGGTACCGTCAGCTACCAGACATGTTTGGCCAAGCTATAGCTGAGAAAAACTCTCTGGCGTGTTTTCGCCATAGCGAACAGCTAGCCAAATTTCACTCGCTCAACAGCGATAGCTTGAGGAAACAGGCAGTTTGTCGTCGTCACCTAGCTGAATTAGCTTGGCAGAGGGAAAACTATCGTGAGGCTTTAATGCTGCAGAAGCAGCTAGTGAATTCACGATCTGGTAGTCGCGAGAGGCAGCTTCTCAATCGCCTGCGTTTATTAGAGTGGAGTGGTCAACTCTGGAGCCAAGCGCTAACTGACTTTAAAACCGAAGACCTTAAAAAACTGACATTTTCCCTAAATCCTTTGGGCTGGTTAGATAATGGTTTCAGCAATAGACTTAATTATGCTCCTTGGTGGCAGCAAGCGCCCAATATACAGCGCCAACTTTTCTCGGCTAACATTGCGAGAAACATAGATTATGTAGAGCGTTATGTAGAGCGACATGGTCATAATTTTGGATCAGAACACACAATACCTGTAAAAGCCTTGGATTGGGTAGTAACTAGGCAGCTACAGCAGGGTATGGATACTTGGCAAGCCTTCGAGTTTTCTTGCCGCGATCTTGGGGGTTACTTAATAGAAAGAGGTCCAGAGACTCTCTGCTGGTAAAAGCATCAGCATAGGCTATCAGTTTTGTACGGTACTGAGAAATATACCTTCTTCTCCGTCTAATTTGTTCAGCCGCAATTGAATTGCTTCTGTACGACGAGTAGGTACATTGCGACCGCAAAAATCAGGCTGGATCGGTAATTCACGATGGCCACGATCAACCATCACTAGCAACATAACACGCTGTGGACGACCCCATGTCTGCAAAGCCTCAAGCGCAGCACGCACAGTACGACCGGTGAATATCACATCATCCACAAGTACTACCTGGCGTCCCTCAGGGCTTATTGGCAGCGTAGTCGCCTCAGCGAGGCGGGTGCCTACCCGCTCGAGATCATCGCGGTGAAAAGTGGGATCAAGAGTGCCCTGTGCAATTTTTGCTCCTGCTATTGCCTCTAGCTGCTGTGCTAGCACACGCGCTAGATAAACACCACGAGTAGGAATACCAAGTAGTACAAGCTGATCAGGGTCTTGTACCAGTTCCATTACTTGAGAGGCCAAGCGGCGGAGGGTGCGCCGCAGCTCATCAGCTGACAGTATCTCAATTCTGTGCTGCGCTAAAGCCACTGCCCAAGCGTTGGGGTCTCACTGTATGGGACAGGACCTTTGATCCCCATCTAAGTGCTCGTAAGCTGACTTCGGTAGTTTTGGGCTACTGCGTTTGACTAAGCTGACACTAGCCTAAAGTATTGAGGAGTCCTTAAGAACGGATCCTCCTGGAGTGAACGTGTCGAGCAGTGCTGCAGGAAAACACCGAGATTCCGGAAGGCCGGTAGCACCTGTTGTCCTAGCCATCCTCGATGGTTGGGGGCATCGAGATAGTGACGATCACAACGCTATCCGCAGTGCTTCAACACCAGTGATGGATAGTCTCTGGCAAGCCTACCCACATACCCTAATTGAAGCTAGTGGAAGCCACGTTGGCCTTCCAGAGGGTCAAATGGGTAACTCAGAGGTCGGCCATCTCACTATCGGTGCTGGTCGGATCATTCGCCAAGAGCTTGTGCGAATTGGTGACACAGTTCGTATGAAACGTCTTGGCAAGATTGAGGCACTTGCCGGCCTACTTAATCGTCTTTGTGTGAGTGGTAGAACTCTGCACTTAATTGGTCTTGTTTCCGATGGTGGCGTCCATAGTCATATAGATCATCTCGAGGGACTAATCCGCTGGGCTGCTGCCGCTGGAGCGCCAAGATTGGCAATCCATGCCATTACCGATGGACGAGATACTCCCCCAAGAAGCGGACCATATTTCCTGGAGCGGGTGCAGCGTGTAATTGCTGAGACTGCTGGTGAGCTAGCTAGCCTATGTGGACGTTACTGGGCTATGGATCGTGACCAGCGCTGGGAACGTACGTCACGTGCGTACGACCTGTACACTGACCCTAATTTGCCTATCGATAGTCGTGATGCGGTCACTGTAATTAACGATAGTTATGCTTGTGGAACGAATGATGAATTTCTCGAGCCCACACGTCTTACTGACACTATCTTTAGAGATGGTGATGGCCTCTTGCTATTCAACTTCAGACCTGATAGAGCTCGACAAATTATTCAGGCTTTGACATTACGAGAGTTTGAAGGCTTCCCTAGAAGCTATTACGTCCACTTAGATGCAGTCACATTCACTCAGGTTGAGCCCAATCTACCTGTTAAGGTTGCTTTTCCTCCCGAATCTCTTAATCAGTTCCTTGGTGAGGTGGTCTCTGCCAGTGGTCTTCGTCAGTATCGCACAGCGGAGACCGAAAAGTACCCGCATGTCACCTACTTCCTGAATGGTGGAGTTGAGCATCCATTACCGGGCGAAGATCGACATCTTGTGCCTTCCCCTCGAGTAGCTACCTATGACCTTTCCCCTGCTATGGCTGCCGAAGCCCTCACCGATTCCTGTATAGATGCGATTAAGCGGGGCATTTATACGCTCGTAATAATCAATTATGCCAATCCTGATATGGTAGGGCATACGGGAGTGATGAGTGCAGCTACAGAAGCTATAGGCACTGTGGACCACTGCATTGGCCGGCTACTAGATGCTGTTGGCCAGATGGGAGGCAGTATCCTAATCACTGCTGATCACGGCAATGCTGAAACCATGCTGGGTCCAGATGGACAACCATGGACTGCGCATACTACTAACCCAGTTCCAATAATTTTGATAGAGGGCGAGGGTCATAAACTGGCAGGGTACGGCAATGCCCTGCGTCTTCGCGATGGTGGGGGCTTAGCTGACATCGCGCCAACCCTGCTTCAGCTACTAAGCCTGCCGAAGCCAGAGGTAATGACAGGAGCCTCACTCATCGAGTCTATAGGTCAGGAAGGCTGTGTACCTCCTGTCTGCTTACCAAAAACAGCTTGAGGAGATGAGTGCCTGAACATGGTCTACTTCACAATTTCCTGGATCTGGATTGGCACAGGAGTAATGCTAATATTGCTAGTGCTGTTGCATAGTCCAAAAGGTGATGGTATAGGAGGTCTTGCCGCCAGCGGCAGTTCAATGTTTAGCAGTGCGAGCAGTGCAGAAGCAACGCTAAACCGAATTACATGGGCTTGTCTAGCTATCTTTCTCACCCTGACGGTTATCCTCAGTGCGGGCTGGTCATAACCAGCAGTAGCCCCTATTGGGCCGAAGCATGAATAAAGCGCCCCAAGGGGGGCGCTACAGTTAAACTTGGAAAAATTGTTAGTAAATTATTCAGAGATTTCTGGTTAAGATCCTAGTAGTCGAAATCACCTCCCATACCACCGGCTCCACCAGCAGGGGCAGCCTCTTTCTTCTCAGGAAGATCAGCAACGATACACTCAGTCGTCAGAACCATACCAGCTATGGATGCAGCATTCTGTAAGCCAGACCGAGTTACTTTGGCAGGGTCAACGATACCAGCACCCAGCATGTCTACATAATCACCTGTAGCAGCATTGTAACCCTCGCTAAAAGGCTTAGCCTTCACATTCTCGGCTACAACAGCACCATTAGCACCAGCATTCTCAGCAATGCGCATTAGTGGTGCGGTGAGAGCTGCAGCTACGATGCCAGCGCCGATGAGTTCTTCACCAGAGAGATTAACGCTAGACCACTCTTCAAGGGAAGGTGCAAGGTGTGCAAGTGTAGTGCCGCCTCCGGGAACAATGCCCTCTTCAACAGCTGCCTTAGTAGCGTTAATTGCATCTTCGAGACGGAGCTTCTTATCCTTCATCTCAGTCTCAGTAGCTGCGCCAACTTTGACTACAGCAACGCCACCAGCAAGTTTGGCAAGTCGCTCCTGTAGCTTCTCTTTATCGTACGTGGAATCAGTTTCATCCATTTGCTTCTTAATTTGTTCACAGCGTGCCTTTACAGCTGTCTCGTTACCCTCAGCCACAATGGTAGTGGTGTCTTTATTAATGGTAACGCGGCGGGCTTTGCCTAACATCTCAACCTTGGCGTTCTCGAGCTTGAGACCGGCATCCTCAGTGATCAATTGACCGTTAGTTAAGACAGCCATATCCTCGAGCATAGCCTTACGCCGATCGCCAAAGCCGGGAGCCTTAACAGCAGCAACATTAAGTACACCGCGAAGACGGTTAACCACTAGTGTGGCAAGAGCCTCCTTCTCAATGTCTTCAGCAATAATCAAGAGAGGCTTACCGGTACGAGCAATTTGCTCGAGTACAGGTACTAAATCTTGTACTAAGCCTATCTTCTTATCAGTGAGCAAGATATAAGGCTCATCAAGGGCAGCCTCCATCCGCTCGGTATCTGTCGCGAAGTATGGGGAGATGTAACCCTTGTCGAAGCGCATGCCTTCAGTGACTTCCAGCTCGGTAGTCATCGACTTACCTTCCTCTAAAGAGATTACTCCCTCTTTGCCAACTTTGTCCATAGCGTCGGCAATCATGCGGCCGACTTCTTCATCATTACCGGCAGAGATAGTGCCAACTTGAGTAATGGCGTTGCTGTCACTAATCGGTTTGGCATTCTCCTCAATCTTCTTAACGAGGAAATCAGTAGCCTTATCGATACCTTTCTTAAGGGTAATAGCGTTAGCCCCAGCAGCAACATTGCGGAGACCAGCTTTGACCATAGCGTGGGCTAATACTGTGGCAGTTGTTGTACCATCGCCAGCAGTATCGTTAGTTTTGGATGCAGCTTGACGTATCAAGGCAACACCAGTGTTTTCAATGTGGTCCTCAAGTTCGATCTCTTTAGCAATGGTGACACCATCATTAATAATTTGGGGGGCGCCAAATTTTTTCTCGAGCACTACATTGCGACCCTTAGGGCCAAGGGTAACAGCAACAGACTCAGCTAGTATATCAATGCCTTTCTCAATTGCACGACGGGCGTTCTCGTTATAGATGATGCGCTTGGCCATAAGTAAGCGTTTGGAGTGAAATTAGGGAAAGAAACTTTAGAATCGAGGCTAGGAATTTAATGATGTCATCTAATGATGTCGCTAGATAGGTCAGTTGACAACAGCGAGAATGTCTTTCTCAGAGAGAAGTACATACTCATCACCGCCAAGCTTGATATCTGTGCCAGCGTATTTGCTGTAGAGAACTTTGTCACCAACACTAACTTCAGGAGCTTGGCAGGAGCCATCATCGTTGCGCTTGCCAGGTCCAACCTGTGCTACCTCACCTACCTGAGGCTTCTCCTTAGCAGTGTCGGGCAGAAGGATGCCACCAGCAGTCTTTTCCTCGGATTCGGAAACCTTTATGAACACTCGGTCTCCGAGAGGCTTGACGGTAGAGACGCTGAGAGAAACAGCAGCCATGGTGATTGCATTGGCAGGATTTAAGGCGCTTCAGCGCCACGGAGCGACCCTGAGTTGGCACTCAAGACCGACGAGTGCCAACTTATGTGCCTGTCCTGCTCCCTCACTAGGGCTGGCCTGTGCGGTTGACCGAACCGCCTAGTTGTTGGGCATGACAGTGGTAGCGTGTCGCCGCTCAGGAAGGAGATGCTTCTAGACAGCATCTCCTCTCAAGTTCTTCTCCTCCCATGGCTGCTACCGCTCCCACTTCCGCTGGTACCAAGGGCTTCGTTCGCCAAGTGATTGGTCCAGTTCTGGACGTGGAATTCCCCGCTGGCAAACTGCCCAAAATCCTTAATGCTCTTCGCATTGAAGCCACTAACACCAGCGGTCAAAGTGTGGCACTTACTGCTGAAGTTCAACAGCTACTAGGTGACCACCGAGTGCGGGCTGTAGCTATGAGTAGCACAGATGGCCTAGTCCGAGGTATGGAGGCTGTTGACACTGGGGCTCCCATTGCAGTGCCTGTCGGCGAAGGTACTCTTGGGCGCATCTTCAATGTCCTTGGTGAGCCTGTAGATGAACAAGGTCCTGTTAATGTATCTGCGACAGCTCCAATTCATAGACCTGCACCTAGACTTACAGAACTTGAGACTAAACCAAAGGTATTTGAGACTGGTATTAAAGTAATTGACTTACTTGCACCGTACCGCCAGGGAGGCAAGGTTGGTCTTTTTGGAGGTGCTGGTGTTGGCAAAACCGTACTGATCCAGGAGCTGATTAACAATATTGCTAAAGAACATGGCGGCGTATCAGTCTTTGGTGGCGTTGGGGAGCGAACTCGCGAGGGCAATGATCTCTATGAGGAATTTAAGGAGTCAGGTGTAATTAATGCTGATGACCTTTCCCAGTCAAAAGTAGCTCTGTGCTATGGCCAGATGAATGAGCCTCCTGGTGCCCGCATGCGCGTTGGCCTCTCGGCATTAACTATGGCAGAACACTTCCGAGATGTAAATAGACAGGACGTACTACTATTTATTGACAATATATTCCGCTTTGTGCAGGCTGGCTCTGAAGTTTCAGCACTACTTGGCCGCATGCCTTCTGCTGTTGGCTACCAGCCAACTCTTGGCACAGATGTAGGTGAATTGCAGGAGCGTATCACTTCAACTCTTGAGGGTTCGATTACATCTATTCAAGCTGTCTATGTGCCTGCTGATGACCTAACAGACCCTGCCCCTGCGACTACTTTCGCGCACCTTGACGCTACTACTGTGCTCAATCGTGCTCTAGCCTCAAAGGGGATTTACCCTGCTGTAGACCCTCTTGACTCTACAAGTACCATGCTCCAACCTTCAGTTGTTGGTGACGAGCATTACCGTACAGCACGTGCACTCCAGGCTACGCTTCAGCGCTACAAGGAACTTCAAGACATCATTGCTATCTTAGGCCTTGATGAGTTATCCGAGGATGACCGTCGTACCGTTGATAGAGCACGTAAGGTTGAAAAGTTTCTCTCTCAGCCCTTTTTCGTTGCCGAAGTATTCACCGGTATGTCCGGCAAATACGTAAAGCTAGAAGAAACTATCTCTGGCTTTAACATGATCCTTTCTGGTGAACTTGACCATCTACCAGAGCAGGCTTTTTACCTCGTAGGCAACATTGATGAGGCTAAGGCTAAGGCAGAGAAAATTGCTGCTGAAGCAAAGTGATGACTCCAGCAAACATCATAGATCCATCGATATCTGCTGGCTTTTCTCCAAACCCGATACATCTTAATCTCTCATTTCCATACTTATGTCTCTTAAGCTCCGAGTGCTGACACCTGACCAGAGTATCTTTGACGGCAGTATCAATGAGGCGATACTGCCAAGTACTACTGGTCAACTCGGCATCCTTCCAGGCCATGTTTCTCTTTTGGCAGCTCTTGATGTAGGAGTTTTACGGGTTCGTTGCAGTAGTGAGTGGAGTTCTATTGCCTTGATGGGTGGCTTTGCAGAGGTCGAATCTAATAGCATTACTGTCCTAGTCAATGCAGCTGAGCTGGGCAGTAGTATTAGTACCGTGGCAGCAGAGTCTGAGCTTGAACTGGCTCGTCTTGAGGTAAGCCGTCTTGAAAACCAAGCTACCTCGCCAGAGAAAATCAAAGCTAGGCGATCTCTTAACATAGCTAGAGCGCGCCTGCAAGCTAGTCGTAATAGTGTCTAGAAAAGAGGATCTCAACGTCTACCATTCTACATATCATCAATCAAGAGTAGAACTTCCACTATAATCTATGGCTACGCAAACCATAATAACTTGGAGGCAGTACTGTCCTGCTCTATCCCTTGAACTATCCTGATTAGTTTGTTGGTCTTAGACTGAGCAATCACGCTGTAAGTCTCTTGGGGCGGTAGATTAAAGTGGGTTTAAACTTACACCACTTAGATTAAGCCACCTAGTAATAAGCTGGAGTACCACTACCGATTCTTCGGTAGTGGTACTCCATAGAATTTGACAAGTGCAATCTTCCGATTTGATGAATAATCAAGCAGTGCCACAAAAAGTGACATCAGGGAATCTGAGCTTAGCTTCTTCTAAAGTCTTACCCTTGCCTTCTTCTTGCCAGTAGTTAATCACTTCGGTCGCTTTGTTAAGTACCTCAACCCTCTCATTTTCAGTAATCCAGCTTTTCGCCTCCAGCTCACTTTTGAGTGTTTCCCACGCATCTTCGCGAGGCCAAAAGAAGTAAGCAGTTAGAGGGCTAGGACCACCGCCAACGATTTGATCGATGGCTAGGGCAACATTGTCAGGCAGCCAGAGAATCTTTAGCAGAAAGCGACCCTCATCAGCTTTTGGCGTATATCCTGAGGGAACTCCGTCAGCATCAATGGTAGCAGTAGCCAAAGCAGCACTTCCACCACGCATAATTACCGGAGCACCCTCCTTGGGCTCTTGCTCAGTCCGTGTGTCCTGGCTAGGAGACCTACTTGCAGTGGTAGCTACGCCTGTGACTTCCTCACCAGTGACAGCTCCTTCGGGAAGCATACCTGTATCGGTGCTCAAAACTTTCAAACAAACAACTAGTCTATTTAGCAGATCTTTATACAGACCCTGAAACCGCGAGCACTTCTACTGTTGGACATCGACGGTGTCATACGGGATGTGTCAGACAGCTACAGAAAGGCTATTCAGTCTACAGTCTACCACTTTAGTGGTCGGTCACTTACGCCTGGCGCAATCGACGAGCTTAAGTTAGAGGGGCGCTGGAATAATGATTGGGATGTTACCCTTGAATTGTTGCGCCGCCTGGATCGCAGTCAACCCTTAAGAGGTGGAGTACCTAGCCGCACTGCTGTAGTTAAGTTCTTCTCCGACACATACTTTGGCGGTGATCCTAAGGACGATCCCAGATCCTGGAACGGCTTAATCAAGTGCGAGTCCTTGCTGGTGCCAGCTTCACTGTTCAGAGAACTTAGTCGCCACAATATTGCCTGGGGCTTTGTGAGTGGTGCTGAACTACCATCAGCACGGTTTGTACTAGAGTACCGTCTTGGCTTAAAGCAACCGGCACTAGTGGCTATGGGTGATGCTCCTGAGAAGCCAGACCCAACCGGGTTACTTACGTTAGCTAGGCGTCTTGCTGGTCAACCACTTGGTGTTGGAGCTCCACCATTAGCATATTTAGGTGATACGGTTGCTGATGTTGAGACTTTACAACGCGCGCGCCAACAGTGTCCAGATCAACTGCTGCTCAGCATAGCAGTAGCGCCGCCTCATCTTCACAATCCAGGAAGGGAGCAACAGCGCTACCAATATGAGAAGCAACTACGATGTGCTGGTGCGGACGTAATTTTGATGAAGACTACTCATGTTGTTAGTACTCTATTCACCTGGCTCGATAGCCAATCTCAGGATATCTTCCCAGCTTGAGACATGCTATCGGCTGGTCAAATTAGTTTATCCCTAGAATTTAAGAGTGCCGCTCCATAGCAGATAGATCTTTCCGGGCATCCATAGTCAAGACCTCACAACCGACTGGTGTCACAGCCACATCATCCTCAATTCTTATGCCAATTCCCTTCCAGCGTTCGTCAATGCTGGGCTGACCCTGAGGTATGGGCAATCGATCACTTATGTAGATTCCGGGTTCAACTGTTAATACCATGCCCGATTCTAGCTTAGTTGGGTGCTTGCCAAGCCGATATGCACCAACATCATGAACATCCAACCCTAGCCAATGACCAGTTCGGTGCATATAGAGGTGGCGATAAGCTCCCTGCTCGATAACACTTTCTGGGTCCCCTCGCAACAACCCAAGCTCAATGAGGCCACTTACTAGAACTGTGACAGCTGTGTTATGGATAAACTCAGTGCTGACACCGGGCCGAACAGCCAGGATTGCTGCTTCTTGAGATGCAAGCACGAGCTCATAGAGAGCACGCTGCTCTCCACTAAAGCAATTATTAACTGGAAATGTACGAGTGATGTCACTGTTGTAATAGTCACTAAGACTACACCCTGCATCAATTAGCAATAGGTCACCATCTTGTAATATCGCGTTATTGTCCGTGTAATGTAGGATGCACGCATTATCACCACCAGCGATAATTGAGGAGTACGCAGGTCCGCGCGTACCTTGTGCTAAGAAATAGGCTTCTATCTCAGCCTGTACCTGACGTTCAGTGATGCCTGGCTTGACAATTGAGCGAGCGCGCTCATGGGCTTCGGCAGAGATACGACAAGCCTCTCGCATTCGATCTAGTTCGCCGGGTTCCTTGCGCAGCCGCAAAGAGTGCAATATGGAGCAGGGTGCTGTCAGATACATAGCAGCAGCACCAGTACGGGGAGCACTGTCTAGCTGTTGCATCCAAACCTGCAACACTAGAGGCTCAATGGCCGGGTGATGTCCGAGGCGGAAGGCGATTGCCTCAGCACCCTCAAGATAGTTACCAATCAAGTTGGAGAGATCTTGCAGTGGGTGTGCCAAGTCAGCACCAAACCTATCAACTGCGCCTTCAACACCCCAGCGGAGACCGTTCCAAACCTCTGCACTGGGCTCCCTAGGATGGACAAAAAGTATGAAACGTTCACCCTTAGGACGATAGGGAAGAAAAAGTGCCACTGCGCCTGGCTCATCAAAGCCTGTTAAGTACCAGAAGTCAGAGTTTTGACGAAAGGGCCACTGCACATCAGAGTGGTGCACAGCCATTGGTGCCGCAGGGATCACCGCTGCTGCACCTCCAAGCTGCTCTAGAAAAAGTGTGCGTCGCCGCTGGAATGTGATGGGATCGCACACGACAGAGACAGGGGAGAATTAAAACGACAGGATGGCAAAGAATACAGGCCCGCATGAGTGCCGAATTGCTGGTCCTGATGCTGCTCGTGCTGCTCGTGCTGCTTGGCTCAGCACTATGTTCAGGGGTAGAAGCAGCCTTGCTCACTGTCAATCCAGTGCGTGTGCACGAGCTGGCGGCGAGAGAACGCCCTATGCCAGGAGCTCGACGCTTGGCTCAGCTCCGGCAGCGACTGGGGCGAACTCTCTCAGTGCTCGTGATTGCTAACAATGGCTTTAACATATTTGGTAGTCTGATGGTAGGTGCCTACGCCACAAGAGTATTCCGATTATATGGAATTGGTGATGCTGCCTTGCCACTGTTCTCAATTAGCCTAACAATATTAGTAATTCTGCTCGGCGAGATTTTGCCGAAGTCGTTTGGCAGTCGTCTATCATTACCAGTATCACTAGCAAGCGCCCCAATTCTTCACTGGCTTGACATAGTGATGCGTCCCTTAGTAGTTCTTCTAGAACAACTATTACCAACTATCACTACGGAGAGCGAAATTAGCACTGATGAGAATGAGATCCGGTTGCTAGCCCGTCTCGGTTCTCAGCAAGGCCGCATCGAGGCCGATGAGGCAGCGATGATTGCTAAAGTGTTCCAGCTCAACGATTTGACAGCGCGTGATCTGATGATCCCACGCGTTGCAGCTCCAACACTAAGTGGACAATGCACCTTGAAAGACTTGCAGGCTCAGCTGCTTGGCCATAGCCACGAGTGGTGGGTTGTTCTTGGTACTGGTGTAGATCAAGTACTTGGTGTGGTTAGCCGTGATGTACTTCTAACAGCCTTACTGGAAGGTAGAGGTCAGATGAATGCAGCTGACCTCTGCGAGGCAGCAGAATTTGTGCCAGAGATGATTCGTGCTGACAGACTACTTACAGGTTTTCGCCGTGACAACAGCGGTATTCGAGTTGTAGTGGATGAATTTGGCGGCTTTGTCGGCGTGATTGGTGCTGAGGCAGTGCTAGCAGTACTAGCCGGCTGGTGGCGGCAGGGAGGAACAGGCGGATGACTGCTTTGCCACCTCCACTAATCGAACGCTGCCGTTTATTGTTAGAGCGTTGGCGCGGCGAGCTTAATCTAAGTTCCCGTGAAAGTGATGCACTCAGAGCTGAACAAGTTGCACTTGACCAGCAGCTAAAGCGGCTGCGCGAAAAGCATCTGCGTCTTGCTGTCTTTGGTCAGGTAGGTGTAGGTAAGTCGAGTTTGCTTAATGCTTTACTGGGTTCGAGTAACTTCCGCACTGATATTGCTCATGGTTGCACAAGCTGTCAACACGCTGCTCGCTGGATTCAGTCTCTAGGAAGACTAAATCAGGTTGAGCTCATTGACACACCAGGAATTGACGAGATTTCTGCTCCAGAGCATGCACGCTTGGCTTTCCAGGTTGCATCGCGAGCAGATCTTATCCTGCTGGTGCTTGATGGTGATTTCAGGCGTGTCGATGTTGAGTCACTTAAGGAACTGCTTGCTAATGGTAAGCCAGTACAGCTTGTCTTAAACCGCTGTGATGTCTGGAGCAAGAAGGAATTGAAACAACTGCTTGCCAACATTCGCTATCAGCTAAATCAGCTTGAGTTTCCGACTGCTGCTAATTTCCTAAAGCCTATTACCGTGGCTGCTGCACCGCGTCTTGCGCAGCTATTACCAGATGGTCGCGTGCGCAGTATAAATTCTGCCCCTAAGGTAGATTCCCTAGAGCACAGACTTCGGGTCCTTCTAGTTGAGAGGGGTGAGCAGCTTTTAGTCCTTAACGTCTTACAGCAAGCTAATCGTTTTCAGGTCGCTCTTCACTGCCACAGGTTGCGCTGCCGTCGTCAAGCAGCTCAGGAAATAATCGGGCGTTTCGCTGCTGTTAAAGCGATTGGCGTCGCTGTTAACCCTATCAATCTAGTGGATCTGGCTGGCGGCATCACATGTGATACAGCGCTCGTGTTTCAACTTTGCCAACTCTACGAACTTCCAATGAGTGGTTCAGGGGCGCGCGAGTTGCTGCTACGACTTGCAAGCCACAACACCTTGCTCGGCAGCATCCAGTTTGGACTCAGTACCCTGCGCCAGTTAATGTTACTAGCCGCGCCAGTTACAGCCGGGTTAAGTCTCACTCCAACAGTACCCATCACTCTATTGCAAGCAGCGCTAGCAATACATACTACTCGTAGAACTGGCCGACTAACAGCGCGAGAACTACTTCGCAGCAGTGAACGAGGGCAAAGTCATAATCCACCGCCAGCAGCCCTAATGCGTCGCTTAGCTAGTAGTGACTCACAAGTGAAGAAGTTGATGGCTGAGCTGTCTAGTAGAACACCAGACAATAATGCTGAGTTAAGGAGCCTACTACCTTGATTGGCAACCTTGCCCTTTTTGGCACAAGCGCTGATCCACCGACATGGGGTCATCAGGCTTTACTAGAAGGCCTGCTGAGGCTCTACCCACAGGTAATTACCTGGGCCAGTAATAACCCGACAAAACATCACAGTGCTCAGCTTGACCACCGTGTAGAATTGCTTGAAGCCTTAGTTGACTCTATAGCCAGTCCACGCTTAAAACTTCATCAAAGCCTAAGCAGCCCCTGGACTACAGTTACAGTCAACCGAGCTGTCACGCGTTGGCCTAATGCTGACCTGGTTGTTGTAATTGGTAGTGACTTAGCTGGCCAGCTACCGCACTGGAAGCAAGCTAAAGATGTGCTCCGCCAATCTCGTCTGGCCATAGCCCCACGTGCCGGTTGGCCCCTGCGATCATCTGAGCTAGAGGCAATAAAGCGACTGGGAGGGAAGCTAGACCTTCTTTCCCTCAAGATTCCCGCCTCTGCCAGTTCAGATGTTCGACATAATTTAGCCCTCGACAAAGTCCCCTACGCGGTGCGCAGGTTGCTGCTGAAGCACAATCTCTATGGAATTGCTTCCTCATTCTGATGCGTCTCGCTTTGGCCCAGATCAATCCCCTTGTGGGAGACCTGGCTGGCAATGCAGATCAGATACTAGTTGCTTGTGGCCAGGCTGCTGCTGAACAGGCTGATTTAGTGCTAACCCCAGAACTCTCTCTTTGGGGTTATCCACCCCGCGACTTGCTGCTGTACCAAGAGCGACAGGAATTGCAAAGGCATGAGCTTAATCGACTTAGTAAGCAGTTGCAGCATTACTATCCTAGTCTCTTACTGCTAGTAGGAATGACAGATCCAGCAATGGATCAACAGCACCCTAATCTCTTTAATGCTATAGCGCTAATCCGTGATGGCCACTGGAATGTAGTTGCACATAAGCAACTTTTACCATCATACGACGTATTTGATGAGAGGCGATACTTTCGTGTTGGGGATGACAGACCTTATCTACTAGAGCTGCATGCTGGCGGAGAGTTGCACCGCATCGGACTGACCATATGTGAGGACCTATGGGTAGAGGACAGGCTACTACCAGAAAGAGTCAAGGGTCCTGACCCTATCAGATCACTCGCTGACCAGCGCATTGACTTGTTGGTAAACCTTTCTGCTTCTCCCTTTGGCCATAGAAAGCAGTCTCTGCGCCGCCGGCTATGCTGTTTAGCAGCGCAAAAACTGCAATGCCCAGTTATCTACGTAAACCAGATTGGTGGCAATGACGAACTCATATTCGACGGTGCAGGCTTTGTAGTCAACGCGCAGGGTCACACTTTATTGCAATTACCTGCCTGTCGCGGTGGGGTGCAAGTCTGGGATAGCTCACTGACACAAGCTATTGCGCTTAATAAGGATTCCAGTGAAGATAAAAAAGCAGAAGCCAATGAGCTTTTGTTTCGAGCTCTTGTACTCGGGCTGCGGGACTATGTAGCCAAGTGTGGATTCCACCATGCACTGTTAGGTCTAAGTGGAGGCATAGACTCAGCCCTTATGGCAATAATTGCTGCAGCTGCTCTCGGGGCAGAACATGTCTTAGGCATGTTAATGCCATCTCCCTGGAGCTCAACAAGTTCAGTTAAGGATGCCACATTACTAGCACAAAGACTTGGCATCCAAATCAACATCGTTCCCATACAGAATCTGATGGTTGCCTTTGATGCAGCTCTAACACCAGCTTTTGGCCAAGTTCCGGAGGGGATCACTGCAGAGAACCTACAATCGCGTATACGAGGTACATTATTAATGGCTGTGGCAAACCAACAGGGACATTTACTCCTTTCCACAGGCAACAAATCTGAACTAGCAGTAGGATACTGTACTCTCTACGGCGATATGAACGGGGGTCTTGCGGTGCTGGGCGATGTTTACAAAACAGAAATCTTTCGACTCTGTGCTTGGCTTGACAGTAAGGATGCTATTCATTGTCGGACTGAGTTTGGCCTGCCTGCTGTGGGCGAACTTGTAGGGAAAGCAATCCGGGGAAAAGCCCCTAGCGCTGAGCTGAGACCTAGTCAGAGGGATAGTGATTCCCTGCCTGATTACTCTGAACTCGACCCATTGCTACGGAGCATGATTGAGGAGCGCTGCAGTGATACGGTACTGTGCTCTGATGGATATGATCCTACCCAGGTTGCACAGGTACGTCATTTACTTCAGCGTGCTGAGTTCAAACGTCGTCAAGCACCCCCGCTGCTAAAAGTAAGCACACAGGCTTTTGGTAGTGGTTGGCGACTGCCGATTGCAGCACGCTAAGTTTCATTAATCTGGCAGATGTAGGGTGTCGTCGCCACAGTGAGGGAAATCACTGCCATCCATGGCAATATCTGTCCTCTCGGCTCCGATGGCGAGCGTCGGCGTGCCCAAGGAAATCAAGCCTGATGAACAGCGGGTAGCTTTAACACCAGATGGGGTTCGTGAGCTAACTACTCAAGGGCTTGAAGTATGGGTCCAATCTGAGGCAGGCGGCGGTGCAGGAATCAGTGATGCTGCCTTCGCTGCAGCTGGCGCTCGCGTTGTAGACCGTGAAACAGCTTGGGGAGCACACCTAGTAGTCAAGGTCAAGGAACCACAACCAGAAGAGTTTGCCTTCCTACGGGAGGACATGGTTCTGTTCACTTATCTACACCTGGCGGCCTACCCAGATGTAGGAGATGCTCTTATGCGAACAGGTGCAACCGGTATCGCTTACGAGACTGTTCAACTTGAAGATGGTCGCTTGCCGCTACTGGCCCCTATGAGTGAAATTGCAGGCCGCCTCGCTGCTCAAGTGGGGGCACACCTACTAGAAAAACCTCATGGAGGTCGTGGTGTCTTAATAGGAGGTTGTACTGGTGTACGGCCAGCACGAGTAATAGTACTAGGTGCTGGTACGGTTGGCTGGAATGCTGCTAGGCTATCTGCAGCAATGGATGCAGAGGTTCTTCTACTAGATAGGTCGCCAGAACGTCTGCGCAATCTAGAAACTTACCGCCGTGGCCGCCTAACAAGCGTTGTGAGTAGCCGCGGATTGCTGGAGCGGATCATCCCCTCTGCTGATTTAGTAATAGGTGCTGTGCTCAGTCCTGGTGGTCGTGCGCCAACACTGGTAGATGAGGAGATGATAAAGCAAATGCGGATAGGATCAGTAATAGTTGATGTAGCTATTGACCAAGGTGGCTGCGTCGCAACAAGTCAAGAAACAACTCACACCTCCCCAACTACAATAGTGCATGGTGTACAACACTATGCCGTTGGTAATATGCCCGGTGCTGTACCCTTTACATCCACTGAAGCACTTGTCAGTGTCACACTTCCCTACATAATCGGTATCGCTGGTCGTGGACTTGAGGAAGCAGTGACAGAACGTCCTGAACTCCTCTCGGGGCTAAATACAGTGCAGGGTGCTGTTTGCCATCCAAGTGTGGCACGGGCATTGGGAGTACCACCACGTCATCCGATGGCTTGTTTACGCTAAGAGCTGTGTCCCACGCTAATAGTCGTTGTGGTCAGCGGCGACAATGGTCGCTGTAATGCCTCGAGTGCAATTCCGTGACGTAGTGCCAACAAAAATCCTGCTGCTTCCGCATAGCTATGAGTGTAGAGCTGGCGGCCGTATATCCCGAGAGCTTGGGGCGTGACTTGAAGCAAAGAAGGGTTCTCAACCATGATTAATGGGAGCCCGCGTTCAAGGCAGGACATTGCTGCTTCACCGCCACAAGCACCAGCAGGAACCACTACAGCTCCTAGATCATCTGCTGTGATTAGGCCTGAGGCATGCACAGTTGCAGAGTTGGTAACTAAGTCTGGAGCTCTGCTGAGTCCAACAAGCACACAAGCCAGGAAGCTATACCCGAGTTCTTCAGCTGCTGCTCGTGGATCTAGAGAGAGATCGAGAGCAAGAGGGTGCAAGGCAGGTGCATGAGCACAGGGCAGCTGGAGATGGCGAACTAACAGATGACTAATCACTGCCTCGACACCAGCGAGAACATCAACACCCTGACCCTGACGGTAGGCCAGCAGAGCATCTTTGTTATTGTCAGGTAACCGTGCAACTATAGCGACTGCTGTTGCCCCGGCATCGCGCAGGCGTTCACCAGCACGTAACAGGACATCAGGGGCATCTAATCTGCCTAAACTAATGCCGCTGCTTCCTAATTGGAGAATCACTCCCAGGGGTGAATCTGTGCATAACACTGGGCCAATCTCAAGCCCTAAAGTAGCTCTACAGGCTTCTGCTACCTGAATCTGACGATATCGTAATTCTGGCTCGATTCCAGCGTCAAGTAGCAGACCAATGCGGCGTTGCCGGACAGGACGTAGGTGCCAATCTCCAGCGGCAAAGCGATCAAGAGCATAGCCTTCAACGTAATGTATAGCTGGATCGCTCCAGTAGAGCGAAGCACCGTTCATTACGTTAGGGTGAGTTATCAAACAACCACTAGCTGCAGCTAGAAGACGCGCGCTTGGGAGTGCATCACCAGCGTAGCCACCAATTGCACAACCAATGCCTGTAGGAATTACCATTAGTACTGGTAGCATTGGAAGCGATGGTGATGCAAGGCTCATCTTTCAGCTTGTGAAAGCAGTAGAACAGCCTCAATATGTAGTCGACGCGCATCTGGGGCACCAGTTAGTAGAACACTAGTGCCTGTAATACCCCAACGAAGTACGGTACCTTGTTCCTCCAGACATTTGCGGACCCATTTGCATAATGACGGAGCAGAGGGTGTCATGCCAGGCCAGTCCAGGCTGCACTGCATAGTCCGTAAATATAGCACTTCGCTTACTTCTGGTATTGCCCAAACTGGGCTTCGTAAAGTATGTCTTCTTGACCAGCACAGAGACTTAAGTCAGATCTGGGGTAAGCCACACAGAGCAGGGTAAAGCCCTGCTCCTGAAGCTCAGGCTTTACGCCCATGGCATCAGGCTGTTCAACAATGCCATCACTGACCAACGCTGCACAGGTAGTGCAAACCCCGCTACGACAAGAGCTAGGCAACATAACACCAGCATTCTCTGCAGCTTGCTGGATAGTCTGGTCGCTACGGCACTGGAAACTAGACTTCTCACCATTGAGCTCGGCGTGAACGGTGTAAGAAGCCACTACAACTTCAGTCATCTGGAAATTGAGCAGTGTGGTTCGTTGTCTTGCCGGAGCATGTAATTTGGAATTTGGTTTGCCATATCTTCACAGGCCTGTGCTCCGTAAGTTTCAGCCCAGGCCACATCTGCCGGCATAGATGACACTTATTTACCTTACCCCATGGTAGTAGCACCGACAACCACTTCCAAAATCTCCTGTGTGATAGCTGCTTGTCTAGCTTTGTTGTAGTCTAGCGTTAACGTCTTAGCAAGAGCCTTGGCATTATCGCTAGCATTATTCATAGCTGTCATCCGACTGGCCAACTCTGATGCCGCAGCCTCCTGCAATGAGCGTAGGAGCTGATTCTGCAGATATAAAGGCAGTAAAGCATTTAGCAATTGCTCGGGGCTTTGCTCAAAGATAATGTCAGATGGCAGCACAGGTTGTGGATTAGCCGGTGCTTCTTCAGGTTCTACTGTAAGCTGGCCATCTCTTGTAGTAAGCCGAAATATTTCATCATCCGCCTCAGCTATACCCTGAGGATCTAAAGGTAGCAAAGTTTGGACAACTGGCTTACAGGTTACCAAGTTGATAAATTTAGTATAAATCACTTCAACACGATCTATATTTTCAGAGAGAAATTCAGCGAAGATGCCATTAGCGATTGAGCCTGCCTCATTGGCAGTAGGGACTTGTTCCAGGCCAGCAAAAGTAGCTTGAGTTGGGTAGCCACGGTTTGCAAAGTAGCTAATTGCCTTGCGACCTATCAGAGCTAGGTTAACTGTGTATCCTTGGTTTTTTAGCTCGGCAAATCTCTGCTCAGTACGTTTGATAATATTTGTATTGTAGCCACCGCACAGTCCTCGATCACCAGTCACCGCCATCAGGGTTATATTCCGAACAGGACGTTGCTCAAGTAGTGGTGCATTAGCATCTTCAAAGCGCATACGCGACTGAAGATTCTCTAAAAGACGTGCCAGTCTGTCTGCAAATGGTCTACTACGCAACACCTGCTCTTGGGCACGACGGACTCTTGCAGCTGCTACAAGACGCATAGCCTCAGTGATCTTGCGAGTATTCTTAACCGACTGGATTCGGTCACGAATTTCCTTAAGATTTGCCACAGCTGAGCCCTCAGTTCGAGACTGCTAACACGGCAGAGCTTACTTCCGCAATGGCCTCACTGAGCAAGGACTCAGTTTCTGTATTTAACACTTTTTCTTCTTGGATCTTGGCAATAAACTCGGGTTTATTGGCCTTAAGGTATTCTCGCAACTCTCTAGAGAACTGAGTAATTTGATCTACAGGAACTTCATCGATTAGACCTTTAACCCCTGCATATATAATAGCAACTTGTTCAGCTAGAAGCAGTGGACTGAATTGAGGCTGTTTAAGAAGCTCACGCAGTCGTTTGCCCCGTTCTAGTTGTTTTTGGGTTGTTGGGTCAAGATCGGAGGCAAATTGCGAGAAGGCGGCTAGTTCGTCGAACTGGGCTAGCTCAAGCTTGAGAGTTCCAGCTATCTTTTTGATGGCTTTGGTTTGGGCAGCACCACCAACTCGACTAACAGAAATACCAACATTGATAGCGGGACGTAGCCCAGAGTTAAATAGATCAGAACTGAGGAAAATTTGTCCGTCAGTGATCGAGATAACGTTGGTAGGAATGTATGCGGAAACGTCTCCAGCTTGGGTTTCTATGATTGGTAAAGCAGTCATAGAGCCTTTGCCCATCACGTCAGATAGTTTGGCAGCGCGCTCTAACAAACGACTGTGAAGATAGAAAATATCGCCTGGGTAAGCCTCGCGTCCAGGTGGCCGGCGCAGTAGTAGTGCCATCTGACGATATGCCTGTGCTTGCTTGGTAAGGTCGTCGTAGATCACTAAAGTGGCCTTACCCTTATACATAAAGTACTCGGCGATTGAGGCACCTGTATAGGGTGCTAGATATTGTAGTGCTGCCGGCTCAGACGCACTAGCAGCAACCACTACTGTATAATCAAGGGCACCACGGCTGCGCAGTAGCTCGACAATGTTAGCAACTGAGGCAGCCTTCTGGCCAATGGCTACATATACACAGATTACGTCTTGATCCTTCTGGTTTAGGATAGTGTCAATTGCAATGGCAGTTTTCCCAGTCTGCCGGTCACCAATAATGAGCTCGCGCTGACCACGACCTATAGGAATCATGGCGTCGATAGCGGTGATCCCTGTCTGCATAGGTTCGTGCACTGACCTACGCTGGATAATGCCAGGAGCAGGAGACTCGATCAGTCGGCTCTCAGTTGCAGCAATCTCGCCCTTGCCGTCAATTACCTGTCCTAAGGGGTTCACAACGCGTCCCAGCATTGCATCACCTACTGGAACGGAAGCAATCTTGCCTGTGGACTTGACGGTACTGCCCTCCCGGATGCCAAGTCCTTCGCCCATTAGCACTGCACCGACATTATCGTCCTCAAGATTTAAGGCAATGCCCTCAGTGCCATCCTCAAACTCAACAAGCTCACCAGCCATGACCTGCTGCAGACCGTAGATTCGGGCGATACCATCGCCGAACTGCAACACAGTGCCAACATTACTGACAGAGACAGACCGATCGTAGTCCTCAATTTGCTGCTTGAGAATGGCACTGATCTCGTCGGGACGTATAGAAACCATGGCTAAGAGCCTCGATTTAGGGAACGAAGGGATTTTTTAAAGGCAACTGAAACTCTTCAGTTTGCTTTTGCAAGAACCAGACCAAGACGACGGACTTGACCAGCAAGACTGGCATCAATGACCTGGGAGCCGAGGCTGATGACAAAGCCACCGATAAGGCTATCATCGATTGCAAGGTCAATTTCGACCTCACCACTTCCGACAATGGTCTGCAACTTTCTAGAAAGGGAGGTCTGTTGATCTTCACTGAGAGCATAAGCAGATACCACTCTAGCGAGAGTGATATTGCGAAGTTTGCGGAAGAGATCTAGGTAACAGCTGAGGACGGAGTCAAAAGCAAATAGTCGCTGGCGATCAGCCAAGACTTTGAGAAGATTTAGCAGGGAAGGTGTTACTTGCTCGCTAAATATCTTAGTCAAGAATTTTTTCTTGGCATTTGGCTCGAGTACTGGCGATTCCATTGCTTTACGAAAAGCTTCGGAACTATTCCAGAAGTTCAGGAGCTGCTTGCATTGGTCAGCAACCTGATCAGTTTCTTGTCGAGCTTCAGTGATCTGAAGCAGAGCCTCGGCATAGGGAGTGACTAGTGTGTTGAATAAAGGCATCAGCAATTCTCCAGATTGCTGATCGAAGCATCAATCAGCTGTGCCTGAGCCTTGTCATCCAAGCGACCTGGAAGCTCAGAGATCGCTTTACTGACAGCTGCTAGAGCAGCCTCTTGTCTTAGCTCTTCGATTAGACGCTCGCCTTCAGCACTCATATCGGCAAGGGCATCCTGCTTCAGGCTAGCCATAGCCTCGATGGTACGGCGTTCCCCGCCCAGCCGGATGGATTCAGCGCGAGCCTTGCCTTCAGCGCGTATAGCATCTGCCTTTTGCTGAGCAGTTGCTAAGGCAGTCTGCGCGAGAGAAAGATTAGCAGTAGCTTCCTCGAGGTTTGACTGAGCATCAGTTAAATCTTCCAGGATCGCCTGGCGGCGGCGGCTGAGGATGCCGCCGAGGAATCCTCTTAGAAACCAAACTAAGACAGCAATGACAATAACCAGGTTGATCAGGTTACTCTCCAGAAAATTAGTGTTGAAGCCGAAACTACCTTCGGCAGCCAGCAGCACAGGATATGTAATGGTCATACATTCAGAAGACGTTCAATGATCAGTGAACTGAGCTGATTCACTTGAGTTGTAAGTTGGGCGTAGGCAGATTCGCGCTGTGCTTCGATTTCCTGGCGAGCACTATTGCGGGTGCGGCTTGCTTCAATCTCAGCCTCGACCATGGCCTCCCGGTACAGGCGGTCAACTTCCTGCTCTGCCTCGAGAATGACTTGTTGAGCAGCCTGTCGGGCACCACGGAGCTGTTCAGCAAGCTCAAGCTCAAGACGCTTAACTTGGGCAAGCTTCTGCTTAGCATCAACGCGGCTAGTAGAGATAAGGCTTTCGCGTTCTTCCACTACCTTGCCGACTGGACGGAAGAAAAGGGAGTTAAGAAGGAAGGTAAGAAGCACTACCTGAGCTGCCATCAGCGGCAGAGTGGCATCAAGGTCGAAGAGGCCCCCCTCGGGAACACCTCCTTCAGCAAACAGAAGCCAGGGCATAGAAGGTTACGAACGATGAGGCTTGAAGGCTCGGATCGGCCGCATCCGAGCTAGAGATGGCAAGACGCATGGGCGCGGCCAGCCCTCTTGATCAGCCTTGATCAGCCAGCGAAGGGATTAGCAAACAAGAGCACCAAGCCCACCACAAGGCCGTAAATAGTCAGTGCTTCCATGAAGGCCAGAGAGAGCAGTAATGTACCGCGGATCTTTCCTTCAGCTTCAGGCTGGCGGGCAATGCCCTCCACAGCCTGACCGGCTGCGGTGCCCTGGCCAATGCCAGGACCGATAGCGGCTAGGCCTACTGCTAGAGCAGCAGCCAGAACGGAGGCGGCGGAGGTCAGGTCACTCATTTCTGAAAAACGTTGTTGGGGGTGCGCAGAGAGGAGCGCGTGTACTCATGGCGCGCTTGGGACACCCCATAGATTAGAGAGGCGGGCCTGGCTGATCCAGACCTGCGCGCGATGTGTTTAGCAGATCGCCAGGGACTGACGAAAGAAAAGATAGTAGAAAAAGCTGTGATGCCTATTCTGTCTCTTCGTGTACGGCCTCACCTATATAGTTGGCGGCAAGGGTAGAAAAGATCAGTGCCTGGATAGCACTAGTGAATAGCCCAAGGAACATGGCTGGCAGAGGTACTAGCACTGGCACTAGAAAGGCTAGAACCGCCACGACAAGTTCATCAGCTAGGATGTTACCAAATAGACGAAAGGAAAGAGATAAAGGCTTGGTAAAGTCCTCGATAATCTTGAAAGGGAGCATGATCGGCGTAGGCTCCACGTAGTACTCGAAATAGCGCAGACCCTTCCGGCTAAGACCAGCGTAAAAGTACGCAAGTGATACCAACAAGGCCATAGCCACAGTCGTATTGATGTCTGCAGTAGGAGCTCCCAGCTCACCGCTTGGCAGTTCTACAAGACGCCAAGGGATTAATGCACCACCCCAGTTGCAGACAAAAATAAACAGGAATAGGGTCCCAATAAACGGAAGCCAGTCTCGATAAGCCTTCTCGCCAATTTGGTCACGAGCTAGATCGCGCAAGTAATCCCAGAGGAACTCGAGTAGGTTTTGCACGCCTTTCGGATCAGTTTCCATTCGACGAGTCCCTGCTACTACCAAAAGTAGTAGCCCTCCAATAACTACCCAGGAGCTGATAAACACCTGGCCGTGAAGATTAAGATTACCAATTCGCCAGTAGAGGTGCTGACCGACTTCCAACTCAGCGAATGGCAAGGAATGAAGCAACGGGACCATAGTGCATGTAGATGGAATTGCGCTGGGCTCAGGCGTCTATGATCGCCTGAATGATGAGTGCTGGCTTGTAAAGCAAGAATCCCAGAAAAGCTGGCAATATACTTAGCTGTGGCAAGCGGGCTGCTGCTACGATCAGCATCACTGGAATAGCTAGCTGAAATCTACCGATTTGGTAAGAGCCACTACCAAGTCTGGCAACACTGCGGGCAAGCAAGCGTAGATAAACGAGACCAGCAAGCGAGCCTAGAAGCAAGCTACAGGCCACTCTTGGGCCAAACCATAGAAGTGTGACAAGTGCCGTCACTAGGGAGATTGCAAGAGTGGCCAGCATCAGACGACGCTGTAAGCGAGCATAATCTTCCATGCCGTTGCCGATAGCAACCGGGGTCGCTATCGGCTCTGTGGCGGACAGTATCTGCAAACGCTGCCTTGACGAAGCGCGCGGAATCTATCATGCATACCTCGCTATTTGAGCAGCTAGCTGCCGCTACCCTTGCAGCTCAGCGGGCTAAGGCCATACTCCACATTAAAAGAAGCCCTATAATATGCAGGCATTGTGAGAAACTTCTGATGAGACTGAACTCAACGGTCACTAAAAGTGTTGGGTGGTCTGTAGTTGGCAATGGTCAGAATGTTGAGGAGCTCAAGATTTCTTGCTTTGCCCGTAGGCAGCTCCCAGGTTTCCTGACATGAATTCAGTAGATTCCTCAAACAAGCTCTCAGCCTATGCCTGGCCTCAGAATCATAACTTGGTTAGGCGTAGCCAGGAAATATTCTTAAGTTACTATAACTATTAGGCTTGCTTACAGCTGGTTTCTTAGGAATACTTGTAACATCTACATACTATAGCTGTATGATTAAGTCTTAGCAAGGCAAAGTGTCAGGTATTCAGACTAGGTAGAAGCTATCTAGCAGGGGTTTTTTTAGAGAATGCACTGATGCCATTTATATGGGTAGATTGTACGAGAGCGGAAGAAGCTAGCTAGAAAAGTAGTATGAGCTCTAGCTTCTTGTCGTCGACAGACAGCTAAGAAGCAACCAGGGGAAGCTCTCAGAGTCCGTAAGGATAAGCGACTCTGTACGAAAGTAGTCAGAAGCAGCTGCAAACATTTGTTCATGGCACTCGAGGTTATCTGCAAGTAAGGCGTAACGTGTGCTTGGTATGGTTTACCTCAGTTAATGACCGCGACCGCCAGTAGCGGCAGCCCCAGGGTCACGCCTCAGAGCTACGACACCCTGCCGCTTTCCAGCGTCCGTCAGGCCGAACAACAGGACCGATTTCCGGATGGTGGGGAGCTCAGCACTCTAGCAACCTTCTTCCGTAGTGGTACTGAACGCATTGAGGCCTCTCGGCTCCTTGCCATTAATGCTGAGGGGCTCGTGGCAAAAGCTGCTAACCGTGTCTTTGTTGGAGGTACTCCTCTCTCCTTTTTGGAATCACCTCTTACAACAGGCGAAGAGCTTAAACAAGAGAGCAGCACACCTTTAGCAGCCGACCAAGAAGCTTTTGCTAGCTCAGTACGAACTTTCACTAGTGCAGAAGCTTCAGTTGCGAGAGAGGGGAACTTCTTCACGCGCCTCTTTAAAGTTGGAAGTGATACCGATGTACGTGTCATACTTCCTGCCGGATTCATTCCGATCAGCATATCGAAGTATGGTCCAGCTAGAATGAGAAAATCAGTCCGAGATCTTGGCTGGTTTCTTCGCTATGTTGGCTATGCACTGGTTGCAGGCGATCCTAGCATATTATCAGTTAATGCTCGTGGTCTGCGCGATATACTTGAGAAGGGTTGCTCCTTAATTGCTACCAACGTAGCCCTGCAAGAAATGCGTGCTGGAGCTGCGGCTCTGTTCCGTGACCGACCTGAAGCTAGGCGTCTTGTTATCGACTGCTTCAACGTCCTTCTGCGCGAGCTTGCAGTTGCAACACCAAGTGCCCGGCAAAAACCCGGTAGCCCAGTAAGACAGGGATTGCAACTGCCAGCTATTTATGCCCTGGCGTCAGAGCCAGCTCAACGATTTGAGATGAGACCAGGACTGTCAGGAGCTGAGAAGAAAGAAATAGTACGTGCTGCTTACCGACAAGTATTTGAACGCGATATAGCTAAAGGCTACTCACAATTTCCTTGTGCTTCTGAGAGCAGTCAGCTGCTGCAGGGAAAAATTTCGATGCGTGAATTTATCCGCGCCCTAGGACAAAGTAAGGAGTACCGTCAGCAATTCTATGGCCGCTTTGTCAACAGTCGTGTCGTGGAGCTAGCCTACCGCCATTTTCTAGGTCGTGGTATTAGCTCTCTAGAAGAGTTCCGTAGCAGCTTTGCAGCTGTCAGCAAGCAAGGTTTAAGCGGTCTAATAGATACCTTGTTAAATTCAGACGAGTATGCACGAACTTTTGGGGAAGAAACAGTTCCTTATCTCCGTGATATTGGGGAAGAAGCTCAAGAAAGTGCAGGCTGGGGATCTAACCGTCGATTGTTCCGTTTCAGCGCACCTTTTGAAGGTGCTCCCCAATACATCACACTCTACGCTGCTTATCAGAGACCTTTAGCCGATCAACATGTTTATGGAGGCGGGAATGATCCAATTGGGAACCAGTATGGAGCTATTTTTCCCTCAAGCACTGCCTCAGTAACTACACGTTCAGCACCCTTCGGATACGACACCCGCCGACTTCTTGTTGGCAATGGCATGGCCCAGCCGGGGCAGATGGGCAGTGTGCAGTTCCGTGAGAGCCAGCCACGTCGAGGTGGGCCACGCATTGTGAGACTTCAGCGAGGAGCTAATAGCGGTGCCCTAAATCCACAGCGAGGCAGTCAGGCTCAGCCTAGTATTGTTACTACAGAGTCGAGTAGCCAGGCAGTAATCAATGCTGTATACACCCAGGTACTTGGCTTCTCTGGCTATGCTGGGGAACGATTGGCCAGTGCTGAGAATAGGTTAGAGAATGGCAACATTAACTTGCGCGAGTTCATACGCCAAGTAGCTCGTTCTAAAGCTTTCCGCCGTCGCTATTGGGAGGGACTTTATGTTACCAAAGCAATCGAGGTGATGCATAGACGTCTGCTTGGGCGACCCACTTTTGGGCGCTGGGAGATTGATGCCCTCTTCGATACCGCAGCACGTCAAGGCTTTTACGGAATCGTAGATGCTCTTATTGGTAGCCGCGAATTCGGAGATTGCTTCGGTGATGACACCGTACCGTACGAGCGCTTTATCACACCTGGAGATGTGACAATGCGTCGCGTACCCTCATTGCGCCGCCCCATTAACCCTACAGCTACAGCTGTCGTCGACCTCAGCTTACGTCCGCGGCCAGATGCTCAGCCTAGTAAGCGTCTACGAATCACTGCCGATCTGACTCCACGTAATCTGTCTACCACAAAGGGATCCAGTAGCCAGGCTTGGACACCCTTGGTAAGTAACAGATCAGCTACAAAATCTTTAACTAAGCGCACCTTACGGGACCTTTCCTCAGATCGTATATTCAGCACTGCTGCCTTACCTGAAGATCCCGAAGCCCGCCTTAGGAAAGCTCTTGCTCCCGGCACAGCTAGTGGTTATCGTCGCACTTCCCGTTTATCATCTACTACTGTAGAGTTCCGAGGATTAACATCGGAATATGAACTTCAAGGTGTGATTACTAGCGTCTATCGTCAGCTACTTAACCGCGTACCATTTGGTGCTGAACGGTTATCTTCTGCAGAATCGCAGCTGCGTAATGGTCAGGTGAGTCTCGACGATTTTGTTGGGCTTGTTGCCCTTAGCGATATATTTCAGGAGCGCATAGCTATGATGGCTCCCCTCCGGGCTGCAACTGCAGTAGCAATGGCACTCCTAGGCCGTGCTGGTACTCCTGCCGAGGTAAGGCGTTTTCTTATTACACGAGCAACTTCCGGACAACCTGCTGCAGTACGCGAACTCTTGCTGCAACGTATTGCTAGTGAGATACCCTTGTCGGAGGTACTGAGTCTCGACAGCTTGGCAAGCAAGTTGGGAGTGCCACAAGCGACCATTACTCGCACAGCATCCTTATATGGCGGAAATGCGGGTCTCACGCCAACACCAAATTCGGCACTCTAAGAGCTCTCTCTAGAGGAGGAACATAACACACTACTGCCTAGAGCTGATTTATCTTGGTCACTTAAAACTTGTGATTCCGGAGTCTAGACTAGGGCATTGACAATGTTGTGTAGAAGCCATGAAGATGTGTTAACGCGACCCGGATTAACCATCCTAGTGCTACAAGATATGATTGGTGTATTGACAGCTAACGCAGCAGAAAGTTTCTCTGTCGAGAGAAAGATCAACAGATACAACATTCGGGACCTTTTTCTGGTGGAGAGCCTCAGCTCATCCCTTAGACTACACCTCGATCTCGGATTGAGATCACGCACCAAACACTCACCGGATATCGGTCTCCTGCGGGCGGCCGCTTGCCTCAAGGTAGAACTGCATGAGCATCGTCTCCAACTCGATCATCAACGCGGATGCCGAAGCCCGCTATCTCAGCCCTGGCGAGCTAGATCAAATCAAGGCTTTCGTAAGCGGGGGTCAGCGACGCCTTCGCGTCGCTCAGGTCCTCAGCGAGAGCCGGGAGCGCATAGTTAAGACAGCTGGTGGCCAGCTCTTCCAAAAGCGCCCTGACGTTATCTCGCCCGGCGGCAATGCTTATGGGGAGGAAATGACCGCCACTTGCTTGCGTGATATGGACTATTACCTTCGCCTAATCACTTACGGTGTGGTTGCTGGCGACGTCACGCCAATTGAGGAGATAGGAGTCATTGGTGCCCGAGAGCTGTACAGATCCTTGGGTACTCCTTTAGAGGCTATGGCTGAGGCAATCCGCGAAATGAAGGCTGTAGCAATGGGTATACTCACCGGCGCAGACGCTGAAGAAGCTAGCTCCTACTTTGACTATGTGGTGGGCGCTCTCGCCTGATCACCGGATTACTTAGTTCATCCTACGCTATCCCTACGGATCCATGCAAGACGCGATCACCAACGTCATCAACAAGTCTGACATTCAGGGCCTCTACCTGGACACTGACTCTATGAGTAACCTGGAGCGTTACTTTGCAAGTGGTGAGCTCAGAGTCAGAGCTGCAACAACTATCAGTGCTAATGCATCATCAATCATAAGGGATGCTGTAGCAAAAGCTCTTCTCTACTCAGACATTACCCGCCCGGGAGGTAACATGTATACTACCCGGCGGTACGCTGCCTGTATCAGAGATTTAGATTACTACCTTCGTTACTCTACTTACGCTATGTTAGCTGGTGACACATCTATCCTCGACGAACGTGTATTGAATGGCCTCAAAGAAACCTACAATAGCTTAGGTGTTCCTATAGGTGCCACAGTTCAGGCAATCCAAGCTATGAAAGAAGTCACAGCATCCTTAGTAGGACCTGACGCTGGCAATGAGATGGGTGTCTACTTTGATTATATCTGCTCTGGTCTCGGCAACTAATGCGTCTCTTCAAGATCACAGCCTGTATTCCCTCGCCAGAAAAAGTTCGTACACAGCGTGAGTTGCAGAATACTTTCTTCACAAAATGGGTTCCTTATGATAGCTGGTTTGCCGAGCAACAACGAATTATGAAGCAAGGAGGCCGAATTCTTAAGGTTGAGCTTTGCAGTGGACGCCAACAAATAAATGTAGGCAACTGAAAAGCATTATTATATAACACTATTATATAACACTTAAGCATAGATCACACTATTCTCTTAAATTTATAGCCTGGGTGGATTGATCACATCCAGGCTTTTATTCGCTATCCACGAGGTCCGCTCTGTAATGGCTGACCAGAGATTCAGTCTTTGATTGACTACCGTTCCAGTTGTTTAGCCGCGTATATATTTTATACTTAGCATGCTTTTAGAGTTGATGTTGCTGCTATAGATGCTGCTAACGGGGCACTTCTGGTCATGATACATGGTGTTACTGCTCGTCTATCACTTCCGTGGATTTCCTGGCCGGCAGAAGCACGTCTCATACTTATGCTTACTATGCTTTGGTGCGTAGTGGGGCTGTTAGTTCTCTGTTCAGCCAGCTGGTGGGCAGCGCACAGAGAAATTGGTGAAGGTGCTTTCTACATAAAGCGCCAGCTGGTCTGGATGGTGGCGAGTTGGAGCTTGCTAGCGTTTGCTACATCCACGCCCTTACGCCACTGGCTTTATTGGGCTGGACCTGTTCTTTGCCTAGGCCTTTTCTTAGTAGCAGCGACACTCATGGTTGGTATCACTGTAAATGGAGCTAGTCGCTGGTTAATTCTTGGCCCAGTACAGATCCAACCATCTGAACTGATTAAGCCTTTTGTAGTCCTTCAGGCTGCTAATCTATTTGGTAGATGGTACCGCGTGACTGCAGATCAGAAGTTTTTCCATCTAAGCTGTTTCGGTGCCCTAATCTTAGGGATATTGAAGCAACCAGACTTAAGCACTGCCGCCCTTACAGGTATACTGCTTTGGCTAATGGCTCTCGCGGCCGGAATTAACTTACACACTTTACTCAGAACCGCATTAGCTGGTGCACTGCTTGGTACTGCCAGTATATTGACTAATGGGTACCAGCGCTTACGCGTCATCTCCTTCCTTGACCCTTGGCGGGATCCTCAAGGCGACGGCTATCAACTGATTCAAAGTCTGCTTGCAATCGGATCTGGTGGTTTATTTGGCCAAGGCTTTGGTCTTTCAATGCAGAAGCTTCAGTATCTACCGATTCAAAGCACTGACTTTATCTTTGCTGTGTATGCTGAAGAGTTTGGCTTCATTGGGTCTCTGCTGCTGTTGTTATTCCTTATGCTATTTGCTTATACCGGGCTTCGTATAGCTATACGATGTCGCAGTAATCAGGCACGCTTAGTAGCAATTGGTTGCATCACACTCCTCATAAGTCAATCGTTCATGAATATTGCAGTTGCCTCAGGCTCAATGCCCACTACAGGTCTCCCTTTGCCAATGATGAGCTATGGCGGTAATTCATTGCTTTCAAGTTTGCTAATTGTTGGTCTGCTGATCCGCTGCTCACTTGAGCCTACAGAACCTACTGGTACTCGCTTACATCGCACCTTGTATACAGTAGAACGCTGATCGGACCGGCACTGCCGTTATCTGCCATCTTAGCCTTAGACTTGATTATCTCCGATCTAGCCCGCAATGCTGAGCAAGTACTGCGTGAAGCTTTGGTTGAGCCCAGACCACTCACACTGATACTGATTTTTGGGGGGGGTCTAATGACTAGTCTTGGCCCTTGCTCTCTGTCACTGTTACCAGTTACTGTGGCCTATCTAGCAGGATTTAGCGAGGGTCAACCACCCTGGAAGCGCAGCTTTGCCTTTTGCAGTGGTATCGTAAGTGCACTTGTACTACTAGGCGCACTTAGTGGTTTAGTAGGGAGGATCTACGGCCAGGTGCCTGGTGGTCTATCAGCTGTTGTGGCTCTGCTCGCGGTAGTTATGGGCCTGAATCTACTAGGAGTCATTAAATTTTCTCTTCCCTTAGGACCCGATCCGGAAAGTTGGCGGCGGAGAGTTCCAGCGCCACTAGCTCCAGTCGCTACCGGTCTAGCCTTTGGCCTAGCTGCCTCACCCTGCACGACACCTGTTCTGGCTGTTTTACTCGGCTGGATTGCTACCAGTGGACGTCCGTTGCTTGGCATAGTCTTCCTAACTTGCTTCGGTTCTGGCCAGGTTTTACCACTGCTAATTGTTGGCAACACAGCTGCGGTCTTACCACGCTTACTAGCCTTACGGCCAGTGGCACGCTGGATCCCTGCAATCAGCGGTATAATTCTGGTGGTGACAGGATCACTCACATTGTTAGCTTACTGGCTTTAATCTGTTGTGATCCAACTAATTACTACATTACTAGGACGTCTGATTCGTTTTGTTGCTGACTTGCGAGTTGCTATTATACTGTTACTATTAATCGCGTCTGTAAGTGCAGTAGGAACTACTATTCCGCAAGGAGAAACAGTAGACAATTACCATGAAATCTATGATGCTCGTCCTTTTTTAGGACTAGTGGATGGGTCCTGGCTACTGCGGCTTCAGCTTGACCATATCTACAGTAGCAGTTGGTTTCTGCTACTCCTCGGTTGGCTTGGACTAGCGCTGATACTGTGCAGTTGGCGTCGTCAGTGGCCAGCCCTCCAGATCGCGCTCCGTTGGATTGATTATCAGGACGGGCAACAGCTTGGCAAGCTCAGTTTTGCTGAGACAGTAACTGTGCTAGACACCTCCAATGGACTTAAGTGTCTTGCACAACGGTTGCGTCAACACGGTTGGCAAGTTCGCGAGCAACCGGGTAGGTTAGCTGCCAGAAGTGGTGTACTTGGGCGAGTTGGTCCACTACTCGTGCATACTGGGCTAGTGGTGCTGCTACTTGGGGCAGTTTGGGGAGCTCTAGCGGGTAATCGCCTAGAGCGATTTTTAGCTCCAGGTAGGTCACTAGATTTGCTTGACCGTGATGGCAGTAGTCAGCTCACTATAACCTTGAACCAATTTAGAATCGATCGCGATCCTACCGGTCGAACTGAACAGTTTCGCTCAACTTTATCTTTGCAGTCGGTTGGACAAACAACAAGTTTTGAGCATGAAATCAGTGTTAATCATCCGCTCCGGCATCGTGGTATGACGATTTATCAGGCAGACTGGTCCTTAGTAGCGCTCACACTACAATTAGGCAGTAGTCCAGTACTTCAGCTACCCCTTAGCAGTTACCCTCAGTTAGGTGAGCAAATTTGGGGCTTGGTCATACCAACAAAACCCAACGGTAGCAATCCTGTACTGTTGACAGTTGCAAGTGATAAAGGCCCCGTGATGGTCTTCGGCTCTGATGGCCAGCGCCTAGCAATACTACGTCCTGGTACTTCAGCAGTAGAGATTAATGGAACATCACTTCGTGTCCTCGAAGTCCTCCCAGCTAGTGGTCTGCTCTTAAAGCGAGACCCTGGAGTACCCCTAGTATATACTGGATTTGGTGTTACTCTTATCGGTGGAGGGCTCAGCCTAATTGCAACACGTCAACTCTGGGCAGTGAGCGAAGCCCATGCACATTCTCTACATGTGGGAGGACTGTGCAATCGTAACTTACCAGCTTTCGCTAGAGAGCTACCAGTATTGCTTGCTAGCCTCAACCATCAGCAAGGCTGACGACTACCATGACTTACCCGGAGAACAGTGTGAACATTTCCGCGTGGGTTGAAGTCTGCCTCAAGCTGCATCCACTTGGGGTCACAGGCAGTTATTAAATCATCAAAGATTTCATTAGTTACCGCCTCATGAGAAATAGTACGGTCGCGGTAACTGTTGATATACAACTTGATTGACTTCAGTTCAATGACCTTTGGACCTGGCTGATAGAGGAGCCTAAGCACAGCAAAATCTGGGTAGCCAGAGAATGGACAGAGGCAAGTAAACTCTGGTAACTCAATAGCGATCTCATAAGATCTTCCTAGGTAAGGATTGTTAAAGCAGATAATTTTGGCCTCGGCGATGGACTGCTCACCGTAGAGCTGTGTCCGGTTATGATCTATCGAGGTAGTCAAGGAGTGATACAGTGGTTTTGTAACGTTATAATCCACAGTAGCAGTAACTGCTACAGGCATCTCTACAGTATGGTGAAGAAGACAAATTTTGGCGCTAGTTAGGTGATGTGCCGTGCAAATCTAATCATGGCGTATTCTGGCTACAAGCACATATCAAGAACGATTACTAGTCTTTCTTGGACTAGCCAGCCAGCCAGGATATCTACATAAGTATAATGCATGCTGGCCGTCTAGTCTTATTCTGTTGATGTTTTCCATGATGATCAACTCTGCCAGAAAAGAGCTGGCAGCGATTCTCCAACCGTAATTGAGTGCCCATCTCACAATATGAAGAAGATCGAAGCAATCATCCGCCCCTTCAAACTCGAGGAGGTCAAGCTGGCCTTAGTTAGTGCTGGAACTGTTGGGATGACTGTCAGTGAAGTCCGTGGCTTTGGCCGTCAGAAAGGTCAGGTTGAGCGCTACCGAGGCTCTGAGTTTACGGTTGAGTTCTTGCAAAAGCTGAAAATAGAAGTAGTTATCGATGATGCAAGTGTTGATAAAGTGGTAACTGCCATTACCCAAGCTGCTCGCACCGGTGAGATTGGAGATGGTAAGATATTTATCTCTACAGTGGATACAGCTGTACGCATCCGTACTGGTGAATGTAATAGCACCGCACTCTAGCCTAAAGCCTGAAGTATCAGGTGCTCCAGTTTGGGGAGCAAGGTCCTAGTACCAGAGAGCCAGAGTAAATATTCCTGGTTGCCAGCTCGGCCAGTGATTGGCGAAGCATGCAGTCCCTGTGGAGCCCAGCCCAGCTCTAATGCAGCAGCTGCTACCGACATAATCGCCTCACGATGATACGTTACGTCGCGAACTACACCACCTTTGCCAACTTGTCTACGGCCAACTTCAAACTGCGGTTTCACAAGAACGACAGCGTCTGCCCCATCTGGCTGAAGCAGGCGGCGTAATGCAGGTAAAACCAATCGAAGTGAAATGAATGAAACATCTGCCACTGCAAAGTTAGGCAGGGGGTCTTCTGGCATATAAAGATCTCCTGGCTCAAGGTAGCGCAGGTTTGTACGCTCACGCAATATCAAGCGACTATCTTGCCTCAGACGCCAAGCAGTCTGACCATAACCAACATCAATACCATAGACAAGTCGTGCACCATGCTGCAGCAGGCAATCAGTAAAGCCACCCGTCGAGATACCACCATCGAGACAGACACGATCTTCTACATGTACTGGGAAGGCCTCAAGCGCTGCCATCAGTTTTTCTCCGCCACGCGACACAAAGCGTGCTGGCTGATCGACAATCACATTTAGCTTAGGAGAAACCTCATGGCCAGGCTTATCGAGTCGTTGACCATTGTTGTCACGAACGCGACCAGCACGTATTAGCTGGCACGCTTGCTGACGAGATGTTGCCAGGCCTAATGTTAGTAGATGCAAGTCAAGACGAAGCTTGTGACCCATCCCGTTACAAAACAAACAGGAACCCCAAATCCAAGCAAAAACCTGCGTTAATGGCCACCTTTCTCAGCAATATGAAAGACTCAAGAAAGCAAGTCTTAATAACGTACATATTCATAGCTTGCACGCTATTAGGCACACGCTTGCCAGCTAGCTGAAGCTACTTAATATCGTATTCACGCATCTTCAAAGGCATCGAAATTGTCTAGAAATTTTCCTCTACCTCTTTAGACAAAGTAATATCAGATTACTTAATCTCTAGGTCTAAATCATACACGACATTGAACTCTATACAGCATAGCACTTAGCTATTAGCTAGACGTAATAAATAAGCTAAATCTTGCTTGAAAGTTATGGCGCTACCTGCTTTAAGGTCAAGATCGACTACTGCCCATAACTTCTTGATCGAGCGCTACACCCTGCCAGAAATGGCTGCGATCTGGACTGACTATGCTAAGTTCCAGAGCTGGCTAGATGTCGAAATGGCTGCTTGTGAGGCAAACTACAGCCTTGGCCAGGTTCCTAGGGAGGCGATGCAGCAGATCCGAGAACAAGCTTCTTTTGAACTTAATCGGATACTGGAAATCGAGCTAGAAGTACGACATGATGTAATTGCTTTTCTAACTAATGTTAATGAACACGTAGGCAGTGCGGGACGCTACATACATGTTGGTATGACTAGTAGTGACGTCCTCGATACTGGGCTGGCACTGCAACTAAGAGCGTCTATTGTCTTGTTACAGCAAGAACTCACAGCGCTTGATAGTGCTATTTGCAGACTTGCTTCTCAGCATAAGGACACTGTGATGATTGGTCGCTCTCATGGTGTCCATGGTGAGCCTATTACCTTTGGCTTTAAACTGGCTGGATGGCTAGCAGAGAATAGACGCAATGCTGAGCGACTAAGACACTTACAGAAAGATGTGGCTGTGGGCCAAGTTAGTGGTGCCATGGGTACCTATGCTAATATTGACCCCAGAGTTGAACAACTAGCTTGCGAAAGACTAGGTCTCGTTGCCGACACTGTTAGCACGCAAGTAATTTCACGTGACCGGCATGCCAACTACGTACAAACTTTAGCTCTAGTAGGCACATCATTAGACCGCTTCGCGAGTGAGATTCGCAACCTGCAGCGGACAGATGTTTTGGAGCTAGAAGAGGGCTTTGCAAGAGGGCAGAAGGGTAGTTCTGCCATGCCTCATAAACGCAATCCCATTCGTAGTGAACGGATAAGTGGCCTGGCCAGAATTCTACGCGGTTATGTAGTTGCAGCACTAGAGAACATGGTGCTCTGGCATGAACGAGATATCAGCCACAGCTCTGCTGAGCGGATGATGCTGCCAGATTGCTCAATGACTTTACACTTTATGCTACGGGAGATGACTGAGGTGATTGAAAATCTTGAGATTTATCCAGAAAATATGTACTGTAATGTTGATATCTATGGTGGTGTAGTTTTCAGTCAGCGTGTGCTAATAACCCTAGTAGAGGCAGGAATGAGTCGTGAGGAAGCATACCAGGTGGTGCAGCGCAATGCTCACAGTGCTTGGAACAGTAAGAGTGGTAACTTCCGCTCAGCACTTGAGGTAGACCCAGATATAAAGAAACATCTTACTATTGAACAGTTAGCAGACTGCTTCAATATGGACTCCCATCACGCCAAATTAGACATCATATGGCGACGCCTTGGTCTTTAAGCGATAGCAGTCTCTATATATGTGAGTCTGCTACAAACTATCTGTAGCATAGCCCTAATCTGTGCACTTCTGTATTACTTTTGTTAAGTAGGTGCCTAGCTTACTAGAAAGTAGATCTGCTACATTGCCTATTTCTTAAATGGTTAAGCTAGAGAGTGCGATTTAACTTTGCTCATTTGTGAGATCGGCTGCCTCACAAACTGGAAAACGGTTGATTACCTGCAAGGCTAGACGCGCTCTACGGCGGAGAGCCTCACTAACTGACTCGCAATAGGGAACCTGTGCAAGTAAATCCACTGTGCGTCGCATAATCCGCACCACATCTCCTTCATCGAGAGAAGTATTAGCAATCAGTTCACCCCAGGATATTCCGCGGGTCCAGGCCTCTACGAGGCCCATTAGTTCAGGCTCACACCAAGCTGGAACTATTACTTGGCAATGTTCCTGGTGCTCTAATAGCTCTTGCCGAATCGAGCCCAAGTTGTGCAAAGTCTTTTCAGCAACGGTGGGTGATGGATAGCCACTCCAAAGATCTGGACGGTTTACCTCAGTGCTAATTGCCTCAAGTACAGCTGCTAGGTCTGGCGGCTCCAGGTTATCGAGGTAGCCACTCATCAGTACTAGTCCAAGCCAGAGCTCATTATCACCTCGCAGAGCAGCCACAGTTCGGCCAATCTCTGTGGGTTCGAGTTTGTCATCAAGGCAACCAAAGTGTCGCAGGATCTTGATTAGGCCTAGAAAGATCTCCCAATGGTGGTTAGCATGATGGTGCAAATGTTGCTGACGCTCACGGATCTCTAGTTCTAGATCTTCTATTCGGCGGCGGTGCTTCTTGAGTTGCTTACGCCCTGCCCAGCAGTGCGCAGGATGACTCTGTAGTTCTTGACTAAGCTCCTGTACAAGTCTTGACTGCGCGAGTACCTCACCTGCAAGATCATACTGAGGTGTGGTCATATCATGGCGACTGGCTATGTAGTCTACCAAAAGAGCCAGACCACTACTTTCTTGGTCGCCATGGCGTAGTTCACCAACTCTTTGTAATTGTGGAGCCTTGATGTCGTCAATCTGTAAGCAGCTAAGTTCAGCGTGGAGACTTACTACTGCCTGGCAAGGTGATAGTAACCAAACATTCTTGTTTGTAAGGCAAAGTAGCTGTGGAAACTGCCCAGGTCCTTTAAGTTTACCAACAATTACCGCGGGCGTGATGCAGCCACGAAACTGAGGTGCCTTAAGGCTAACCAAAGTACCAATGCTAGCGAATTGAAGAGCTAGGGTTAGTTCATTTGCTAGTTTCTCCTCAGACTGCTGCTGCAAGATCTGCAGCAGACGTCTCTCCTCACGCAAACGTCCCCGACACTTCTCGTAGTTCTCAAAATCTTCCCAAGGTACGTCGCTGACTGAACCCTGAAGCTGACTCAGCTGAAGTTGAAGCTGGTTGAGTATATCTTCTTCCTCAATAAGATCTAAGCTAGCTATATAGCGACCAAAACTCCGCTCCACTAGCTCACGTGCTTTGGCTAAGTTGTGGCGCTGCAAAATGTTTAGCACCATGCCATAACTAGGTGTAAACTGACTTACTAGTGGGTTTGCCGGACTTGTTGCCAGTTGGCCAGCTTCCCGCGCGCTCTCAAAACGGCCTTGGACAGTTACTACGTATCCTTGGGAGTCGAGGCCACGCCTACCTGCTCGACCTGCCATCTGCAAAAACTCGCTACTCATCAAAGGTCGATGACCTCGCTCAGTTCGCTTTGAGAGTGCAGAAATAACAGTACTGCGAGCTGGCATGTTGATACCTGCAGCCAGAGTCTCAGTAGCAAAGACGACTTTTATAAGTCCCACCTGGAACAGTTCCTCGATCAGTCCCTTCCAGACAGGTAGGACACCGGCATGGTGAGCAGCAACACCTCGCAGCAAGGCACTGATATGAAAACTATCTCGTACTGCTTCGGAGTTGGCAAAGGCATAACTCTCCAGTCGTGACCGGATCCTGGCTTGCTCTTCTGCCGTAACTAAGCAGAGTGTGCCAAGCTCGCGCACCGCGCGATCACAGCCACGACGGCTAAAAATGAAGTAGATAGCTGGCAACATATTCCTTTCTGCCATGCGCGCGACTACAAAAATGATTGACGGCGGCTCAGGTTGTGGTGGCTTCGGCGGACGCCCTTTACGTCGATAGCCCTGTGGTGGCCGCCATACTCTACAGTTCGGATGAAGATCAGTCCCCTGACTATTAAGTAATGGATGAAGCCCTTTGGCACTACAGAAATTGAACTGAAGCGGAACGGGTCGGAAATCGCTATGTACGAGCTTAGTAGGTCCGTGCACTTTCACGATCCAGTCAGTAAGCTGCCTAGCATTAGCCACAGTTGCCGACAGGGCCACAAGCTGTACCGGTGATGGGCAGTGAATAATCGATTCTTCCCAGACAGTACCGCGCTGTGAGTCGTTCATGTAATGACATTCATCAAGTACAACCGCCTCTACATCAGCAAGCGGGTTATTATCTAGCTCACCAACCTCTGCATAGAGCATATTTCGGAAGATTTCTGTAGTCATTACCACAATACGTGCTTTACGGTTGATGCTCAAATCTCCCGTCATTAAGCCGACACTATCGGTGCCAAATTGCTTACGAAAATCGCGGAGCTTTTGATTAGAAAGCGCTTTTAGCGGAGTAGTGTAAAAGACCTTATGACAATGGGCTAATGCTTTATAAATAGCATATTCACCAATCAAGGTTTTGCCGGAGCCAGTCGGGGCGCTTACAACTACAGAATATCCCTGGTCTAAAGCATTGATTGCCTCAAGCTGGAACCTATCTAGGGGAAAGGGGAAGATAGTGGTCGGATCTAGCCCAGTTCCGGCGACGTCGGCCACAGTTGTCTACCCGCCGGTGAAAGAACTTACTCTAGAAGTGTATCTGCCTTTGTATGGATACCACACTCAAAGGGTAACTCTAAACAATTGTGCCTGCGGTGCCTCAAACTCCTGGTATGAGCTATTTTCCTATCTCTCGTCGCCGCTGGCTGCGCACTCTGCGGCCAGTACCTGGACTAGCAGAGCTAGAAGTGTGCACACGCGAACCAGTCCTGGCAAAGCAAGTTCACAAGGGTCTAATTGATCTAGCCAGCAATGACTACCTTGGTCTTAGTCGGCACCCAAAAGTTCTGGAGTCTGCTGTAGAGGGGCTGCTTCTAGATGGTGTTGGCGCTGGTGGGTCTCGCCTCGTTACAGGCAACCGTCCAGTGCATGAATTGCTGGAGAGAGATCTTGCTGTTTTCTTGGGTCGCGAGCGGGTATTGCTGTTTCCAAGTGGCTTCCAAGCCAATCTGGCAGCAGTCCTAGCCTTAGCCAATCGCCATACAACGGTACTAGCAGATCGCCTGATTCATCATTCGCTTCTTCAGGGTGTGCGCGCTAGTGGTGCACGATTGCAACGTTTTAGCCATAACAATTTGCAAGATCTCGATCATCGCCTATGCACGATGTCATCAGCAGTAGATACACCTCGACTGGTTATCAGTGAATCCTTGTTTAGTATGGAAGGAACCAGCCCCGCCATAGATGAGCTAGCTGCTATCTGCCGAAACTACAACGCACAGCTGCTACTGGATGAAGCTCATGCTCTTGGAGTTCTTGGTCCTGGGGGGCGCGGCCTTGCTTTTGGCATTAATGATGGTGTCACAATGATAAGTGGCACCTTTGGCAAAGCATTTGGCAGTGGGGGCGCATTTCTTGCCTGTGATACATCACTTGGTGAAAAGTTAATCCAAACAAGTGGGGCTTTTCGCTACACAACAGCATTAGCTCCCCCACTTGCTGCTGCCGCACATGCTTCGTTGAAGCTGATTCAGCAATATCCAGACTGGGGAAAGCAACTGTTGACTAGATCAATGGACTGGCGCAGTTCACTGCAGCAAGCAGGATGGCCACTGCCACCTGGAGAAGGCCACATCATACCACTAATACTAGGAGAAGACAATCTTACCCTGAGTACACAGCAACACCTCGAAGAAGCTGGTCTACTAACAGCTGCTATACGTCCACCGACGGTGCCAGAGGGAACTGCAAGGCTGCGACTGACTTTACGCCGTGACCAACCGGAGGATCTATTGGCGCGTTTGATCCATGCACTAAAAATTCGATCCTCATGAGGCAAATTGTCGCTATGCACGGGTGGAGTAGAGACAGCAGAGACTGGAAAATTTGGCAAATCAAGTTCGAACAGAGGGGATGGAGCTGGATTAGTGGTGAGAGAGGCTACGGCTCACTATTGCCAATGCAGCCTCAGTGGAGCAGTGACAATCGAGATGAAACAGT
The DNA here is from genome assembly GCA_007996965.1 of cyanobiont of Ornithocercus magnificus. Lineage (NCBI taxonomy): Bacteria > Bacillati > Cyanobacteriota > Cyanophyceae > Synechococcales > cyanobiont of Ornithocercus magnificus. The sequence continues at coordinate 96,024 of BIMP01000001.1, forward strand.
TGCTAATCGCAAAGTGATTATCGGTTACTCCCTCGGTCCCCATCTGATAGATGACAAGGTGCTAGGGCAAGCCACAGATGTGGTTCTGCTGGCAAGCTTTGGTCGTTTCGTACCGCAAGGCACCGCAGGACGAGCTCTGCACTCTGATCTTAGGGCGATGGAGGCTCTAATAGGCACAGAACGAGAGGATACTATGATCAAAAAATTCCTCAAACGTGCGGCCAAGCCTCTTCCTATTAGTCTTCTGCTGTCTGAGGTCGAACAGTGTAGATTGTCGGACGAAGGTAGGCAGCGATTACGGCAAGACTTAAGAAGCCTTCGCAAGATTGAGAATCCCCCGATCGGGCTGCCTACTACAGCACGTGTTCTTGTAATTGAGGGTGCTGAAGATGCAATCGTTGCGCCAATTGCACGACAGGAATTGTTGAGTAGACTACGCGAGCAACTCTCGGAACCGCCCGAGCACTGGTTACTGCCAGGCATTGGCCACGCACTAATCCTTCCAGAGCTTGTAGATCACGTGTTGCACTGGCTAGACAGATCAATTACCTCATGAGCACATGCCAGAATCCTCCAAGAATTGTCATCTGTGGGACTGATACAGATGTAGGCAAGACTGTGGTGAGCGCGCTCTTTGTGCAGGGTCTAGAGGCTCTCTACTGGAAACCAGTGCAAAGCGGCCTTGAAGGCGGCGGGGACCGAGGTCGCTTACGTCACTGGCTGAACTTGCCAGAGTCACGTACCTTGCCAGAAGTTTATGCTCTCCGAACACCTGTCTCGCCGCATTGGGCAGCAGAACTCGAGCAAGCTCATATTGACCCAGAGGCTCTTATATTACCACCACACACTGATAAGCCACTAATAATTGAAACAGCAGGTGGGTTAATGGTTCCACTGAATCGCCAATGGCTGCAACTGGACCAGCTCGAGCACTGGAATTTACCAGTAGTACTTGTAGCTCGCAGCAGCCTTGGCACTATCAATCACACGTTACTCAGCTTAGCAGCTTTACAAAGCCGTCGATTACCAGTAATTGGTCTTGTCCTAAACGGCCCAACTCACAGTGATAATTGCCGCACGATAACGAATTTTAGTAATATACCAGTGCTTACCGAGTTGCTGCCGATGCCACGTATATCAGCAGAGAATTTGCATAACCACTGGCAACAATCAGGCTTGGGCTTAATGGTGATAGATAGACTAAAGCTGCTTGAGCAAGCATCAGCAAGGCCTGGATATATGACAAATCAGAGCCCATCGTGAGCAACATTTGCCTATAATAGACTATAGGCAACTCCAGCAACCTGGACATAGACACTCACCTAAGGTAAGCTCGCTCGTCACCTCATATAGTTACCACACGCTGAGTTGGAATACCTCAAAGTTGATCTCTACAAGACTTGCGTGGTTAGTCTATCAGAGACCAACTACGCATCGCTGCTGTAACGAAGCAGAAGTGACGTAGGTTGGGTACTGGAGTTAACTATGACAGGATCTAGAGAGCAACTATGGAACACACAAGGCTGTGGTGACTGGCCACCTCACCTCTGGTTACCTTTTACACAAGTAGCAACTAGCCAGCCACCACAGTGTGTTCTTCGAGGAGAAGGTGCCTTGCTATACCGCCAGGATGCTCCGCCTTTAATTGATGCAATCAGCAGTTGGTGGGTAACACTGCACGGCCATGCCCATCCTCGTATAGCCGCTGCTATCAGTAAGCAGGCCAATGAGTTGGAACAGGTAATCTTTGCAGAGTTTATCCATCCTCAGGCAGAGCAGTTGTCAAAACGGCTTAGTGCACTCACCGGATTAAGACGCTTGTTTTTCTCTGATAACGGCTCGACTGCAGTTGAAGTAGCACTTAAAATAGCATGTCAGTGGTGGCATAATCGTCAGGAGGTTCGTCAGCAGTTAATTGCCTTCAATGGAGCATATCATGGTGACACTTTTGGCGCAATGGCTGTTGGGGCCCGTAGTCTGTTTAGTGCTCCATTCAATGATAAGTTGTTCCCAGTAGCTCGTTTGCCTTGGCCAGATACTTGGTGGGGTGACGAGACAGTTGAGGTGCGTGAAGCCCAGGCTTTAGAGCAGCTAGAGCACGCTCTAGAAACACCAACTGCAGCTGTGATCTTAGAGCCAATGGTACAAGGAGCAGGCGGAATGGCGATGGTACGCCCGCAGTTTCTACAAGGAGTGGAAAGGCGTGTACGTCAGTCAGAAGCTCTTTTGATCAGTGATGAGGTGCTCACAGGTTTTGGGCGTTGCGGCAGCCTCTTTGCAAGCCAGAAAGCTGGCATATGTCCTGATTTGATTGCACTCTCTAAAGGCCTAACAGGTGGATTCCTTCCTATGGGAGTTACCATGGCAAGTGAAGCCGTATTTGAAGAATTTACTGGAAAAGATCCCTCTCTAACTTTTTGGCACGGTCACAGTTTCACTGCAAATCCCCTCGGTTGTGCAGCTGCGAACGCTAGCTTAGACATCCTAGAAGAAGCTCCTGAGCACTACGAGACTTTCGCTAACCGCCACCGTCCACTCTTGGACCTACTGGCAAAGCACCCACTTGTCACACGTCCCCGGCTGACTGGAACAATCGCCGCCTTTGATCTCGCTGTAGATAACCCTGGATACTTTAACCCGGCAGGCCAACAACTAAAGAGACTATTAGTTGAGCAAGGTATTTTGCTGCGCCCACTAGGTTCAGTTGTCTACTTGCTGCCACCACTGTGTCTAAACGATGATCAACTCCAACAGTGCTATGATGGTATTCAGTTTGCCCTTGATAATCTCTAAGTACAGATTATAACTTAGCATATGAGCCTATTATATCATGCTGGGTTTGCACACATCCTGTTCGGCTAAAGCACCTCATCTTTAAAAAATGCAGGCAGGTTTCTCAGGATCCTACCAGCAGAGCAGCTTTACAACACGCGATAGACTCTAAAGAAAACATTGCTTGACAAGGCTAATTGACACTTATCCTAGTCCTAGCACCAATTATCTATATTAGTCTGCATCTCTGCAAACCGCTAGCTTATTACTAGTTATTTACTGATAGCTAGAGCTTAAAAGCCATTAGTACCTAGCTCAGCTTTCAGGAAGTGCAGTTCGGCTCGGAAGCCCAACAGAAAATCTGAGTTCAGAGGGAACTTGTTTGGAAGTGACATCTCGAGACTCAAGAGATAGCACAAAGTCCAGTGGGGCTTGCCCAATTGTGAGCCAACTGGGCAATGGCTGTAGCTGTTTGCCACGCCGCCAGGCAATACCTAGGCAGAGCAACATACATAGCAGCAAGGTTACACTCAAAAGCAATAGAGAAAATAGTTCCCCGTTAGACAAGGGTCGTCGTTGTTCAATGGTGGACGTAGTAGCTTTAGAAGAATACTCTGGCGGATCCACTATTACTATTCCGACAGGCGCTGGGCATTGCTGACACCGACTAATGTCATAGACACGCCGGCGCTCCGGGTCAGAGAGCAAAGCATAGGACTCGCATAGCAGACGGAACTCACGGGCAGCATGCTCTGCTGGTAATGAGGTTGTGTCTGGATGTAAGTCTTTGCTGCGCTGTCGAAAGGCACGGCGCAGATGGTCGCTACTGGCTGTTGACGGAATGCCAAGCCTCTCGTAGTGGCACAGAGAACTAGTTAATAGACAGACTTAATAATACTAGTACCAGAGTGGGCTCGAGAGGTCATCCTGAGGAGATGTAAGTAAGCTGAACAACATGACTGCTGAAGATGAAAGCAGTACCCCTGGAGAAAAACTCTGGAGAACTCTGGGCTGGAAACCAGACATCAATCAGACTGAGCAACTATTGGAACTGCAGCGGCAGTTAAGGTACTGGAATACTCAAGTGAATCTAAGTCGCCTTGTGGATGGTCCAGATTTTTGGATAGCTCAGGTATTCGACAGTCTTTGGCCGCTACGTCGTGAATTGAACAATGCTACACGTTTGCGATACTGCATCGACGTTGGTACTGGTGGTGGATTGCCTGGATTAGTGGTTGCCATCGCCCTACCAGGTGCTCAACTCACGCTCGTGGAATCGTTGCGACGCAAGACATTCGCAATTACAAGAATTGTGCAGGCCCTAGGCTTATCAAAGCGAGTGCAGACAAGAACAGAGCGAGTAGAACTTACTGGGCGTAACCCGGACCATCGCAGTGCCTATGATTTAGCAATGGCACGAGCTGTTGCTGCTGCTCCAATAGTAGCAGAATATCTTGTTCCTCTGCTCAGACCAAGTGGCGAAGCGATCCTATTTTGCGGCCACTGGAGCAAAGACAATGCTAAGGAATTGATGGCTGCCTTGGTACCACTGCAAGCGCATCTGTATTTGACCGAGAAACAGTATCTGCCAAATGGGCGTGGGCTGCGGCACCAGATTCGCCTACGTCCGTCGCAACCCTGTCCAGCAAACTTCCCACGTAGAATAGGGACAGCAGTAAAGAGGCCGCTAGGTCATTAGGTCTAGGTCTTGGAAAGACGTTGAGATGGATCCCCTTGTAATCGATTTCGTAAGCGCCGAAGTAGACCAGGGATAGTTCTTTGCCATGGACTATCCTTCAGGACAACTAATAATTGCTCCTCCGATACAGTCACGTCCAAGACATCAGCATTAACGCCAGGCAGCCAGTGCCCTGCTTGTCCGAGCAAACGATAGCGTGCTCTTGCATAATCCTCTAGACCCCAAGCCTCAATCAAGTTATGCAGCCATAATAAGAGAGGTAAATTTATGCAGCCTGGTGTATCTTGCCAAGATGGCAGTCCCCAGTTCCAAGTCTTTAACCAGGGCTCGCCTAGGGCAGTCAAGGCTGCTCTCTGAAGCCTAGCTTGGATTGGAGGGAGTATAGATCTTGCCTCTGATAGTCGCGCTACGGCCTCTATATGCAGGTTAAGATCTTCAGGCTTAGCAGCGCCGACGCTGATCGTGTGGACTCTCTGGTCTTGAAGGCAGAACAAGTCATTGAATACTATGGGATGCAAAGGACTGCAGAGCTCAACTAGTTGTTCTGAAGGAGAGTGCAAGTGACCTCCCTTATCTGTTGGGCTGATAATGAAGACACCAAGATCACGACTGTGAGCAGCCGCCAGAGCTGGTTCATTTTCTTGGCGAATGAAGTACCAGTGGAGATTCACATAATCGAAGGCATTACTGTCGATTGCTGCCACAATGAGATCAGTAGGGCCGTGAGTTGAAAAACCTATAGAGCCAATGCGGCCTTTCTTCTGCCAACGGCGTGCAACATCTAGGCAGCCGCCGGGCTTTAGAGTCTGGTCGAGGTGATCGGGTCGGTTGATGCCATGAATGGCTAGTAGGTCTATGCGTGAGGTCCCAATACGCTCTATGCTAGTTTCAAGCTCCGCCTCAAATATATCTGCATTTTCCTGTGGAGGTATCTTAGTCTGTAGTATATGGTCAACGCCTGTTAGTAGAGAAGTGATGGCCTGACCAATTTGCCACTCAGAGCTACCATAGTGTCGAGCGGTCTCAATATGATTGAGACCAAGCTGTATAGCATGCTCTAGTGTATGCCTCACTCGCTCCTGAGAAGCAGTAGTGATGTACTCCGGTTCAAGGTCAGTCCAGCTCTGCTGAAAGCGCATGCCTCCAAGAGAGAGCAAAGATATTTCCAGTCCAGTACGGCCAAACCTCCGTCGTGGCAGTGTCATTAAACTTATGGATTATCACTTCGCTTAAGACGAGCTGGTGCAGGTATACCCAGTGACTGTAACTCCTGACTACATAGTATTTTATTTAATGAAGTCAACTCCTCGAATTCTACCCAGTAGATACAGTCAACAGGACAAGTATCGATTGCTTCTTGAATACGGTCTACTGTATCCCCATCTTGCCTAAAGGCACGTGAGCGCCCGAGCTCTGGCTCGATAATAAAGGTATTGCATGCTACATGGGCGCAGTAACGGCAGCCAATACAAGTAGCCTCATCAACCCAGATAGCCTTCTGGCGCAGAACACCGCCTAAGCAGGGCTCACGACCGCTAACAACAAAACAGTCGTCATCGGGCTGAAATGCTGCAGAGACATCCCCATAGCTGGAGTGAGCCGCAGTCATCTCAGGCATCCCAACGGGTGACAACTAGTTCGATGGAGCCGTCTTCAGTCTTAGCCTGGTTGGCGAGTGTAAAGCCTTCCTGCTTTGTCGCTGCAAGGACTGCGTGCATAGCGTAGTGCTGAGTGAGACGAGCAAGAAATCGTTCAATTGGAACTGGTTGACGCCAAAGGTCTAGGTCAGTCACAAGCTCGTAAGCGCTAACAGAGGCATTCCAGCGGAAGCCAATGTCACCGCTGCTGTCAGGGGATACTGTCAAGTCAGCCATGACAGTCTGGCCTTGGTAGCCGCGTATTGGCTGAGCTTTTTCGCCTGGCTGGAATCCAAGATCCCTAAGGGCCTCTAAAAGTGGCTTGCGATGGCGCAGCTCAGTCCTGATAGTGCTGAAATGAGACATGTTTCTAGTTTTCAGTGCAACTCGTTAGTAAGAACCTCAGTTTGTCCGGCTTGCGAACGAAAGGCGTCAGAGGTGGATGTGCACTGCTCAACGGTGCCGAGGTAAGCCTCGAGACGGCCTGTGAAGGTATGGCAGCTGTGTCCAGACACACCCTCGACTCGTTCCTCGACTCGACCATCAGGTCGAATCCGGAAACACAGTGTCCTCTGTGGCATGCCCGGAGCAAATACGGAGCTATGATTATAGGTTCTATCCACGTTGAGTGCGTTGCGATCACGGAAAATTGTTACGAACTTTGGAGACAGTGCCTCTCCAGTCAGAAAATCCCCGGTCTGCAGAGAGCTGCAGACATTTCAGCAGATCTGGATCCCCTAATTGCTCCAGAGTAGAGTATGCTTCATCGCGTACGGTTGACTCTCTATCATGGAGAAAGGCAATTACCACAGCATTCACTAACTCCTCCTGACGTGATGTCACGAGCAAATTATGCAATTGTCCAAGTGCCCAAATACAGTTGCTGCGAACAGTTGGCTCAGCATCTAAACGAAGCGCCAGTAGCAGCTGGCTGGCTGCTAGATCTGCTTTGACTGCTGAGGTCATGCCAGCTTCTACAAGCGATGCAGTGGCCCAAAGACGTACAGAAGCAACATCTGTTTGCAGTGCATGGATTAGCGGATGGATTACTGGGGCGTCAGAGTAGTTACCTAGGCTCCAGGCTGTAGCCTTGCGGACAAAGGCGTTACTATCGACTCGTAGTAATCGAATCAATGGCTTGACAGCTTTAGTAGACGGGTTACGACCAAGCGCATAAACAGCTGACATTCGAATAATAGGACATGGAGCCTCCAAAAGTGGCAGTAGCAAAGGCACTGCGCGTGAATCTCTGTGCTCACAAAAGACGCGGAGACCTTGAAGGCGCTGCTGCTGGTCTTGCTGCAGCCAGCTCAAGGCAGCATCGCATTCACGAATCGCCTCAAGCTTGCTTTCTCGAGTGTCATTAGGGCAAATGTCGTCGAGAGGGTCTCCCTGCTGCTCTGCTTCAAGTTCACGGGCAAGCATGTCTGGGTCGACGGCTAGATTGACTAACCCCTTTTCTTCTTCTTTAGGTGTGCCTAACATCTCCTGCATGTGTTGATTGTAGAAGCAGCTACCTAGGCCTAAGTCTGGGGTGCAGGTGCTAGCATGTCACCTGGCAGCCAAGTACGGGCACTCACAGCAATAAGTGCGAGGCAGAAGAGCAGCACAATCAAGGCTGGCAAAACGGTAGTGCGGAAGAAATTCACTAGAGGCTCAAGACACTTTGGAGATACACTGCATTATTATCTTTTATCTGATTCGCACTGTTGCAAGAAGCCTTAAAGTTTTTCTAGTTAAGGAAGCCACTGTTAGTAGCCAGGGCCTATTGCGCCACTATGTTAAGGATTATCACTCTAACTAGCCTAATTACTATGCTAACAATATTGTTTCCTAGACTATACCTTAGCAGACATAAGAAACGCTACTATCAATTAGAGTCCATTCTCCTGATTCCAGCATTGCAATACTTAGGCCGCAAGGGCTATACAACATTGGCAGATATGGGATCCTTTATCGTAACTAAAGTGAAGCTTCGTTCAGATTTTAGGTGCTAAGCGGCTTATCTAACTGCTGGTGTCGTAGCTGGCCGCAGGCAGCATTTTGATCTAGACCACGACTGGCCCGCAAGGTCACAGTGATACCACGGCGCTCGAGAAGAGCACGAAAAATAGAGATTCGTTGAGGCGAGGGGCGGCGGAATATCTCCTCACCAATTGGGTTATAAGGTATAAGATTTACATGGCTCTGGAAATCGCCAACACGGTCAGCAAGCTCTTCAGCATGGTGAGACAGGTCATTAATTCTATCAAGGAGTACATACTCAAAACTGACTCGACGACCAGTTACTGATAAGTAGTGGCGGCAGTCCTCAAGAAGATCATCATAGTGATAGAGCCGAGCAGCAGGGATTAATTGCTCTCGCAAAGCCTGGTTAGGGGCATGAAGACTAACTGCAAGCGTGAACTGGGCACGGCCAAGCCGGCTGAGAGCCATCTCAGCAAGTTGTGGTAGGGCATTTGGAATACCAACAGTACTAACAGTGATCCGCCGCTGGCTAATTCCTAGGTCCTCATTTAGGCAGCGAATGGCTGCCAGAACAGCTTTGCTGTTTAGCAGTGGCTCACCCATACCCATGAAGACAACGTGAGTAGGGCGACGCCTCATAACCTCACGTACTGAGAGTACTTGGCTGACTATCTCATGTGCTTCGAGAGAACGCTGCAAGCCACCTTTGCCAGTAGCACAAAAACGACAGCCCATTGGACAGCCAACCTGGCTGGAGACACAAACCGTAAGTCGCTGATTTGTCGGAATACCTACAGTCTCAATAATATCTTCATCAATAGTTGCAAGCAGTAGTTTTGCTGTACCGTCCTGAGCAGTAGTGCAGTGTAGTTTACTCAGTCGCCCGACGTTTACACCTTGTATGCTTATTGCCTCTCGCCAGTACTTAGGCAAAACAGTTATCGCGCTGACGCTATGCACACTCTTATCGTAAAGCCATTGATAGATTTGGCGACCTCGGAAGGCTGGTTGTCCCTGAGTCTGAGCCCACTCCTGCAATTCAGGCTGGCTGAGACCAAGCAAGACTAGCTTTCCTACCATGGGTGGGAGAGACATTCACCAGATAAGTAAACCGTGTCCTAAATAGAGTTCCACTGCGATTAGCATGACAAAACCAAGCATTCCTAGTCTTCCGTTCAGTCGCTCAGTGTGTATGTGGAATCCGTAACGGGGACGTTGGCGCCGAGGGATAAGTGTGGGTTCAAGCATAAATGCTTTGTGTATGTGGTGCTGTAAATGTATCGAGGCTAGAGGTCACTCGTCGCTAAGCAGTCCCTCTTCTTGCAGGTCCTCTACGGCAGCTAGATCTAGAAGCTGATCGTCACTAGGACCATCTTCGGTAGGTCGCGTAAAGGCAGCGAAACTGCTGCCTGAGGCATCAATACCATGACGACTCCGGGTAGCTTCAAGGTCCTCCTCACTGGGATCATCAAGGAGCGCAGTCGCTCCAAAGCTGTTCGCAGCTGGCATCTCGACGGTATAGTCCGGACGCAGGTTTTGAATGCGACGGTAGCCAGCCGGATCCTCTGACAGGATATCGGGATGAGGAACAGCCTCTTTCTGTAATTCTTCCTCAAAACCGCTAAAGCCAGTGCCAGCTGGAATTAAACGTCCAATAATCACGTTTTCTTTGAGTCCTCGCAACCAATCGCTTTTGCCCTCGATGGCTGCTTCAGTGAGCACCCGGGTGGTTTCCTGAAAAGAAGCTGCTGAGATGAAGCTGTCAGTATTGAGTGATGCCTTGGTGATGCCAAGAAGTACCGGTGTGAACTCAGCAGGTGTGCCTCCGGTGATTGACATAGCTTGATTAGTGTCCTCAACTTGCCGTAGCTCAATGAGCTCACCAGGTAGTAAGGTAGTATCGCCAGCATCCTCAACCCTTACTTTGCTAGTCATCTGCCGAACAATAACTTCAATATGCTTGTCATCTATCGAGACTCCCTGAGATTTATAGACATTCTGAACCTCAGTTACTAGACGGTGTTGCAGTTCAGCAATTGACTCTTGGGCTGCTTCTAGAAGCGGCTTACGATAATGCAAGTCCTCAAAAAAGCACTCAAGTAGCTCATGTGGATTAACAGGGCCATCTGTAAGCAGATCACCTGCTGATACCTGCTGCCCATCACTAACCATAACATTCCGGCCTAAGAGTATTGAATATTCGCTGATTGCGTCATCTGTTTCAATCACATTCACTGTAACTGACTCATCGTCATCTCCTTGCTTTATTTCCACAGTGCCTGACTTCTTGCAGAGGATTGCTGCATCACGAGGACGACGGGCCTCGAGCAATTCCTCGATGCGTGGTAAGCCCTGAACAATGTCACCAGTCTTTTGTCGCTCAAACACTAACAGTGCTAAACCATCACCTCGCTGGACCAAGTCTCCATCACGGACATGCAGAACTGAATCGGGTGACACCATATAGGGGCGGCCCAGACGAAGGGTGATAGCTCTACCATCAACCTTTTCTACTTCTCCGCAACAAGTAGTGGATTCACCTTCTGCAAGTAGATCACCATCAACTACGCGTTCACCGACACAAACAGTTGGATTTGCAGTGGTTAACAAGGTAACTGTATCCTCCTCACGCTCAACGATTAAACGGCGTACTGGTTCTCCATCCTGAGCATCAGGCAGCTGCACTATGCCTTCTTGTTTGCCAAGGATCTGAGTAGTTGCAACTACGTCACCTGCCTTCACAATATCACCATCTTCTACCTGAAGTTCTGTGTGAGTAGAACCATGACTCGAGTCGGACATCGTGTCACGACGCACTAAGATACTCTCTAGTATTACGAGACGGAGACGCTGAATAGTCTTGGCCTGCCGATCAGAAATTGCTTCTACATCTACTGTCATCTGTGGAGTAGTCTCGAAAGTCTCAAGACTGAGCTGAGTTCTAAGCAGCTCTACACCTTCAACTGACTTGATCAGCTCACCGTCTTTAAAGGAGAGACGTTGTGTAGCCTTGACTCCTAGGTAAGGACCTTTAACTTGTTTAACGTGGCTTAGCTCTGGTAGCTGAGCTGCATCTGGAATGGTGTATTCCTCGATAGGGCGCAGCAACAAGCCTGTCCCCTCAGGGCTTTCAACTGTCTGCACAAAGAGCATAGACTCGGCACTGAGATCTTTAGTAATTACGTCACCGGGATTCACCATGACGCCCTCGCCTTGGAAACGCTCCAATATCTTGGTATCTGAGCAGAGGTGGAAGCTGCCGCTTCGAACTATGATCTCTCTCAGGATATCGTTTTTCTGAGTAACAGTAACGATGCCAGCAGTCTGACTAAAGATATCCTTGACAACTTCTGTGCCAGCCTCGATCCACTGGCCGTCTTCAATCATTAGCAGTGTGATATCTTTATTGATCTCATGTGTTTCTTGCGGAATCCATAGCAAAATGCCACCCTTGCTGACTTCGTAGCCATTCTTAGCTGAGCGGGCTTTCTTGATTGTCAGACCTGGTGCGAAGCGGATAAGTCCACCTGTTTGTGTGCGGAAGCGGTCATCTGCTAGCTCAGCGATCACCTCACCATGACCGATCTTGCTACCGGGGACTGTGTTTAGTCGGTAGCGGGTGCAGTCTTTTGTTTCTAGGCTCCAGAGCTCTCCAGAATGCGTAGACTCGCTAATGAGCTTGAAGTCTTTCAGTGTCATCGCGGTGGTGACAATTTGCACCTCTCGGGAATCACCAAGTGAGTCGCGCAATCGAACCTCGCCACCAAACTCACTGGCCTGACTTGCTTCAGCAAGGACCTGACCCTCTTTGACTGCTTGGCCACTCCCTACTACTGGCTGAGCATGGGGCGGCAAATTATAGACATCGCCCGCGAGCACCCAAAGTCGACCAAGACGCTGAGCCTTGAGGGTAATGTTGCCTTGACGATCAGTAACTTCGCGAGGCTGAATAGCCTTCTCGTAGCGTACCTGCCCAGCTAAGTCACAAATAACATCTTTGGTGGCTTTCTCGACGCTCTTCTTTACAGCGCCGGCAGCAATCTGAGCAAGAGTCACATCTGCATCAATTGTCTGACCACTAGCGACAAACAAAAGAGAGCCAGCAGTCACTTCTACTTTCTGTGATTTACCTTTACCACTAGCTGGCTTAACGGTTAGTACAAAATCAACCTCAGCTTGCTGTGCCTCTACACCGTGCGGTGTACGGTAGCCGCGAGTTCTAGCCTTGAATCTAGAGCCGAATTCTACCTTACCTGCTACAGTAGATCTCACAACTCCCGTCTCAGCTGTCGAGACACCACCTGTGTGAAAGGTACGCATGGTGAGCTGTGTTCCAGGCTCACCGATAGACTGTGCAGCAATTATGCCTACAGCTTCACCGAGATCTACTAGCTGGTTGTGCGCAAGAGCCCAGCCATAGCACTTTCGACAGACTGAGCGGTTTGCCTCGCAGGTAAGAGGCGAGCGAACCATTAACCTCTTAATGCCGGCAGCCTCAAACTGTTTGGACAGTAGTGGATCTATTTCAGTGTTACGCTCAGCAAGGGTGGCACCATCACCTGCAACTACCTGCTCAGCAACTAGGCGTCCCACTAGCCGATTGCCGAAGCGACCATCTTCTGCAGAAATCAGAATAGCTCTTTTAGTGCCACAATCATCCTCACGCACAATTACATCTTGTGCTACGTCTACAAGGCGACGTGTTAGATAACCCGAATCGGCTGTGCGTAAGGCAGTATCAACTAGTCCTTTCCTTGCTCCGTAAGATGAGATCACATACTCGGTGACTGTAAGTCCCTCACGAAAGTTAGTCCGTATTGGCAGATCAATGATTTCACCCTGAGGATTAGCCATCAAGCCACGCATACCTACTAATTGACGTACCTGTGACATATTTCCACGGGCACCAGAATTAGCCATCATCCATACTGAGTTTAGTGGGGCATTCTGGTTAAAGTTCTTGCGGACTGCATCAACAAGACGTTCATTAGTCTCGGTCCATGTGTCAATGACTTTGGTATGACGCTCTACTTCAGTGATCTCCCCTAAGCGGTAGCGCTCTTCAGTAGCTGTAATCTGCTCTTCTGCCTCCTCTAACAGGTACTGTTTGGCCTCAGGCACTTTTAAATCATCTACGGAGATAGATACAGCAGCCTGGGTTGCATAACGAAAACCTAGGTCTTTCAGACGATCAGCCATAGTGGCAGTGATAGCTGTGCCATGATTTTTGTAAGCCCAGGCGACCAGCTTCTTGAGCCCTTTCTTGTCAATAACTCGGTTACGAAATGGTGGTAGGGCCTTGATAGGAGAAGTACTCTGAGCAGTATCAACGGAGGGTTTAGAAACCTGACTAAATTTGGAAGAAGTGGATGTCATGGCTGTGTGCGAATCAGATCAGGTGGGGTTTTAAGAAAGGGTTACTGGTGCTTAGGCAATAGCCACTGCATCGATGATTGTGTGGTTCATTACTACTCGGCCGACAGTGGTAAGAATGTAGCGGCTGATGAGTGCGCCATCCTCATCAAAACGGTCACGCCGGTAAGTCCATTGCTCAAAACGTGTGCCATCACTGAGTCTTTTTCCACTAATGGGCTCATCACGCTCATCATCATCTTCGACTTCCCCGTTAAAACGTACCCAGACCCAGTCATGCAAGCTGATGCGACAGTTTTCAAAAGCATGAATAACGTCTTCAAGTCCAGAGAAAGTACGGCTACGATCTCCGAAATTAACTAGAGGACGGTCAGGCTGAAGCGCTGTAAGGTAATAAGCTCCAAGCACCATGTCCTGAGATGGAGTGATAATAGGCTCACCAGTAGCTGGTGAGAGAACATTGTTGCTAGCTAACATCAGCATGCGTGCTTCTGTCTGAGCCTCAATTGCTAGCGGCACATGCACAGCCATCTGATCACCATCAAAATCAGCATTAAAGGCTGGACAAACGAGTGGATGTAACTGAATTGCCCGACCATCGACTAGTTTTGGTTCAAAAGCCTGAATACCCAGTCGGTGGAGTGTAGGTGCTCGATTTAGTAGTATTGGATGACCATCAATCACCTCCTGCAATACTTGCATCACCTCATCATCAGCGCGCTGAATTAGCTTCTTTGCGGCTTTAATGTTATTGACAATGTTTTGACGGATTAGGCGATGGATAACAAATGGCTGAAATAACTCGATTGCCATCTCCTTAGGAAGGCCACACTGATGCATCTTGAGTTTGGGACCAACCACAATCACTGAGCGGCCAGAATAGTCAACACGCTTGCCAAGTAGATTTTGGCGGAAGCGTCCTTGCTTACCCTCAATAATATCGCTGAGAGACTTTAATGGTCTATTATTTGCTCCTACCACAGTACGACCACGACGCCCATTGTCGATTAATGCGTCAACAGCCTCCTGTAGCATCCGCTTCTCGTTGCGGACGATAATTTCCGGAGCAAGTATCTCCTGGAGCCGAGCTAGGCGATTGTTACGATTAATTACTCGTCGGTAAAGGTCATTGAGATCAGAAGTTGCGAATCGTCCACCATCTAGCTGCACCATTGGGCGTAGATCAGGTGGGATCACTGGGATTACATCCAGTACCATCCACTCTGGACGGGCGTTAGTAGCTATGAAATTGTCAATTACTCTCAAACGCTTGATCAGCTTAGCCCGTTTCTGGCCTCTGCTGCTAGCAATCTCTTCACGTAGCTGTTCAGCAACCTGCCCAAGGTCAATGTCTTCTAATAGCTGCTTGAGGGCCTCTGCACCGATACCTACTATCGGCTCGTTTTCAATTTCTGAATCTTCGGCGTAAATTTCGTCTTCGATTTCTAACCATTCATCTTCAGTAAGAAGTTGCTTGTACTTTAGATCTTTATGGTCTCCAGGATCAAGTACAGCATAGCAGTTAAAGTAGACAATTTGCTCAACATCTCGAAGTGGCATATCGAGTAAGATTGCCACATAACTAGGGATACCCTTAAGATACCATACATGAGATACCGGTGCTGCAAGCTTGATGAATCCCATGCGGTGACGACGTACTCGGCTCTCAGTGACCTCAACACCACAGCGCTCGCAGACAATGCCGCGATGTCGGACACGTTTGTATTTGCCGCAATGACATTCCCAATCTTTTGAAGGGCCGAAGATCTTCTCACAGAACAAACCATCCATTTCTGGTTTGAGTGTGCGATAGTTGATCGTCTCCGGCTTAGTAACTTCACCCACGACCTGACCATTAGGCAGTGTGCGCTGGCCCCACTCCATGACCCGCTCGGGAGAAGCGAGCGTAATTCTGACATAGTCGAAGTGATTCTCGGTTCTGAGATTGCTGTTGGTCATGGGCGAGATCGTAGACAGTTTTCAGTTAAAGGCCAAAGATTTATGATATAGTCCTAATTCTACTAAGCTCAATCTTCATCGTAATCTGCGACGCCTAAGGATTCATAGGTTGGACGGTTGGGAGTGCTACGCCGAGGATTAACATCTTGCATTAAGTCTACTTCTCGACCTTCATCTGTATAGACTGCTATATCAAGACCGAGAGACTGCAGTTCTCGCATTAGCACCTTGAATGATTCAGGAGTTCCAGGACGCGGAATCGGCTTACCTTTGACTATGGCGTTAAGCGCCTCGTTGCGACCTTGCATATCGTCGGATTTGACGGTGAGGAGCTCTTGCAAGGTGTATGACGCCCCGTATGCCTCGAGTGCCCACACCTCCATTTCCCCAAGTCTTTGGCCACCTTGCTGTGCTTTGCCTCCTAGAGGTTGCTGAGTAACGAGGGAGTAGGGGCCGGTTGAGCGAGCGTGGATCTTGTCATCCACTAAATGGACAAGCTTCAAGAAGTGGGCATAGCCTACAGCAACAGGCTGGTCAAAGGGATCGCCAGTACGTCCGTCGCGTAGTAACAACTTGCCAGGGCTATCTGGATTATAGACCCAGCTACGGCCTTGCCGGCGGGCAGCTTCCTTGAGGAAGGCCTCAACTGTTTGCTGTGACTTCTCAGCACCATACATCTCGTCGAAGGGAACAACCTTCACGCGGCAATCAAGATTTGCGGCAGCCCATCCCAGCAGCAGCTCGAAAACTTGACCAACATTCATTCGACTCGGAACTCCGAGAGGGTTCAGCACAATGTCGACTGGTGTACCGTCTGGCAGGTAAGGCATGTCTTGCCTAGGAAGGATCCGGCTGATGATTCCTTTGTTGCCGTGGCGGCCAGCCATCTTGTCACCAACCTGAATCTTGCGACGTTGCGCTACGTATACCCGGACGACCATGTTTGCACCGGGAGGCAGTTCATCGCCTTGTTCACGGGTATAAATACGGACATCGACGACACGCCCTCGTTCAGTACTAGGTACACGGAGGGAGTTATCCCGAACATCGCGTGCCTTTTCTCCAAAGATAGCCCGCAATAGTTTTTCTTCAGGGGGCTGGTCGGACTCCCCTTTGGGAGTCACCTTGCCGACAAGAATGTTGCCGCTCTCGACAAAAGCTCCAATGCGGATAATGCCCATTTCATCGAGGTTGGCTAGGCTTTCCTCAGCTACGTTGGGAATCTCTCGGGTAATTTCTTCAGGACCAAGTTTAGTTTGGCGGGACTCGATTTCATATTTCTCTATGTGCACCGAGGTGTAGAGGTCATCTGTGACAAGTCGCTCACTTACCAAAATTGCATCTTCGTAGTTGTATCCCTCCCAGGGCATATATGCAATGAGAACATTTTGTCCTAAGGCAATCTCGCCTCCTTCACAAGCAGAGCCATCGGCCAGGACCTGACCTACAACTACCCTATCACCAAAACGGACGATCGGACGCTGATTAAGGCAAGTGTCTTGATTAGAACGCTGATACTTTTGTAGATAATGGGTGTGATCTACACCATCATCATCACGCAATACAATAGCAGTTGCGTCGACAAAAGTGATGGTGCCGTTAACACGGGCAATAGGAACCATTCCAGAGTCCCGTGCTACTTGGGTTTCGAGGCCTGTACCTACAAGTGGTCTCTCTGGCCGCAGTAGAGGCACTGCTTGGCGCTGCATATTCGAGCCCATCAATGCTCGATTAGCATCATCATGCTCAAGAAAGGGTATTAGTGAGGTAGCGACGGAGATTACCTGTACGGGTGAGAGCTGTACGTAATCCACTTGCTCCGGTGGTACCTTCTCGAAGTCCTGTCGGTAGCGGACAGGAATCAGATCAGCTAAGATTTTACCCTCATCATCAGTAGCAACATCTCCTGGAGCAACCCGGCACTCATCCTCAAGGTCAGCAGAGAGATAAATGGGATCACCACCTTTTAGAACACGACCGCTCTCAACTTTCCAAAAGGGAGTCTCTATGAATCCATATTCATTAACCCGAGCATGAGTTGCGAGAGAGTTGATTAGGCCTGCGTTTGGACCTTCTGGCGTCTCGATTGGACAAAGCCTGCCGTAGTGTGAAGGGTGAATATCACGGACTGCAAAGCCAGCTCGTTCCCGGGTAAGACCACCAGGGCCAAGAGCGGAGATACGCCGCTTGTGAGTAAGTTCAGCTAGAGGGTTTGTCTGGTCCATGAACTGGCTTAGCTGACTAGAGCCAAAGAATTCCTTTATGGCGGCGACAAGGGGTTTAGGGTTAACTAGTTGAGCGGGAGTCAGCGAGTCAGTTTCTCCAACGGTCATACGTTCCTTGATAATCCGTTCAAGGCGGTTTAGTCCGACCCGAACCTGGTTTTGTAGCAGTTCGCCAACAGAGCGGACTCGCCGGTTACCAAGATGATCAATGTCGTCAAGGCTAACACCACCGACATCAAGCTCTAGATTGATCAGATAGTCAATAGTAGACAACACATCCTCGTGAGTTAGCGTGCGTATGCTGTCTGGGATAGTAAGGCGAAGCTTTTTATTAATCTTGTAGCGACCAACCCGCCCAAGATCATAACGCTTGGGATCAAAGAAGCGAGTCTGTAATAGCTGTTGACCCCCGCTTACAGAAGGAGGTTCACCAGGCCGCAGTTTCTTATAAAGCTCGAGCAGGGCCTGATCCTCAGAACTGATCCCCTCATCATTTGCAGATTCAATAGATTTGCGGTAATACTCAGGATGTCGGAGTTTATCAACCACATCGTTGTCTGAGAGACCCATAGCTCGCATCAGCACATGGGCATTGATTTTGCGGGTCTTGTCTACTCGGACGTGGAGAAGGTCATTTTTATCTGTTTCAAATTTTAGCCAAGCTCCACGGTTTGGAATAACACTAGCATTGTAGATACGACGACCGTTTTTATCTTGCTCATCTTTGAAATAGACGCCTGGGCTACGAACAATCTGGTTGACTATAACACGCTCTGCGCCATTAATTATGAAGGTGCCACGCTCAGTCATTAGCGGCAGCTCGCCAATAAACACCTCCTGTTCTTTGATCTCGCCAGTTTCCTTATTGACCAACCGGCAAGTAACATACATCTGCGAGGCAAAGGTTGCATCGCGACGCTTGGCCTCTTCAACATCATGGCGTGGGCGCTTTAGTCGGTACTCACTGCCAATGAAGTGGAGCTCGAGCTTGCCAGTATAGTCGGTGATTGGGGAGAAACTTTCTAGTTCCTCGATCAGCCCTTTTTCTAAAAACCATTTGAAACTGGCCCTTTGTACCTCTACCAGATCAGGCAGGTAGGTAGCGGTCTTGGCAACCTGAATCGCGCTGCTGCTCATGCGAAAACCTGCGGATGATGAGATGATGTTGATAGAGACCTACGCCAGCCCACATCGACTGTCTTTAACTGACCTTTAAACACTGCATGTCTCGACTGCTGTTTTCCCTGAGCAAACAGGTGGTTGCAGCAGCGTGAGGCAATCAGTCTTTGGTCAATATGGCTGATGTTGACAGGACAACGGTGGGATAGATACATTCAGGAGAGACCGATAACTAGCCTACCCAGGCCAATGCAAGACTCTACATGTTGATATACCAAGATTTAGGTTAGCCTGAAAAGTCTACGGGCATTAGCAGTGCTGCTCATTGCCACATCCTCGAAGCTCTGACCGCGAAGCTCTGCCACATGAGTAGCTACTGACCTGACAAAAGCAGGTTCATTACGTCTTCCACGGCAAGGCACTGGCGCGAGAAAGGGGCAATCTGTTTCGATAAGGAGGCGATCCTGCGGTACCTGACGGGCGCAGGCGTGAGTAGGCGCAGCTCTAGGAAAAGTCACTATGCCACTGAAGCTAATGTAGAAACCCAGTTCGAGGAAATCGTCCATCTCCTGAGGAGTACCACCCCAACAATGCATTACACCCCGGGGGCAAGTTGCTTCGGCAGTGCGCTGACGCAACTCGGCTAACATCGGCTCAGCTGCATCTCTGCAATGAATGATTACTGGTAGGTTAAGTTCAATAGCCAGGTCAAGCTGTAACTGCAGAATAGCTAGCTGCTTGGCAAGATTGGATTCCCGAAACAGATCAAGGCCGAGTTCTCCGATAGCAACTACCCGTGGATCTTCTAGAGCAGCATTACGTAGTACCGATACTGTTTTATCTGTCCAGCATCCTATGTTGAGGGGATGTACCCCGACTGAGTAGCTCAACTCGGGGAAACGATTAGCCAATGACCTGATTGCTGGAATCTCAGATGGTTCAACACAGGCATGGATAAGAGTAGCCACCCCTGCTTCCCGCCAACGGCTCGCTACTTCCTCAAGGTCCTCATTGAAGTCGCGGAAGACAATGTGACAGTGACTATCAACTAGCTGAGGGGTTAACGCCAAATTAGGAACACGCCTTCCAACCCATTGTGCCACCAATGATGCGGTCCAGAAATGAGGATGCGGCTGCTATTAATCAGTCGTCACCGCCACTGTCCCAATGGCTTTCTTAACAGCAATGCTGAGTCGGGATTTTTGATGAGCACTATTGTTACGATGCAAGGCCCTACACTTCACTGCCTTATCAGCCTTGCTAAAAGCCAAGCGCATGCTAGTCTGGATAATAACTCTAGTTTCCTCGCCAGGGTGCTTGGCATAATTGTCGCAGGCATCAAAGCACCGCTTCATTAGCGTGCGCATTGACGATTTATAGGACCTGTTACGGAGCCTGTTGCGCTCATTGGTCTGTACACGTTTCTTCGAAGATCTATTGTTGGCCATGGGAGTCTGCCTAAAAACGCTAGTCTGCCAAGTTAATCACGCATAGACCCACATTCTCCGTACAGAAGTGGCACTAGAACTGTACCTGGCGCGATACTGGAGAAATTATTACAAACTCTTTACTCTTTGGATCAGTTCTTACAGTCGGCCTCTGAAACACTGGCCAGACTGAAATGATGATCAGGCAGGTCTTAGGTCGCGCGCAAGGGACCCTTGAATTGAGTCGTCTGAAGCGACGTGCAAATCCTGATAGCCAGCAGAAGGCCCAGGCAGTAGTTGAATCTATCATTGAACAGGTAAGGGCCCAGGGGGACACTGCCCTTATTGATCTTACTGAACGTTTTGATGGTTTTCGTCCAGAGCCCTTGCTAGTACCAGAAGAAGAGATTGCTTCAGCTTGGCGGGCCTGCCCGTCTAATTTACAACAAGCTCTCAAATTAGCCTATCAGCGCATACAAGACTTTCACCAGCGACAATTTCCCACAGATCTAGTAGTAGATGGTTCATATGGGGAAAAACTAAGCCGGCGCTGGAGGCCAGTCAAACGTGCTGGTCTCTACATTCCGGGAGGCCGGGCTGCTTACCCTAGCACTGTACTAATGAATGCTGTGCCAGCGAGAGTTGCTGGAGTTGAGCAGATTACAATGGCAACGCCAGCCAGTTCAGATGGGCATGTTAACTCTACAGTTTTGGCTGCTGCTTACCTAGCTGGGATCGACGAAGTAATACGAGTTGGGGGAGCGCAGGCAGTGGCAGCTCTTGCCTATGGCACAGAATCTGTACCACAAGTTGATGTGATCAGTGGTCCCGGCAATATTTATGTAACCCTAGCTAAAAAAGCTGTATATGGGTTAGTAGGTATTGACTCACTTGCTGGACCGAGTGAAGTACTAGTTATCGCCGATCACACTGCATATGTAGAGCAAGTAGCTAGTGACCTTCTGGCCCAAGCAGAGCATGACCCACTAGCTTCAGCTATCCTACTTACAACTAACTCCAGATTAGCTGAGACTTTGCCTAATTGTATAGAGGCTCAGCTAAGAGGGCATCCTCGGGAAACAATCTGCCGGGATTCTCTGCATAACTGGGGTCTAGTCGTTCTTTGTGAAAGCCTTGAGGACTGCGTTTATCTTAGTGATAGCTTCGCCCCTGAGCATCTCGAGCTTTTAGTAGAGGAACCTCACTCCTTAGCTGATCTTATCCAACATGCGGGGGCTATCTTTATTGGTCCCTGGACTCCAGAAGCTGTCGGAGATTATCTAGCTGGCCCAAACCATACTTTGCCGACCTGCGGCACTGCACGGTACAGTAGTGCTCTCTGCGTGGAGACTTTTCTACACCACACTTCACTGGTCGAGTTCAACTTTACCGCTTTGAAGGCAACTAGTAGTGCTGTCTCAGTACTCGCTAGTAGTGAGGGATTATACAGTCATGCACAATCAGTTCAAATCAGATTGAATTCCTTATAAGTACTAAGGCTATAGACCAGACATAGCTCATTGCCGTTTTTGCAAGTGACGTACTCTAGCAGTGCCATTGCTTATTTCACCAACTAGAACTTCATCAGCCAGATTGACAAACAAACCGTTTTCGAGTACTCCGGGGATGTTATTAATACGACGTTCTAAACTCTCAGGATCTCTAATGCCGCCTTTTATGCGCACGTCAAGTACAAGATTACCTTGATCAGTTACCAGAGGACCAGCCTTGCGGGCGGCCATACGGAGCTCTACCTTCTCTCCACCAATGGATTGCAGGCAGTTCTGTACCTGGCGCCAAGCACCTGGTAATACCTCAACTGGAAGCAGAAATTCGAGATTGAGACATTCGACGAGCTTTGTAGAGTCAACTACGACAGTGAAGTGGTCAGCGCGACAAGCAACTAGTTTTTCTCGGACGTGGCAAGCTCCACCCCCTTTGATTAGCTGAAACGAAGGATCAACTTCATCAGCTCCATCAATTGCAAGATCAATTTGATTTACAGCGTTGAGACTAAGTAGAGGGATGCCAACGTCAGCGGCGATTACCTCGCTCTGAAATGAGGTAGTAACGCCTACGATATCGTGTAATTTACCAGAGGCAAGCTTAGATCCAAGACCCTGAATCATAAGAGCGGCAGTAGAGCCGGAACCAAGACCAACCACCATGCCATCGCGGATCTGGTTGACTGCAGCCGTTGCGACTGCTTGCTTCATTTGAGTTTGTAGATCCACGGCCATGGTTTAGTTGCGCCGAACATTGGACAGAAGGACCGTAGCAAGGGAGTTTCAACCTGGTCCTGGCAACTCAGCAGGCCTAACAGATAGGTCAAGCGAGCGGCCATTGCGGATAACCTCCAAAGGGAAGGGAGCACCGATCTTTGCCTCGTCAACTTTGCGGAGGAGTATCTGCGGATCTTTTACTGCAGTACCGGCAGCAGAGACTACTAGGTCGCCGCGTTTTAAGCCTGCCTTCTGAGCAGGACTTTCAGGGACTACATTTTGTACCAAGGCTCCACTACGTTCAGGGAGTTCGACAAGAGCATTGGGATCACGGTTATGATCGCGTGCAATCCTTGGCGTTAGCGGGATTAACTGCACACCTAGATAGGGATGAACCACATTACCACAAGACTCCAATTCAGCAGCAACTCGCTGGGCTAGATTAATTGGAATAGCAAAGCCTAGCCCTGCTCCAGGACCAGACCGGACTAGAGTGTTGATGCCAATCACTTCCCCACGGGCATTAACCAGTGGACCACCAGAATTTCCAGGGTTGATTGCAGCATCAGTTTGGATCAGGTCAAGTCGCTTATCAGAGAAACCTAAGCTGGTGATATTACGGTGCAAGCTGCTAACTATTCCCAGAGTTACGGTTCGCTCAAGACCGTAAGGTGTACCTAAAGCAATAGCCCAGTCACCTACTACAAGTGCTTCTGAGTCACCAAGTGGAGCTTTCGGGGGAGAGATACCCTCAAGCGAGACGAGTGCAAGATCAGTCACAGGATCACTGCCAATCACGCGGCCATCATGCTGCTCACCGTTAGCTAGAGTAACAGTAACAGTATCTGCAGCCTCAACAACATGGGCATTGGTGAGAACAAGCCCATTGCCATCAATGACTACTCCTGAACCCTGGCCACGTTGGCGCTCAGGTCCTAAACCCGGTTCACCAAGCAAATCGCGTAGTAGAGGATCAATTAAATTTGGGTCATATGGTTGACGCTGAAGTGTCCGCTCAGTATCGAGACGGACCACAGCTGGAGCAACACGCTGCACGGCGTCTGCTACGAAACTCTGTGCTACTGGGGTCGATGTTATTGACTCAGCCCTGAGTGGAGCAGCAGCAATAGTAGTTAGCAAAACGCACGCGAGGGCACGAGACAACAACTGAAATACAGTAGTGCTCCCAAAATCGCCAAGCACAGCCAGGGGGTAACTCGTCATGCTTGAAACGCTAGAGCGAGGTTGGGGATTGTGCGCTGGTCTCTATGAAAATGATCTTCATGCTGAGTCATGGACAATCAGCTATATGGGCAACGACAAATCACTGTAGACAGAGCCTAGGCCTGGAGTTACTGCTGTAGGCAGCCAATCTCAAGTTTGCATCTGAGCAAAGTTGCCTTCGACTTAAGCGTCAGAGTATGCTTGCTTAGAAGCCTGGCCCTGGATCATAATAGCTGCTCAAATCCGCTGCGGCCAACCAGATTCAGAGGCCAATCCTGCGTAATCTACCTAGTGACTGGGCTATATATTTAAAAGACGTTAGAGGATATCTCAGTCGTGATGCCCTTGCCACTTCAGTCTCCGGAATGAACTGAGACTAGACTTGGTCTGCCACGATTGCACCCCAACACACTGTCCGTGATCAGTCTCTGCAGGTAATCCACTACATTCGCTGGCATGCCCGGCAGGCGACCTGAGCAGGAGGCTGAGTCCATACTTACAGCCGGTTGGGTGATCGACCGCAGTTACTTCATTGGTTCACCCCCCCCTTCCGGAACTCCATGCCCTAGCAGCCCGAATCGCTGAAATGCATGGCTTTCAGCTACGCGACATTCAACTTCTCACTTACCTTAATAAACTGACCGTGCAGATCCAAATCCAACATCAGGGAGGTGATGGTCTCACCCTAAATGATTGTGCTGCTTTTAGTGCTCCCATGGGTGAGGCCATTGAAGCATCAGGCGTGCTCACTGAGGCATATACCCTAGAGATCAGCAGTCCTGGTATCAGTGATTTGCTTCAGACCGATCAGGATTTCAAGACCTTCCGAGGCTTCCCAGTTTCAGTAATTTTCTGCGGTGCCGATAGCGTTGAACAGGTGGCAACAGGTTTGCTGCTAGAACGATCGGATAATCATCTGCGACTTAACATGCGCGGCCTAGTTAGACACATCCCCAGAGACAAAGTCCTCTCAGTCAGTTTGACTAAACTCACTGGTTGACAGTGCCTTAGTACTCACCCCACGAGCAGTCTCCTGTTCCAATTCTCTTCAACGCCAGCCCACCATGGCCCTAGTTCTTCTCCCAGGCCTCAACAATCTTATCGACGATATTAGTGAGGAGAAAAAACTCCCGTCTCAGGTAGTGCAGGCTGCTCTCCGGGAAGCCCTGCTTAAGGGATATGAGCGTTACAGAAAAACCCTCTATTTAGGAGTAAGTGAAGATCCCTTCGACGAAGAATACTTTAGCAACTTTGACGTTGGTCTTGATCTGGACGAAGAAGGATATCGAGTCCTCGCAAGTAAGATTATCGTAGAAGAAGTAGAAAGCGAAGATCACCAGATCTCCCTTGAAGAGGTAATGCAGGTAGCAGAAGATGCCCAAATTGGCGATACTGTTGTTCTTGACGTAACACCTGAAAAGGAAGAGTTTGGTCGTATGGCAGCGGCTACCACCAAGCAAGTTCTGGCTCAGAAGTTACGTGATCAGCAACGCCGGATGATCCAGGAGGAATTTGCTGATCTTGAAGATCCTGTTCTTACAGCAAGAGTTATCCGCTTTGAGCGCCAGTCGGTAATCATGGCAGTGAGCTCAGGTCTTGGCCGCCCTGATGTAGAGGCCGAACTACCAAGACGGGATCAACTTCCAAATGATAATTATAGAGCTAATGCCACTTTCAAAGTCTTCTTAAGAGAAGTTAGTGAAGTGCCTCGCCGTGGACCACAGCTATTTGTAAGCCGAGCAAATGCCGGCCTTGTTGTCTACTTGTTTGAGAATGAAGTTCCAGAAATACAAGAGGGCTCAGTCCGCATCGTGGCTGTGGCACGTGAGGCTAACCCACCGTCTCGCTCAGTAGGGCCTCGCACAAAGGTCGCTGTTGACAGCATTGAACGTGAGGTGGATCCTGTGGGTGCATGTATTGGCGCTCGAGGATCTCGAATCCAGCAAGTGGTTAATGAGCTACGTGGAGAGAAAATCGATGTAATTCGCTGGTCACCAGAGCCAGGCCAGTACATTGCCAACTCTCTGAGCCCAGCTCGTGTAGAAACGGTACGTTTAGTCGATCCCGAGGGACAGCATGCCCACGTACTTGTTCCCCCTGACCAACTCAGCCTTGCTATCGGTCGCGAAGGACAGAACGTTAGGTTGGCAGCCCGCCTAACTGGTTGGAGAATTGACATCAAGAATTCTCAAGAGTACAACCAAGCACGGGAGGATGCTGTCGTAGCTGACCTGATTACGCAGCGAGAGCAAGAAGAGGCTCTGCAACGAGAAGCTGAGGAACGCCTTGCGGCCGAACAGACGGCTCGTGCGGAGGAAGATGCCCGCTTGCGGGAGCTCTACCCCCTGCCAGAAGATGAAATGGAGGAAGGTACCGATAGTCAGGAAAGGATTAGTGAATCTGAGTTGATCACAGCTGATAAAAAGCCCGGTGCCGGGGTAAAACCCTTAGTAGGTGAGGACAGAACTCCATGAGCAAGGCTATTGTTATGCGTCGTTGCATCGCCTGTAAAAAGCTGCTGAGCCGTCAGCATCTCTGGCGAGTAGTCCGTGATCACCAAAATGGGATTCAGTTGGATGATGGTATGGGCCGGTCAGCATACCTCTGCCCGAATGGGCCCTGCCTCGAGGAAGCGCGTCGCCGCAAGAGACTTCAGAAAGCCTTGCGATGTCAGGTTCCTGAAGATGTGGTAGCTCTACTACAGCAACGTTTGAACTCTTCCCGACGATACGGACGCTGAGGCAAGATGAATACTGGACTCTGCTCCATGCAGTGTCCTGAGGCACGGATACGTGCGCGGATCGATTGGGAGACCTGAATGACCAGCAGCGGCAAAGTCAGAATCTATGAGCTGTCTAGGGATCTCGGCCTAGAGAATAAGGACGTGCTCGATGCTGCTGAACGACTTTCGATCACAGCAAAGAGCCATAGCAGCTCAATCAGCGATGATGAAGCTCGCCGGATCCGCGGATTGCTAACGACGGATTCGTCTTCTAGCGGAGCTTCTACAGCGAATAGGCCCAAGCCGCCTACTGGAGAAGCGATTCTGTCAGTTAAGAAAACGAGTTCACCCCAGGAACAGGCGCCAGTTTCCTCTAAGGGAAGACCTACTGCGGTACCACCGATACCGCCAGTTCGGCCTGCTCCAGTACGTTCGGTACAACCCAACAGGCCACCTGAGGCGGGCCGTTCACCCAAGATTGCCAGCACGGCACAGCAGTCAAAACTTACCCAGCCCGTACGACCTTCGCCGAGGGAGGCCGGGGCACTGAGTCGCAGTAAGAGTCCTTCCCCTCCTCTATCCCCATCCCCACGACCTACGCCCCGAGCACCACAAGGTCGCACTCCTGCTTCCCCCAGTCAATCGCCACGTCCACCAGTTAGCAGACCGCCCTCTGTCCCCTCACCTAAGCTGGCAGGAAAGCCAACGCCAGGCCCTCGAGCTATTGTGCGACCCTCCTCTATGCCCGAGCGCCCTAACGCATCTGGGCAAAGGCCAGTAGCACCAAAACAGAGGCAAGCTCCACGTCCGCGGATAGTACGTCCACAATCGGGCGACGTCTTGCCTGGTACCTCTTCTTCAAGCCTGAGCTCACAGCAGCAAGGGCGCACTGGGGCCTCACCACAACGCCCAATTTCACGGCCTGAAATAGTCGTTCGTCCACAGCAGCCTAAGCGCCCGGTTTCTCCTCCATCGCGACCCACTAGTACCAGCCCTGGGTCCCAGCGGCCAGGATACGCTCCACGTCCTACTACCGGGTCAAATCAGCGCAATATTCCAGCGCCGCAACGTCAGACTGACCTTCAACGACCCGCTAGTCGCTCTGGTCAACTCCGTCCAGGATCTGGAACGCTAGAGCTGGTTGGAAAGCCGATCCGACGGGACAGCACTAACCGAGATCCAGGTGTTACCAGGCTTGGGAGTGGTGGGGGCTTATCGCGGCCTGGTATGCGCAAGCCAGTGGCTCCTAGCGAGCTAATGCAGCTTCAAAAACCAATGGGTCGCCCAGGCGTAGCACCGCCCCGTCGTCCTGATGGGTCAACTGTGGTAGGCAAGCGCAGTGATGCCGCCGTAGCTATACCTCCTGTCGCACGTCCAACGGCGCCGCAGCCTCCGTCACCACCTCGACGGCCGGGATACCGGCAGGTACCTGGCATGCGTCGTCCCGGACGTCCAGACTGGGATGACAGTGCCAAGCTAGAGGCTCTACGCAACCGCTCGCCACAGAAGCAGCGCCAGAAAGTACACATCATTGGTGAAAATGATGATGCTTTAGCTGCTCAGACTGGTGGCTATGCTGGTGAGCAGCAAAACCAAGTCCTCTCTGCAAGTTTAGCGCGGCCAGCAAAGCCAAAGTCCCAGCGCCGGACTACTCCGAAACCTGTAGCCGCGATGCGTAAGCGGAAGAAGGAAACTACACGCCAGCGTCAGCGTCGTCGAGCTATGGAACTTCGTGCTGCCCGCGAGGCGAAGCAAGTACGCCCTGAAATGTTGATTGTTCCTGAGGACAACCTCACGGTACAAGAACTAGCAGACATGCTGAGCATAGAAAGCTCAGAGATCATCAAGTCCCTTTTCTTTAAGGGAATTATCGCTACTGTCACTCAGAGCCTTGATCTACCGACTATCGAGACAGTTGCTGAGGAATTTGGAGTACCTGTACTTCAAGATGATGTTGAGGAAGCGGCTAAGAAAACTGTTGAGATGATCGGCGAAGAAGACATTGGTCACCTAATTCGCAGACCGCCCGTCGTCACTGTGATGGGTCACGTAGATCACGGCAAAACTAGTTTGCTAGACGCCATTCGTAAAGCTAGAGTCGCTGCTGGTGAGGCTGGCGGGATTACACAGCACATAGGCGCTTATCAAGTGCACATTGAGCATGGTGGAGAGCCCCGACGCATTACCTTCCTTGACACACCAGGTCATGCAGCTTTCACGGCCATGCGTGCTCGAGGTACCAAGGTGACTGATATAGCAGTCCTCGTTGTTGCAGCTGATGATGGTGTACGTCCGCAGACCCTAGAAGCCATCAGTCATGCTAGAGCTGCTGAAGTGCCAATTGTGGTAGCAATTAATAAAGTCGATAAGGAGGGAGCATCCCCAGATCGGGTTAAGCAAGAATTATCGGAGCAAAATCTGCTTGCTGAGGAATGGGGAGGCGATGTTGTAATGGTGCCAGTAAGTGCTATCAAGAGCGAGAACATTGACAAGTTGCTCGAGATGATCTTGTTGGTAACTGAGGTTGAAGACCTACAGGCAAATCCAGATCGTCTTGCCAAGGGTACTGTAATCGAAGCACATCTAGATAAGGCAAAAGGGCCGGTAGCTACGCTACTTGTCCAAAATGGCACTCTTCGTACTAGCGATGTGGTTGCTGCAGGACCAGTGCTTGGAAAAGTGCGAGCTATGGTCGATGATGGGGGGCATAGAGTTAAAGAAGCAGGTCCATCCTGTGCAGTTGAGGCACTCGGCTTTAGCGAGGTTCCAACTGCAGGTGATGAGTTCGAGGTCTACCCAGATGAAAAATCGGCACGTGCAGTAGTAGGAGACCGTGCCTCTGATGCGCGCGCAATCCGCCTTGCGCAACAGATGGCATCACGCCGCGTTTCGCTTGCCGCTATCTCAGGTCAAGCAAGCGAGGGTGAGCTTAAAGAGCTGAATCTAATTCTGAAAGCTGATGTGCAAGGTAGCGTAGAGGCGATCCTCGGCTCTCTTGAGCAACTTCCAAAGGATGAAGTTCAAGTGCGGGTATTGTTATCAGCTCCAGGGGAAATAACTGAAACAGATGTTGATCTGGCTGCTGCATCAGGTGCCGTGATTATTGGCTTTAATACCTCTATGGCCTCTGGAGCTAAGCGCGCTGCTGACGCAACTGGAGTAGATGTAAGGGAATATGAGGTCATCTATAAGCTGCTAGAAGATATACAGATGGCTATGGAGGGCTTGCTAGAGCCTGAACTAGTTCAAGAGCTACTCGGCGAAGCCGAGGTGCGAGCTGTTTTCACTATTGGAAAAAGTGCAGTAGCAGGATGCTATGTTACAGCTGGTAAGTTGCAGCGTAATTGCAAGGTTCGGGTAAATCGAGGGAGAGAGGTGGTATTCACAGGTGATCTTGACTCACTGCGCCGCAACAAAGATGATGTCAAGGAGATTGCAACTGGCTTTGAATGTGGAGTTGGCTGTGATCGCTTTGCTAACTGGGAAGAGGGTGACAAGATCGAGGCTTATAAGATGGTTACTCAGCGTCGCAAGCTCAGCACGTGATCACGCGTGCTGAGCCACTCTTATGGATTCAGCTCCTCTCGCTTGGGGTGATACCTCTGGAGATGCAGTTAATCCGCTTATTCCTTGGGGCTTCTGATCCTGGTCCTGTACCAGCACTCGAGCGTATCTTTGCTTGGGCAATAGCAGTGCTTGCCCCTACCCTCTTTTTCTGGCGTCGACCGCCAGACTGGGGTTCTCTTCTTATTCTATCTCGGCCACTTTCACAGCGCACACCAGAGCAGCGCCAGCTGAGTGCTATACAAGAATCTCCAGTTCTGAAAGTAGCCCTAATTATCGGTGCTCTTGTGTTGCTAATAGCACTTTGGAAGCTTGATCGCTCTGCTATTCTGCTACGCGACTGGTCACCGTTAGTGGGAGCATCCCGTGTCAAGTCCTTGCTAGCAGCCTTGCCAGTCCTCAGCTTGTTATTGTGGCAATGGCAACAGATTATACAGAGTGTATGGCTATTAACACGAAGTGACCAATTTGTACTGTCGCAGCCAAAGCTAAAAGATAAGGAGCTGCGCGAGCGCTTCCTCTCTATTGGCTTACCTGTTCTGCAGCTTGCGAGACTTGACTGGAGCAATGCAACAGCTCTATCGCCTCGTTCAGGGCAACCGTCAGATATCCCCCCGATCTCGCTCAAGCCAGAGGAAGGTTCCACAAATCAACAGGGCAAGTACCTGGACTCCAATATCCCCAGCACTGACGGGTTGATTGGTAGAACTACGAAAGATCATGATGAGGAGACCAACGCTGCTGGAAGCAAAGAAGGTTGCCCAGAGGAGTCGTCTAGGCCCACGCCAGGGAGTACGTGATTCACTCAGAAGCTTCTTGCGTAGCTCGGGATCTAGGCCTTGGTTTGACGTTTTTGGCCGCAATCGCACCCCGTAAATATAATAAGTAATAGCATAGCAGTGCACTTGATTCTATGCCGGTGTAGCTCAGGGGTAGAGCAACTGATTCGTAATCAGTAGGTCACAGGTTCAAATCCAGTCACCGGCTCTTAGCAAGTGCTAAGTGTTAAAATGGTGTAGAGGCATATGCGATGAAACTGGGCCATCCTAAACAGTTTTCGAGGATCTCTTCCCAGCTCAAGACCTAGCAACGACTGGGTGCTCGAAGATTTCGAAAATCTGCTGTAGTAATATAAGGTACAGTCCCCGTGCTTCAATAGGACGAGTTAGGGTTACAGCCAACAGCAGTTTGCTCGTGAAAGAGATCAGTTTATTTGAGGCAATCTTCAAATTTATTGCTCGGGTAGCGGCTGGTGCTGGAATTGCGGCACTTTTGCTTTGGATTCTTGTTGTAGCACTGGACTTGAAACATATGAACTCAGGTTTCACGCTTCCCTGAGTCAAATAACATATTGACGTATTTGTATGGTAGCCATCGTGCAGACAGCTCTTTAGGCATGCATACTTAGTTGTTCAGTAACCTTAGGGTTGAAATCTCCAATAATTCTTAAGTAAACCCCCTCTTGATGAGGGGGTTGTTTGGCAGCTTGGTTGGTTCAGCTCAGCCAAGTGTGCTGAAACCGAACCTTGCTGTTTGGTTTTGTTTTGAGAGGAACTCAGCCGATGGCAGGAGCTTGCAGAGCCACGGGTGTGGATTCAGCTGCGGCCAGGTCGAGAGGGAAGTTGTGAGCGTTGCGCTCGTGCATTACTTCCATGCCCAGGTTGGCGCGGTTCAGAACGTCAGCCCAGGTGTTCAGGACGCGGCCCTGACCATCGAGGATGGACTGGTTGAAGTTGAAACCGTTCAGGTTGAAAGCCATGGTGCTCACGCCGAGAGCGGTGAACCAGATGCCTACAACCGGCCAGGCAGCTAGGAAGAAGTGCAGGCTGCGGCTGTTGTTGAAAGAGGCGTACTGGAAGATCAGACGACCGAAGTAACCGTGGGCGGCCACGATGTTGTAGGTCTCTTCTTCCTGGCCGAACTTATAGCCATAGTTCTGAGACTCGGTCTCAGTGGTCTCACGCACCAGCGAGGAGGTCACCAGAGAACCGTGCATGGCAGAGAACAGGCTGCCGCCAAATACACCGGCTACACCCATCATGTGGAAGGGGTGCATGAGGATGCTGTGCTCAGCCTGGAATACCAGCATGAAGTTGAAGGTGCCGGAGATGC
The DNA here is from genome assembly GCA_007996965.1 of cyanobiont of Ornithocercus magnificus. Classification (NCBI taxonomy): domain Bacteria; kingdom Bacillati; phylum Cyanobacteriota; class Cyanophyceae; order Synechococcales; species cyanobiont of Ornithocercus magnificus. The sequence goes on from BIMP01000001.1 coordinate 128,047, forward strand.
CGAGAGGCATGCCATCTGAGAAGGAACCCTGACCGAAGGGATACACCAGGAAAACGGCGGAGGCAGCAGCCACAGGGGCGCTGTAAGCAACGCAGATCCAGGGGCGCATGCCGAGGCGGTAGGAGAGCTCCCACTCGCGTCCCATGTAGCAGAAGATGCCGATCAGGAAGTGGAAGACGACGAGCTGGTAGGGACCGCCGTTGTACAGCCACTCATCGAGGGAGGCAGCTTCCCAGATGGGGTAGAAGTGCAGGCCGATGGCGTTGGATGAAGGCACAACAGCACCGGAGATGATGTTGTTGCCGTAGATCAAAGAGCCGGCGACAGGCTCGCGGATACCGTCGATATCGACCGGTGGAGCGGCGATGAAGGCGACGATGAAGCAGGTGGTGGCAGCCAGGAGGGTGGGGATCATCAGCACACCGAACCAGCCTACGTAGAGGCGGTTGTTGGTGGAGGTGACCCACTCGCAGAATTGCTGCCAACTGCTCAGATGACCGCTGCGAATGGCGGTAGACATAGCGGTGAAAGCCTTAAAGATGGAATTGCTGAACCTCCTTTGTCACCCTAGTCTTTAAGAGGAGGGAGAGTACAGGGAAGCTATGTAGCACTTAAAATATACTCAAGTGATTCCGGAACCCTAAAAATTTATTATTAATCAATGCAGAATTTAGGCCTAACTTCATGAAGTTATGAAAAGCTACTTTATTCTCATCCTTGCCATGAAATCTGCTGGAGACTTAACCACTGTCTAGCCTGATCTAAAAAGCTTCTCCAGTCTAAACGTTCTTCTTCTGCTGCCTTAGCTACTAATAATGGGGCCTGTCTTCGTAACTCTTCAAGATCAGGTGTGGTAACTCCAGCATTTATTGCCATCCAATCTGCCATAGAGCGACCTACTACCCGAGTAAGGTAAGCTGCGCTGACTGCTTGTAGAGTTCCGGCAGTAAGCCAGCTCCCGACATCAAGCTTGAGGGAACCTAAAAGCATCTGCCCACTCCATTCTGCAAGTCCTTGTCCTAGAGCAGCGCCTGCAAGATGGTGTACACTAGCCCGCAGCAGCTCAGGTCTCCACGAGCAACTCCAGATAGCTGCCATTTCCCGCAGCATCAAACCATTACTAATCACTATGATTAAAAGATCAGTAGATGGTAGTGGAGATACTAGAACGGCTCCAGCAGTAATCCATTGACTACGCTGCTGTAACTGACGGAAACGGCTGCGGCGCAACTCTTCCATGCTGTTCTGCCAGTCGCAGTGCAAATCACGAAGAAGACGCTGCTGTGTTAGTGCTAAGATATGTGATGGTTGTTCTAGCCGTCTTCGTAGACACTTTAGTGCCGGGCGCAAGGTTTTGACTTTGCCATCCCAAGGGATTAGGTGATCTCGCCAACGTTGTGGTAACTGAGCAGTTACGCTCTCTTGAAGTTCTAAGGTCCAGCTACCTGCCGGACAATGCAATAGTAGCCAGGCTGGTTGGTCTTGAGAAATGCGCGCAAGCCAAAGTAGATCAGCTGCCAGCAACGGTACTGGCAGAGAATAGATCAGTACATCCTGCTGCCGTAGAACATCTGGCCATGTCCAATTTTCATCAGAACGGGGTAGTGATCTTGCTCGGCAGAGCATAACCGGCGCGTAACTAGCTAGAGCAGAGCTAATTGCACTGGTATCAGGCAGCAACTCTGGATGGGCTCCAACAAGAGCAACTGTGACGGGTCCGGAACGATCAATCACCTCTGCAAAAACTTGTCGCCGTGAGATATCTGCCGAGTTGAGGCCTGCCTTTTCCTCGAGAGCACTGTATTGATTCAGTACCTCATTACAATGTTGTATCCACCCATGTGTGGATGTGGGAATTCTGGGCTTTACCAAAGTCGTGGGTCTTAGAAGCCACCATGCACCCAGGCCGGTAAGCGTAAACCCAAGACTACCACCAGGCCAGTGAAGAATGTCACTAATGAACCATGGAGCAATCACCACAGCTCCTACTGCTAAAACAGTCCTGCTTAGAAGAGAGGAGATCGGTGTAAGAAGACCACTGGGGATAGCCGAAAACGACACAAGTAACCCGCAGAACGGCCAAGTCTTAGCTCACTCTGATCTCAGTGAGTCTCTTAATACTTGGGACAGTTCTCAAACCCAAAATTGATCCAACCACAACTCTACGTGATGTTCCCGATCTAACAGCAACCTCATCCACTGTCTGTACAACTATCAGGGTCCTGAGCCGAAAGCAAGCGCCTCAAAGTCTGTCGTGCAGCCACAGTAAGTGCTGCTTAAGCTCTTGTCATTCTGCAACCCCTTAGGAGAAGGCTACGGAATGTGCCCATATAGCAGTGAGCCTGAGGTAGTACCAGATAGTAGTTGAGTCTCTACCACAATCATCGGCAATGCGGCACACTTGCGCCTGATTCCGGCCACGGGCCATGAGCGATTCCTACGGTGATTCCCAGCAGCAAGAGGGACAAGGTGACATTATCCGAGACAGCGGGCGCAGCGGGTTCCGCGGAGGCCGGAGCGGTAATCGTGACGGCGGCGGGTTCCGGATTCGCCTAAGTGACAACGAGATCCGTGCTGCGAGGGCCTTACAAGAAGCTTTCCATCTAAGGTCGACAGTTGCTGTACTGGGATTTGCAGTACGCACACTAGGTCAAATGCTGGAGGATGGTCAGCTAGATGAGCTGGTTGCCCAACAACGAGCACAAGCAAGCCGCGACAACCGTCGTGGCAATGGTGCCCGCGGTGGTCGTCGCCGCGATAGCGGACGTTCTGAAGCTTCAGCTGAGCCCCGCCCAGATCCCTTTGCCCGTCCCTCTAAGCCCAAGCCTTCGCTATCTGAGATCGATCAGGAAGATCTAGGTACAAAACCAGACCAGGTTAATGTTTCCATTGATGATGACTCGACAGTAGATCACGCATAAGCATGGGGCGTCCGCGCATTCTCTCAGGTGTGCAGCCGACTGGAGCCCTCCATCTGGGTAACTGGCTCGGCGCTGTCCGCAACTGGGTGGCTTTGCAAGAGAGCTATGAGACTTTTGTTTGTGTAGTGGACTTGCATGCCATCACAGCTTCACACGATCCTGCAAAGCTAACAGCAGATACGCTAGCAACAACTGCTCTCTACTTAGCCTGTGGAATTGATCCTGACCAGTCGACTGTATTTGTACAGAGCCACGTGCACCAGCACAGTGAGTTTTGCTGGCTTCTTAATTGCATTACCCCTTTAAACTGGTTGGAGAGGATGATCCAATTTAAAGAGAAGTCTGCAAAGCAGAATGATAATGTCTCTGTCGGTCTATTAAACTACCCAATCTTAATGGCTGCTGATATTCTTCTGTATGGCGCTGAGTGCGTGCCAGTTGGAGAAGACCAAAAACAACATATTGAACTAGCCCGTAACATTGCACAACAACGCGTCAACGCACGCTTTGGTAGTAAGCAGTATCCGATACTGACTGTTCCAAAACCATTGATCCTGTCAGAAGGAGCACGAGTTATGAGTCTCACAGACGGTCACAGCAAGATGAGTAAAAGCGATCCCAATGAGGGAAGTCGCATCACCTTGCTTGACACACCTGAACAAATTAGTCGCAAGATCAAGCGCGCGAAGACCGACTCGCAAACAGGTTTAGCATTCGGAGATCCCGAACGGCCTGAGGCTAACAACTTACTTGGACTATATGCCTTGCTAAGCGGCAAGGGACGAAAAGCGGCAGCAGTAGAGTGCGCAGAAATGAAATGGGGAAGCTTTAAGCCACTTCTGACGGAAGCAACTGTTAGTGCATTGGCGCCCATTCAGGAGCGTTACCAAGACCTCATGCAAGACAAGAGTGAATTAGAAAGAGTGCTAAATCGAGGTTATGGCCAAGCTAGTGTTGTGGCTGAGGAAACTATGCATCGCTTGCGCAGTGTCCTAGGTCTTTTGCCCAGGCTATCTAATTAATCCTAAGTAATGTATTTAGCGGCCTTCGAGCCAAATGAGTATCTTGCTAAGCATAAGTAACAGTCAGTAGAATGAGGTTACTGTGTGAGAAACCCGGTTGTGTATTTACTCTTCTTCGGGTCCAGAAGGCTCACAGGACACAGCTTAGCGATGCTTCAAGTCTCCTTGACATTCGATACTATAGGAGATCACAGTTCCCGTATTGAGGCTGTGATCTCCTAGTTTGCTCTTTTACAGAGATACCAGTGACCTAAACACTTTATTGACCGTCCACTATCACATATTTATGATGAGGCTAGTTAGCTTAAGTCCTGCGCGTAGCGAATTAAGAGAGACTTTAGGAAGACAGCAGCCTCAGAATTCCAAATTTTTCATAGGCGTGGGGGAGGGAATTCATGGCACTGCGGCACCAACTATAGGATAGTACCTCCGTCATCCCATTCACTTCGACGGCTGCTTACACAGGATTCTCTCTTTATCCATGCTCATAGTTACTCTACCCGATGGTGTACACAAAAAGTTCAATGGCCCTATTAGCATCAGTGATATTGCTGCAAGCATTGGACCTGGCTTGGCTCGAGCAGCCATTGCTGGGAAGGTTGACGGACAACCGCTTGACCTTGCTATGCGGATTGATAGTGATGCTGAACTACGGATTATTACGGCCAATGATCCAGAAGGTTTAGAGATAGTTCGCCACTCTTTTGCTCACCTTATAGGGCATGCAGTGAAACAGCTTTACCCCAAAGCGCAAATGGCTATTGGCCCAGTGATACAGGATGGCTTTTACTATGATATCGCTTACGATAAGCCTTTTACGCCTGAGGATCTTGCAGCAATTGAGAAGCGTATGCACGAACTCATTGCTTCCAATTATGACATCCGGATAGAAACTATAGATCGTGATGGAGCGAGGCGAGTATTTGCCAGCCGAGATGAACCTTACAAACTGCAGATTGTTGAAGAAATCTCTGACGATAAAATAATCAAGCTCTATCATCATCAGGAATATACTGATATGTGTAGGGGTCCACATGTACCAAACACTCGCCACTTAAGACACTTCAAGCTAATGAAAGTGTCCGGCGCATATTGGCGCGGCGACCCTAGGAATGAGATGCTGCAACGCATTTATGGCACCGCCTGGGCGACAGCAGCAGATCTGAAAGCTCACCTTTCACGTCTCGAGGAGGCTGAGAAACGAGACCACCGTCGTCTGGCTCGTCAGCTTTCTCTCTTTCACATACAGGACAATGCTCCTGGAATGATCTTCTGGCATCCAAATGGGTGGACAATCTATCGACTATTGCAGAGTTTTATCCGGGAACAACTGGATAATCATGGATACACAGAAATTTGCACACCCCAGATTGTAGATCGCTCTCTTTGGGAACAGTCCGGACACTGGCAGAAATTCAAAAAAGATATGTTTACTACGTGCTCAGAAAGCAGAGACTATGCTGTCAAGCCGATGAATTGTCCCTGCCACGTACAAGTCTTTAACCAGGGGCTGCGAAGCTACCGCGATCTACCTATACGACTGGCAGAGTTTGGATCTTGCCACCGCAACGAGCCCTCTGGCACACTTCATGGCTTGATGCGCGTTCGTAACTTTGTACAAGATGATGCCCATATCTTCTGTGCTGAGGAACAGATTCAGTCAGAAGTATCTAACTTTATCGATCTAGTCTTCAATGTATATAAGAGCTTCGGGTTCGATACAGTCTTGATCAAGCTTTCTACCCGCCCTGAGGAACATGTGGGCAGTGATGCGATTTGGCATAAGTCAGAAGAGTCTTTACAGAAAGCCCTTGAGAAAAAAGGGCTAGAGTGGGAACTTCTTCCTGGAGAGGGTGCTTTCTACGGTCCTAAGATTGAATTTTCTTTAAAGGATTGTCTTGGGAGAGTGTGGCAGTGTGGTACAGTTCAAGTTGACTTTTCCATGCCAGAACGTCTTGGTGCAAGCTATATTGCAAGGAACGGTCAGCGACATGTACCTGTAATGTTACACCGAGCCATCTTGGGGAGCTTTGAAAGATTTATCGGTATCTTAATTGAGCACTACGCTGGAAACTTCCCGTTCTGGTTAGCGCCTGAACAGATCCGGCTGCTTCCAGTCACTGACAAAGTACGGCCCTTTGCTGAGATGGTGCTAATGCAGCTTAATAATGCTGGAATCCGTGCTTCTGTTGATCGGAGTGGTGAACGGCTCGCCAAACAGATTCGTGCTGGTGAGCAGATGCGGATTCCTGCATTCGCAGTTATTGGAAATAATGAGGTAGAGGAAGGAACTGTCAACTTGCGCAGCCGCCAACACGGCAACCTGGGCAGTATATTGGTTTCAGACTTGATCACAGTAGCTCGGCAAGCAGATAGCGAAAAGCGAGAGCTAGCCACTATGCAATAACGAAGCTGTTACCATAGATATGACCTCTCTGTTGGCTGGTGATCTAGGTGGAACTAAAACCCTGCTCGCTATCTATTCTGACAAAGATGCCTCTCTAGACTGCTTACATTCTCAACGCTTTACTTCAAAGGAATGGCCTTCTTTAAGGGTAATGCTACGTTACTTCTTGACAAATCTTCCAGACAAAATAAGTTATCCCGATTATGGCTGTATTGCAGTAGCTGGAAAAGTCCAAAATAATGAAGCTCTTATCACCAACTTGCCTTGGAAATTAAAGGGTGAAGATTTAGCTGCCGAGATAGGAATTACACATATTGAGCTAGTCAATGACTTTGCTGTACTTGTTTATGGTCTTCGTCACTTTAGTGCAGACCAGCAAGTGGTTTTACAGGATGGTGAGCATTTGCTAGGTCCGTCAGCGATCCTTGGCGCAGGAACAGGTTTAGGCATGGCTCGAGGTATCCCTTTTGCCAACGAGCTTATTGCCCTGCCAAGTGAAGGAGGACATTGCGAGTTTTCACCCCGCACCGAAGAGGAATGGCAGCTTGCTGTCTGGCTACGTGATGATCTCAACCTTGAACGACTCTCAATAGAAAGAGTAGTAAGTGGAACTGGTTTAGGACACATAGCCAGTTGGCTTCTGCAGAAGCCTGAAGCCAGTAGTCATCCTTTACAGCTAACGGCACTTAGCTGGCGTCAGAGTCACAACATCGTTGATTTGCCAGCACATGTGAGCAAAGCTGCCGCTAAGGGAGATCAACTAATGGGACATGCCCTGCAACTGTGGCTTGGAGCTTACGGTGCTGCTGCCGGAGACCTCATCCTCCAAGAGCTCTGTAGCGGAGGGCTTTGGATTGGTGGCGGCACCGCGGCCAGGCAGCTCTCTGGTCTGCGTTCGCCAACCTTCCTAAACCCAATGCGTGCCAAGGGAAGGTTCGAGCCATTCGTCTCTTCCGTCCCGGTACATGCGTTAATCGATCCTGGTGTCGGCCTATTTAGCGCCGCTTGCCGGGCACGCATGCTTGTGGAACTGGGTGGGACACTGGCCTGAACCGGACAGATGGGATGGGCCTGCCGCACATCGGCCAGAGAGTCATCATCAACGTTCCTGCTACCACTGCTAACCTTGGTCCAGGATTTGACTGTCTTGGTGCTGCTCTTGATCTAAACAATCGCTTCACCATGGGCCGCATTGAGGGTGATAGTGAATGCTTCGAGCTGATCATTGAGGGCAGCGAGGGCAGTCATCTCCGCGGTGGTCCGGAGAATCTCGTCTATCGTGCAGCTCAACGGGTTTGGCATGCAGCAAATGTTAAACCTGTAGCGCTGGAGGCTCGAGTACGTCTTGCAGTACCCCCGGCGCGAGGACTCGGCAGCAGCGCTACAGCAATTGTTGCTGGTTTAGTAGGAGCAAATGCTCTAGTTGGCGAACCTTTGAGCCGGGAGAAATTACTGGAGCTGGCAATCGACATTGAAGGTCACCCCGACAACGTTGTGCCTAGCTTGCTCGGAGGTCTTTGCATGACAGCCAAGGCTGCTTCCCAACGCTGGCGAGTGGTGCGCTGTGAGTGGAATAGTGAGGTGAAAGCTGTGGTGGCAATTCCATCAATTCGCCTCAGCACTAATGTAGCTCGCAGGGCAATGCCGAAAGCTGTTCCAATTGGAGATACAGTGATTAATTTAGGCGCCCTCACTTTATTACTTCAGGGTCTTCGCACTGGCAACGGTGACCTAATTGCTGACGGAATGCACGATCGCCTGCACGAGCCTTATCGCTGGCGACTGATTAGGGGAGGTGCTGATGTACGTCAGGCTGCACTTGAGGCAGGAGCCTGGGGTTGTGCCATCAGCGGTGCTGGACCCAGCATCATTGCTCTCTGTACCAAAACAAACGGTGCTGCTGTCAGTCGAGCTATGGTGAGAGCCTGGGAGAGTGCAGGCGTAGCCAGTCGTGCCCCGCTACTTAACCTCCAGAAAGCAGGCAGTGACTGGAGTTTGACTAATCCTGAGTAGTTCTACCCAATATTTGATGCAAATAGCTGCTAAGTTCGTCAAGATTCGTTGCAAAGCTATGGGCGATACACTGCCTTTGGCATCGATGAGTCAAGCGGACTTCCCCTGGCTCTCCCTGATCATACTGCTACCGACTGCGGGGGCATTGCTGATGCCACTTTTGCCCTGGAATGAGACACGCCCGTCCAGAGGCCCACGCATCCTCGCCTTAGCCGTACTGGCAGTTGACTTCCTACTGATGCTGGTTGCTTTTGGCCGCCATTTTGACAATGGACAGGCAGCTCTCCAGTTAGTGGAGCGTCAACCATGGCTGCCATCACTAGGTCTTGAGTGGTCTGTTGGAGTAGATGGTCTCTCGGCGCCGTTGGCCATACTTAGTGGTATCATAACGTTACTTTCCGTAGCTGCGAGTTGGTCTGTAGAACGTAAAGAGCGTTTGTACTTCGCTCTACTGTTAGTTCAGGCTTCAGCTCAAGCTCTAGTTTTCCTCTCGCAGGATTTCCTTCTCTTCTTTTTAGCTTGGGAACTTGAGTTGGTACCTGTTTATCTCCTTATCGCCATCTGGGGAGGTAGTAACCGCCAGTACGCTGCTACAAAATTTATTCTTTATACCGCACTCGCTTCACTGCTGATTCTAATAAGTGGCCTAGCATTAGCGCTATCTGGCGATAACTTTACCCTCAATCTCTCCGAGATAACTAGCCGATCGGTCAATGGCACCTTCGGGATTCTCTGTTACCTGGGCTTCCTAATCGGTTTTGGTGTCAAGCTACCAATGTTTCCCTTACATACATGGTTACCTGATGCTCATGGGGAGGCAAATGCTCCGGTTTCCATGCTTCTAGCTGGTGTTCTTCTAAAAATGGGTGGCTACGCCCTGTTAAGGTTTAACGTACAGATGTTACCTGAAGCTCATCTACAGCTAGCTCCAGCACTGATCATCTTAGGAATTGTCAATATCATCTACGGAGCCCTTAATGCTTTCGCTCAAGATAATGTAAAACGGCGGATTGCTTGTAGTTCCGTTAGTCATATGGGTTTCGTACTACTAGGAATCGGTGCAGTTGATGCCCTAAGCTTCAGCGGGGCGATGCTGCAGATGATTAGCCATGGCCTAATTGCAGCTGCGATGTTTTTTGTCACAGGCTGCTTCTATGAACGTACGAAGACTCTCTCGATCCCTAACATGGGTGGCTTAGCTAAAGCACTACCAATCACTTTCGCATTCTTCTTAGCTAGTTCTCTTGCCTCCCTTGCCTTGCCAGGTATGAGTGGGTTTATCAGCGAGATTACTATCTTCTTGGGTATCACTAGCCAAGAGGGCTTTACACTAGTTTTCCGCACGATAACTATTCTCCTAGCTGCTATAGGCCTTGTGCTGACACCGATCTATCTTCTATCAATGTGCCGTCGTGTCTTTTTTGGTCCGCGAATCCCTGCACTAGCAACAATTCAGGACCTTTCGCCTAGGGAGCTGACAATCAGCTTAACCCTGCTAGTACCAACACTTGCCATCGGGATCTGGCCACGTGTGGCTATGGACTTGTATGAGGCTTCAACTAACCTGCTAGCTAATGCGTTTGTTAGCGAGTCATTATTAGCTACATCACACCTGCTTGATATGGCTTAATTAGCTAATGACAATCCTCTGCAATGATACTACCATCAGCCCATTGCTGAAAGGCCGGGGAATACCCAATTACTCAGCGATCACAGCACAGAGTGTTCAAGAGGACATCCCTAAACTGCTGCGAGAGTTAAATGATAATTTTGATAGGTTCGAGGCTAACCTCAAAAATTACTTCACTGTTGGCAAACGGCTAAGCTGGGAACTAGTCATAGATCCACTGCATTTGCTTGAAGAGCGACTCCGCTGGAGTTGGGGTACTGTGAGTCATCTGAATGCTGTGTGTAACACTCCGGAGCTACGTGCAGCTTACGCTAAGCAGCAGTCTGAGGTTGTCCGTTTCAGGAATCATATTGGGCAGAGCAAATTGCTGTACCTTGCTCTCCAGAGTCTAAGAGATCAACCAGCCAAGACTCTTGACAAGACACAGAAGCGCATTCTCGCTAAACAGCTTCTCTCTATGCGTCACCGTGGTGTTGCCCTTGACAGCAACAGCCTTGAAACTTTCAACATAGTCAGTGAACAGCTGGCTACACTTGCAACCCAGTTCAGTAATAATATCCTCGATGCAACACAGGAGTGGTCATTACTGCTGCATGAACGTGAGCTCCTTTCAGGTATTCCTTTAAGAATACTAGCGCAGCTAGCAATAGCTGCTGAGGCTGCTGGCAATAGGCGTAAAGATGGCAGTCCACCCACTACAGAGCAGGGCCCCTGGCTTCTCGGTCTTGACACGCCTAGCTATCTGCCTGTGATTACTTATGCCACTAACCGGAATCTGCGTGAGAAGCTCTATCGTGCCTACGTAAGTCGTGCAAGTCAGGGAAAATTCAATAATAGACCTCTGACTGAGGAGATTCTCAGGTTACGCATCCACCAAGCTGCTTTGCTAGGTTACAAGGATTGGGCAGAATTTAGCCTCACTAGCAAGATGGCCGGCAAGACTGACGCCGTAGAGTTACTGCTCGAAGAGCTACGCTTAGCCTCACTGCCAGTAGCAGAAGCTGAGTTACAACAGCTGTGCAACTTTGCTGCAGAATGTGGTGCACCTGAGAGTCACAATATTCAACCTTGGGATGTGATGTATTGGGCCGAGCGGTTGCGGCGCGAACATCTGAACTTTGACCAGGAGTCGCTACGACCTTGGTTTTCTCTACCACAAGTGCTTAGTGGTTTATTCAAATTATGCAAGCGTTTATTTAACATCTACATTGAACCAGCTGATGGCAGTGCTCCAGTTTGGCATGAAGATGTGCGATTCTTCCGTGTGCTAGATCCTGATGGATTACCCCTAGCCTACTTCTACCTTGATCCCTATAGTCGCCCAGCTAGCAAGCGCGGTGGTGCCTGGATGAGCGAATGCCTAGTACCCAGCCATGGTGCTGAAGGCCATGCGGTGTTGCCTATCGCCTATCTGGTCTGTAATCAGACGCCACCTATAGGGAATATGCCCAGCTTAATGAGTTTCGAAGAGGTTGAGACTCTTTTTCATGAGTTTGGTCACGGCTTGCACCACATGCTTACTGATGTCAACTACCCCCATGCTGCTGGCATCAATTGTGTTGAGTGGGATGCAGTTGAACTACCCAGCCAGTTTATGGAGAATTGGTGCTATGAGCGAAAGACCTTGTTCAGCATGGCTCATCATTGGCAAACCGGGGAGCCGCTATCAGAACAAGACTATGAGCTTTTGTTGCAAAACCGGACATTTATGGCTGGATCTGCCACCTTGCGACAGATACATTTAGCACTCACTGACTTACGTCTACATAGCAGTTGGAAACCAGAAGATAACCACTCGCCCGAGGATCTGCGCCGCAAGATTGCTGCTGTGACTACTGTACTTGCACCAATTGATGAGGATCAGCTTCTATGTCAATTTGCGCATATCTTTGCATCTAGTAGTTATGCTGCGGGCTACTATTCATACAAATGGGCTGAGGTACTTAGTGCAGATATCTTTGCTGCGTTTAAGGAAGCTGGTCTTGACGATGAAAAGCAGATAAGACGAGTTGGCTCCAACTTCCTGGCTAATATTCTTAGTAAGGGTGGCAGTCGAGCACCACTAGAGCTATTTGAGGCTTTTCGTGGCCGATTACCGACAAGTGAGGCTCTGATCCATCAGTCTGGCTTAGCTTGCACTTAGTAACCAGTATAGCCACATTGTAAGTTAAGCCTGTCTTAGTAACCTGCCTAGTAACTTAAGTGCTACAGGATGACGTAAGAGCTGTTGGTGTGTCAGCACAGGTATTGCATATTGTTCTCCGCAGGGCAGCGTGGCATTCCAACCTGGGAACACAATCAAGTCCCAGTAGCAGAAAAAACTAACACACTTCAATGTACCAAGTATACTTGTATCAGCATTAAGACTGCGAAGTAGGGAACTACCTATCTTCATGTCAGCAATCCCAGCAAACATCCAAGAGGGAACCCACTGGGCAGTAAGTGTTCCCCTTTGTGGGCTGCCAACGCTAAAAAAACGGCGTGTGCGAACTGCACCGTCAAGATTCTGTAGCCAGATTCTGCCAATTACTCCGCCCATTGAGAATCCGAGAAGGTCGATAATCTGGTAATTGCCAAAGTGCTTGCAGATCAGAGAGTCAAGATGTTCAGCTAGGTAAGTTAGTGGTACTGCACCTAGGCGGTGTGGCAGATACGGTGCTAGCAGTTGAATCTCATACTCACCAAGCTCATGTCTGAGAGGGTTGAACAGCCTAGGACTATCCCAAAGCCCATGGACTAGGACTAGAGGAGGACTAGAGTTTTGCTTAAGGTAATCTACCATAGTTGTGGATCTAGTCTAAGGTCAGCAATTACCAGGCCAGCTACGACGACGTTCTACAGCTACTACACCATCAAATCCTGGCACCGGTGCTGCACACTTGCACAGCAAGACGCGCATCGGGACTGGTCCATATAAAGATTCCAGTCGATCTAGTACTTGCTCGCTGAAGTGCTCAAGAGTAAAACAATGAAGCTCGGATGCTAACTGTTGCAGTTGCTGGATAGCTAGGCTGTAGTCAGCTGTTGCACATAGATTATCATTTTGAGCTGCTGCATTAAGATTGAGACAAATGCTAAAATCAAGACTAAGCCATTGACCAGCAACCCTCTCGATCTCTAAAACACCTGCATGAGCCCAAAGACGCAGACCAGAGACATGTACAGCATCGCAACCAGGTGCAAGGTGAAAGGGAATAGACATCACAAAGGTAAATCACAGTGATGGAACTGGCGGCGGCCTTCAGCATAGTCAGCTACAGTGTGGCCGTCACCATGCAACAGGTAACGGTAAGTGATTAGCCCTTCTAGGCCAACAGGCCCTCGAGGAGGAAGTGTCTGGGTACTGATACCAACCTCTGCGCCAAATCCATAACGGAACCCATCAGCAAAGCGCGTCGAGCAATTGACAAAGACACCAGCACTATCAACTGCACGTAAGAATTTGCGTGCTGCTGCCTTATCATTAGTAACAATTGCCTCAGTATGCCGGGACCCATATCGTCGAATGTGATCGATAGCAGAATCAATATCGGACACGGTGCATATTGCTAATGTAAGGTCAAGATATTCACGATGCCAGTCGTCTTCAGTTGCCACCTCAGTGACACCAAGGTAGCAGCTATCCTCATCACCCAGTAGTCGTACACCAGCCTTATGGAATAGTGGTAGTGCTTGCTTTAGGAAAGATGCAGCAATATCCCGATGGATTAGGAGAGTCTCAATAGCATTGCAGGCTGCTGGGTATTGTGTCTTAGCATCAAGAGCAATTCGAAGAGCATGATTTATGTCTGCAGCAGCATCAACATAGAGATGACATACTCCATCAGCATGACCTAGCACCGGGATACGGGTATTGTCTTGTATAAAACGGACTAGATCATTACTACCACGCGGGATAATTATATCTACTAACCCATCAAGCCTTAGCAGAGCTAGGCTTTCGGAGCGCGTAGTCAGCAAGGCAAGAGCGTTGATATCAAAGCCAGCCTGATTAAGCCCTTGCTGTAAAGCAGCTATAATGGCTATATTGGTTGACTTAGCTTCATTGCCACCCTTGAGAATAGCTGCATTGCCAGAACGAATTGCTAGGGCAGATATTTGAATTGCAGCATCAGGTCGGGCTTCGAAAATCACTCCAAGAACTCCAAGTGGGACAGTTACACGCTCTAGAACAAGACCATGATCAAGTTTGCGGTGTAGCTGGCGACAGCCAAGTAGATCGGGGAGAGTAGCAAGCTGTCTCACTCCGGTAATAGCACTTACCAACTTTTTCTCGTCTAGCTGTAACCGGTCAATTAGTGCTGGCGCTAGACCGTTAACCTGAGCTTGCTTAAGGTCTTTTTGGTTAGCAGCTGTGATTTCATCCGCGCAGGCCTCCAAAGAACTTGCCATAGAAACCAGAGCCTGGCGACGCCTCTCTTCGTCGCACTGACCTAGGCTTACTGCTGCTTGCCGTACGGTAGCGGCACGAGCGAGAAGCTCGGGAGATGGATCAGGTACTGCATTGGTCGGTAGGGTCACAACAGTAGATAAGGCAGATAACCCCAAACATCATCCTGGTTCCACTACATGGTTTACATTCCCGCTAGGCGCTTTAGAGCTAGATGTGCAGCACCTAGTCGGCTTGCATCATTGCCCAATGTACAGGAGCGGATCAATAAACCTTCATAACTCACAAGCTGTTGTACACACTGTGTTAATTCTTGGTAGATCCTTGGTAGAAGAAAATGATAGGTATTACCGACAAGAAGACCACTAAGCAGAACAAGCTGGGGGGTAAATGTGTAGACAAGACTACTAATACCAAGCCCCAATGTTGTAATATAGCTGGTCCAAGCGGTAAGTGCTCTCTGGTTGCCTGCATCAGCTTCTTGAGCTAATTTTGCTAGATCGCTACTGCAGTGGTATCTAATGATTCTGGTACCCATAGGCTGTTCACGTATACTGTTATCATAATGTGATTGCGAGCCAATCAGGCTAGGTTCAGCAAAGTTTCCATTGTAACCAATGAGAGACTTCCTTTTAAGCATCGCACTCCCGCACACCCTAGAACCAAATGTTAATAAAACCACGTTGATAAAGCCCACAGCTGATCCCTTCCAAGCTTCCCCCGCAAGAGTGCAGCTAGTGTTGTTTTCCAGAGTTACCTGGCGACCGAGGCGTGCCTCGAGCCATTCGGCAAGTGGCACATTTTCCCAGCCAGGGAAGTTAGTGCAGGCACAAACAACGCGAGCAGTTACATCTGTCAGCCCAGGGAGGCTTATGCCGATTAGACTGGCACGGTGATCAGGATCGAGACCAGTAACAGCTTCGCACAGTGCTATAGTTAGGGTACCTGGAGTTGTGAGTTTTGGTGTTGGTATGACCTTGCCTGATAGCAGACTACCGTCTTTATCAAATAATCCCAGCTTCATAGACGTGATACTAATGTCAACCCCAATCACATGCAGCATATGCTAGAAGCGAAGAAATAATTGTAACTGAGTTTGCCAACTGCCTTCATTATTGACTGAGCCAAATATGCTCATATTCTCGCTAAGTCGATAAGATAGCATAGCCTGTGGTGCTATATCACTACGATTGGGAATACTTAAGGTAGAGAACTCAAGACCATCAGTAATTGAAAAGCCAGCGTCGGCAACCATAGCAAGGCGGGGAGGTATTTGGCCGGAGATACGCTCCCGGTGAGCCTGAATTTTGGGTGTAATATAGGTAGGGTAGATTGCGAATTGTAGTCTTTGACTAAGGAACTCACCAAATGTTCCAAGGACTGGCGAAAGCACAGATTGTCCAAGCATAGTAGCAAGTGCTGTTCCTGCACCAGCGCTAGAAAGGCCAGCGAGGGAATTACCACCGATCAGGCTTAGTAGTTGTGACCGGGGCATAGGCGGCGAGCTGCGCAGTCTAATATTTTCTGCTAGAAGATTTGCTGGCCCAGATCCTGTAACCGCTACTTGTACTAGCTGTAGTCTTCTACTAATACCTGTATCACCACTACCATTGTTGTCGAAAATCTGGGTAGGAATAGCATCATTGCCTACATCATTTATGCTTTCCGAAACTCTAGTACCCATTGCTAAGTCAACATAGGGAATTAAACCTAGAGAAGGAGTAAACACAGCAACGTTGGGCATGCTCTGGTCGAGCATGAAAACTGTGGTGAATAGACTCACGCGACCGCCAAGTAGGCGGACAACTCCTTGCAGCTCGAGGTTTGCATCAAGTGGTCCGTTAAGTGTGAGAAATCCGGCAGCGCGAAAATCAGCGACTGGCGCAACTCGGACTCGAAGATTTGGGCCAAGCTGCAGACGCAGGCCATCGAAGTGGATAGCTGTTATATCTGGCGCTCTAATCTCCGGAGTGTAACTACCTGGAGATGCTGCATCCGCTCCGAGCAATACCAGAATCTTTTGGAAATCCCAGTTTTCCTCAAGTAAGTCATCGATATCAACCGTCGTAATTCCAGACGTTCCTTCTCCAGGTAACATGCTTGCTTTGCTAGCAAGAATAGGCACTGTCCCTTGGTCACGCTTTACGAATACGGAGCGGGTGGGAGTAAGCAGACCATTGCTCATAATTAGCTGGCCACCAATTTGCGGACGAATGACTGCTCCTGTAATTTGCAAGTCTCCGTCGAGGTTGACTGTCGCGATTGGGAGTGACAACTGCAGTTGCTTAGCACGGATCATGAGGGAACTTTGTCCGAAGGTAGGCTGCAGGAGTGAGAGAGTACCCTGACTTACAAGTGTCCCCTGAGAGCCAATTCGTGCTGAAAGCTCTTCAACATAAACTTTATCTAAATTAAAGATTATCGATGCTTGTGCTTCACTAACTAGCTGTTCACCTATCCTGAAAATACCATCTTTCAAAATAAGAAGGCCATTAACTTTAGGATTGCTAAGCTTGCCTCCAAGTGAGATCTTCAAGCTTGTGCTACCCGATCTCCACTCCACAACGTCTTCGGCAAAGCCTGTCAAGAATCGCAGGGCATCCCCATAGCATTCCAGGCGAACATCAAGTGGTTTCTGACGGCTGAGGGGTACCTGTCCGATCAAGACTACAGACTGACGACTACTAGAACCACGCAAGGCCAGATTCAGAACAGCAGCATTATCAACAAGACTGATCTGACCACGCTCGAGTGTGAGACCAAAGGAACCGACTTTTGCTTTTTCTAGCTTCAGCTCTGCCCTTAGCTCTGGTGAGCCCAATCCGAGTCGATACCGACCACGCATGCTGAGAGATCCCTGCAAGTTTCCGGGCATCGGTGCGATAATAGTTATTAGCGAGATAGGAAACTGTAGCAAGAAAAACTCACCTTTGCCCTCCTGTAGTGAACCTCTGATTGTGATAAGGAATGGACGATTTTGTAGGGCTCGGTCTTGATTCTGTTCCTCAGTCCAAAGGTGTCCACGAGCCTGAAGATCAATACCTAAGTTTTTGTGATGACTCTCCCGCCAGATACTGATCTCAGCGTTTATCTGGCCTCGTAGCTCTTCAGGGTAACCTAACTTACTATAAGTTCTTCTACCCTGATAGGAAGCAGTCAGAGTTTTGCGCTCTTTTTGAACATCTTTTGGGAAATCTTCTAAAAGCTTTCTAAAACTATTTGTCAATGTAGATCTCAGATTTGTCACCAGGCTATTATTTGTAGAAGCGCTATTTTTAAACTTTGGTATCTGCATCAGAACTGATGCAAGCCAACGAGTATCAAGACTACTAGCTTTAAGCGTTGTTGTTAGGCTACCACCTCGCTGGCCACTACTGTTGAAATTTACATAACCTGTACCGGGTGGTGACAGCTCACCACTAAAGTGGAAATGATTACTATTGTATTGGCCACTAAGGAAGATTCTTTGAAACTCAACTCCTATAGCACTAAGTCTATGTAGACTAGCTTTACCCTGCACCAACAGAGGTTGCAAGCTGATGTCACCACTACCATTAAGTTGGCCATCAACTCTACTGAATTGCTGTTTCAACGGTAGCATTAGCTCGATCCCTTTAAGCGGCAGGTTCTTGGCACGCCAGCGGTAAAGTGTAGGAGAACCAGCTACAGATAAAGTACCTCCCTGACGATTTAGCTGAACCTGCTGCAGTAGCCAATTGCTCCCTAGGTGGGCTTTGAGCGATCCCTGAGTTGCAGCACTGTGAGACATCTGCAGTATACCGCCGATGCCAAGAGAACCATTAAAGCGGCCCGCCCAGCGTTCGAGTAAGCGTAAGTTGCCCACGCGAGGATTAATGAGCTCTAGATTAAGGTCAGGTTTTATGGAATTGAGAGGGCCATGAATGTTGCCAGCCAAGCTGAGAGTGCCGTCCGTAGTTATGTCTAGTAGCGGACTAAGCCTCCTAAGTGGGAAGGAATTAACATCTAAAGTGGCAAATAAATTGCCAGGCTTAACATCCTCATTAATAAGAAGTGGTAGCTCTGCCGAGATAAATAGATGAGGACTACGGAAGTACTCCAGCCGAGCCAAGCTATCGGAAGCAGACCAACTTGAACGCAAAGACCAGTTTGCTAGCAGCGCACTTTTTGCTTGAGAAGCAGTTAAGCTAGCAGTGGGTCTATTTGTAGGACCACTGAGTGCTAGCTTGCCATGAATTGATGCAAGGTCACCGAGAAATTTAGATACTAATGGTAAGTCCCTCCAAGCTGATTCTTCGACTAGTAAATGATTGGTTGTAACACCAAGCTCGGGATAAATACTGCCACTTGCATGGATATTTACCCCAGCAGCTTGCAGACCCAATCTCTTTAAGTTTACAGTAGGTCTTTGAATATCACGCCAGTCGCCATCTAACTCAAGTCGTAAGCTTGGCTTGTCATTAAGTGGGTATTGCCTAAGAACCCAATCTCCATTCAGGCGGAAACGGGGTTGTTGCCAGGGGCCATCAAGGCGACCTTGAAAGCTATGTCCGTCGCCAGGTTTCTCGAGCGAAAAGTCAATCCCATAAGAGCGATTTAGGCGCAATCCACCAGCAAGCATCACTCTCCATGACCCATAGGCCCAGCGACTCTTAGAAATTGACAGACGATCATCGCGACAAGTTAGACGAGTTTCCGGTGTCTTCAATACCTCCTTTAACGTTTTTCCTTGTAGTCGTAAACTAGTCAGGGAAATTCCACCACGGCAGCCAAAGCGATTATTCTGAGCGCGTAATTGTAGTGCCCCGCTTATTTGACCAAAAGCCCGGAGCGGATCGGTGATAGGCAGCTGCTGCTGAAAAGGCTGTAGTTGGAGGCGTTCAATTTTGCTATTCAAATCGAAGTCAAGCTGATTCCACCTTCCGCGCCCACTAAGCCACACCTGTCCATTACTTGGCAGTGAGAGTTGGATCTCTCCACCAGCCCAGTTTTCAGCTAACTGCACAACTAGCCTTGCTGTTGCTGTTAGCCTCAATCCAGTTGTCTGTATATAGATGTGTGCGGGACTATCAAAACGTATATATAGATCTAGATTTGGCATTGAGTCTTTTTTAGGCGAACCAAAGACTTGAGAGATGCTTTGCAGACCTTGCTTTAAATCAACGCGTGCATCATGAACGCTCATCCTGGCAACTGGGCGCCAGCGTCGCAGGCTCTCCAACGGTAACAAGGAAAGTTCGAGGCGATTGAGCAACACTTCGGGGCTGCTTTTAGACTTTGGTAACATCCGGACCGGGCCGATGGTAAAGCCCCAAGGATGCAATCCAAGGAAAGAACCTAATTCGACAGGATGGCCCAGTGGTACAGCGATCCAATCTTCCAGGATTGGGCATATATGTTTATAGAGCAGACTTATTGAGCGATTAATCCCTAAAGACAGGATTACACCAGCAGAGACGATAGCAGCAGTGGTCTGCCACCTACGCAATGCGCGGATACTGTGTTCCCGGCCCATTGCTCCAATCCACCGGCCCTAAGAGTGGAAGCAAAATGCGAGCATACTCACACCCTTGCCAGCTCATGTCTTTCCCAGAGTTGATCAAGACATCCACTCCCTGGTTAGTCTATTCTAGTCTGATCTTTGTCGCCCTTACTTTTATTGCTTTTCTAGCGCGGTGGGGATTCCGCTTCCGGCTAGTTGGAATCTCAAGCTTTATCTTGTTACTAGCGTTCAGTAGTTGGGCTTTTGACGTCAGCTATACTCGTACTGTAGTTGTTAAAGGAGCCATAAGAGTTCCTATAGTCTTTGACAACGGCAAGGATCTAGTTGTTGCTCAAGCTCCACAGGATATTTCATCGAGCGCAATCCAGCCAACCCTTGAGCAGGTAGCTGCAAACATCCGCAGCAGCGGTCGGGGTGGTCTCTCAGTTCAAGTACGCCTGCGCCAACTTCGACATCTTGAGGAGGACGTCAGTGAACCCATAATCATTGGTGAGATGGAGCGTGTATTTCGCTGATCTAGCTATCGATCCGCTGCCCCAAAGCTTCCGCCATGAGCAAGCTGCACTTGAACAGGCTGGCATCCAGCGATGGGGTCAACTCCGTCAGCTTGACGAATCAGCAGTCACTCGACTGTGTTCCAGTTGGCCTTATGCAAGCCAGCGTAATCTTCGCCGACTGCGAGGGATGGCTGGATTGGTTTGCGATGTAGCACTGGCACCAGCAGACGCAGCATTGCTAATGTATTCCGGGATTGCAACAGTAAGAGCGTTAGCTACAGCAACACCAGAACAACTTGTGCGCAACACGGGTAAGTTGAAGCGGCAGTTAGGAGTAAGAGTATATCAAGGTTCACACATTGTGAGCTTAGCTCAGGCTAGGCGCTGGATTCAGAAGGCACAAGAAGAACAGAGCCTATGCTAAAAGGATTACCCTCAGCTTGGCTTGAGGGTGCTAAACAACCCTATTAAGCATTGTTGACAAGGGTTAGTGCACTGTCTTTCTTGCTTGATGCTGGCTGTGACCTTACCAGCCGTAACACTGGCCCAATCCGGTCTTTTTGATAGTATTAAACAAAGTCCTGAGGAGGCCAGTCGTCTCTGCAACTACTTTAGCTCTCTGAACCAGAAGAGTATATCTGCTTACTCAGCTCAGGCTATAAACCAAATCGCCTTAGCTCGCAACATCAGCGTTACAGAGGCTGAGGTCCTGGTGACTTATGTAGTTGGCCTGTCCTGCCCTGGCGTACGCTGAGGTTTGAAGAGATCAAACATAAACGGGGTGCCAGAAAACCAGCGGTGGCGCGATGTCGAATTGACAACCCATGATGGCATTAGCCTGATCTCCCGCATTTGGTTACCAGAGGGCGATGGACCTTGGCCCACATTATTGATGCGGCAGCCCTACGGTCGTGCTATTGCCTCAACTGTGACAATTGCTCCGCCATGCTGGTGGACGCAGCATGGCTTTCTAGTAGTAATCCAGGATGTACGCGGGCAGGGTGATTCAGGCGGAGAGTTCCACGGATTTCGACAAGAGGCTGCTGACACGGCAGTGACTCATCGCTGGCTACGAACCTTACCGGAGTGCAATGGGAAGATCGGCACCTATGGTTTCTCGTACCAAGGTCTTACCCAACTTCTTAGCCAGGAAGATGTTCCGCCACCTAGCTGTCTGGCCCCGGCCATGACCGGTCTTGACGAAGACTCTCACTGGAGCCGAGAGGGTGGAGCTGAGTGGTGGCATCTTGGCTTAGGATGGGGTTTGCAGCTGGCCGCTTTGCGAGCACGTCGATACAGTGATAATGAAGCTTGGACAACAATTCACCACGCTCTTGCCGACGGTAGTTATCTGTACAATGGTTTACAGCTGCTACGAACGCTTGACCCTAATGGGATGGTAGTCAGGTGGTTTGATGGAGGCAAAACTTTGCTTCACCAGCCACCTATTAACTGGTTGAGACAACCTATGCTGTTATTAGGGGGCTGGTGGGATCCCCATCTGTGTGGTTTAATTGACCTGTATGAGCGCTCTCAGGCTGCTGGCGGCAGACCCGAACTATACATTGGCCCAGCAACTCATCTCTCTTGGTGGCCTGGCGTTCAGAATCTAATGTTGGATTTTTTCCAGCGCCACTTGCAGAATAGAGATTCTGAGGCTGATGGTGAAAACAACATCAGGCTTTGGGATATTGGACGGCAACGATGGCAATTTGCCTCTGGCTCTTCAGGAGGTACATGGTCTCTATACAGTAGTGGGCTAGCGTGCCACGAATTGCTAGAAGGTCAGCTTATTCCTGACGGAACCGGTGCTGGCTGTGTTCAACTTGTGCATGATCCCTGGCGTCCTGCCCCAGCTATTGGCGGTCACCTCAGTCCGACTCCAGGATTAGTCAACCGTGTGTCAATAGACTGCCGCAGCGATGTAGCCACATTTACCAGTGCACCGCTAACAGAACCTCTATGTTTGGAGGGACGCCCACGACTTAGCCTGACAGTCCAGGCTGATCAGCCTGGATTCGATCTTTGCATAGCACTCTCGAGAGTCCTTGATTCAACCAACTGTGCTTATCAACTCACTACAGGCGTGCGGCGCTTCCGAGGCAGTACGGCCCTAGCTCCCCAACAGTGCAAGGTCCTGATGCAACCACTATTAACAGAGCTAGCACCGGGAGAGAGGCTGCGGCTCTCTCTAGCTGCTGCTACATGGCCGGCTATAGGTGTTAACCCCGGCCATTCAGAGGGATTGTGTGGACCTCCCTCAATCGACTGTCAAGTGATTACGCTACTGCTATATTTGGAAGAGTCACGTTTGGATTTACTGCCACTTGTCTTAGAACAGGCTACCAAATTTTGACATTATAACCTAGTGAAGCTTTAACGCTCATATTTAATTTAGTTGGCATCTCGTAAAACTGCGCTAGATATTAGCCATGATCTCGCTAGCCCCTAAAATTACTGGCTTCGGCATTATAAATGGAGTCCTAGGGAGCTACCTCAGTCCAGAAGGCCAAACCTGAGCTTGTCTTTCAGGTAGGAGAGAAATCAGCCTAAGCTCCCGACCAGTTAACATACGAGCGATGGCCTCTGGCGCAGTTCTCGACTGGATGGTTGAGAGCGGTCAACGGCTAGCGGAATGCCGTCACGATCAGCCCCTAGCTGTGCTCGGACCGCACCAAATAGGCAAAGATTGGGTGACTCGAGTCTGGATGCCGGAGGCCCAACAGGTAGACTTAATATCGAACGGTAATGTTCTAGCGACAGAAACTCCTCATCACCCTTGGATCTTTGAGGCATCTGTCCCATATAATCCTGGCAGCCATTACCGCGTTCGAGTCCGGCGGGCTTGCATTACCCATGAGCAGTATGACCCGTGGGCATTCCGCGACGCATGGATGGGTGAGGTAGATCTTCATCTTTTCGCTGAGGGCAATCATCACTACATCTGGCGATTGATGGGAGCCCATCCTGTTGAGCGTGATGGTATTGCCGGAGTCATGTTCTGTCTTTGGGCACCTCATGCTCGTAGCGTAGCAGTGCTCAGTAATCTCAACTCTTGGGATGGTCGGCACCATCCAATGCAACGACGCCTTGGTGGCATCTGGGAGCTCTTCATTCCAGGGCTACTAGCAGGAGTGCTATATAAGTATGAAATACGTACACAGAACGGACACTGTTATCAGAAGGCCGACCCCTATGGCTTTCAGCATGAGATCCGGCCTGCTACCGGTTCAGTAGTTACTTGCCTCGATAATCATAATTGGAAAGATAGTGACTGGGTACAGCAGCGTGGCAGCGTCGACCCGCTTGATCAGCCAATCTCTGTTTATGAAATGCATCTCGGTAGCTGGATCCATGCCCGCATAGATGAGCCCTATTGTGAGGTTAGCGGAGCCACCCGTTCACCCATCCCTGCAGCTGATTTAAAGCCAGGAGCCCGCTTGTTGACCTATACGGAGCTTGCCGATCGCGTGATTCCTTACGTTAAAAACCAAGGGTTTACCCATATAGAGTTATTGCCCATTACAGAACATCCATTCGATGGTTCTTGGGGTTATCAAGTTACAGGTTGGTACGCGCCTACCAGTCGTTATGGTAGTCCGGATGAGTTTCGAGCCTTTGTCGATTGCTGCCATGCTGAAGGAATTGGTGTAATTATTGATTGGGTTCCCGGACACTTTCCCAAGGATAGTCATGGTCTTGCTTTCTTCGATGGTACCCATCTGTACGAGCACGCTGACCCGCGCATTGGGGAACATAAAGAATGGGGAACTCTCATCTTTAACTATAGCCGCAACGAGGTCCGCAACTTTCTTGTCGCCAATTTGATATTTTGGTTTGATCAGTTCCATATAGACGGGATCCGCGTTGATGCTGTTGCTTCCATGCTCTACCGCGACTACCTACGGCCAAATGGTGAGTGGATTCCAAATGAACAGGGTGGCAGGGAGAACACTGAAGCAGTAAACTTTCTAAAGCAAGCTAATCATGTTTTATTTCAGTACTTTCCCGGTGTGCTATCAATTGCTGAAGAGTCTACTACCTGGCCAATGGTAACACGACCCACTAGTATGGGTGGACTTGGGTTTAACCTTAAGTGGAATATGGGATGGATGCATGATACGATTGAGTATTTTGAGCTAAGTCCATATTTACGTCAGTTCCACCATAACAGCATCACGTTTTCAATCTGTTATAATTATACCGAGAACTTCATGCTGTCTCTTAGTCATGATGAAGTAGTTCATGGCAAGAGCAGCTTGCTACATAAAATGCCTGGAGACGACTGGCAAAAGTACGCTAATGTTCGTGCACTTTTGTCATACATGTGGACACATCCAGGCAAGAAAACTATATTTATGGGCATGGAGTTTGGTCAGCGTTCTGAATGGAATGTCTGGGGAGATTTGCAGTGGAACCTCCTTCAGTACAAACCACACCAGGGTCTGCAGCAGCTTGTTGGTGACCTTAATTTATTATACCGCTCAGAACCGGCTCTTTGGAGAGGTGATTTTGACCAGGATAGCTTTTGGTGGATTGATTGTAATGACAACTGCAACTCCATTATTAGCTTTGTACGCAAAGATAGCAAAAGTGAAAGACAGGTTATTGTAATAGCTAACTTCACTCCGAAAATCTGTCCCCAATATTATATTGGTGTGCCAGTTGCTGGTTTCTATGATGAGGTTTTCAATAGTGATAGTAGCCGCTATGGTGGCAGCAACCTTGGCAATATGGGCGGTAAGTTAGCCCAGGAACGCTCCGCCCACAACTATTCACACTCTATCGAGTCCTGCCTACCACCACTAAGCGTGGTTATTTTCCGTCATAACCCAAGAATTGCTCCCCTTGCTTCTAGTTTAGACTAGCCATAGCATCTAGCCTTGGTCATTATGGCTTAGTTCTACCGATAAGCATTTGCCTTCCTAGAGGCCAATTCTATTCCGTGAGGGCTCGGTAAGGTGTCTAAATTACCCAAATAGTTCTGGATGAGCAAGTTTTTCCCTCTATTGCTCCGTGCTGCTCGCGGCGAGATAGTCGAACGGCCACCTGTCTGGATAATGCGGCAAGCTGGGCGCCACATGAAAGCTTACCGAGATCTTAGTGAACGCTATCCGAGCTTCCGGGAACGATCTGAGAACCCAGATCTCTCCTACGAGATTTCTATGCAACCATTCAGGGCATTTAGGCCAGACGGGGTGATACTTTTCTCAGACATTCTTACTCCTTTGCCAGGCATGGGGATTAATTTCGACATTGTCGAAAGCAAGGGACCACTAATTCAAGAGCCAATCCGCAGCTTTGGCCAAATTGAGTCGTTGCGTGCGCTTGAGCCTGCCGAAAGCTTGCCTTTCGTCGGCGAGGTTCTAGGGCGATTGAATAAAAGTGTGGGTAATCAAGCTGCCATTCTTGGCTTTGCTGGAGCTCCTTGGACCTTAGCTGCTTACGCAGTAGAGGGCAAAAGTAGCAAGAACTACGCGTTGATCAAAGCAATGGCCTTCCGTGAACCTAATCTGTTGCACCAGTTGCTGAATCACTTTGCTGAGTCAGTTGCTAGCTACCTGCGTTACCAGATTGATTCCGGTGCCCAGGTAGTACAGATATTTGACTCTTGGGCCGGTCAGCTTAGTCCGATTGATTATGACATCTTTGCCGCACCTTACCAACGTAAGGTAGTAGAATTAGTCAAAAAGGCTCACCCAAATACACCAATTATTCTCTATATCTCTGGCAGTGCTGGGGTAATTGAGAGGATGTGTAGAACAGGTGTAGACATTATCTCGCTTGACTGGACTGTTGATATGGCCGACGGCTGTGCCCGAATACCGCAGCACCTCGGTATACAAGGCAATGTTGATCCTGGACTCCTTTTCAGTACACCAAAAGCCATCAGCGACCGGATTGATGACACAGTGCGTAAGGCCCAAGGTCGTTATCACATTCTTAACCTTGGTCATGGTATCTTGCCAGGGACGCCCGAGGAAAACAGCCGAGCTTTTTTTGAAGCTGGTAAGACCGTAGCGGATAGGGTTGGGACCATAGCTTGAGCTTTGTGCCTACAAAAATTCTCATCACTGGCGCTAGTGGTTGTGTTGGTCAGTACATCTGTCGCTGGTTTATAGATCACTCCGATGTTGAGCTTTTGCTCTGGCTACGAGACCCTAAAAAGCTTTCTGCAGTCTCAGCTAACCATCCGCGTATCCAGTTACTTATAGGGGATCTAAGAGACTCGGAGCGCTTCAAAGACATATTGTGGCAGGTAGATCGTGTTATACATACAGCTACTGCTTGGGGAGATCCTGAAAGAGCTGAGCAAGTTAACGTGGTAGCTGTTGAAAAACTGTTTGCCCAGCTGGACAAGAATCGCATCGAGCAGATTATCTATTTTTCCACTGCTAGCATTTTAGACAAAGATCTGCGTTTACTTCCTAAAGCACTGACTTATGGGACTGAGTATATCAAGACTAAAGCATACTGTCTTCAGCAGCTCGAGAGTCATTCACTAGCACCTTCTATAGTAGCAGTCTTTCCAACCTTAGTCTTTGGTGGCCGTGTCGATGGGCGTGGCAATTTCCCTAGTAGCTATCTTACAGCTGGTCTAGAGAAAGCAAGTCGCTGGTTGTGGCTAGCTCGCTTTCTTCGCGCTGACGCTAGCTTCCACTTTATCCATGCTGCTGACATTGCTGACATCTGTGGCCGACTTGCTACCTCTGCTCATAAGTTCAACTGTGAGCAAGGAAGAGGAACTCTACAACGTATTGTCATGGGACAAGCAGCTGTTAGTGTTGATGAGGCAGTAAACATACTTTGCCGCTGGCGTGGCGTACGTCGCCTGCCAGGGCTACCACTCAGAGGCTGGCTGATTGAGGTACTGATCCGTATTTTACCAATCCAGATTAATGACTGGGACCGCTTCACCATTCGCCAACGGCATTTCACCTATTATCCAGTTACTACACCCGAGTCTCTTGGTGGTCATAGCCATGCCGCTACACTTGAATCTGCACTAGAGCATGCAGGACTTCTTAGTGGTTGACCAACTTGTCGGGACCACCTCGGATAAGTCAAAAATGACGGCTTGGCAGCGTTAGAATTGTCCAAATATCGAGATTGCTCCATGCGCAAAATTCTGCACTCTGTTCTGCCCGCCTGCTGTATCTTTGCTCTGGTTTTTGGCTTTAACCTTTCCTATGCTAATGCCGCTACTGTAGAGGTCAAGCTAGGAACTGATGCGGGCATGCTTGCGTTTGAGCCGAGTACTATCACCATCAAGGCCGGTGACACAGTGAAATTCGTTAACAATAAGCTTGCTCCCCATAACGCTGTCTTTGAGGGTCATGATGAGCTCAGTCACAGTGATTTAGCCTTTACTCCAGGCGAGTCTTGGGAGCAAACCTTCACTGCTGCTGGCACATATGACTACTACTGTGAGCCGCACCGAGGTGCTGGCATGGTAGGTAAAGTCATTGTCGAGTAGAGCGAGTCTGGATCGCCCCTATCTCGTGAAGTGAGTTGGGGGCACCTAAAAAGTTTAGGATAAGATTATTAAGACATCAATAGTGAAACCCAGTTCAAGTTATCAGCATGTATTGATCTTGACTGTTTAGCCAGAACTGCTGCGTACTCAACTCTGAACTGTATCCTAAGCTTTAGGCTAGGGCAAGCAGTTTACTAAAAGCTACGCAGCAGGAGATCAAAGTTCCTACTGATTTAGACTTTAAAGGCCATAGGGCTATCTAGTCACTAGTGATAATTTGCTGACGCGTTGCCTCGAGCGCAGATAGATACAGCCCCTCATCAATCTCGCGAATATCGTACTCGCTGGGCAGCATACCGTGACGCTGCTCATGAACAGCCATCCAGACACTACGTTCAATCTCAGCACCACTAGGACCAGAGAGCTCGAGCGCACGACCTACTAGTTTCTCAAGATCTGCCGCATTCGGTCTAGCGGTGCCATTGTGCTCAACTGTCATTCTTGCTTAGCTTATCGATAGAACTTTAAACATTCAAAAGTGGGTTTCCAAAACCTGAGAGCGAGTAGACGTACAACCGGCTCTTCTACCTAAGTTATCTGAGATAAGGCACATAGTTTTTTTGGAAGAGCAAGTTCAAGGACATCATGCAACCGACGGCGGAACAATTTACCGAGAAGGCCTGGGCTGCAGTCGTTAATGCCCAAAAAATGGCCCAAAAACGGCATCACCAAAACCTAGAGGTAGAACATCTACTAGCAGCGCTGCTGGAACAAGAAGATTTGGCTAACCGCATACTAGAGAAGGCTGGAGCCAATCTATTGCTATTGCGGCAAGCTGTTGAACAGCGCTTAGCTCTACAGCCTGTTCTTCGGGTCAGTACTAGATCAGTCTACCTGGGAAAGAGTTTTAGTAAGCTTCTGGATCAGGCGGATAGGGATAGACAGTCCCTTGATGACAGTTTTGTCGCAGTCGAGCACTTACTACTCGCGCTAAGCCAAGATAGCCAATACGGTCGAACTCTTCTGAATCAAGTGGGCACAGATTCTGTCAGGCTTGATAAAGCGGTTAAAATTGTGCGAGGTCATCAGAAGGTGACAGACCAGAATCCTGAGGGAACTTATGAGTCGCTGGAAAAGTATGGGCGGGATCTGACTATCGCTGCACGTGAAGGCAAACTTGACCCCGTGGTCGGTAGAGATGAGGAAATCCGGCGTACCATTCAGATCCTTAGCAGACGCACAAAAAACAACCCGGTGTTGATAGGAGAACCTGGCGTTGGAAAGACCGCGATTGTCGAAGGCTTAGCACAGCGAATTATCAATGGGGATGTGCCAGCAGCGCTACAGAGTCGGCAGCTTATTGCTTTAGATATGGGAGCACTGATTGCAGGAGCCAAGTACCGTGGTGAGTTTGAGGAGCGCCTCAAAGCTGTCCTCAAGGAGGTAACTGCCTCTGAGAGTGGAATCGTGTTGTTTATTGATGAGATCCATACAGTTGTTGGAGCAGGTGCTACAGGTGGAGCAATGGACGCAAGTAATTTGCTTAAGCCTATGCTGGCTCGTGGTGAGTTGCGTTGCATAGGAGCTACTACACTTAACGAACATCGTCAACATATTGAGAAAGACCCTGCCCTCGAACGTCGCTTCCAGCAAGTATTAATTGACCAGCCTTCAGTAGAGGACACAGTCTCTATATTACGCGGTCTTAAGGAACGCTATGAGGTACATCATGGCGTCCGTATTGCTGATAGTGCACTCATAGCAGCAGCAGCACTTAGCAGCCGCTACATTTCCGATCGCTTCTTGCCAGATAAGGCAATCGATTTGGTTGATGAGTCAGCCGCAAGGCTGAAAATGGAGATCACTTCCAAACCTGAGGAGATTGATGAGATTGATCGCAAAATTTTGCAGCTAGAGATGGAGAAACTATCTTTAGCTCGGGAATCAGATAGTGCCAGCCGTGAGCGTCTTGAGCGTCTTGAATGTGAGCTTACAGAACTCACTGAACAACAAAATATTCTTAATGTGCAGTGGCAGAACGAGAAAGGAACTATTGACGCCCTATCTTCTTTAAAGGAAGAGATCGAGCAAGTTCAACTACAGGTTGAGCAAGCAAAGCGAAGTTACGATCTCAATAGAGCTGCTGAACTTGAGTATGGAACCCTAGCAACTTTGCAGTGCCAGCTAAAGAAGAAAGAAAAGGAACTACTAGATCAGCAAGACGCAGAGAAGTCTTTTCTACGCGAGGAAGTTACTGAAAACGATATAGCCGAGGTAATTGCTCGCTGGACAGGTATCCCTATTGCTAGGCTTGTGCAGTCAGAGATAGACAAACTCCTCAGTCTCGAGAAGGAACTGCATCAACACATAATTGGTCAGGATCAAGCTGTTACTGCGGTAGCAGATGCAATACAGCGCTCACGAGCTGGGCTCAGTGATCCTGATCGTCCTATCGCCAGCTTCCTATTCCTTGGTCCAACTGGTGTTGGTAAGACAGAGTTATCAAAAGCGCTTGCTACTAAGTTGTTCGACAGCAAGGATGCGATGGTGCGGATTGACATGTCAGAATACATGGAGAAACATAGCGTTAGTCGTCTGATTGGAGCACCTCCAGGTTATGTTGGCTATGAGAGCGGTGGACAACTTACCGAAGCTGTAAGACGTCGCCCTTATACAGTTATCCTCTTTGATGAGGTTGAAAAAGCCCATGGCGATATATTTAACATTATGCTCCAAATTCTTGACGACGGCCGCATAACTGATGGGCAAGGAAGAACCGTAGATTTTCTAAACACTGTACTTATCCTTACAAGCAACATAGGTAGTCAGTCGATCCTGGATCTTGCTGGGGATGACAACCAATATGAAGAGATGGAGAGGCGAGTTAATGAAGTTTTGCGTACTTATTTCCGGCCTGAGTTCCTCAATCGTCTTGATGAGACAATTATATTCCGCAGCTTGTGCCGCCAAGAACTGCGCCAAATTGTCGAGCTCCAGGTACAGCATCTAGCTGGACGACTCCAGAAGCTTAAGGTTACTCTTACACTTAGTGCAGATGCCTTAGATTGGCTTGCCAAAACCGGCTACGATCCAGCTTATGGAGCACGTCCCTTGAAGCGGGCAATTAGGCGTGAACTGGAAACCCCAATTGCCAAAGCAATTTTGGCAGGTCGCTATGGTGAAGGTAGCATGGCCCAGGTAGATGTGTGCAATGAACAACTCAGCTTCACCTGAGAAGCACATAGAACAAGCAAATCTTGAGTAACATAGGACTATATAAACACCTTGCAAGTTACCTGTCCGATCCTGACGTGGAGAACATAAATAATGTTACAGGACAATATCTAAGAATCTAAGATGATTCTGCCATAGCTAAAGTTGATAGGTATCTAAGACAGTACGGCAGCTCCAGCAACTGAAAGACCGAAGCCAGTGATTATCCCTGCTAGCAGAGAAAGCTGGGGTTGAAAGCGCCGTACTAATAAAAAGCCTCCAATGATAATGACTAGCTCACTGAGCGCGAGTCCACAAAGGTAGCCTGCTAAAGGTATTATCTTAGCTCCTACCATTGTTCCAGCCAATATGTAGCCGTGGACTGTAATCAAGGGCAACACCCAGACTGGGGGAAAATTTCTTAGGGCTACCACAGCCAGAGCAATTAAGCTGAGACCAACCCAAGCTTCTTGCATTAATAGTGGCGGCGAAATCAATCCAGCAAGAGACCCTGCAATAGTACAACCAATTAGAGGCACTACCCATCTATGAATGCTGGCTAGTCCCGTCAAACCTATTGACATCAAGAAAATAAGGTGGTCGACTCCAAAGATTGGATGAGTTAAACCACTAATTATACCTTGCCAAATGTTATAGTCTTTAGGGCTGAGGTCTCCTATAGGGTGGTGAGCTTCTACAGGCAGTGCCAGCACAATAAAGCTAAGAGAGCTTATTAGAATTGCCAAAGCACTTAGCTGTAATCGAGGCAACCTGAAAGAGCTATCAGTCATCTAGAGATATCCCTGTTGAGATATTGTAACAGTTGCCTTAACAGGTTCACTTCAGATACCCTACAAATATTCTTTCTTAAAAAAGATTTTGCAAAGTGCGAAGGCAGGTCTCCAAAGATTTTGAGGATCTGTGCTACATATCCGTGCCTAGCCGGCGAGGAACCAAGAGGGTACTTCTTGGAAATAAGCTGTGTTAACAGCATTTTCTCGTGCACTAACGCACCAACAGC
The DNA here is from genome assembly GCA_007996965.1 of cyanobiont of Ornithocercus magnificus. NCBI lineage: Bacteria > Bacillati > Cyanobacteriota > Cyanophyceae > Synechococcales > cyanobiont of Ornithocercus magnificus. The sequence continues at coordinate 160,120 of BIMP01000001.1, forward strand.
AACTGCGCCCACCTTCACGCTCAAGCAATAGCTCATTGATCCATTCCCATACTAACCTAGCTGTGCTCTCCATACCAACATTCACCATTACCCGCAGGTCGATGGCACCAAGCTTATGGAGATGGTGCCATTCTGGTAGCAATGGATCATCAGCATTTACAAGAAAAGTGTGATCGAATTGTTGCCTCAGCTGTTCCTCAAAGGGTCGCAAACTGGAGAAATCGACGATGAATCCGCAGTCGTCAAGCTCTAATGCAGCAAACCAGATAGTAAAGCTGCGGCTGTAGCCATGTACATAGCGACAGTGTCCAAGATGGCGCCACTGGCGGTGGCAGCAGGGATATCCATCAAATTGTTTGCTGCAGGTGTAGGGAGTTGGAGCTCCCTGAATGAGGTGTGAAGCCGTCAAAATCCGTGGGGCTTGGTTAACACTGCAAGAGAATTAGGTTACTCAGTGAGATGCCAGCAAAGACCAATGCGAACTTTCGACCTCGCTTTCATCGACACCCTCCATTTTAATGAAGTTGGGCTGATCCCAGCTATAGCCCAAGATTGGATAGACGGAGCTATACTAATGGTGGCCTGGATGAATCGCACTGCACTCAAGTGTACTTTGGATAGTGGTGAGGTGCATTATTGGAGCCGGTCTCGTAGTAGCCTATGGCGCAAGGGAGAGACGAGTGGTCACACTCAAATCTTGCACAGCATCCGCCATGATTGTGACGCTGATGTACTGTTGCTCAGCGTGGAACAAACTGGCGATATTGCCTGTCACACTGGAAGACGCAGCTGTTTCTTTCAGAAATGTGGGGATGACAATGAAAAAAAGTTTACTGCAGCTCTACTACCACCTGCTGACGCTTGCACTGAGCTGCACCGGCTGATAGAGAAGCGCAAGTGCCACCCTAAAAACGGAAGCTACACTAACAGGCTGTTTGACAACGGTGAAAACCACATACTCAAGAAGATCGGAGAAGAAAGTGCTGAGTTTGTAATGGCTTGCAAAGATAACGACATGTCGGCTATTGCTAACGAGGCTGCGGACCTGGTCTTTCACCTTCAGGTAGCTTTAGTCCATTATGATGTCAGCTGGCGAGATGTACAGTCTGTTCTTGTCTCACGCCGGGGAAAGAGCACTAAGCCCTCTTGATAATTATAACTGTGGAGCCAGGCCAATGGTTTACCAAAATTACCACAATGGTTTCGAAGCCATCTCAGCGTGCGGCGATCACGGTTACTGAGCCGCAGAAAGGAAGTAGTTCCCTGTCGAAAATGCATAACGTCCTCCTCAATTTCGCTATGTCCCCATAGCCCAAAGGCATGACCCAGCTCATGCAGTGCTGTACCCTGCAACACTGTAGTTTGCAAGGCAGGGGAGACAAGAACTTCTACCTGTGGCTCAAGATAAGACTCACCACTGCGAGCAGCAATAGCAATCTGCAACAGGCTACGACCATTGCTGGCTCTCCATCCTTGCTTGATCTCGCGCAGTAATGGCCGCTTGTGCCGGACTTGGATATGGGCTCGCTCTGGCTTGCTTACCTGAGTGAGGGGAATAGCCCTTGACCATGTCTCAAGAGCTGCCCTAACAGCACCAGCCCACTTATCGTTACCCACCTCATTTACTATGATAGGCTCAATCCAGACACACCACGTAGACAGCGAAGGGTAGCCATAGGTACTATCAGCAAGATGGTTTGCGTAGTCAGTTGCTATAGCAGAAGATGACTCAGGAGTATTTAGATATTCCTCTAATACATGAATAGCGGAAGCAGGTGGGCAAAGCTCACTAAGCATGGATCTAAGCAGTAAGCGGAACAATGCTCCGCATGCCATTAATGCAGGAAGCAGTGGGATCTTAAGGGTTAAACCCACCAACCCCTTGTCTCATAGTCTAGTTAAGGTGAATGGTGAATTCCTCGTTTACTTGAAACAGCTAACCCATGTTATATGAGGAAAGATCCAGATAGATATTCAGGTAAACGGCTGGACTGTTGCCGATGCTGGCAAAGAATGAAGCAATCCTTGAAACATTGCAAGAAACGAAATTCCTAACTCTTCCTTACAAGCCAGACCTACAAACGCATTCGCCCTAAGTTCAGCCCAGATGAATTTGATCGATGGCGAGTTCACTGAGTGCCTTTCTCGGTGAGATCGGCCGACACCAGCTACTCACGCCTGAGCAGGAACTCACTATGGGTCGTAAGGTTCAAGCCATGATGGCCCTTACAGACCGCTGCATGACAGCAGGTGGCTCCGGACCAGCATGTGTCTACTCTGACGAGGAGCGGCGTATCATCAAACGCGGTGAAAGGGCGAAAAATCAGATGATCACCGCTAACCTGAGATTGGTAGTTAACTTAGCGAAACGCTACCAGGGCAAAGGTCTTGAACTGCTGGACTTAATTCAGGAGGGCTCCCTTGGTCTAACTCGGGCAGTAGAAAAATATGATCCAACACGTGGACACCGTTTCTCCACATACGCCTACTGGTGGATTCGTCAGGGACTAAATCGTGCTCTATCAACACAAAGCAGGACAATCCGAATTCCCGTCAACGTAAATGAGAAGCTCACCAAGCTAAGAGCCGCTAAGGCGCGCTTGCTGCAACACTATGGTTTTAGCCCAACCACAGAACAACTAGCTAAAGCGATGGAAATTTCTGTCGCGGAAGTTGAGGACCTCTTAGCCTGTGAACTGCGTAGTGTGACTGTCAGCCTTCAGGGTGCAGTCAAAGCTAAGTCCGACCCTTCGGAACTGGTAGATGTACTCCCTAGCAACGAGATACCGCCAATGGAGAGAGCTGAGATTGCCGAGCGAAATTCTTCTGTCTGGACTCTGTTGGATCGGGCTAATCTCACGACTAAGGAACGTATGGTTGTGACATTGCGTTTTGGTCTCGACGGGTCTAACGAGTGGCGCACCCTGGCCGAGGTAGCTCGATACATGACTTGTAGTCGTGAATACTGTCGCCAGGTTGTTCAACGCGCCCTGCGTAAACTGCGCAAAGCAGGAATCCAAAGTGGGTTAGTTGATGTCAGCTACTGACCAAATAATTTCTCCAAACTCTGGTGCAAACTGCATTAAGATTTACCGTTCAAGTTACATAGGTGTCTGGACCACAGTTATTTAGGAAAAAACTGTTAAATTAGCCGGAGACTGGACCGTGGCACTAGAAGTGCAGTTAGGCAGTGCAGTTAGGCAAGTCTGTGATTCAACCTGAATATGCCTTCAGCTTACATAACGCCATGAATCAGGATAACCCAGCAGCCAGCCAGGCCTAACTGTTTCCGTCTAAAGCAGTTAGGCCTGGCTGGCTGCTGGGTTATCCCAAAGTTTGGTATAGAGTGGCAACTTATGGCGCCTAGACAAAGGTGGGCAACCAAAAGTCAACATGCTCACACGGTACCATCTCAGATTCCTTCACCTTCTCACTCTAACTGACACCCGCCGTGAAACGACCACGCTTGAGACGCGCCGGCGGTTTTCTCGCCTTCGTCGACGATTCAGAGAGAGTAGTAGTACGCATGCTCACCGTGGTGACCGGGATCGTCATCATTACCTCCCTTATACAGCTCACATTCAACGTCTTGGGAAAGCTGATATTGGCCCAAGAGACCAGTTGGCTTGGCGACGATCTGATTAAGGTACTTGGCGATTTGCTCACCGTTCTAATTGCTCTCGAGGTACTTGAGAATGTCACTAGCTACTTACGACACAATGTCATTCAAATGGAGCTTGTGCTAGCTACAGCACTAACAGCAGTCGCCCGCAAGGTTATTGTCTTACCCAGCGGCTCTGAGAACAAACCACAATTGCTGATTGGCCTCGGTGTAGCAACTGCGGCTCTTGCCGCCTCCTATTGGATGATTAGACGTGCTGGTAGTCATACTTCGGAAGAAGGGCAACATATGTCTGATCTGTCTAAAAGTCATCACGGATTCATTTCGCCTGATGACATCAATACCAGTAAACTACCAAGGTCAGCTGACAGTCATCACCAAGATTAATTACATCTGGGCAGTGGCTTCCCTAGCCTCTCTAAATTTAAAAACCCTACGCTGCCAGCTGATAGCAAAAGTCATCCTCGCAGATGGAAAAATGTATTAATAATACATAGGCTTTGCTTAGTCGATTATAATAGCACATGCGCTTGCAGAAACGCTATACCTGAATAATAATACACTGTCTGTACAGTTGATAACTACGGAGTTAATATCATCTTGATATCATAGCACGGTTTTCACTGCTAGTAGTATGAGAAAAGACGGATTTGGTAAAAGTTGTCTTAGCCTATCTGAGCAAGAATTACACCAATGCTATCAAGTGATAGTGGCGAGGGTATGACACAAGCTAAACTCACACTAATTGTGAGGATGAAAAGGAACAGCACCTGGACTTGTGCAGTACCCTCGACTGGTCTAGACCCATGGACTCTGAATCGCTTCATATGCATTTTGCACTAATAAAATTATGCCTTGTACCAAAGCTCTTAACCTTCATATCTAGACACAGACTTAAGGTCTGCTGAATGTGTTTGCTGACACGGGCTAGTCCCTGGTTGGTGACTCTATCCTATGGTTTTCAAGTACGGAAGACGACTAAGGTGTTTCTTACGAAAAGGAGCTTGCTTTTCAAGTGTATCCTTGCAGTAAGTGTGCTATGGAGCGAATCGAGTCATAACCTTAGAACAATCGGTTACTGGACAAGTATGATAAAAAAGTTGGCATACTAGGGGGAATAAACGCTATGTTGATATTGCCCGATCAACCATAAGGATCATGCTCACAGGGAGCGACCTGCTCAACAAAGTCAAGGAACTGGGTGATGTCAGTAAGTCTGATCTTGTTCGGGCCTGCGGCTACGTCTCCTCGAAGAAAGACGGTGGTGAGCGTTTGAACTTCACTGCCTTCTACGAAGCTCTGCTTGAAGCGAAGGGTGTTAGCCTCGGTGTCTCTGGTATTGGTGGAGTTGGCAAAGGCGGTCGCAAGCTCAGTTATGTTGCCACTGTTCAAGGTAATGGCAATCTCCTCATAGGCAAAGCGTATACCCAGCTCCTTGATCTCAAGCCTGGGGACGAATTTGAGATCAAGCTTGGGCGCAAGCAGATCCGATTAGTGCCTGTTGGTGGTAGTGAGGAAGACGAGGAATGATCAGAATCGGAGGGAGTCCTCACAGCGGCTCCCCCATTGCAATCAACTAGCTGCCTGTCGAAGTTCAGCGCAAAATTGCTTGGCCTCTTCAGCTGCACCAGTCTCTGAAGCAGTAATTCTTTTGACCAGCGCGCTGCCAATAATGACACCGTCAGCGCCCCATTCGCGTGCCTGTATTACTTGCTGCGGTCCAGAAATACCGAAGCCAACAACCACAGGTTGCGACGAGAGACACTTTAACTGGCTGATAAGAGAATGGACTCTATGCTCAAGCACAGCACGCTCTCCAGTAACACCAGTGACACTGACAAGGTAAGTGAATCCACGACTTATGCGCATGATCCTTTCCATCCGTTTACTAGGTGTTGTTGGTGCTACAAGTAGTGCAAGGTCAAGACCCCATTCTAATGCTATCGGGGATAGCTGCTCTGCTTCTTCAAGGGGCAAGTCTGGTATAATCAACCCTGTAGCACCAGCTGATGCAGCATCGGCAAAAAACCTCTCTAACCCTCTACTGAAGAGCAGATTGACATAGCTGAACAGAATCACAGGAATAAAAAGCCGACCCTTAAGCCGTCTCAGCATTGCGAACACAAGCGAGGGTGTAACACCAGATGCAAGTGCACGAGATGCAGATGCTTGGATAATTTGGCCATCAGCAAGTGGATCGCTGTATGGGATGCCAAGTTCGACCATGTCTGCCCCAGCCTGCTGAAGAGCAAGCAGGACGTCAGCAGTAGTCTCGAGGTTAGGGTCACCTGCCATCAAAAATGGCATTAAGGCAAAACGTCCCTCGGCCTGTAGCGATCGAAATCTTGCGGCAATTGCACTACCTGGCATGGGGCTGTAAAGGTTGAGATCTTTGAATTAATCTCATCACACCACTGGGGTGCGCTGCAGGCTGAGAAGCTAAAACCTGCTGTCGTGTTCAGATATCTGAACTGATCGACCTTAGAATTGCCTGCTGTTGTTCTGGAGTAAGCTTATCGAATTGTTCTTGCAGTTGTACTTTGCTGACCTCATCATAGACTTTCCTGTATCTCTTTCGCTGTTCCATATAGGTCATACGACCAGTTATTACTCGCAGTAGATATGTGGACGTCCATGCTAAAACGAGAATCACTAGCACAGCCTCGGCTGCGATGCCAGCACTTGCTTCCCCAAAGCCAAGCCCACGAAAGGCGCTGTATCCAAGACCACCTAGAAGCAGGACAAAAGCACCGATTAGAAAAACATGAGTACGCGTCAAGATCTAGCCTTCTCCCTGCCCATAAGGACGAAAATTAAGGAATGGAGCAAACACAATCATCCCCGGGAAGAAGAGGAAGACCATGCTGTAAACTACGAGGCGCTCAATCTTGCCCATGCGTGTCAGGCGCTGCTGTATCCACAGCATCAGACTTAATGGAATAATAATCAAGTACACGCTCGCAAGGGCGATGTATGTCATAAAGACCAATACCACTTCCATCTTAGCAATACTTAGGAAACTTTCAATGTTCACTGATCAGATCTCGAGAGTATGAAATTTAGGATATGGGAGAGTGGCTCAGATTGAGCTGGTACGGGGGCATGGCGAAACTGGTAGACGCACGCGACTTAAAATCGCTTGTCCTGAAAAGGATGTGGGGGTTCAAATCCCCCTGCCCCTATCCCTTACAGTCACTGAATGCTGAATGAGTACTAGAGTGTTTTTGCCTGAGGGTGGAACCCTAGACTTACTAACCGGAAAATTACGGCAAGCCCCATCTCAATAAACAGGTATTGCTGGATAGATCTCTAGACGTTGTGTTCGTCTAGCAAGCGCCAGGGGAGTGTCTGACCAGCATGAAATGGCACCAACTGGGTTTGACCAGGGCCAGAAACACTTTTTGGGACAACAAGCGGCTTCCGCTCAAGCGTGATGGTTGTCGCATTTAAGGGCAGGCCATAAAACCTGGCACCATAAATACTTGCAAACCCCTCAAGACGATCGAGCGCTCCTTCCTCTTCGAAAACCATGGCATAACTCTCCAATGCATGCGGCGCGTTGTAAATACCGGCACAACCACAAGAGCTCTCTTTCCCTGAGCGTGGATGGGGAGCAGAATCAGTGCCGAGAAAGAATGAGGGTAGTCCACTGGTGGCTGCGTAACGCAGTGCTAAACGATGATGCTCACGTTTTGCTACAGGCAAGCAGTAGAAATCACTACGGAATCCCCCCTGAAACATTGCGTTACGGTTAATATGGAGATGATGAGGCGTGATAGTAGCGGCTAGATAGGGTCCAGCTGCCATGACAAAGCTCACAGCCTGCTCAGTAGTGATGTGCTCTAATACTATGGGCAGCTCTGGGAAGCGCTGTATCAGTGGCGCAAGGTAGCGTTCGATGAAAACCGCTTCCCGGTCGAAAATGTCGACCTCAGGATCATTAACTTCGCCATGCACCAGGAGTGGCATACCTAGATGCTGCATCATATTTAACAGCGGAGTAATCGCATGTAGATCTCGCACTCCAGCATCAGAGTTTGTAGTGACGCCTACCGGGTAGAGCTTGGCAGCAGTGAAAACACCTTCTCGGTAGCCATGCTCGAGCTCTTGTGGTAGCAGTGCTTCAGTAAGGTAAGCCGTCATTAACGGTCTGAAGCTGCAGCTAAAGGGAAGTGTGGCAATAATCCGCTCTCGGTAAGCAACTGCAGCAGACACAGTTGTAATTGGCGGCTGCAGATTAGGCATAACAATAGCACGCGCAAAGACTCTAGCGGTTGTCCAAGCAACTGCCGCGAGCATATCATGGTCACGGAGATGAACATGCCAATCGTCAGGTTGTCGCAGGCTGAGATAATTTTCTGTGCGTGAAACCACTATGGTGTTATAGGACTGAGATTGGCAATGGCCAGTCTTAATGCATCACATCGCTCGGACTTAACGTGACTCTGGGGTAACCTCTGCATAAGACCTAACCTGCCCAAGCGCCTTTCAGTGCTGCCAGCTTGCACTACAAGAAAAACCTGCCGGCCTACCTCAAGCGCCTCCTTGACTGCATTCTCTAGAGCTAATGAAGCTGTGACTCCTAGGTGAGATACCTCAGTTAGGTCAAAGATTACTACCTCGCATGAGCCGATCGCGTTATGCTCTCGCGAGATGGTTTTGGCTACTCCGAAAATCATTGGTCCAGCTAGTTGGAAGAGTAGCACACGACCGCCAGCCTCATCAAGAAGTTGCTGTTCCTCACCAGAAAGATCAACGTCGTCATCAGTTGTGCTAATAGTTTTAACTCGACGTGATTGCAGTGCGCTCATGCGATCGATCGTGAGTATATTAGCAACAAAGACACCGATACCGACTGCGGTGATTAAATCCACCAGAACAGTAAGTAAAATTACGCCATAGGTGATTAGCGTTGCTTTTAGTGATAAGTGATGAGCTCGCTGTAGAAAACTCCAGTCAATAATGTCGACTCCAACCTTCAAGGCAATACCTGCCAAAACAGCTAGTGGTATCTGTGCTGCCAGAGGGGCAGCTAGCAGCACTACTAACATTAGGATCAGGGCCCTGATGATACCAGAGAGTGCCGAGCGACCTCCAGCCTGAATGTTAACAACAGTGCCCATTGTCGCTCCAGCTCCTGGCAAACCCCCAAATAATCCAGATATAACATTGCCTAAACCCTGACCAACTAATTCTTTATCTGATCTGTGTTCAGTGCGTGTGATACTGTCAGAGACAACAGATGTCAGCAAGGCATCTATACAACCCAGCATGCCAAGCACAGCTGCATCTAGAACCATCACTTGAAGTTGGTTGAGAGAAAATATAGGCCAACGAAATTCGGGAAATCCAGAGGGAATAGGGCCGATGCGGCGCAAATCTGCATCGCCTAGAAAAGTTAGAGAAAGTAATGTGCCCAGCACTAGCGCTAAGAGTTGTGGAGGGCAGTAACGTCTCCATGATCCTGGCATAAGCCAGAGGATAGCCACAGTTGTTAAAGCAAGTAGAAGTTCAAAGGGCTGAACTCCTGTTAGTAAATTTGGTAAAGAGGTTAGGGTACCTACAACACCCCCAGCTGGTACAGATTGGCCGAAAAAAGGTGCCAACTGCAGCAATACGAGAATGATGCCGATTCCGGACATAAAGCCCGAGATAACTGTGTACGGCATCATTGTCACGTAGCGGCCGAGTCGACAAACACCAAATAGGATTTGGAAGAGCCCGGCGAGAATCACAACACTGAAGGCTAATGCCAATGCTGTTTCCTGATCTCCAGCTGTGGCATTGAGGCTGACAATCACCGAAGTAAAAACCACTGTCATGGGACCAGTAGGTTCTGAAATCAGCGTTGGCGTACCTCCAAACAGGGCTGCCACCAGTCCGATAATTACTGCCCCCCATAGCCCGGCAGCTGCCCCAGCTCCGGATGCCACACCAAACGCAAGGGCCATAGGCAGTGCTACTACAGCGGCGGTCAGTCCTCCGAATAGGTCACCACGCCAGTGCCGGGCGCTGATCTGGTTGAGCAGCATGGCAGACGGATCAATGCGGCGTGAACATTAAGCCGAACGAGGAGCACAATTGACCAATTGTCTCAGCGTCGGCGATTTTTGTGTTCTTGAACACCGCTCTGGAGATTCTATTAGGCGTTGGTCTCCTCTTCGGCGGCGGCGAGCTATTTATTCAGGGTGCTGTCAGCTTTGCACTTATTCTCAGCATCCCTCAGCTGGTGATTGGTCTAACTGTTGTCTCACTCGGCACTAGCGCACCAGAGCTCTTTGTAAGCTTGATCTCGGTCTTCAATGGCTCCGATTCTTTAGCTGTCAACAATGTAGTCGGTTCAAATATCTTTAATGTCATGGTGGTTCTTGGTAGTAGTGCTCTTGTCATGCCACTGCGAGTAGAGAGCCGCCTTGTGCGTCGTGATGTTCCTGTTCTGCTTGCAGTATCTACAGCTGTATGGGGCATGTCTTCAGCAGGCCGCATTACTTGGCAAGCTGGGCTAGCACTCTTACTAGGCCTGGTAATTAACACGATTTGGGAGCTTCGCACAGCACGTGAGGAGCGCAAAAAGACAACAGATGTAGAGCCAGAAGTCGCGTCAAAAAATTGGCATTGGGCTATCCTGCAGATCTTAGGCGGTAGCTTTCTACTAACGATCGGGTCTAGATTTCTAGTCCGAGGAGCTATGATAGCAGCATCACTATTGGGTGTTAGCGAGGCGGTAGTAGGACTGACTATTGTTTCAGCAGGAACCTCAATCCCAGAATTAGCAGCTTCACTTATAGCAGCACTACGTGGTCGGACGGACTTAGCTATCGGCAATGTAGTAGGAAGCAATTTGCTAAACCAACTGTTAGTGCTTGGCAGTACAGCAGTGACCTCAGGTAAACTAGGGGTAGGTGTGGAATTGGTATTGATTAACCGAGACTTGCCAATAATGATAATTACTACCTTGGCTTGCATGCCAATTTTCTGGACCCGAGGTAGTATATCTAGACTAGAAGGTAGTTTTCTCGTAGGTCTTTATATCTTCTACTTAGTGGATCAGGTACTTCCATACACATTGCCAACTTGGCAAGATAGATTTCGGGTTATGTTGCTGTCTTTTGTGATTCCAGCTATAATAGTCGCGATCATAGCCCAGTCTGTTAGTTACTGGCGCCAATTGCGTTAGCAATATCAATATGGCGCCGAGAGACACGTACCAGCAGCTAAGTCATTCGTGTATAACAGTGCCACATGTAGCTAAGTAATCTTGAGCCCTATGTAGATTTCTCTGGTGAGTAAGTCATTTAAGTCATTGAGGACATATAAGAGTTATCTAACCTAAGTCATTGTCACAAATTCTTCTGATACGGTAGGATGCAGAGCCATTGTACGGTCAAAATCGGCTTTGGTAGCTTTCATTCCGATAGCAATAGCTGCCATCTGGATGATTTCTGAAGCATGCTCACCAACCATATGACAGCCAAGAACCTGGTCATTGGAGCGAGCAGCTACCAACTTTAGCAGGCAGCGAGGACCCCGTTTTGGCAAAGCCTGAGCCAAGGACCGGAAACGAGCACGATGCACAATTATCGCGTCGCGACCAAGCTGGTTCACAGCTTGCTCTTCAGTAAGTCCTATAGTTGCTAGCTCGGGCTGGCTGAACACAGCACTAGCAACCAAATTGTGGTTGACTGTGCGTGGACTGTTACCATAGACAGTGTCTGCAAAAGCCCGACCTTCATCAATAGCTACCGGAGTTAGATTACGCCGATCTGTCACATCACCTACCGCAAAAATATGGGGTACATTAGTTGTCTGGTACTCATCTACTGGAACTCGACAGCCATCACAGTAGACTCCAGCCATCCCTAAATTAAGGTTTTGTAGGAATGGGTGACGGCCTGTAGCAAGGAGAACACCATTGCTCTCTACTTGCTCTCCGTTACTGAGTTTTGTAGTCAAAAACCCTGGCTTTCCCTCAATTGCCTTGATATTACAGCCAAATCTTATTTCTACACCCCTTTCCTCGATTCCCTCCCGTACTACCTCGGAGAGTTCTCTATCAAAGCCACGAAGCAAATAATTGCCACGTACAAGTTGTACAACATCACAACCAAGTCCCCTAAGGATGTGTACAAACTCGCATGCGATAAAACCAGCTCCAACAATCACTACACGCTTTGGGAAGTGTTCTAGCCTGAACATATCATCGCTTACCCAAGCTAGTTCAGATCCAGTAAAAGACAGCCGAGTCGGATAACTACCAACAGCAATAAGGATACGCTTACCCTGTAACTCCTGAATAACTTTCCCACTAGGTCCTTGGCTATGCCTTACGCTAATCCTATGCGGATCGCTAAAATATCCCCAGCCACGGACTAGCTTGACACCTGCTTTCTCAAGCAAGTCAATGTGGAGTGTGCTAAGGCGTTCAACCTCGGCACGGATGTTGCGAAGCAAGGCCGTGGTTTCTACCCTAACTTGTTTAATACTGATGCCATACGCTTCGGCGTCGTGAAGAGCTGTACAAGCTTGAGAGCCATAGACAAGTAGCTTCTTGGGAATACAACCACGAATGACACAAGTCCCCCCTACCTGGTCACCCTCTACAACTACAACACGCGCGCCGTGTTTTGCCGCTCGCTTAGCGGCTGCAAGACCACCTGATCCAGCTCCAAGAACGATCAGGTCGTACAGATCCATCATGCAGTACAATATTCTGATAAACTACTCTTGAGGTTATATAAGCTGAAGTGGAACAACAACTTAAACGTATCTTATGTTAAGATGGGATTAAGACCTATATTACTACCTTTGAGCTCACTACGCTAAGCCCAAAAAACCAAGTCTAGGGATTGGGTCACTCACAGATATTTCGTCTTTAAATGAAAATCGGCTTATCTCTAGGTCTTTCACGGCCATGTACAGTAACTCTACTTTCAAACGAATGCGCACTGGCCGCTACTGGCGCGGTTGGAATTGGTTAAGCTCGATAGTAATCAGCACTGGACTTAGTGGTTGCACTTGGGGACTGCACCCCAAAGGTGAAAGAATGCCCTCCCAGACACAACCTATAAGTGATAGCCTAAGCTTAGCTCCCTTGCAAACAGGTACCAACCTGATTGCCGACGCTGTAGAGAAAGTAGGGTCATCTGTGGTGCGTATTGACACAGTCAGACGTGTTGCTAATCCCCTTAGCAGCTTGTTCGGTATCGGTCCCTCTATACAGCAGCAAGCTGGTCAAGGTTCTGGCTTCATTACTCGTTCCGACGGACTGATCCTCACTAATGCCCATGTTGTTGAGGAAGCCGATCAAGTCGCAATCACACTACCCGACGGTCGCAGCTTCAATGGCAGGGTCTTGGGAAGTGACTCCATCACAGATGTTGCAGTTGTTAAGGTGACGTCTGCAGATAAATTGCCAGTTGCGGCTTTAGGTAACTCCTCGACATTACGCCCAGGTGAGTGGGCAATCGCTATCGGTAATCCATTGGGTCTCAACAACACTGTTACGGCTGGGATTATTAGTGCTGTAGACCGTACAGATGCTATTAGCGGAGGCAAACGCATTCCTTTCATCCAAACTGATGCTGCTGTGAACCCCGGTAATAGCGGCGGTCCACTAATTAATACATCTGGGCAAGTCATAGGTATCAACACTGCAATCCGACAAGCTCCAGGGGCAGGTCTAAGCTTCGCGGTGCCTATCAACTTGGCTAAGAAGATTGCTAGACAGATTGTGAGGAATGGTAAGGCTTCTCATCCTTACATTGGCGTGAGACTCCAAAGCCTCACGCCTCAGCTTGCACGCGAGATTAACGCTATTGGCAGTAGCTGCCAGGTACCAGAGATCAGTGCTGTGTTAGTTGTAGAAGTCATACCAGCGGGCCCAGCGTCTCGTGCTGGTATCCAACAATGTGACCTCATTTACCAGGTAGACGGTATAAACGTGAAAAATCCCACTGGTGTCCAGCTTGCTATCGATCAGGGCAGGGTTGGAGAGCTGATGCCACTAGTTCTGGCACGTGCCGGTGAACAGTTCAAGATTATGGTCCGTCCAGAGGAATTGCCGAAAAGGAACTGAGGTTAGTTATGTGCTACACCGCGATCATAATCATGGTGCGCTGGCCAGCCCCAGGGCGGTGTAAATTAAGACTAGTAAGGGACCTCGGGCCTATAACTGCTGCCAAAATTCAAAGGAAACTTATATCTCACACGCTAAGCGTGGCTATCAAGGCGCGGCAACACGCCAATCTTGTGATACACCTTGCAGTTAGCGGACTCGGGCCAGTGGCAGCAGCGCGTTGGGGTGCTAGTTCCGGAGCAGATCATACCTGGTTACAGGGACACGGCAACCTTGGTATGTGTATGCGTCGTATGCTTCTCAGAGTGTGCCGTGAGACAAGAAGAAGCCATAAAGTCATCCTAATTGGCTCTGATTTACCTAGTTTGACAGTGGCAGACCTTGAAGAAGCAATCAAGACGTTAGACCATAGAAGAATAGTGCTGGGATCTGCTGTAGATGGTGGTTACTGGCTTCTAGGTTTGGGGAAAGAATTGTTGAGACCAGTTGCCGTTTGGCCATTTACGGATATTTCCTGGGGTACAGATACAGTGCTCAATACAACAGCGAGGCGAGCGTATCAATTGGGATTTGATCCAGTGTTGTTATCGCGCCGTCAAGACATTGATCAGGTTGTAGATCTCACCTTATGGCAGAGATAAGTGAATTGCTGCCAACTCTAGGAGTTGTCATACCATGTCGAGATGAATCACCTAGGCTTCCTCTGCTACTAGCTGATCTGCAACGATGGCCTGCCCAGCTCGAGATCTGGGTAAGTGATGGCTGTAGTAATGATGCCAGCTGTACCGTTGCCCGTCTTGGTGGCGCACAGGTACTGCAAATATCATTGCCAAGTCGTGGCCTCCAGCTACAGCAAGGATGTCTCCGAACTATGGCATCTTGGTTGTTACTGCTCCATGCTGACAGTCGACTGCCAGCTAGTTGGCCGGCTGCAGTCTGCCAGGCAATGCTGAGCGAAGAAAATCCGGATACGTCAGCTTGGTTCTTTGACTTCCGCGTGAATGCCCCTGGTCTTATGCTACGAATGCTAGAGTGGGTAGTAGCTATAAGAAGCTGCTGGCTTCAGGAACCTTACGGTGATCAAGGATTACTCGTACAGCGCAAATGCCTAGAAAGTGTTGGTGGTATTCGACCCCTACCAATAATGGAAGATATTGATTTAGTGCAAAGATTGAGACGCCAGGGTAGTCTACGACGATTGCAACTACCTTTATTTACTGATGGGCGTCGCTGGCTGTATAGAGGTGTGCTGCGGCAATCCTGGCGAAATGCCCAGTTACGCCGGCGTTGGCGGCAAGGTGAGGACCCCTGGCTTCTTGCAGAAATGTATAATAGTGATACTAACTAACTTTAATTAGCATACCAAAAAGCGCAGCGGTTACCCCCAGGCTCAAGGATCCAGCCCTGGCGAGTGTAGAAACTCACAACACCAGGATCAGCAAATAGGGTAACGTGCTCTGTACCAAGACTGCACAGTGTGTCGAGCACGTAGGTCATTAGATGTTGTCCTAGACCCGACCTCTGGTAAAGTGGGTGGATAGCTACATCCCAGACTGTAGCCTCTAGAATGCCATCGCCTGTACAACGGGCAAATCCTACTAGACGCGGCACACGCGGGTCATGACGCCAAAGCCCAACTGTTAGCAGGCTGTGTTGCAGAGCGCGGCGAACACGACGTGTGGGACGGCGACTCCAGCCCACAGCCTCAAGCAGTTGCTCGAGCTCTACAAGATCGAATGCGCGCCTGCGACTAAAGACTAGAGTTAGCTGGTCATTCGGACAGGGACACTCGCGAGCATCACTGCCGTAGGCATCCTGAAGACCGTTGTCTGGCTCCAGGGATGAAGAACCACTGGTGGTCACCCTATTAAGGCCATCTTCAATGATCCTGACGCAGTAGGAAGCCCACCGGCGGGCAACCTGGAATTGTGCCCTCTTTCTCCAAACTGAATAATGACCGCCCAGCCCATGGTGATTGCATTGCACGGCTGGCTACTAAGCAGCCGTGTCTGGGAGCCCTTTGCTCAAATCTGGCGGGAAAGTTTTCCTGATGCACCTCTGTGGTGCCCAGATTTACCTGGTTTTGGAGCTTGTCCACGTCCAGCGGCACTGCGACCAAACCTGACTAGCTATGGAAATTGGCTGGCAGCTGAAGTACAGGTAAGAGCTGCAGGTCGACCACTGGTGCTTATGGGTCACTCTCTTGGAGCTAGTATTGCCTTACACGCCATTGCTAGTCTACAGCGAGCGAAGTCTACAGCGATACTTTATGGATTTGTTATGATCTGTGCTGGTGGAGGTATCTATCGGCCTCGTCCCTTTCGCCGGCTAAGACATTTTGGGACCTTAGCACTACGCCTCCGACCAACTAGACTATCAAGTCTGAGATTTGGTGGTCTCAATCAACTAGGATTCCTATTGGCAGAGGAAGATGCAGCACGGGGATTGCTAACAAATAGTACAGGAATTGGAGCCGTGCGGCAACTACCATTGCTGGTTTCACAATTGGGTATTCCTAGCCTTTGGATTAGCACAGAGAAAGATAAAGTTATGGAACCTGTGTACGTGCGTCATTTGGCGGCATATAGCCACGATCACGATTTAGTGCAGTTACCGGGCTGTGGCCATCTGCCAATGTGCGAGGTACCAGAGCTCCTAAGTCAGTGTGTGAGTTGCTGGTTATCGAAACAGTTGATGGACTTAGATTGCTGCCAAACCTCGCTCCTGTAGATCTGCAAGCTGTGCATAGAGCCCCCCACGATCCCGCAGTTGTAGGTGGCTGCCCTCCTCAACCAAACAACCCCGCCGCAATACAAGGATCCTATCGGTAGCTCTTACAGTAGCAAGGCGGTGTGCAATGACAATTGCAGTCCGGTGTTCTAGAAGTCTGTCAAGGTCGCGCTGGAGAGTTGCTTCTGTTGAGGGATCCATAAAGGCAGTAGCTTCATCCATAACCAGTATGCTTGGTTCGCGAATAGCAACTCGGGCAATGGCTAGTAGTTGGCGCTCTCCAGATGAGAGATTGCCGCCTCGTTCACGCAGCTCTGTATCAAGGCCATAGGGTAGACGATTAAGTAGAGAGTTGAGTCCAAGTTCGCAACAGATTTCTTTGAGGCGCTGGTCACTGATCGAGGCATCTAGGCGCAGATTATCAGCGATATTACCACTAAACAAGAAAGTGTCTTGCAAAACCACACCTAAATGACGTCGCAGTTCTTGCATAGGCAGATCGCGAATATTGCAGCCGTCTAGAAAAATCTTTCCAGTCTGTGGCTCATACAATCGACAGAGAAGGCGGATCACAGTCGACTTGCCTGACCCAGTAGGACCTACCAAGGCAACATGCTCTCCTGGAGTAATCTGAAAGCTCAAGTCCTGTAGTATAGGTTCACCTGGGCGATAAGCAAATGATACATTCTCGAAAATTACTTCTCCATCTTTAGGTATGTGCCGGGCGCCTGTCCTTAGTATTATTGGCTGATCGACAATCTCTAGAGGCTCCTCAAGAAGTTCACTGATGCGTTCAACAGCTGTGAGCCCACCTTGAATTTGAGTGAAGCGCTCTGCCATCTGCCGTAGTGGGTCAAATAGACGCTGCGAGAACAGGATAAATGTGGTGAGAGTGCCAAGATCTATAATTAGATTACTCACCATCCAGCCACCAACTGCAAGAACTAGGGCAACAGCTACTAGAGAAACCCATTCCAGCAATGCAGAGATACTACTGTCAAAGAAAATCGTACTGTCAACAGCATGACGATAAGCTTCCCCAGTGGTACGAAAACGTGCGCCATTAATAGACTCACGCCGGAACATTTGTACTACCTCAAGACCTTGCAGGTTCTCTTGGAAATCAGCATTAAGCTGGGAGAGCTCCTCACGCACACGATAATTAGCACTGCGGTAGCGACGCTGCAAATTCAGGATCGCGAATGTAACAGGGACCTCAGCAAGTAGTAGTGGTAGACCCAGTCGCCACTCTGTCAGCAGCATAGTAGTGGCAACAACAAACAAGGACACGATGTCGGCAAGAATCCCGACAGCACCACTGCCAAAAACCTCTGCAAGTGCATCAACATCGCTGGTAAGACGGGTCAGTAGCTTTCCGACAGGCATATGGTCGTGAAAGCGCAACGACAAAGACAGGCTGTGCTTGAATAAATCGTCTCGAATACGGGCAGTCAGGCGCTGTCCGATCAGCTGAATATTGAAGGACTGAAAACCCTGTAGAGCAAGGCGTACTAGAATCGATCCAAGTAATGCCACTACTATCCAGCGTAGTGCATCTTCCGTAGGAAGTCCGGCTAAGCCAGTTAAACCAGACTCACCCCTAAGTGCGCTGACAGCTTGACCTATGAGTAATGGCTGGACTGCTCCAGCACATGTTGCAGGCACAAGGAGCATCAATGTCAACCCGAGACGTTTCCGGTCACGGCTGAGGTAACGACTAAGTCGGCGAACTCGCTGCAGATCAGTGCTACGTCTCTGCATCATTCAGTAGGCACTAGCCTGGCCAGTGGTAGCGTGCTTCATGGTATCGACAATATTCCCAATATCACCACGGTCTAGTCGTAGCGATAGGGGATGGCCAACAAGGCGAGCGGTTGACTGAAACAGCTCTTCAATAGCTACCAAACCATTTTCCCGAAGGGTACGGCCTGTAGCGACGAGATCGACAATTGCCTCTGTAACCCCTGTGAGAGGCCCAAGCTCCACAGATCCAGTAAGCCTTACGATTTCTACTGGCAGATCAAGGGTGTCGAAGTAAGCACGTGCGCACCGAATGAATTTACTTGCTACTCGGCAGTGGGGCGGAAGATCGGAGGCCTTCTGATAACCACTGCTAGCTTTGACAGCCACAGCCATATAGCAGCCTCCAAAACCAAGATTAAGTAGTTGCGCTACAGGCATCTGATGCTCACACAAGATATCGTAGCCCACTACTCCCAACTGGGCCTGACCATAAGTTACGTAAACCGGGACATCCCCATTGCGGACTAGGAGAGCACTAGCCCGCCCACAACGAGATGTAACCATTAGCTGACGATTATTGGGATCGAGGACACTTGAGAAGTCTAAACCTGCAGTCTGAAAGCAGGCTACTGAGTCCTTCAGAAGAGCTCCTTTTGCCAAGGCGACAGTAATCATGGGAGCAGAATTTGGTGAGAGTGTAATGATGACTCCGACGGGTCTGTCGACAATTCATGCCTTGCCCGTACTGCATGACAATATTATCTGGATATGGACACGTAATGGCCGAGCTGTAGTGGTCGATCCAGCCGTCGCTGACCCGGTACAAAACTGGCTCGAGCAGCACAGATTTAGATTAGAGGCAGTGCTACAAACGCACCACCACACTGATCACATCGGTGGTACTCCCGCTCTTTTAAGGTACTGGCCAGATGCCGCAGTTGTTGCTGCCGCCGCTGACCGGGAACGTATCCCTTTTCAAACTGTATCGGTGCGAGATGGTGACGGAGTGGACGTCCTAGGCTGCACACTGCAGGTGCTGGATGTAGCAGCGCATACTGCAAATCACTTGGCATTTTTTATTCCCTTCAATGAGGATTCACAAATCGGACCAGTACTGTTTAGCGGTGACACACTTTTTAGCGGAGGCTGTGGCCGTCTGTTTGAAGGCAGCCCCACAGATATGTACCGGGCCTTGCAGCGACTGGCAACCTTGCCAGCTAATACTCAAGTCTACTGCGCTCATGATTATACTGAGAGCAACTTGCGCTGGGCAATGCATCTTCAACCTGAAGATAAGTTTATAGCTAGACGACTAGCCGATGTTCAGGCGCTTAAACAGTGCGGCAGGCTCAGCTTGCCAAGCACTATTGCAGAAGAGAGTCGCTCCAATCTGTTCCTACGAGCAGCTAACAGCAAGGAGCTAGCAAATCTGCGTTACCACAAAGATACCTGGCAAGATCAACTCTACCAAAGTGAAAGAGATTAGGAAAGTGATACTAGAACACACTGTTGTGGATAGAGTGTTACGTAGCTACCTGGCTTCAATCGTAACCTACAGCGTTGACCACAAGGGTAGTCTGCAGCCAGAGGTAGACGTAGCCGCAACCTCTGGCTGCTGCAAAGAACGCGGTAAAGCCAGGCATTGCCAAGAAATTCACGACTAATAATTAAGTCGTTGCCGTCGGGATCTTGCTCGAGATGGATTATATTTGGATCAATGAGCACAGAAGCATCATTAGTGATGTCCTCAGTCTTTAGGCTATCCGGAAGCTTTAATTCTCCCAAGGGACAGTACAAATTGTCACTGTCTAGATCAGTCCACGCTGGGAGAATATTACCCCCTAGTACAAAGCTCCCTACAAAGGGGGTAGCTGGTGTAGCCACTAACTGATGAGGTGTGGCGTATTGGTGTATTTCACCATCTCGGAGAACAGCTACCCGATTACATATGGCCAATGCCTCCTCAGGATCATGCGTAACTATAATTCCGGCAGTGCCATAGTGCCGCAATATCGTTGGCAGCTCGCTACGCAGATGAAGCCTCACTTCGACATCAAGGCTTGAGAACGGTTCGTCAAGAAGGAGCAAGCGTGGGGCCGGAGCTAAAGCGCGCGCCAAGGCCAATTTCTGGCGTTGCCCGCCAGATAGTTGGTGTGGATAGCGCGTCTGTAATTTTTCTAACCCAAGCAACTCTAAAAGCCAGGCAGCCCGGCCGGTATCTTGGCTAGGCCGCAGACCAAAGCATGTATTTTGCCAAGTATTGAGGTGGGGGAAAAGAGCATAATCTTGGAAGACCATGCCAACACCACGCCGTTCTGGTGGCAGCCAGCAGCTGCCACCAGCTACTTTCTGCCCATAAAGACTTACTGACCCTCTGGTTGGGCTGTCGAAGCCTGCGATCAGACGCAGCAAGGTGGTCTTACCGCAGCCAGAGGGTCCAAGCAAGCCTATGAGTTCTCCACCTTCAAGAGAGATATTTATCGCTCGAAGCGACCAGACCTGTTGTCTGTGGTTGTGGCGGTGCCAAACATCCGAGAGTTCGACAGCAAGACAGGTGGAAGCAGTGACTAGGCGGTGCAAGATGAGATCAGATTGTACGTGTTGTGATCTAGTTAAGGGATGAATGCATCTTCTGCCTGTGCAATTACTACTAAACGGGCTCCTGTTCCTGTAGGAGCTTACAGCCAAGCAGTTTTGGCGGGTGAATGGCTCTATTGTTCTGGTCAGATCCCTCTTGATCCTGTTAGTGGCACTATAGTAGGTGACGGAGACATCTCTGCAGAAACACGGCAGGTTCTCGCTAATCTGTTGGCTGTTCTCGAAGCTGCTGGAGCAGGGGCGAGCCAAATTGTGCGTACCACTGTCTTCTTGACTAATCTTACTGATCTTGCATTAGTGAATGAAATCTACGCTGAGGTTTTTAAGGGCTGTGTAGCCCCTGCCCGCGCTTGTGTGCAAGTAGCAGGACTACCAAAAGGTGCAAAGGTAGAAATTGACTGCGTGGCGTGGCTCGGTGCAAATTCAATAACGGTCTGATGAGGTATACAGGCCTGAACCACACGCATGCTTTCGGGACAGGTGTGGAGTAGGTCTGGCCACACCCAACCAGTGGTCAAATCTCTCTGCTGGACTTCAGAGCTAGCTTAATCTGGAGATTGACTTTGCGATTCCATGGCCCAGACCAAGCTGACCATCGGTGAGCTTGAGGCGGGATATCCCCTCTACTGCAAGGCTCTTCGCAGGTTAGTTAAAGAAGGCCGGAGCGTGATTGACATCCAAAAAACAGTTTGCTGGGGCCATCTTGAAACACTTAACCGCTGCTTACCAAGGCGCTATAAGCCACCAGAATATCTAATGACCATGATACGACGTGATCTCGACCAACCAACAAACTGAGCAGTGCAACTCAACCGATACCAATACTATCTTGGTGAATTCTGAACATTTATTCACTGTATTTATATCTATTTTAACTAGCTAATTTACTTAATTCAGAGCATCAAGACGAGTTCCAAGCAACCTCTTTGCCCAAGAGTTAGCATAATCTACATTGGCCTGCTGCGCTTCTAGGTTGGTGCTGCTGAGAGGGTAAGGAAACGTACCTAGGATTACACCATTGGTAACACAAAACATTGATTTCTGGAAGCTTGTACAAATTTGTACGTGAATATCTGAAGGTCCACGCGCATTCTTGCTATACCAATCAGATAAATCTGATGGTAAGTTACGAAACATGTCTTGCATACAAAGACTAGGAGGAATACCCGCGCCCATGCTAGGAAGTGGGTCAGCATAGAGAGCCCCATAACAGAATTGACTGATGTCTGGCGGTATTTGCCGGGCTTGAGCGTTGTAAGAGACCGTACCAAGGAAGGGTGTGCCTCGGAGAAACACGGCTTCCACGTAAGGTGCGGCTACATCTGGTAGGAAAGTGAGGCCAGCCTCTAACGGAAGGAGGTCAACTGACTCACCAAATATGCATACTCTATAAGTGATCGGCTTGGCTGCAGCAGAGATAAGACCATCTCGAACATGATGGACAATATCCCGGACTGTAACAACCTCACCATTTCTGTAGCGGCACGCAAGGTCGATGAATAAATCGCTCATAACACGCCAAAATAGTCCAAGGGCATAGATAGTGGTGAGTGAGCGAATTGACTCGATAGCAAAACCTGGACATAGATAGTTAAGTGTAGCCAGTAGTGGATCACGCCGGCAGCGCAGGCGAATTGCACGGTGGCAAGCGGCCAAGAATTCCTCAGTATCGAAATAAGCATCCATACCGCCAGTACCATGCCAAAACATTGCTTTTTGGCAGTACTCAGCGTATTCAAAGTTAATGCGGTCGCCGAGAAGATGTTCCCATAACCTCACAGGATTTAAACCTTCGTGAAAAAAACGAAGTACTGGGAAAGGATTAAATAGCTGGCGCTTGCCTTGGTCGATAAGGTTACGACTATATGCATCTAACACAATGCCATAGCTCTCGAGAACACCTACAACTTGGAACACATGGTCCTGAGTTTCTGAAAGTAGAGCAACATCATTAAGCAGTCGCTCTACTAACTGCTGCTGGCTAAGAGTTGTGCCAGCATCTGTAACAGCTTCTGTCATACTTAGCTCACTATTAATTGGCTCATAGAAGTGGTTGTTGCCTCACTGAGATTGGAAAGCAAGCTAGGAATCAAGCCTAAAGCAAAAATGCCAAGTGTTAGACCAATAGTTGGCCACTGCTCAACTACTGGTACTGGTGGCATGATCCTGGGATTACTAGCAGCACCTGGAGCGATAGTCAGGCGTCCAAAGAATGCCCGGTTCACTAAGAGCAGAAAGTAGACTGCGGTTAGTCCAGATCCAACCATGCAAAGAAGCGTAGGTAGCGGAAATAATCGAATGCTGCCCCGAAAAACTAGGAACTCTGCCAAGAAACCAGACATGCCAGGGATGCCAGCACTAGCCATGACCCCGATGATCATTAATGAGCCAGTTAGTGGTAAACCACGCTCTGGGTTAAGTAGTCCTCGTAGTACATTGAGGTCACGAGTTCCAGTACGAGAGTAAACTATGCCAACCAAAAGGAATAGAACTGGTGAGATCAAGCCATGGCTGATCATCTGGAACAGAGCTCCCATCAGTCCTAGAGGAGATGCGGCAGCGGCGGCAAGCAGTACATAGCCCATATGGCCTACGGAGCTATACGCCACCATGCGCTTCATGTCTGTTTGAGCAATGGCAGCCAATGAACCATACAGCACTGAAAAAGCCGCCCAGAAAGCTAGGTAAGGGCTAGCTACTTGCCAGGCCTCAGGAAACAGTCCAAGTGCAAACCGAAGTATTCCGTAAGTACCCAATTTCAAGAGAACACCCGCTAGAAGAACTGAAATTGGTGTTGAGGCTTCAGTGTGGGCGTCTGGAAGCCAAGTATGAAAAGGAACTAGTGGTATCTTGATGCCAAAGCCTATCAGTATGCAAGTCATCAAGATTATCTGGGTACTGAGTCTTAGCTGGCTAGAAGTAATTGGGCGCAAACTAAAATTGACATCATTAGTAGCAAGAGCAAGTCCGAGGAAAGCACCGAGAATGAGCACCCCAGAAATAGCTGTTACGATCAGGAACTTAGTAGCAGCATAGGCTCGATTCTTGCCTCCCCAAACAGCTATAAGGAGCCAGAGAGGAATCAATTCAAGCTCATAAAAAAATAGGAAAAGTAGCAGGTTTTGGGATAAAAAGGCTCCGTTAACCGCTCCACTAATAATCAGAATTAAGCAAAAGTAGATGCGCGGGCGGTTATTGATGTCGCGCGAGGTAAGAGCAGCAATAGAGCAGAGAATCCCATTGATCAGGACCAATGGCAGGGATAAGCCGTCAATACCAAGCGTGTAGTCTAAACCAATGCGACTTACCCATACCGTAGACTCTTGCAGCTGCAACCCACTGATGCTCGGCTGGAAGGGAATCAGTAGCGCTAGAGAGCTTAAAGTCTGTAGAACTAATAAGGAGACAGCAGCAAGACGTAGATGGAGGCTAGATAACGTGCCAGGCCAGAGAATCAGCGCTAGAGCACCGAGGAAAGGAATTAGTAGAAGCAGTGTAAGCATCATTCGTCAAGTTAGTTGTGTTGTGTCAAGTCAGCCATAGGCTCAGAGAAGAGAGGAAAAGCAGAATTGCTGTTATAACAGTTAGTACATAAGCCTGAGATTGGCCACTAATGCTGAGCTTGAGATTCTCGGCACTTTGTAAAGAAAGACGCGCCACTGCGTGAACTAGGCCATCTACGACATGCCGATCGAGCCAACTCACTAGTTTTGAAAGTTTGACTACCAGGTTCACTATTGTAAACCTGTAGAAATTCTCGGTATAGAAATCGTAGGCAAGTAAGTCCTGGAACCAGCGTACTAGCGGGTTGAGTGATCGTGACCACGCCTTGTTAAGTGGAACAATAACCCCTACAAATACGCCAGCAAGACCACTTAATGTTACTAGGCCCATGTCAACCCAGCGTGTAGATAATGGACTTCCAGATAGTTCAAGTCGAGCTAATAATGCCGGAGTGATAAGAACAATCACTGCCAGTGTGACCATTGGCAGTGCCATCTGCCAATTGACCTCTGCAGCTCGCCTGGTCTTCATTAGAGGATCGCCTAAAAAGACATGACGGTAGACACGCACAAGGTTGAGGGCATTCAATGCATTAGTTAATAAGAATATAGCTAGAAAAAATGGAGCCTGTGCTCCAATCAATTCTACGGCCTTAGTCTGACTGAAAAAGCTGCCTAATGGTAGTAAGCCAATAAGGCCTGCACTACCAATCAAAAAAGAACCTGTTGTAGCAGGCATACGATTTCCAAGACCGCCAAGCTCAGTAATATCCTGACAATTAGTTGCAGCTATCACTCCACCAACGCTCATCGAGAGTAATGCTTTACTAACAGCATGGGTGAACAGTATTAGAAGAGCTAAAGACGGGATCTGGAGTGCAATCGCTATAAAAACGAGACCCATGTAGGCAGTGGTAGAGTAGGAAAGTGTGCGCTTGATGTCCACTTGTGCAACCGACACTAATGAGCCGCCAAGGGCACTAATACTTCCAACTACAAGCAGCACATTGAGGGCTGTCGGGATATGTTGTAGCAGGGGCATGATCTTTAGCAGCACAATAGCTCCACAGGTGACTACCACAGAGTTGCGCAGGATGGAGGCAGGACTAGGGCCTTCCATGGCTTCGTCCAGCCACAAATGCATAGGGAACTGGGCACATTTGCCGCTTGGGCCAGCGATAAGACCAAGACCAACTAGGGTAGCGATTAGAGGACTAAGGTCATATACGTCAACCCAAGCATAGAGTTCCTCAAAGCGCATACCTCCAGCAAGTGCACCGAGCGAGACTACACCCATCAGCAGCAAGATATCTCCTACACGCTTAGTTAGGAAAGCATCACGCGCTGCAGTTACCACTAGAGGCTGCGCATACCAAAAACCTACTAGCAAGTAGGTGGAGAGTGTAAGCATCTCTAGTAGAAAATAGCTTTGAAATAAGGAATCACTGAGGACAACCCCTGACATTGCTCCTTCGAAAAAACCTAGCAATGCAAAAAAGCGTGCTAGAGCCCATTCTTTATCAAGATAGCCAAGAGCATAAAATTGAGCTAGGAAGCTGAGTCCTGTAACTAATTCAAGGGCAGCTAAGTTAGTGAGTGATAAGCTGAAGCTAATATCAAGTTCTAAATCAGCCAGTTGCAACCAGGAGAATTCTAATATTACCGGACCTGACTGTAGGATAGAATTAAGAGCAATACTACCATGTACAAAGGCAATGGTACTCAGCAGCAGGTTTAGATAAGCAGCGGGGCGATGCGCTTGACGGCGGAACAAGCCTAATGCCCATGGTAGGGATACGAGCATTCCGGCAAATCCGTAAAGCGGTATTAGCCAAGATGTTGCAATGGGCAGCGTTAGGGCCGAGGTCAAGACTTTAAGAGGGTTTGGAGTCTATTTAAGGGGTTTGGGTAGTGAGGTCCAGGTGTACTATCTAAAGGGCTCTGGATTTCCGTGCATCTAGCAAGGTAGACTACCCAAGCTTCATTAATTCTATAGGAAAGCTTCTTCACTGAAGTGGTACTAGAGCGTGACATATGGTTTACTCGCTTTGTTAGTTTGGTGGATAGTGGCGGCAAAGGGATAAATGAATGAAGATAGATTGATCACTACAACAAATTTGACAGCAGGATCACTAGCAGAAGTCAAGATCATTCATTGTGTAGACGTAGTTGTGGTGGGAGAAGGAAAAGCTAGCCATGACTGCAAAGCAAATAGATAGAACTGACTAGGTAGAGCTTGTCACCTATTCATTCTTCATCAGTTGCCCAGTAGTCAATAATGCCGCCGATAGTCAAGTCGGTTTGTACTTTGGGATCTGGACATGCAAAACGGGCAGCAGATCCACTAGCTGTGAAAACCCAGTTACCCTCACGCGCACCCACTGGGTCAACTGCTACAAGCTTCTTACCTTTGCTATCACACAGGATGCGTAAGCGTATGTGGTCAAGGCCGCTTGCCCGGCAGGTGCAAACGAGCGTTCCTAAAACCTTCATAATTTCCATTAACTGCTGCCGCCTTCAGAGGGAGATGCTATTTTCACAGCTGGTGCATTTACTACAGTGCTTGAACTTGACTTCTGTGGGTCTGGTTCCCAGTGATCGATAATACCAACGATAGTAAGATCACTAGGATATGACTTGCTACCAGCTGCTTCACGGGCGGCAGAGCTACCGACACAAATCACCCAGTCACCAGGTTTGGCACCGACTGCATCAACAGCGACTTTCTTGGAGCTCCCATCCTGAACTACCTGAAGATGCTTGTGCTCAAAGTCAGGAATTCTGTTTGTAGATACGAGAGGCTTTACTACTTTAACAATAATCATCTTTTTAGTGTGCCTCCTGAACAATGGGATCAAGCGTAGAACCTACTATCTCAGATGAAGAGGCACAATCGCGGTCTCGAATTGTCAGAAGAGTATAAAGTAAACCTTCAGCATGCAAGGAGGCATAGCGATTGTTAATTGATTGATTGATGCGGTGGCAATCTGCGATGGCTCGCTCGCGCGCTCCAGGAACTCTACCAGAGTAGTCAAAGCGAATTACAATAGGAATTGGTAGGTCACGGCTGATATTAAGGCCATGGAAAATCTTTATCCCTACATCTAAATCTGAGGCTCCTTCCTCAACTGTGCTGAGATGAGCAAAATAAGTAAGATTGCGTAGATGGATTTCCTTGAACCCAATACCTACCCCAATAAAACGCTCAGCATGTCCTCCATCAGGGTAGGCACCGCGATGCTTAGTGCGCACATAGTCGATCTGCGAAATGTTGTTGATGAGAAGGTGCTGAATAAAGGTTGCCATACCATTATCTGGTGCAGTCACAGCCGAGCTGTTGACTCGGTTTCGGATGTGAATTATTGCCTCATCACTACTAAGTCCAGCTGTCTCATCATAAAGATCGTTTGCGGAAAGCCACTGCTCTGAATCCATATATCCATCTGCAGAAGGCACGTGAACCCGGATCCCATCAGTATCTGTATCAATGCCTATTAGCAAAAGACTAACAGAAGCACCACAGCAGAAGCTGTTCTGAATCACCTCACGAAAGTTAAGTAGGCGGCTATGACCAGCGGATGCAGCAAGCGCTTCATTGCTGTCATGAGCTGCGCAACCTTGATTCTTTGGGTCATAGGAGCTAAAATGATAAAGGACAACTTTTAGATAATGACTATCAACACTAACAGGAGAAGGTAGACCCTCTCTATAACGACAATGTTCAGTTTTTACCCAACGGTTGACAGTTCTTTCAACGTCGAATAAAGCTCCAGCATGAGAACGTCGCCGAACAGAACCAAAGGGAATACGCAGAGCATATGCGATGACATGGGCTAGGCGGCCATCTGCGCAAGGTGTGATATCTAGTAGATGAAAACCACAATCGAGCAGAAACTCACCAAAGTTTCGGGATGCATTGGTTCCAGCAGCACCATTAAGCGGATCTTTCTTAAAGAAGTGGTCACTCACAAGTTGGTGTGTCTGGAACACACACCATGCAAATAGTGCGCGCATATCTAGAGGACGCACCCACGCTTTAGTGAGAATATGATTGGGGAGATCAAAACCAAGCTCACCGCGTGCGAGGCGCTGAGCTTCTTCAACGAAATTGGTACTGTGTTGCGTAGTTGAAAGACGCTGTAGCACAGGGATAATACGGTCGAAGCGCTCTTTGACGTCTCTTTCGTAGGCTTCAAGATGCTTATTAGCATCTTGATTTACTAGGGGATGAGGTCTTCTACTGGAAGTAGAAGGTGTAGCTATGATTTGTTTCTGAGCTTGTGGGCTAGTTTCCCCATTGCTAACTGGACCCCCCTCCGAGAGCTTACGACGTGTCGGAGCTCTCGGAGCTGTAACCCGTCGCGAGCTGGTAGGTCTGGAATGAAGCATTATTGTGCCTGCACTAAGTTTAGCCTCGGGCACCGCCAGAAACAGTGACTAGACAGCCCTTGTCAGTGTTGCCGCTTGAGCCGGTTACCTTGCTTACAGGCCAGGTCATTGCTTCATTACGTTGTTTCGGAGGTGACATAACACTGTTTGTACCAAGACGACTTGGGTTACGTCGTCGGGCAGATACTCCTTCTGTTCCAGTGACATGTTCGCCGCGGTCCCAGTCATCGCCGGTGATCCTTGCTGAGACGCCTTCTCCTGTGATTCTTGAGGCTGGATTTTGCGCTAGCTCTTCATTCTCTCCACTGAAAGCAGTCTGGAGCTTCTGAGCAGCGGGGTAGTCAAAGCGGAATTGTTCTGTGCCGGTCACTTTGCCACCAGCCATGTCAAAAGGGCCTGTTATACGGGCACCCTGCTCGTAGCGTGTGCCAGTAACACCAGAATGACTAGAGCGCTGTTGCTGGGCAGCGCGGGCAGGCGAAACTACACTGAATTGATTCCAGGCAACACTGTCATTAGCCTGCTTGTCATAGTTGTCAGTTCCAGGAGGTGCAGCGGAACCACAGACTTTCGCCAGCTGGTCAGCTCCTATATAAGGAGTGCCGGTGATGGTATTGCAAGCACCGCGCTCACTACCAGTCATCACTCCATCAATTCCGGGTTGTAGACCAGTCATTGGTGCTGCAGGAGTACCGAGATTAAGTGGGGTACGTTCTTGAATTGCTCTGCTGGCACGACTGTTGCACCATTGGCCTGCTTGCTCAAGTCCAGCATAAGGAGTACCGGTAACTGTTTTACAAGTGCCAGGTTCGTCACCCGTCACTAGAGAGGAACGGCCGGTGCGAGTTCCACTCACTACTTGATTGCGGTTTGTGATGCTGAAGCCAACTTTAGCGGCTTCAGCATCAGGCTGTCCACCACAGAAAATTTGAACTTGTTCAGTGCTGACGTACTGATCTCCGGTGACACGGTGACACGAGCCGAACTCATTGCCCGTAACTTTGGCAGAGCGACCTACCAAGGTCCCAGTTATGCCAGAGCCAGAAAGAGTAGAAGATTGGCCAACTTTCATTACGGAGCGGCCCTGTGGCAAAGGATCTGAACCCAGATACTGATCTCCGGTCAGTTGCCGTGCATAGCCAGCCTCATTGCCTGTGACTCTAGTAGAACGACCTACCATCACTCCGCTTACAGGAAGACCCTGTTCAGTAAGGCTGTGGTCTACTTTCTGTGGTGAGGGGTTAGATTCTCTACACCAAGAGATATTCTGTTCAGCAGAAATATACTCAGTGCCAGTCACATTCTGACAAGTGCCAGGCTCGTTGCCGGTAACTTTGTTAGATCGTCCAACCTCATTACCAGTAACAAGATTGCCATGGCTAGTGGAGGTAAGGCGAACTTTGGCGGGCTGACTCATGCTAGGAGCTGTTTGACAGAAAGTTTGGAAGACCTCAGCACCTAGGTATTCAGTACCGGTAATACTACGACATGTACTGGCCTCATTACCTGTAGTTTTGACCGAACGGTTGGCTTGAGTACCAGTAACAACTTGACCACTCAACGTTTCACTAACACCAACCTTCCAATAGGCATCTACAGCTACCGCCTGCTGTCGAGCACCATGACGGTTAGGACCGGTGGGGCGGTTGCTGCCGGAGCGCTGTCTATCAATAGCTCCCGATTTGTTACGCAGTTCACGTACCCGCTGTGCCAACTCGCGACTGGTGAGATCAGGATTGGCCTGCCGAGCAACAGAGGCGGTGCTAGTTGGTTGCCTACTAGCAGATTTGCCGTACTTTGACATTGCCTCACGGCGGGCCAAAACAAGTGCGCGGCTGGGATTTTCGATGATGTGATGACGCTTAGGAGCGGTTGGCCAACGCTCACTAGAGCGTGTACTCAGAGCAAAAGGAACATTGACAGCAGCAGTGGTTGCCTCACTGGCAACACCATGACTGTAGGTTTTTTCAGTAGTAGCAGCTGCCTGCGAGGAGTTGCCATGGCGAATCACGTCGGCACGGTTGCGATCCCGGCTTGTGTCAGCGGATTTGCCACGGCGAGAAAGTGCCTCACGGCGGGCCAAAACAAGTGCGCGGCTGGGATTTTCGATGATGTGATGACGCTTAGGAGCGGTTGGCCAACGCTCACTAGAGCGTGTACTCAGAGCAAAAGGAACATTGACAGCAGCAGTGGTTGCCTCACTGGCAACACCATGACTGTAGGTTTTTTCAGTAGTAGCAGCTGCCTGCGAGGAGTTGCCATGGCGAATCACGTCGGCACGGTTGCGATCCCGGCTTGTGTCAGCGGATTTGCCACGGCGAGAAAGTGCCTCACGGCGGGCCAAAACAAGTGCGCGGCTGGGATGACATTGGGGAGAGATATGATGAAAGCGATGGTGCTTGTCGGAAGTCAGCTGGACATGCAGTGAACCTGGCGACGTAGAGTCGGTAGGCGCATAGGCTGGTCCTCTAGAAGTAGCTGCATCGACTCGAGTACGCGTAGGGTGAATATCAGCCGCAGTACGAACGCGGTTGACATTCAAGCCACCAGCTACTATTGCTCTCTTGCCCGTTGTGGCGAGAACCTTACGGCGCTCGAGTACGAGTTCTCGACTGGAGAGTCTTGCCATGTCCGCCCAATGAAGTCGTCGTGAGTTGGAGAGGGTAAATTCTCCGGCTTAATAAATTGAGCCCGGAGGCCTGAGAGTAGCGTCAGGGCTTGGAGGCGTCCTGTGAGATTCAACGGCCCTCAAACACTACAAAACAAGCACCCTGACTTTGAGTGTAGGCATCGTACCCAACTATACGGACGTGATGATTGGGGTAAGCCCGGTGACAAGCTTCAAGCTCGCTAACAATTACACCTAAATCTTTCTCCCCAAAGAAAGGCAACTTCCAGTAAGACCAGTAGTAACACATAGAGTTACTAGGGTGGACGTGTTCAATGAGTGGACTCCAGCCCTGATTGATAATGTAGGAAATCTGTTCATAGATTTCCTCTTGGGTCATCGGCGGCAAAAAGCCAAATGTTTCGAGGGTAGCGACTGTCTGGTAGTCGCCTACTGTGCTCTGGAAAGGCATAAGTTCTGGCTGGTAGTTTGACTAAGTAATTATTAAGTAGTGAGGGGAACTACTAAGTTGGTTCCCCCAGTCCCTATATTTGGTTACTGTTGAATATCGAGCTTGTCGACAGTGTCAAACTCAAATTTGATTTCTTTCCAAGTCTCCAGTGCAATAGCTAATTCAGGGCTGTGTTTTGCAGCATCCATAAGTATATCTCGGCTTTCTTGCTCTAGGTGGCGACCAGCGTTACGCGCTTTGACACAAGCCTCAAGTGCGACACGGTTAGCCGCGGCGCCAGCAGCAGATCCCCAAGGGTGACCATGGGTACCACCACCAAATTGCAGCACTGAGTCATCACCGAATATAGTGACTAGAGCAGGCATATGCCACACGTGAATACCACCAGAGGCAACAGCAAACACACCAGGCATAGATGCCCAATCCTGATCGAAGAAGTTGCCACGTCTACGATCTTCAGGAATAAAGGACTCGCGCAGCTGGTCAATGAATCCTAGAGTAGTTTGACGGTCACCCTCCAGTTTTCCAACAACTGTTCCGGTATGCAGTTGATCACCACCGGATAGACGCAGACACTTAGCAAGAACACGGAAGTGGATGCCATGTTTGGGGTGGCGGTCAATCACTGCGTGCATAGCTCGGTGTATGTGAAGCAGCATGCCATTTCTGCGACACCAGCGCGCTAAACCAGTATTGGCTGTAAAACCGCCAGTGATAAAATCGTGCATGACAATGGGCATATCGAGTTCCTTAGCGAACTCAGCACGCTCATACATCTCCTCAGGCGTGCTAGCAGTCACGTTGAGGTAGTGTCCCTTCCGCTCGCCTGTTTCCTGCTCAGCTAGCTTGATAGCTTCTGCTACAAACTCGAAGCGATTCTGCCAGCGTTGAAAAGGCTGTGAGTTAATATTCTCGTCATCTTTAGTGAAGTCAAGACCACCGCGGAGACATTCGTAGACAACGCGGCCGTAGTTTTTTCCTGAAAGGCCCAGCTTTGGCTTAATGGTGCAGCCCAGCAAGGGGCGGCCATACTTATTCATCCGGTCGCGCTCGACCTGGATGCCATTTGGTGGACCTCCACAGGTTTTTATGAAGGCTAGTGGGAAGCGGATGTCTTCAAGGCGCAGATGTCTTAAAGCCTTAAAACCAAAGACATTACCGACAAGGGAGGTTAGTACATTTGTGACTGAACCTTCCTCAAACAAGTCAAGAGGATAGGCAACAAAAGCATAGAAGGATTCCTTGTCGCCGGGGACATCCTCAATGCGATAGCAACGGCCTTTATAAAAGTCGAGATCGGTGAGGAGCTCAGACCACACAGTAGACCATGTGCCGGTAGAGGATTCAGCAGCTACAGCAGCAGCTACCTCTTCACGGGGTACACCTTCCTGGCCAGTGCATTTGAAGCAGGCCAGTAAGTCGGTGTCTAGAGGGACATAATCGGGGGTCCAGTATGTATCTCTGTACTCCTTGACTCCTGCATCGTACTTCTTGCTCATGGAAAAATTTGTTAGGTCAGTTGAATAGTGTTCTTATATAGATGCAGCGACCCCTTTCACGTGCAATGTAGAATGAGGTACTACGTTAGGCCTTCAGTCCTTCTGACCACCTAAAAAGTTCCCATTGCCAAGAGCAGGCTCAACTTCACGGTGGGGACGGGCAATGATGTGAGCAGCTACGAGACCGTCACCAACACGCTCGCATGCATCAGCGCCAGCACGAACAGCAGCGTTGACAGCACCAGTCTCGCCGCGTACAAGGACGGTCACATAACCGCCGCCGACAAACTCGCGACCAATTAGGCGCACCTCGGCAGCCTTGGTCATGGCGTCAGCAGCCTCGATGGCAGGGACAAGACCGCGGGTCTCAATCATGCCGAGGGCGATGCCCATGGTTTCGTTAGCCATTGCCTACCGGTAAGGAGTAAGAGTGAAATGTTGCAAGGGCGACAGTGCTACGCCCCGGTGCCCTTCGTCAAGCACTAGGGCATCTCAAAGTGATCACCGTAAGTAGTGGAAGCTATAAGCGGCTCTGATAACCCTGTCCTGGACTGTTTTGCAGCGTTTGAGTTTTAATGATCCAGTGTGAACACACACCAGCCATAACCATTTGCCAGAACTGGGCTGCTCATAGGTGCTATGAACACAATGGCCCCCACAGTTTTGCAAACGGCAATGGGCCTCGTCATTAAGCACACTTTATTGTCGGACCCAGTACAGACAAATCTCGGTTACTTCCACCTACTCTGCAGATCTACAAGTAGCAACAACCTCTACCATATGGACGTCTCACGTCCAAGACTCATCATTGCAAGCAACAATCCTTCTAAAATCCAGGAGATGAGATCTATGCTTAAGCCACTGCCTATTGTGGTCTTACGGCAACCCGGTGGACTCAATGTCGAGGAAACAGGTAAGAGTTACGTTGAGAATGCCCTGTTGAAAGCAAAAGCTGCTGCCGAACTTACTGGGAACTGTGCCTTAGCAGATGACTCCGGCCTGGAAGTAGATATTCTAGAAGGTGCTCCAGGACTTTACTCAGCGCGCTACGCTTGTTCCGATGAGGAAAAAATCGCTCGCTTACTAAAAGCAGTAGGTGAATCGGCCTATCGCAGTGCATGCTTTAGGAGCACTATGGTCCTTTGTGCTGAGGATGGACACTGTGTGGCAGCAGCAGAAGGGATCTGTAGGGGTGAGATTTTGCTTTCACCAGCCTATGCTGATGCAGGTTTTGAGTCTTTACTCTGGGTAAGAGAAGCAGGCTGCACCTACGGTGAGATGAATGAAGCCCAGCTCAATCGACTTGGCAGCCGCGCCAAAGCGGCGCGGCAACTCTCGGGGAAACTACTTATGCAGCTAGGTGTTGAGGCACTAACCTGAATCCCGTTAAGAACAGGTACTTAAATAACTGTAAATCAGATACTAGAGTTGTTAATGTGATCGATAGCACGCATAGCTGCAGCTGCAGCAGTCTCAACATCACCCTCACGGCCAGCTAGTGTCAGGCGTCCAAAAGCACCAACTGCTTTCACATCAACTACGGCAATGTTAGAAGCTTTCTCAGCTTCGTTAGCGGCGATTAAGACATAGCCAGCTGGCTCAGTCTCAAGAATGAACATGCTCATACCAGCTTGGATCATCGAGCCTCGCCGGTTTTGGCGGTTGATCAATACTGTGTGGTCTGGCGTAACGGCACGGATCACCTCAGTCCAGCTCACCTCGGCAGAGCTACGCTGCGACACAGAACTGCCAATTGCCTCCAGCACCACATCACCGGAATGGATCACAGTGCTCTGGTCATGGTGATAGAGCCCTATGGAGCCAAAGGCTCGCTCAACTACCATTTGACCTAGACGAACATTGCTGGCTTTTAAAGCGATGTCTGTAACGCGATGCACAGCCATACCAGGGGAAACTTCCATCCAAAGACAAGCATCACCGGGAATAGGCAAAAAGCCCTGACTAACAGAACCCATGTAGGCTGCTAACTGCGGCTGTAAAGAATCGAGGAAGACATAAGTACGCAGCTCAATAGACTGCACCAAGCTATTCTGCCGCCTCAGACGTGGCGATTCAGAATCTGTTGTGATCACGCAGCTGGCGCCTGAGGATGTTGAACGAACTTCAGTTCCTGTAACTAGGGCACTACCTCCGCGTCGCCGCTCCTGTGATTTGAAGCTGGCGGAATGGGTCATAAGCCGAAACCCTACTGTAAAGAGTAAGCATGGTGTAGCGCTTTGTGGCTCTTGGTTAGGTGCACACGAGCCGGTACGTTGGCTGTGTATTTGCTTGCTTTGTTATCTTATAAGGTCTGCTAGGCTCATAGTTGTTGCTAGCAAAGACGGTGATTTTCCACCGTGTCTGGACCTTACCAGCCAGTGCCCTAGGTGTAGTTACTCAAGGAACGTGTTAGATTGGTGAGAAGAACTTTATGGGTCAGGTTCTGACTACCTGAGGTTAGCCACTTAATAGCAGGGTACAGGTGATAGTGACTCCAACGACTGGCTTAAGAGAACACTATGCAACCAAAGTCGCGACATTAGACTTCAACAGAACCCAATCTAATCTCAATAGACTTAACTAAGGCTCTGTTGAGTAGGCTAGTGTAGAAGAATCAAGAAGCCCAGTCTCTAGTTAACATCACTAGATATTAGCTAGAGACATTTTCTAGATGCAGTGATTAACAAGCTGCATTGATAAATCCCAAACTCGACTGGCTATTACAGGATCAGTCGCCTTCTCAGACAATTCCTGGCAAAACTGTTGGCTATTTTGCTTCTGGCGATTGCCCCAACTCCAATGTACTCCCGAAACTGCAAAATCAGGATCAGCTACTACATTTGCTACCCGTTCCCCAGCTAGTTGCTGGGAGACATATCCTCCTGTCAAGTTTTTTTGAAACCAGGGAAAGATTCTTCTAAAGGCTTTAGGAGTGTGGCGAAATAGCGGACTGTCTGCTACACAGCCAGGGTAAAGTGATGTGAATACAATGCCAGTCTCACTATGTAATCGTCGATGTAGCTCCTGAACAGTGATCATATTGCAGAGCTTGCTGTCCTTATATGCTTTTCCAGGTTTGAAGCCTTTACCACTAGCCATACTTATTGGGGCTCGAAATCCTTTCTCAAAACCAGATAGATCACCTAGATCTGCTGGTGCTGGAATAGGTATCTTTCCACCGAACTCTTTGGAGTTAGCGGTCACAGTGCCCAGAATGACCAACCGGCGGCAAGGATGTAGTGAAGACCGAAGACGGTCCAACATTAACTGTATGAGTAAAAAGTGGCCTAGATGGTTTGTGGCCATCGAAATCTCATAACCCTGGGGAGAACGCTTTGGCTGCTTCAACCGAGGTAGGTATACTGCAGCATTGCAAACTAGAGCATTAACAGAATCGAGTAATGTTGCGTTTGAGGCCACAGCCTCGCGTACAGAATTGAGATCGCCAAGGTCCATGCAGATGTGACATAAGCGGTCATCTGGCAGGTGTAGCTTGCTGGCTGCCTTCACAGCTTGCTTGGGATTACGGTTGGCAGTGATTACCATCCAGCCCTGGCCCAGAAGAGCTCGGCAAGCCTGAAGTCCTATACCAGAAGTCGTGCCAGTAATAAGTGCTGTGCCTTGAGCGCCCTGCAACATGCTCATATGTTTTGCTCTTCAGCCACATCAGGGAGAAGACACTAGTTTAGTCAGACTGCCCTTTAGCAGAAATTCAGCGCCAAATTATGCGTAGTCGATTGGGCGCAATCAGATGGCCTTGCTCGTCAAGCAAACGAAGATTGCCTCCTACAGTGAACAGTTTGTCGAAACGATGTTGAAGACGGTAGAGTTTAGCGGACTCGAGACTGAGAATTGAAGAAACCTCATCGTACTGCTCAAGGCGCTCTTGATATGCTATAAATAATTTGATTAGGCTAGCTATTACAAGAACAATCAACCCTAACTTAACTGCTAATGCTGTTAAACTACAGCTGACTACACGGTGACCGTTACACCGCTGTGACCTAATATCTTGCTGGTCTAGAATGGCAGAAGGGTAATTTCTCCTCTGTCTGATACCACCAAACTGGAAACGATCATGGGCCTGTTGCAAGGAGGAAGTTGTAATTTTGACAGACACGAATGCCGCTGCAGTGTGAGCTAACCACGACTGAGATCACAAGGAGCGGCAGTCGTCATGGAGCTTCAAGCATTGTAGAGACTGACACAGAGGCGCACAGCTAGAACGGCTGCATGAGCAGCAACAATTAAGGCAATGAAAACTTGAACCTGGGTAAGGGCAGAGTCCATGAATGAGACCACACGGCCATAGGTATACAAGCCATTTTCCATGACAATGGCCATAGAGGCCATCATTTGCAAAGGCATGTCACAACATCACGTATGACACTATTCGCAAGTGCACAACCAATCATTGTCGATGCTGACTCGATCCGCCGTCTTGATTTAGGACCCCTCAGTTATTGGAGTAAACGACCACTTGCTCAGATTCTTTCTGAGTGCCCTGCATTGCTTCTGGAATACAAATGGCCCCTAGAAGAAGATGATCCTAGAGAACTGGCTGAGTGTCCGGAACCTCGACTCTGGACACTCAGAGCTGACGGACGATTTCCCTGGCTTCCTCTATTGCTTGAACGCAAGCAAGGAAGCCTTATACGTTACGCAGCAATGGTAATCCCTCACTATTTTAGCCACACTGAGGGACTGCGATTTAATTCCCAGGCTCTCGAGCTTTGGATCACGCATAGGCTGATGCTCCTCGATGGACTAGCAAAAGATCAAGACCTCTCTTTAAGGGGAAATCTTGGACAGATGGCCATAGCTTTGGGCTTTGACCTTGAGCCCAGCTTTTGGAGGCTTCTCGACTAGGATGTTGACTGGTAGCAGACCTACTGTGTTGAGCTGGTTAGCACCGCCACGTCTGGTTCCACTTCAACATCTGACTGGTCCTCAGCAGATGGCGCTAGATGTATTGCTACTCGAAGAGTCAATGTGTGCGGCTGAGCCAGTTCCAGCTTTACGCTTTTGCCAGAGTAAACACCCCTGGATCTCGCTTGGCTGGAACCAGCGCATCTGGCCCCAGCACTGGAACCACCTCGTAGATCAAGGACGGCTAGACCTTGTGCGTCGCCCGAGTGGTGGTGCAGCCGTTCTCCATGTAGGTGGCCTTACTTACGGCCTAATCTGGCCAGCAGGGCCGCAATCTAGGCGCAAAGCATATCAAGTCACATGCGCTGCCCTTGTCCGCGCTTGCCGGTGTAACAACATAACGCTTAAGACCGGCTCCGAACCCGTAAATCCACTAGCTCCGCACTGCTTTGCTTCTGCAACAGCAGCCGACCTACTAGATGAGACTGGAATTAAGAGAATAGGAAATGCCCAGTTCTGGCGGCGAGGAAAACTTCTGCAGCACGGTGAGTTGTTATTAGATCCGGATCGTGCCCTCTGGCAAGATGTCTTTGAAGAGCCTGCTCCTAAGGTAGGCTATTCTAAAATTCGGGCTGAGAATCTTGCTGAAGAGATTGCGCTCGAGCTTGCACGTGTAGTCGATAAAGATGGTCGCCGAGCACATGATGAGCCCTTGACAACTGCCGAGCGCTATCACATCTCCAAGCAAGCTGTACTTTACGATTTACGCGACGAGTGTATCGAAAAAGCTCATACAGAATCCTCAGTGAGATCAGTGGCTGTCATTGAGTCTACTACTTGCGATAAGGCTAGACCAAATGGATAAGCGTTTTGGCGCCGTGATGCAGCCAGAAAGGTCTCTGGAAGAGCAACGCCCAGCTTGTGCAGTACCGCTTCACCTAGATCGCAACGATCTAGGGTTCCACAGGGTATTCCTGCTGCATTCTTTACCAACAGACGACCATCGTGAGCATGCTCTAGCGCGCGCACTGCTTGCCATAAGGGTGCGCGATCACTGATACAGGACAGTTCGTCAAGAGAACGAACATGATTAGCCACTACCTGACAATCCCACTGTTGTACTGGAAGATCTCGCAGGGGCTGATCGTCAAGATAACCAATCCAGCGACCAGCACGGCAAACTAACACCCAGTTTGCGGGGCGCTGGTCTGCTGTACTAGATAGCCTTATCTGACTCAATCGCCTCAGCGGTTGATCATCTTCTAGGACGCGAAAGCGACGATTTACCGCATCAGCCACTTGCAAATCGCGCAGTACTTGCTGAAGAGCTAGGATCTGTGATTGGTTGCGAGTAGCTCCCAAGCCGAAGCAACCCAGCATAACAAGCCAGAGACTACTTAGACCACCACCACGAAGGAAAAGCCATATGCCTGCAAAGATAGATGTAAGCGAGAGGATTCGACCAGTAGTGTTAGCTACCTGAATTCCTCGGCGTTGGCTACCAGTAATCTTCCAGACAAGAGCTTTGATGATCAGACCACCATCTAGCGGTAACCCAGGCAGCAAATTGAATAGAGCCAGCACCAAGTTGAGAGCCCCTAGCTGACCAAAGAGATTGCCCAACAGTGGATGTATGCTCTTGGTGGTTGGAAAAAACCCAAGCAAAAGTCCGGACAATATCAGGCTTACCAAGGGTCCTGCTGCTGCCACTCGTAAGGAAGCCATAGCTGTGGGACAATCTCTCTCTGTCTGGGCAATGCCACCGAATAGGCAAAGAGTGATACTGCGGACCTTCACTCCTTCGTGCAAAGCGACGAGAGAATGGCCAAGTTCATGCAGCAATACCGACAAGAACAGCAAGAGGGCAGTCACTAGGCCTAGTCCCCAAATTATCCAAACTGGTAGAGGCGCTGTAGCTATACGGGCGATCTGAAGCTGGAACATCATGGTGGCCAGCGCCATGACTACAAACCAGCTGGGATGGACTCGGAGGGAAATTCCCCAGATCTTTGCTAATTGCCAGCCTTCCCGCACTCTTTGCCCCTCCTGATAGGCACGGTCTGTCCGAGCCCAAAAAACCGATTCTAGAAAAGGCCAGCTCTAAAGAACTGCCGTGGCCCGCATCAATCTAAAAATCTGTGGCCTTACGGACACTGACCAGTCCCTAGCAATTGCTGCAATGGGCGTAGATGCTATAGGAGTGATTGGTGTGCCAGGGTCGCCACGGTACCTAAATGAGCAACGTCGTCGGGATATTTTCCTAAATCTAGAGCACAAGGCTCCAAGCCTAGAGAGGGTATGGGTAGTTGCTAATCCGGCTGACGCAGAACTAGAGCAAGCTCTAAATGGTAAAGGTCAACCCACCGTAGTTCAATTGCATGGTGGAGAGACAGTTGAGCGCTCATCAGAGCTCCGGTGGAGATATGGTGGGGTGCGCTGGTGGAAAGCGCTTAGGATAAAGCAGAAAATAGATGTAGGCTACATACAGCAGTTTCGTAGCAGAGTTGATGCACTCTTGCTTGATGCCTGGAGTCCTAGACATTTAGGTGGAACTGGTTATAGCTTACCAGTTGATTGGCTTGAAGACATGCCGCTAGACTTCAGCTGGTGGCTGGCTGGCGGTGTCAGTGCTGAGCGGGTTTCTGATATCCTAACACACGTGCGTCCTGAGGGTCTCGACGCCTCGAGTCGTTTGGAGATCAGACCAGGTTGGAAGGACCTTGCCAAGGTGCGTAGGCTTGTTGATGCTGTGCGAACTCATCAATATTAGGTAGAGGAACAATATGAACGGACTGTCTTAAAGATTATAGTGGTTTCATGCCTAAGCAATAGGTATTTAGTTAGTGAAGCAAGGACTCTTGCTGACTAACAAGCTCAAAGAATTCTTGCTTAAGACTAGGATCATGCCGGAAGTCACCGCGAACAACTGAATTTACCATGCTTGTCTGAGGTTCTTTTACTCCACGAAGCTTCATACAGTAATGTTGTGCCTTAATAACAATGCCAAGACCCTGTGGTTCGCAGAGACGCTCAATCTCATCGGCCAAGATCATCACAGCTTCCTCCTGAATATGAGGACGTGAAAATACCCAGTCTGCAACACGAGCAAACTTAGACAGTCCGATTACCCGTGATCCTGGCCTTATGCCAATCCAGCAATTTCCCATGATCGGAACGAGATGGTGCGAACAGGCAGAACGCACTGTGATTGGACCTACGGTGTATATTTCATCAAGCCGCCTTGCATTTGGAAAGCTTGTCACTTTAGGCTGCTGATGATATCGGCCCTTGAATACTTCATTAATGTACATTCTCGAGACACGTTCGGCTGTCTCCTGGGTGTTGTGATCATTTTCAATATCAATCACGAGAGCCTTCAACAAATCCCGGACGCGGTCAGAGACCTCAATTTCGAGCTGCTCTAGTTCACCGGCTTCAATATAAGCAGAGATGTTGTCATTTGCTAAGAAGGAGACCCCAGCATCTAGCAGCCGCTGACGAATTTGAGCGGATACTGACTGCTGGCCCTGTCTACCAGCACTACCGCTGCCATGGCTATTGGTCGACCTACGGCTGTTTGGGACTGTGCCGTTGGCGAAAGCGGAGACAGTTGTTGTCATGGACCTTGAAGTTAGAAAGTGCCGATCGACGGCATCAGGGTTAGATCTTCGATTACCTGGCTTGATGGTTGTTCAGCCAGATGGAGAAGTGCAGCAGCTACTTGTTCAACACTCAGCATGGCACGCCGATCGAAACTGCTTTGGACGTTCTTGCTATCCCAGAGCGATGTATCAACTGCTCCAAGTGTGAGGGTGCAAGCTCGTATGCCGTGGTCCCGCTCCTCCTCTGCTAAGCAACGAGTAAAGCTGGCAAGTGCAGCCTTACTGACACAATAGGCTCCCCATTGTGGGAAGGCATTGCGGGCAGCATGACTGCTAACGTTAATAATGAGACCACCATGTTCTCGCATTAATGGGACTGTAGAGGCGCAAACTTGAAATACACTTGTTAGGTTTAGCTGCAACAACCACTGCCAATCTTCAAGAGACATAGTCAGCAGTTCACTAGTCCAACCTGCACCAGCATTATTGATCAGGACTGAGGGTATATCACCCTGCAGCAGCAGTCGGTCAAAAGCTGGCTCAATAACTTTGGAATCAGCTAAGTCAACAGACTCAAAGCCGACTTCCCGACCTCTGCTTCGAAGGTCGGCCGCAACATCGGCTAGTGCAGCAACATCCCGTGCCACAAGCAGGAGATCCCAGCCGTTTTTCGAGAAGAGATCAGCAGCGGCCCGGCCGATGCCCCGTGTGGCTCCTGTGATCAGAGCAGTGGGCAAGAGAGACTCTCCGCGGTCTCAAGCAGCTTAGGCAGCAAGCGTCTGATCTGGTGTGGATGCGTCGAGAAAACGTCCTAGTGTGCGGAATTTGCGATAACGCCGCTCAAGAAGATCGTTGGCCTCTAGTGAAGATAGCTCAGCAAGATTGCGGTCTAGCGCTTGCTGTAAGATCTTGCCAGCATCTAGTGGTGCCCAGTGGTTGCCGCCACATGGTTCCGGAAGTACTTCATCCACCACGCCAAATGATAATAGGTCGGAGCCAGTGATCTTGAGAGCGGCTGCCGCCTCAGGGGCTTTTGCGGCATCACGCCACAGAATTGAGGCGCAGGCCTCCGGACTTGCTACTGTATAAACACTGTGTTCAAACATCAACAGCCGATCAGCCACCCCTATACCAAGAGCACCTCCGGAGCCGCCTTCCCCGATCACAGTTGCAATGATAGGGACCCTGAAACGAAACATCTCACGTAAGTTGACAGCGATAGCTTCGCCTTGTCCCTGTTCCTCTGCGAGGAGACCAGCATAGGCACCTGGTGTATCAATGAAGGCCAAGATTGGAAGACCAAATCTGTCTGCGTGCTCCATCAATCGAAGAGCCTTACGGTAACCTCCAGGCGTTGCCATGCCAAAGTTGCGAGCTACATTCTCTTTCGTATCTCGACCTTTCTGGTGACCGATTACCAGGATTGGGTTAGTACCAAGCCGGGCTAGACCGCCAACAAGAGCTTGATCATCACTACCACAACGGTCACCATGCAATTCGATCCAGTCATCGCAGAACATTTGCACATAGTCCAGTGTGCTGGGCCGGTGAGGATGACGAGCAACCTGTATTTTTTGCGCAGGAGTAAGGGTCAGGAAGATTTCCTCACGCCGTCGGGCTGCTAGCGACTCCAGTTGATGTAGCTGCTGACTTACGTCAACTTCCGAGTCGCGCGCTAACTGCCGAATCTGCTCAATCTGCTGCTCAAGCTCAACGAGAGGTTTCTCGAACTCGAGCAGTGGGCGACGGGCCATGGCGGAATTAAACTCCTGGATTCAGGCGATAGCAGCCTGGACGGTTGGGGCGAGATCAAGACAAGAGAAGCCATGGCGCAGGGAGGCGGCACCAATGAAATCCATCTTCTCGAGGGAGATGTTGTTGCGGCCCCAGCTAAAGTTGGTATAGCACTGC
The DNA here is from genome assembly GCA_007996965.1 of cyanobiont of Ornithocercus magnificus. Lineage (NCBI taxonomy): Bacteria > Bacillati > Cyanobacteriota > Cyanophyceae > Synechococcales > cyanobiont of Ornithocercus magnificus. The sequence goes on from BIMP01000001.1 coordinate 203,741, forward strand.
TCAAACTCGAGCAGCATCGCTTCAGCAAAGCAAGCAAACATCTGGCGTTGTGGTTTCTCCATATCAGCTAGCTCCATCATGTTCCAGCTAACGTCTCGGTGGAACTCGACGATGCCCCCTTTAAGAACATGCACACCCTCGCCAGCAACACGGACACTCAGATTTTTAGGGTAGCCACCGTCAATCATTAGGCATGGTTTGAGTAAGCACGATCCATCGATCGTTAGACCACTAGGCATGCTGGCAACCCAAACCACGACATCAGCTTTGGGTAAAGCATCCTTCAAGCCAATAATCCGTCCGCTGCCTAGATCGCTGCGTAGAACCTCAAGAGGCTGCTGTTGTCGTGCTACAAGTAACAACTCCCGGATACCAGTGCGTCGAGATAGCCAGCGGCAAACAGCACTGCCGATGTCGCCTGTAGCGCCAACTACTGCTACAACTGCTTGCCTGAGGTCAATTCCTAGAGCAGGAGCGTTACGTTCTACCTGACGACAAATTACCCAGGCGGTGTGGGTATTACCAGTAGTGAAGCGCTTCCAGTCAAGTTTTGTGCGGCGAACCTGCTGCTGCTGCTTGAGATTTTCATTCTCAAAAATGATAGACGTGAATCCGCCGAGTGCCGTGATGCTGATGCCTCTCTTCTGGGCCATCTCCATGGCATTAAGCACCTTTCGACTAGCCGTCTTAATTCGCCTGAGCATCTCTGGCACAAAGCAGGAGTCAATGTAGGCTCCTTCAATGGTGCGGCCGGCAGGGCTAGTGACCTTTACATGCTCGACGAGCTGAGGCGGAGCACTGCACCATACCTCTAGGTCTCCCTCGGCAATGTGATCAAATCCGAGTTCCGTCGCCTTGCGCCTTGCGACGTCGAAGCTGGTGGAGTGTCCGATCAGACCAAACATGTCATGTCGTGCCGACAAATTTGTGTATGCAGTGCGGCAGCGTCACCTAAAGGTGGCTTGCGGGGAGCCTATTGTCCCATGATTGAAGAGTGCTGGACAGCAATAATGCCCTATCATGGTTTTCAGAGATTTTAGACAGCGAGAGCAGCTGCAGCCATCCTGGTAATCTCCCGGGTGCTGAAGCCAATGTCACTGAGAGCCTCTTGGTAAGCAATCAAGAAGTCTTCGATTAGATCCTCCTTCTCCATTTGGAGGGCAGCAGCGTCGGAAGCAACTTCCTCGAGCATAGAACGTATTAGGGGAAGATTCTGTCGGTTTGCCGCAATTAGCTCATCCTTGCTGGCCTCGAAGTTTTGCTTCAGCCATTCCTGACCATAGTTAAGATGACTGTACTCGTCTTTGACGACGCCTTCAGTGATCCTGCGTGCGAAGGGATCAGCTACAGGAATATAGATCTGATAAGCGGAGATGGCAAATGCCTCGATCAGCAGGGCCTGGATCAAAAGGCAGGTGACGATTTGACCTTTTTTTAGAGCGGACTGGAAATTGCTATGTAATGGGCTGAAGAAGTGATTAGCGAATTCCATATCAGCTTTGACCCCCAAGTTTCTACCACAGGAGATAAAGCCCTTCATATGCTTCATCTCCATCTTTGCGAGCTGGGTCAGTTCTTCCGACTGCTCAGGGATCAGGGTTCCGATCGCAAGATAGTTCTCGTAGGCCTCATGCTCACCCTCAATTACGATCGCGTTGACTCGGCTGTAGGCATCTTTGTAAGAGTCGGAGGCAAAATCAGGCACTCTTTCAGAACCATGCTGGCCGCCTGTGACGGCTGCCTCAGGAGCATTGAGGATCGGCATGGGAAGCGTTCAAACACAGGCAGTAATTACGATTGTAACCAGTATTCGCCGGATTAAAGCCCTCAGAGTTGGCAGATCAGGATCTTGCCGAGATGTTTCGGGGCGGCCAATCACTGGCCAGCAGTGCGCTAAAGCGCTCAAGCCACTGGTTTTCAAGAGCATTACTCAATGCGGTGCCAAGCTTTGGATTGGCGCCGCGACTATCGCCAATGACACCATTCTCTGACACCTCAGCCATAAGCCAGGCCCACGGAGCATCACCCTCAAGACTCCAGCCATTTGGAGGTTTAGCAGCAGGGCTACACGGGTTCTTACCACCTGTAGGTCGTTCTGCTGCTACCAGATTCGGCTCTAGGTGAAGCATAAGACTGGTTTCCATAAGCCCCGCGTGTAACCCTTGTACAAGCTCGTCTGATGGAATCAAGTCTTCAAGAGCTTCTATACCACTCCATAAAAAACAGGGATGGACTGCCATACCTGCTGCCCGTTGCCGTAGTTGGCGGGCTGCTGCTTGCAGCAGCCCAATCTGACCACCATGGGCATTGAGTATTATTAGCCGTTGAGCCCCTTGGGCCGCAAGCTGGGAGCCTACTTCACTAACCAAATCGATTAAAAGAGAGGCCGGCAATGTCAAAGTACCGGGAAACCCACTGTGTTCAGGTGAGAAGCCGATAGCCTGTGCAGGCAAGCTCCAGATTGGCGCATCTCCAGGCAGCCGTGCCAGCACGCGCTCTGTCAGGCGCTGCGCGAAAATAGCATCGGTAGCAAGTGGTAGGTGAGGTCCATGCTGCTCGCAAGCGCCGAAGGGCCAGACTAATGTTGCTCTAGGGCGTTTCAGATTGTTAGCAGCCTGATGTGAGCTCAGGTGATGGAAGTAGCGAGTTGCCATGCTGTGTCACTGTTCTTCCGGCTAGAGGCATGCTGATTCCTTGTAATGTTACTGTCAGACTGGTCTGTATTGAGACTACGAACAAGCAAACATCATGATCGGTGCAGACAGCCCGAAATCCAGCAAGCCGGGGCCAAGGAAGCCTCTCCAGGTAATACGTATCAGCCGCCGAGAGCAGAAACAGCAAAACGGCACCGAAGAACAAGTAACAGCAGACACAAAGTTCATTCGACCTAGCGATGCGATGAGGACCCCTCTGCGCTTGCAAGGCGAGGCTGGAGATGCACAACTCTCTAACGTTGGAAAGCCTGAAGGAGGTATGTCAATGACGGATCAGTCCGCCTCAGGCATTCTACCACTCGCTGATCCGTTGCAGGCAACATTGGCTGGAACTCAGCACCATAGTCGCACTCTCGATGACTTTGACTTTGATGAACAGGCGTTCTTAGCAGCCCTAAATGACAGAGCACCAGTAGGCGGTGCTGGAGATGTGATTACAGGAACAGTGATTGCCATGGAGACTGATGGCGTATATGTTGATATTGGCGGCAAAGCTGCTGGCTTCATGCCAAAGCGTGAATGTGGCTTTAGCACAATAAGTAACCTGCGCGAACGCTTCCTAAAAGGGCAGTCTGTAGAGGTCTTAGTTACCCGTGAGCAAGATGCTGATGGTGTGGTGATAGTAAGCTGCCGAGCCCTGTTTCTTCGTAAGAGTTGGGACCGTGTCAGTCAATTAGCCAAAGGTGGGCAAACACTACAAGTCAAGGTAAGTGGTTGCAATCGCGGTGGTGTCATTTGCGATGCAGAGGGCCTGCGCGGGTTTATTCCCCGATCTCAACTACGGCAAAGAGAAGATTATGAGACGCTTGTCGGCAGAACTATGGAAGTAGCCTTCCTTGAGGTGAATCCTGAAACTCGTAAACTAGTTCTGTCTGAGAGGAAAGCTGTTAACGCAGCGCGCCTCTCAGAACTGAAGGTAGGACAGCTTGTCGAAGGTCGCGTAGTTTCTCTCAAACCTTATGGGATGTTTATTGATCTGGATAGAGTTATTGGCCTATTACATCAATCGGCAATCACAGGTGGCAGACTACGTTCCCCGCGGGAAGTATTTGATGTAGGCGATATGCTTAAAGCTGTGGTCACAGAAGTAGATCATGGGCGTAGTCGCATTAGTCTCAGCACAGCCTTGCTAGAAAATCAGCCCGGTGAATTACTTGTCAACCGCGATAAGGTGATGTTAGAGGCAATAGATCGTATAGATAGAGCTCATGACATTCTTATGCAGCAAAGGCAAAGCGTAGCAGGATGAACTCTGTTGACTGGGAAATAGACTTTTACTCACGCCCAGTGATCGAAGAAGATGGTAAGAAGAGGTGGGAGTTGCTACTTTGTGCTACACCTGGTAATAACGGAGGTGAAATCTTTCGTTGGCAGACGATCTGCCCTGCCACCAGTGTCAATTCAGCTTGGCTGGGCAAGGCTCTTCACGAAGCTATTAGAGCAGCTGAGATTAGCGGCCATCCAATGCCACGCCGACTGCGCTGTTGGCGTGGCTCGATGAGGACAATGATTCAGCGTGCAGCAGCCCAACTCGACCTTGAGGTAGTGCTAAGCCGCCGTGCCTATGCACTACGGGAATGGCTTGCCCAAAGAGAACGAGAAGTTTACCCTCTCGAGCCTGGTTTCATACAAAGCCCTCTGTCCTCTTCTGGGACAGCTACATACCCTCCATCTGTGCCTTTACCAGAAGCAGTACGTGGCGATGCTTGGAGTTGGGCATCTCTGCAGGTGTCAGCACTCATTGAAGCTGTTGACTGGGACTTCGGATTTGGCAGTCTTGTACCTGTGCCACCAGATCTTGACCGCACCGCCTTAGTACCGGGGCTACGGCTATTTAGCCGTAGCCGGTCACTTGCCCTAGCCGCGTGGCTAGGTAGCTTAGAGCCGGTAAGCCTAGTAGTTGAAGGAATACAGCTGATACTAGAAGCTGGTTTTGACGACCGCTGGTTGGTGACTGATCTCGATCCTGACAAGGTAGAAGCCGCCCAACATGCTCTGGCTGCGTCACGGACACAGGCTGCAGGACTTCAGTTTATCGCCGTGCAGTCTGATGCCAATGCTATTGAACTAGCTGGTTTCTGGATGCTTCGCGATCTGCCCAGCTCATAACAAATCCCTAAATTTATACATTGCACTACATACTCTTAATAAACTAATGTTAATAAGCGCATCAACAGCACCCACAGACATAGAGCTAAATTAATAATAAGCAAAGTATTATCATGGGTTTATGATAATGACCTTTAGCAAGGCTAAGTTTAACTTGCTAGCTAGACGCAAACTGGAATCACAGCTCTTAGAGCAAGCTTAAACAAGAAGCTCAGAAATTCAAGGAAGCTGTCCACAGGGAGCTTTCTAGCTGGAGACATATTGTCTAGATGCTTGGCATTGACGAGAATCAAGCCTACCTATGAGCCAAGATCACTCTCATTGGCTTTAGCTGTTACACTACTCTGTGAAGGTAGAAGCTGTGCAAGTATACCAGCACTGAGCAGTAGCAAACCAAGACCAATGGCAAGGGGTCGATTTACCTCTACTGAGCTGGAATTCCACACAGCGCTGCTAAGGAAAGCTCCCCCGAGCAGTAAGCAGGGAACAAGTACAATACCCCGTGCCACCTTGTTATTTGTCATTGCCTAGGTACATTTCTGCTGTGGAACACCCTGATTTGCCGAGACCAGCAGCGATTAATCCTTGGCTCAGATCAATAGGTTCCCCAAGAGGTGTAACCTCTGCTACTAGAAGTCCCTTGTCGGAGCCCTGTGGCCGGAGATTCACACGACGTCGGCGCGGGAGTTCGTGACGGAGCCAGTTCACGGCGTCATCTTCATGGGCAGGGTCTACAGAAAGGCAGGACAGCTTCACAGTGTAAGTACGGTTACGGTCGCCGATTTGCAGTAGAGACGAGCTGCGTACCTGAAGGACTTCAGCTGCGTATACAGTTGGAGAGACTACAAATAGTAACACGGATATGCAAGCTATCCGCACTAAAAAATCACCACACCAACTGCCACTCATAAAGATGCTCCGCAGTCAGGACAGAATCGGTGATCATGGGCTGTTGTGGAGAAGCATGCTGAGCAAGTACGAATGGAGTCCATAGCTAGCTCAGGATGACAAGGCAAACCAACCATCTGGGCATTGCTTTTGCCTGGTGGAACCATTGGATAGCAATTTTCGCCTCGGCGCACATGTACATCTACTAGGACTGGGGCAGACATCGAGAATGCATCCTGGAGACGGGGGCGTAACTCGTGGCGCTCAGTAATCAGGAGACCCTCAACACCAAAAGCCTTGGCAAGAGCAGGAAAATCAGGCATGCCAGGCAGCATATCTGAGGCGGAGTAGCGCTGGCCATAGAAACGTTCTTGCCACTGGCGTACCATTCCCTGCCAACGATTATTGATAATAACAATTTTTACAGGCAGTTGGTACTGGGCCAATGTGGCAAGCTCCTGAATATTCATCAAGATGCTTGCATCACCGGCAATGCAAACAACAGATTGTGCAGGAAAGTTGGCCTGGACTCCAAGAGCAGCAGGCACGCCAAAACCCATGGTGCCAAGACCAGCACTGCTAATCCAATGACGCGGACTAGAACGTAGATACTGTGCTGCCCACATTTGATGTTGTCCGACGTCGGTCGTAACGAAAGCACCATCTGCTAGGTCACGGATCGCGAGAAGTACCTCTTGAGGATATATGGCGCCCTCTGCAGGCGGGATAGCAAGAGGATAGTTCTGTTTCCAGAAATCAATACGCCGAAGCCAAGAAGATGTACAAGGATTGGCTGGATGCTCTCTTGCCAGCTTCAACATCAGCTCTAAACTTTTGTGCACATCACCGAGAACAGCTATATCAGCCCGTCGGTTCTTGCCTATCTCAGCAGGATCAATTTCAAAGTGAACTACGCGAGCACGCGGCGCGAAAGTATCAAGCTTACCAGTGACCCGATCATCAAACCGAGCTCCGATAGCAATAAGAAGATCACACTCGGTGACAGCAAAGTTAGCATATGCTGTACCGTGCATTCCTAACATGCCAACAGAAAGAGGGTCACGCTCATCAAAGGCGCCTTTACCCATTAGCGTAGTTGTGACAGGCAGACGGAAGCGACTGGCAAGTTCGGATATGGCCTTATGAGCACCTGCTGAGACAGCACCACCACCTACGTAGAGCAGCGGACGCTGAGCAGATGTGATGAGTCCGAGCGCAGCCTCTATTGCTTGGTGGTCTGGTGATGAAGGCATAGTAAAACCGCTAGGGCGGCAACTACCTGGTTCTACCGGTACATAGTCAAACTCCTCTTGTCCCACATCTTTTGGGATATCGATTAACACAGGACCAGGTCGACCAGATGCGGCGATTAGGAAGGCTTCAGCAACAACAACTGCGAGATTGGCAGGATCGCGCACTACCCAGGAGTGTTTCACGATCGGTAAGGTGATCCCGAAAATATCAGTCTCCTGGAAGGCATCTGTGCCAATTGCGTCACGTGGTACCTGACCAGTGATAATAACTATTGGTACTGAGTCCATCTGGGCTGTTGCTATGCCTGTTACAAGGTTTGTGGCACCAGGTCCTGAGGTTCCGAAGCAGACTCCAACACGGCCAGTAGCTCGAGAATATGCATCAGCAGCATGCGCCCCACCTTGCTCATGGCGTACCAGGATGTGTTGCAGCCAGCCTTCAGACTCAGCTCTATGCACAGCATCGTAAATTGGTAGAATCGCACCGCCGGGGTAACCAAAGATGATATTGACGCCGTGGCGGCGCAGAGCGTCCATGAGTGCATCTGCTCCAGTAAGGCGCTGTGATCTTATGTTACAGGCTTTATTAGATGTTGTTCTGGGGGAACTGACAATCACGCCAACAGACCGATTGGATTAACCTTAGAGGCTTAGCGGTCTGCTGAGCACAAAATAACTTAAAGATATCACCGCATCATCGCATGCTAGAGCAGTCCAAGGGCGTGAAGTGGACCATGACCGCTGATCACCTCGAGCAGGAAGGCGGAGAAGCCGATCATGGCTAACCGGCCGTTCCAGACCTCAGAGCTGTTGCTCCAGCCCCACTCCCATTTCTCCTGGGGGTAAAGCCTCACCATTGTTGGAAGCTCTGCCGCCTCTTCAAGACCGACCTCAGGGCCATTCAAGCTTGCAATGACGAGATCAGCTAATCCTTCGATGAATGGTGGATGAATGTCGAGAGCAGGAACGCGACGAAAATGAGAGATTCCAGCTTCCTTTGCAATCTCACGGTATTCAATATCTATTTCCTCAAGGGTTTCTATGTGCTCACTGACAAAGCTAATAGGCACCACCACGAGATCCTTGGTACCAGAGCGACCTAGTTTCTCAAGGGCCTCGTCTGTGTAAGGCTTTAACCACTCGACTGGACCAACTCTACTTTGGTAGGCCAGGGTGTGAGGATTGCCATGACCCAACTGTCTTTCGAGTTCCTCCATGATCAGCATGCTGCATGCCTCAATCTCCTTCTGATATGGATCACCCGCTTCTTCAACATAGCTTTTGGGAACTCCATGAGCACTGAAGAAGATATGAGCAGTCTGAGGTTCAGAACAAGCTTTGACCTGCGATGTAATGAGCTCGACCATTGCACTGATATAGCCAGGGTGGTCAAACCAGCTCCGGATACAGCGGAGGGGTATGCTGTTAAATGCTGGGTCAAGCTGGCGTAGGCGCTGCAGCTCACGAAAGCTTGAACCACTAGTGCTAATTGAAAAGTGTGGGTAGAGTGGCAGTACCACAACTTCATCAACTCCATCCGCCGTCAGGTCAGCAACTGCCGACTTAGTGAAAGGATGCCAGTACCGCATTGCTACGTAGGTAGTAGCTTCGACGCCGCGCTGCCGCAGTATGTTTTGAAGCTCATGCGCTTGTTGCTCAGTAATCCTTCGCAACGGAGAGCCACCACCGATAGACCTATAGGCTTCCTGGGACTTACGACTGCGCAGAGTGCTGATCAGCCAAGCCAGAGGCTTCTGGAACGCAGGAATCGGCAGCCTGATGATCTCTGGGTCGGCAAACAGGTTGTATAGGAAGGGGCCAACGTCCTGGATTTGCTCCGGACCGCCAAGATTTAGCAGCAGTACCCCGACCGTTGACATCAAATCCAGTGCTCGAGGGGTTGAGCGTAACTCGCGTGAAGGCTCGATTGATCCTTGTCAAGTCTAGTTGCGAGTCCAGGGCCTGCCCTCGATACCTGCAGAGCTTGTCCCAGACAGCAGCACCGTAACCTACGAGAATTAACAGTGAGGATGAAAAACGGAATATTTCTGTTACTATAGTCTAAGTTGTGGTTGCAAGCGCAAACTCAATAAAGCCTATTGTAAATGAACCAATCTAGAGCTAGTTGTGTGTATAGATATTATATAGGGCATAACTGGTTAAGCTCAGACTACTGGTTATCTGGGCATACCTAGATTCCGTCAACTGTGCTCAGGCGAGCATCAAGCAGCTTCTACTGGCAGTAGTTACTGCAGCGAGGTCAGCCCAGGAGCAAAAACCATTCACAATGTCTCGAGAATGCAATGTCTGCTAAGAATACGCTCCCCGTAGTTGTCTACTACATTAGCATTTACAATTCAGATTGTGAATTGTCTAATCTTGGTTAGTAGCAAGCCTATAGCCTGCTATACAAGTCAGAGCAGCACGGCTGCTAAACTAAAACTTGGTCTCCTAAAGTCTTAGCTGTCACGAATAATGCGAGTGCTAATCTGCTTAGCGCAAGATGTTCCAGACCAGGCGAGCTACCATCTTAGGAGCGCCACAATAGCTCAGTAAGTGCCTGAGCTAGCTACTGTCGTCTACAGTCGCTTGGTGAGATGCTAATATTATGAGATGTAGTAGAGTAACTGAATAGACTCATACGCTCGTACAGGGTATACTGTCCACAGTATCATTATGTATTTCTGTAAAGCCTGCTAAGAGTGCTACAGTCAATTATGTGCCATATTAGCAATAGATCTTACAGGCTTAGCTCATAGCTACCACTGTGAGCTGCAATGCTCAACTTGCGCAATTAGCACAGTGTAGTGAACTCAACTACTAAAGCAAGCAGGGCACATCATGGCATCCTTTTTTAGAACTCTTGCCTACCGCTATAGGTGGATCTATGATTCTTTGACAATGCTCTCTTCTCTAAGTGTTGGCGGTGTACATCGCCTGCGACATCTAGGTCTAGAAGCTCTACAGCCTAGTCTATGTCCGGGTGCCAAGATATTGGATCTCTGTTGCGGCAGTGGTGAAGCAGCTGCGCCTTGGCTTGCTGCTGGCTTTGAGGTTACCGGACTCGATATTGCCCCAAATGCTCTTGATCTAGCTAGACGGCGATACCCTAGGCTGTGCACAGTAGAGGGACTGGCTGAAGATCCGCCTCTGCCAGACAAAACTTTTGACGTAGTCCAGTTAAGCGTAGCTCTACATGAGTTTTCTCGGCCAGAACGTAAACTGGTACTGCAAAGCTGCAAGCGACTTCTACGCTCTGGCGGATGGTTAATAGTTGTTGATCTACACCCTGCAGGCGCATTGATGTATTTGCCGCAGCGCCTCTTCTGCATGCTGTTTGAAACTGATACAGCAACAGACATGTTGAAAGATGATTTACCGGCCCAGCTCCAGCATCTGGGCTTCACGCAAGTGGAGCAACGCTTGCTAGCGGGCAAAGCACTACAACTCATAACTAGTTATCAGCCATGATTTCCTCCGGAAAACCTATACTCCCCTGCGGGGACAGCCTTGATGTAGCAGCAGCTAGCTTAGGGATGGGAGGACATTTGGCACCAGAGCGCGACGCTGCAGAATATCGGCACCGCATGGAGCGTCGGCGACAGGTACAGCGTCGTCGTGTCGAAGAGCGAAGTCACCAGAAGGGACTGATCATAGTTTTTACTGGTCAAGGCAAGGGCAAAACTACAGCAGCTCTGGGTCTCATATTACGTACTCTCGGGCATGGCGAGTGTGTGGCCGTAGTACAGTTCATTAAGGGTGGCTGGGAGTCTGGGGAGGCTCGGGCTTTGCAAGCTTACGGCAACGCCGTACGTTGGCATACTCTTGGTGAAGGCTTTACCTGGGAGACACAGAATCGCCAGAGAGACCAGCAGCTTGTCCATCAAGCCTGGCAAGTCTCCCTCGGCTATTTACGGGATGCTGGAATCCAACTCGTTATACTCGATGAGGTGAATGTAGCCCTAAAATTGGGGTATCTAGACCTTGATACTGTACTGGCAGGCCTGTCAGAAAGACCACCTCTGACCCATGTTGCTTTAACAGGCCGTGCTGCACCTTCGGGTCTGATCGAGCGTGCTGATCTTGTCTCGGAGATGAGGCTGGTGCGCCATCCTTTCCTAGAGCAGGGAATTCGGGCACAACCGGGTATTGAATACTGAATTGTGCTCAGACCGTGGATTCCCGAAATTCTCTATTGTCCTTCTCTCATCGCACCTCATCGAGACTACAGGTTTATAGACAGCAACTCTGGCAAGCATTATCAGTCTAGCGAGATGGCTAGTGAAATTCTCCCTCTACATGTCAGCAGAACCTGACGACCTGATGACCTACAAGCGTGCTCTCCTGAAACTCAGTGGCGAAGCATTGATGGGGAATCAGAAATACGGTATAGATCCAGCGATAGTACGTTCTATTGCTGATGATGTTGCCAGTGTTGTTTCAGGAGGCACAGAGTTAGCTATCGTCGTTGGAGGCGGTAACATTTTTCGCGGCCTGAAAGGTTCAGCAGCTGGTATGGAGCGTGCTACTGCTGACTACGTTGGTATGCTTGCCACAGTGATGAACGCCATCACTCTCCAGGATAGTCTCGAAAGAGCTGGGGTCCCGACAAGGGTACAGACCGCTATTGCTATGCAAGAGGTGGCAGAGCCATACATACGCCGCAAGGCAATCCGGCATCTTGAGAAGGGTCGAGTAGTTGTGTTTGGAGCTGGCTGTGGTAACCCATTTTTCACCACAGACACTACCGCTGCGCTGCGTGCAGCTGAGATAAACGCTGATGTTGTTCTCAAGGCTACCAAAGTTGATGGTGTTTATGACCGCGATCCAGCAAAATATCCTGATGCGGTGAGGCTGGACAGTCTGACTTTTCAGCAGGTGCTCAGCAGCGAAATCGCTGTAATGGACAGTACCGCTATTGCTCTTTGCAAGGATAACAGTATCCCGATCATTGTCTTTGACATCTTTGGGCCTGGCAACATCAGCCGAGCCATGGCTGGTGAGCCAATCGGCTCGCGCATTAGCAATTCTGGTTAAATCTGCCGGACCGCGCAGTCTTTAATTTACCCTCCACATACCTCCAATGTCGACCTACAACCTTGAAGCCAGCATGCGCAAGTCAGTAGAGGCCACTCAGCGAAGTTTCAACACCATCCGAACAGGGCGCGCTAACCCTTCATTGCTTGACCGGATTAATGTCGAATATTATGGTGCTGAGATGCCACTTAAGTCGCTGGCTAGCCTTTCAACTCCTGATTCCCAGACAATCCAGATACAGCCCTTTGACACTAGTGCACTAGCCTTGATTGAGAGAGCAATTGCTGCTAGTGATCTTGGATTTACACCCAATAATAATGGTAAGCTGATTCGCATTAACATACCGCCACTTACCGAGGAGAGAAGAAAGGAGTTTTGCAAGTTAGCTGCCCGTTATGCTGAAGAGGGTAAGGTTGCTTTGCGGAACCTTCGACGAGAAGCTATTGATAAAGTGAAAAAGCAAGAAAAGGATGGTGAGTTATCTGAGGACCAAAGCCGTGATCAACAGGGTGCTGTACAAAAGAAACTGGACCGATTCATCGCTGAAATCGAAAGACACTTAGCAGATAAGGAAGATGACATTCTCAAGGTATGAACAATGCTAGGTTCACTATCCGAGACGTATTGATCGTCGGCTCTGGTGCTGCCGGAGGTGCGGCTGCTTTCCATCTGGCAGCAGCTGGTCACCAAGTGACGCTGTTGGAACGTGCTTCCCAACCTTGGGTCAAACCCTGTGGTGGCGGCATGGCAGCCTCCGTGCAGCAGTGGTTTCCGTTTCCACTGCAGCCGGCTGTAGAGGAAGTGATTCACCGGGTTGAGTTCAGCTGGTACCTGAAGGACCCAGTAATTGCAGATTTGCCGGGTAATGCCCCTTTTTGGATTGTTCGCCGCGAATTGTTGGATCAACTTCTCGCTGAACGTGCAGTGGAAGCTGGTGCCGAGCTACTTAGTGGAGTTGAAGTAATCGATATTAAGCGAAGCCACAACCTCTGGCAAGTATCTACACAAAATGGCCGACAACTAGAAGGAAGGGCGCTAGTATTAGCTGATGGTTCAGCATCTCCTTGGCCTAAGCGCTTCGGATTAGGGCCAAAAACTGCACACTACGCTAGTACTACGTCGATCCGGTTAGAAGGGCGAGGGCGACTATCGAGCGGCAGTGCCCGTTTCGAGTTCGGCTTGGTACGTCACGGATTTGCTTGGGCTTTCCCTCTTGCTGGGAATACAAATGTAGGTGTAGGTACGTTTATTGGGCAGCGTAATGCTACTGCTGATGCAGCGTTAGAGCTACTAGTAGCGGAACTAGGATTTTCTCCTAATACCGGTAACCGTCAAGAGGCAAGTCTGCGGGTGTGGAATGGCCACCATGCCTTACATGGCGATGGGGTTGTGGTAGTAGGTGATGCAGCATCACTTTGTGACCCTTTCCTAGCAGAGGGTCTGCGCCCGGCGTTAATGAGTGGCTGTAATGCGGCAGATCATCTCAGCTCTTGGTTATGTGGCGAACAAAAGAGCCTTAACAATTATAGCCAAGTAATGCGCAAAAGCTGGGCAAATTCCATGGCTTGGGGCAGGCGAATTTCTCAAGTATTCTACCGATTTCCTAGACTGGGTTACAAGCTAGGTATCAAAAGGCCTACTGCCCCTCAGAGAATTGCTCAAATATTATCAGGTGAGATGGACTATGAAGATATTGCTGAACGGGCAATCCGCCGACTTCTAGTAAAATGAGACCAGTGTAACGAACAATTGTTTAAAGCTAAGCAGCTAGAGACTTTTGCATACCTGAAACCACATCCTACCTGTATTTTTATCTAGGTTGATAGCTAACACCTAATCGTGTCAGTATATAGCTTGTCTAGCTTGAGCTATTAAGTATCTAATACCTACGTGAGTTCTTTAGACACCATTAGGCACTTAGAAACAAGACTATCTCACAAGAGACTATACCTAGCACCCAGTTTGATATCACGAAGGCGCTCATCTACAGAAGCCAACAGTTCAATAGCAAACATAGGAGTTTCCTGAACTGCGAATAGGAATTTTTCCCTGTTCATTTCAATCAAATTGCAGTCACTAAGTGCCTTTGCTGTGCCAAGGCGACGGTGACCTGCCATCACAAGCGCACCGGCGCCGAACACATGGCCGGCAGCAATATCCTCAAAACCCCCGACACCATCGGCCCTGCTCCAACTCAGGCGAACAATTCCTTCAAGGACCCCAAACATTGAGGCACCAAGCTGATTAGCCTGGAAGATGAGATCTCCTGCCCTTAACTGATGGATTTCAGCCTCACCTGCCAGGGCACGCATGGTGTCGAGTGCATTCACGTGATTAGTGCAACAAGTTCATACTGATCTAGTACAGGGTGAAGATGTTCCAACCAAACTGATGTTTGTCATTGCTGTTCATGCTGTAGTTAGTGCTAGAGCAGCCCCAAGACCTGAACGAACATCATCTTGTGCTAAGCAGCCGTCATGATCATGATCAAGAGCATCGAATACCGCATCACTGCCTAGCCACTCCTCACGTGTGATGCAGCCATCACCATCTAAGTCATTTAGCATAAAGATCTCATGGACAGCATGATTGAACGCAGAACCTCCTTCAAGAACTGCTAGACGATGAGCAAGTTGTGCTTCGAGAGTTTCAATTGCTTTACTAAACCCTCGTATTCCTTCCTTAAGTTTCTCGCGAGCCATGCGATCACCAGCCATCATCTCTTCAAAACAGGCTTGATCTAGATGAACTCTGGGCTCGGCAGTTACTGGTTGATTGGCATCCAGACGGCGGGTTAATGAACCTTCGATTGAGCCAAGCTGATCCAATAGTTTTGGCGAGATAGTTAACAGGTCACAGCCGGCAAGCTCAATAATCTCATCAGTGTTGCGGAAGCTAGCTCCCATGATTTCTGTTTTGTAGCCATAGGCTTTGAAATAATTGAAGATTTTCGTGACGGAGATCACTCCTGGATCTTCTGGACCGAGATAGGTAACATGGCTATTTTCAGCCTTATACCAATCGAGAATTCTCCCTACAAAAGGTGAGATCAGAGTGACACCAGCCTCAGCACAGGCTACAGCCTGAGCAAAGCCGAATAATAAGGTAAGATTGCAGTGAATACCTTCTTTCTCAAGAACCTCGGCAGCCTTAATACCTTCCCAAGTAGAAGCAATCTTAATCAGTACGCGGTCTTTGCTGATTCCAGCCTGATTGTAAAGAGAAATCAGTTTTCGAGCCTTGACGATAGTAGCTTCGGTGTCAAAGCTAAGGCGAGCATCTACTTCTGTAGAGACTCTTTGGGAGACGATCTTGAGAATCTCCTTACCGAAGATTACGCTTATTTCATCGAGTGCTTCATGCACTACTTCTTCAACCGCAGCAGATGCACCCAGCAGCTTGCGGGAACAATGTAGTGCCTCATCTATTAGACTTTGATAGGCAGGAATTTGAGCAGCACTCAGGATTAAAGAAGGGTTAGTAGTGGCATCGCGAGGGGTGAGTCTTCGGATTGCCTCCAAGTCACCAGTATCAACAACAATGATAGTCATTGAAGACAGCTGATCAAGAAGATTAGCCATAGTGGGATTTTAGATGTTTGTCTGTAAAGCTAGCCTCGTTTTTGGAGTGGCATCACAGCTGGAATATCTGCTTATCCAAGTCCTTGTTATCCATTAGCTCTCAACGGGGTTGATCTCATTGACAGCAATGGCTACAGAAGGCTGAATGCGCTCTATCACGAGTAGAGTGTCAATGATTCTCTTTGCTACTGGTACAGCGACAGTAGCACCATAAGCATCATCTCCCTTAGGTTCATCTACCACAACAAGGACAACGTAGCGTGGATCCTCAGTGGGAAGTGTAGCGACGAAACTGCAGATTTTTACCCCATCACTATAGGCGCCACCGTGTGCTTTTTGTGCGGTCCCTGTCTTACCACTAATTCGATACCCAGGAGTTTGGACCCCGTATCCGCTTCCATTCTCAACAACAGTCTCCATCCACTTGAGGATTGTTCGCGTAACTTCAGGTCGCAGTAGCTGGGGCCCAGATGTTTTCTCGGGTGAAGCCATGGCCTTACCAGCAGCGCTGAGCCCTCGAGTTATATGAGGGCTTACAAGTCGGCCACCGTTAGCAATTAGGGCGTGGAGCTGTGCCAACTTTAGAGGAGTGATGGAGAATCCCTGACCAAATGCTGCTGTGGCAGCTTCTATAGACCGTCGAGTGAACTCCTCTCTTGTCTTTAGCTGACCTGCAACAGCTCCAGGCAAATCTGTGTTTAGGCGAGTCGCGATGCCAAGTCGGTCAAGCCAGCTCCAGTAGAGTTCAGGGCTAAGCTTTCTCATTGTCCGCACCATAGCGACGTTGCTGGACACTTGCAGTATAGTTGGGAAACTAATTGGACCATTGCCCCGGCGGTCATGGTTGCGAATAGACCAACCACCAATACTAAGCTCGCCACTATCATATACATATTCACCAGGCTTTATCACACCCTCTTGCAAGGCAATA
Organism: cyanobiont of Ornithocercus magnificus; assembly: GCA_007996965.1. NCBI lineage: Bacteria > Bacillati > Cyanobacteriota > Cyanophyceae > Synechococcales > cyanobiont of Ornithocercus magnificus. The sequence continues at coordinate 220,254 of BIMP01000001.1, forward strand.
GCAAGATTGATTGGTTTAAATGTTGAGCCTGGCTCGTAGAGGTCTTGAACTGACCACTCTCGAAAATAGGCTGGTGAGGAATTCCAATAGCGGTTGGGATCATATGTAGGTGTTGAGGTAAGGGCCAAGAGTTCGCCATTCCTTACATCCATGACCAATGCCATGCCGCGATTAGCTTTCCACCTGATAACTTGCCGGCTTAGTGCCTTTCTAGCAAGACGCTGGAGCCTAGAATCAAGAGTGAGATGTAGTTGCAGACCATCGCCATAAAAAACACCGGGAATTAGATCATTAGGCAATGGGGTACCATCAGCTCCGCGTCTTAAGGTCCAGATCTGCTCATAACGCCGTAAATCTGAATGCCGACTTTGTTCTAGCCCTGCTTGAGGAATCCGTTCCTGGTTGAGGAAGCCGATCACACTAGCAAAAAGCGAGCCCTGAGGGTAAATACGCTCAGGATATGCCTCTAGGTCAAGGCCACTGATGTTGAGTCGTTGTAGCTGTATTGCTATCTCAGGACTAATTCCATCTGCGAGACGAACCCCAGAATCATAATTGCCCAGGCGTCTGACTAACTCTGATGTCGGAGTGGCTAATAAGGTAGATAGGCGCCCTGCCACCTCAAGTGGTTTGCGAGTTATTCCAGGATTGTCACCAAGAAAATGGAAGTAGCGTGGATGGGCCCAGATTCTAAAGCGGATCTCGTCTAGAGCCACAAGTTGCCCGTTGCGATCCACAATCGGGCGTCGAGTGCCTAGGGGCTTATTTTTATAGGATTGTAAGTTTCGAGCATATGATTCAAGAATAGGTGCTTGTACCAGCTGTAACCATGACATTCGCCCGACCAGCCCTACTAGTCCAGAGCAGAGAACAGCTACAACAAGCTTCATCCGATGTATGGGGACTGCTTGAAGCGCTATAGGCTTGCTCCGGTTTTTGTAGGCTCGACCCGACTTGAGCACAGACATCTATAATTAATAGCCAGATCGGATAGGCTGCTGCAGAAGAAAGCGGATCCATTTACTCACTAGCAGTGGCTTTTTTGTCTGGGTGTGGGAGGGTCGATCAAGGTAAATTAGATCATCGGCACGAGCCAGGAGCATCTGCTGTGGCAGCTGACCATGCTCAAGTAAGTGCTGCTCGAGCATTGCTGTAGTCTCAGTGAGGCGGTGAGTGAGAAGCCTAGTACGATCGAGATTAGTGAATTTCAAAGTCCAGCGCTCTTGCCAATGCAGAGTGAGACATACCATCACAAGTAGAGCAAGTGATGCACCTACAAGGGTGACATCTGCTACACGATGAAGTTTGGTTAACGATGGGACATGTAAATCTTCTGGCTTGCGTGTCGGCAGTGCCCCCTGAAGCAGAGCCAGAGGAAGAATAGGTCCTGCTGCAAGATCAGACGAAGTTGGGCGAGGATGAGGGGCAGCCACCACTAGCTCGAGTACAACATGGTGATTAGTCGCTTCAGGATAACTTTGGCAAGCTTGATACTCATAATGACCAAATTACTCAACCTCCCAAAAGTAATAGATTAGTGAAGGTAATGCCGTTCCAGAGCGCGTGCATTAACACGCTGGGGAAGAGGCGACCACTGCTAAGTCTAAGTAGACTTAAGCCAAGCCCAAGCACAAGTAGCGGCACTAACTCTCCGATACTAAGGTGTGCGACAGCAAACACTAGTGCGCTAACAAATACTCCCCAGATCTGGCCCAGCCGGCAACATAATACTGGTAACAATACACCACGGAAGATCATTTCCTCGAAGAGTGGAGCCAGTACTACAGCTGTGGTTGCTAGCAGCAGCAGAGACAAAAAATCATGGCTACGCAACACAAGTTCCAATAAAGGGTTGCTGCCACCTTGGTCGCCTGCCAGCCTTGTTGCTAACCAGCCCGTAAGTAAAACCGGAGGCATTACCATAAACCATCCGCGAATGCTTTGAGCTATAGCTCGACCAGCTGGGCGTATTTGCCATTGAAGCCAGCCATTAGGGGGACATAGATCTTGTTTTAGTCCTCTTAACTGCAATAACAGTATAGCAAGAGGAGGAAATGCAAGCACCCCATAGCCAATCAGCACACCGACAGCATCATGCTGGGGACTGTCACTGAGCCAGTTTATGCTTCCAAGCAATGGAGCTACAACAAGTGGGGCAATCACCTCGCTGAGGATCACGAACCCGCCTGCTATAAGAAGCGACATATCAGCAAGTGTGAGTGGCAGAGCACCACGTAGTGGAGGCCAAGCGGGCTGAGTGCCGCGTAGTAGCTGCCAAAAATGACGTAAGAGCAGTAGGGATCCAAATAGCAGGGCTAAAGAGGGAACTGCCGCGCTAAGTACTAACCGGCTGAGGGCAAGTCGGGCAGGATCATCTAAGTAACACTGAGATGACAAACCGCCAAGTGCAGTACAGCTAATGCTCCTTAGCAGCGGATCATCGGAGAGTTTGCTGAGAAGATCCTGAAGTGATGTAGTGGAGTTGATGTGCGCTGTTGACCCAACTAGAGCATCGCTTAGAGAACTCAATACAGGGTCAACGACTGGTGTAGCCAGTACTGCACGTCGGCTGGCGATATTGGAGGTTAGTCCTGCTAGTAGGAGGCGTTGTCTATCGTCCAAGCGATTCAAGGGTGTTTCTGAGAGGATCACCCGTAGTGCTTCGCGTGGGTCCCTCCCTACTAACAGCGGGCGCAATGGAGTAGGAACCATAGGCTCAGCTAGCAGAGCAATTTCTTGCTGCTGCAGCGAGAGAACGGGCATAACTGATGGCCGTTTGAGGCTATCTAGCAATCCGAGTAACCAGATCGTAAGAGCAAGAACAAAAGTCAGGACTGCGACCACGCTTTTCCATGCTGGTCTAATTTGGTGTGAAGAGGAAAAGATCAACAACCCGGGCGCGGATTATTCGATTCTCCCTGCCATGGCCCCATACGATGACCGCGCCCTGATCTCCCCGTAACGGTGACTCTGCGCCTCATCTTGGTCCGCCACGGACTGAGCAGTTACAACCTTGAGCGCCGGATTCAGGGGCGCAGCGACCACTCAAGTTTAACGCCCACTGGCGAGGAACAAGCCCGTCATACTGGTCTGGCACTAACTGAGGTCTTCCTCACGGCAGCCTACTGCTCGCCACTGCAGCGGGCCAGCCGCACTGCTACTTTACTATTAGAAGCACAAGGAAGCATTACTACAGCTGAGCACAGTGACGAACTAGTAGAAGTTGACTTGGAGGCATGGAGCGGACGGACAAGCGCGGAGCTGGCTGCGCAAGAGTCATTAAACTATAGCATTTGGCAGGAAAAACCAGAGGAACTTGTCCTTCAACGAGCAGACGGTAGCTACTATTCTCCGCTTCCTGATCTTATGAATCAGGCTAATCGCTTCTTACAAAAACTTCTGCAGGAGCACCCTCCAGACATTAACGCAACTGTGCTAGTAGTGGCGCATAACGCTATTTTGCGTTGTCTAGTTTTGACGCTGCTCAGCAGACCGATAAGTAGATTTCAGTGCCTGCGTCTGGATAATGCTTCACTGTCAATCTTTAATCTTAGTCTAAGTATAAGTGGCAGTAGGCCGCGCGTGCAGATTGAGTGTCTGAATAACACAGTTCACCTAGCACCTATACAGGGTCCTCTGGCGCCGAAGAGAGCTGGAGCACGCTTAGTGCTTGTCCGCCATGGTGAAACTGACTGGAACCGGCAGAGACGCTTTCAGGGACAGATTAATATTCCTCTAAATGATAGTGGCCGAAGTCAGGCTGAAGCTACTGGCATATTTCTAGCTGATATCCGGTTTGACCATGCCTTCAGCAGTGCTATGACCCGATCAAGACAGACAGCAGAGATAATTCTGAAATCCCAACCTGGTGTCAAACTGACGCTGATGCAAGAACTTATCGAGATTAATCATGGTTTATGGGAAGGTAGGCTAGAGCAAGAGGTTGCAGAAAACTGGCCAGATTTGCTACTAGCTTGGAAGACTACACCTGAGCACACTCAGATGCCTAGAGGAGAAACAATCCAGGATCTTTGGAAACGCTCAGTGTCTTGCTGGCGGGAGATTGTGACTAGTCTCTCTTCCTCTGAAACAGCCCTTGTCGTGGCACATGATGCTGTCAATAAGACAATACTCTGCGAACTGCTTGGCCTTAGTCCTGCTGACATCTGGGCAATAAAGCAGGGTAACGGGGGGATCACAGTAATTGATATACCTACGGCGCTAAAGCAGACGACAGTGGTAAGCTCTCTCAACCTTACTTCGCATCTTGGCAGCATACTTGACTGTACAACTAAAGGTGCTCTTTAGAACATATGGCTTTGACTCAACTGCTAGATCCAGTCCGTATTTTACAAGGGCCAGAGGAAAGCGCAAGAGATGGTGCAGCACTACTCTCATCTGGTCGTCTTCAGGCATTTGACCAAGAGGCACGGAGACAAGCATCGGCACAAGGTCTTACAGCGCAGGTCATGCCGAACGCACTGCTTGCTCCTTGCTTGGTCGACCCGCATTCTATTCTGGACAGACCCGTTGGCGGGCAGATCGAAACTCTAGAGAGCTTGAGGCAAGTTGCGGCAACTGCTGGCTTTGGCCAAGTAGCTCTGCTACCCCGCGGCAAGTCTTGGCGAGATCAGCCGGAACGCCTGCAAGGATTTAACGCCTCGGATAGCGATGTCATAATCCACTTGTGGGGCAGCTTTAGTCGCGGTGGAAAAGGCCTTGAGCTAGCGGCCCACGCTGATCAGCTAGAAGCAGGAGCCATTGGTCTTGCAGAAGATGATCATCTTCCACCAATTCTGTTGGTCCAGCGCGGCCTACTCCTAGGTGAGCTTGGTAGAGCTCCCCTACTACTTGCCCCACGTGATAGAGAGATTCAGGGTGACGGCCTAGCTCGCGAGGGAGTAGAAACCCTAAGAGCTGGCTGGCAATTAGACCCTAAGACTAGCGAGACACTTCCGCTCAGTCAACTATTGGAGCTGCAGCGAAACTATCCCTCGTGTGCACTATGTCTAATGAATCTGTCAACTGCCGAGGGCGTGAGTCGTTTACGAGATGCTAGGGTTCGACCGATGGCGACAGTTAGCTGGTGGCATCTTGTAGGTGACTCTAGCCATTTATGCCTAACAGACAATGGTTGGACCGTTACCCCTTCTCTTGGCTGTGCTCAGGATCGTAGGGCTTTGATCCAAGCACTTGAAGAGGGATTGCTAACAGCCATAGCGGTAAATTCTATCCCTCTTAGCGAAGAGGATACATTGCTACCACCTGGTCAGCGGCCATCTGGTCTTGCTGGTCATCACCTAGTCCTTGCTTACCTTTGGGGAGCCTTGGTCCGTGGCAAGGGCTGGCCTGTGGAACAGCTGTGGCAAGTACTCAGTTTTGGCCCTTCTAGGTTGCTTGGCTGCCGGGAAGAGCGTCTCGAGACCAACAGCCGACGTTGGCTATTGTTTGATCCAGACGTCGTCTGGAGACCAAAGCGAGGCTGTGAAGGTGTTAGCCTTGCCGCAAACCAGCCTTTGGTAAATCGTAAGCTGACGGGCCGAGTCGTGGCGTGTGGTTTAAGGAGCTGAGTGGTCCGATCCGGTTAGGAGGCCAAAATCGAAACACGGCACGCCCAAATATCTCTTTCTTTGGCAAGAAAGGCCCGCCAGGCCAGGATCGACTGTCCCAACTGTTGGCTCGGTTGTCACCAAGAACCAACACGTAACCTTTAGGTACGGTTGCATTAAGTGTGCGACAAGGAGTTATGCTCTGTTGTATATCTAAGTAGCAATAACGTGCCACATATGGTTCATTTACTGGCCTGCCATTAACATTTACCTCACCACGTGGACTGACTGTCACATGATCGCCATCGACAGCGACTACTCGTTTGATATAGGCATCACAGGCAGCATCATTAAGGCCTGGAACTAAATTGAGGAGTGGGAAGTTGACGATAGTGCAACGAAGTGGTGATGCACCCGCGGGAGAGCGTAGAACCGGGTCGAAGGCATAGGGAGAATTAAAAACTACGATCTCCCCACGTCGTGGAGACCGATTGCGGAAGCTGAGTTTCTCAATTACTAGTCGATCATGTATTTGGAGACCAGGCAGCATAGATCCCGAAGGGATATAGCGAGCTTCCGCTACTAGCTCCCGTATGCCTAGATAGAGGCCCATGGTAAAGATCATTGGTCCCCAGAAATCCCAAAATGGGTGTAGGCGGTACTGCCTCAAGCGGGATGGGGAATTTGGATCCTGCTGCGCTTCAGCCAACTGGGCCTGACAAATCAAACATTAACCTAGACGCTAACTGTGACAGTCCCTAGAAGTCACCAGTTTAACCTATATGACTTACCCTAGCATTCAAGAGTTTTTCTCAAGTCCAGATAAAACTTAACGACGGTGGAGCTTGGTAGTTCCTCTTAAGTGTTCTTGAAGAACCAGGGAATCTTCCATATTAAAAGCAGGTCTGAATGTATGCTAACTTGATTCAATCTACGGTCCGCCTGGTTCGGAAGACGAGTGCCTAGAGAGCTGCTCGCAAAGTTAAAAGTGTAAATTCAAGAGATTGCTCGCAATTCAGATTAGCTTTGTAACTGATACGCTTTAGCAAGGTGCAGTCAGGTTTCACATATTTAGAGCAGGAGTCTGTTTTGGGAGCTGATGCCTATAACTTTGGATTACCTTAGATAAAGTTGCATAAGTGTATGAAGGTAGTAGGAGAGTGTACAAGATTGTAACACTCCCCCTGTTTCCAGGTAGGCAACCAGGCTTATATTATAATATAGTTTTGCCTCAGGTATTGATCTCCCACAACTTAATTAAACTTGCTGAGTCTGAACTGAGGCAGGTCCGGTTTTGGACTTGGTCTGTATCCGTGATGCTTAGCGGCGCAATAGTGAGCGGATTGCACCAACTGTGCCATTAGATCCCTTGCCAACACCGCCCTCTGGTCGAGTCCGGATAGTAACGTTTCCGTTAACGCTAGTGCGACAGGCTAGCCGGTAGTTAGCCTTGCGATCAGCTAAGTAAACTGCTTCCATCTCTGATCGAGGAGACAAGTTAGCCTCGCCGTCGATAACCTCAACAACGCAAGAACCACATTGACCGACGCCACCACAGTTGTTGACATTGCTGAGACCCTTATAGGGATTAACTCCTGAATAGAGACAGGTGCTGCGGAGGTTAGCGCCCTCGGCGCAAGCGACCTGCCGCTCTTCCCGCTCAAATTGGATAGTGGGCACAGCAGAATACGGTTAAACTCAGCTTACAGTTTAGTAGCTCAAAGGTCTACCTCTGTGGCTGCATTGATGCAGCGTTCCAGCAGGGGCTGCACAGCGTCAGAGTCACGCCAACCATCAATTACGGTGACTCTACCTTCAAGACTCTTGTAGGTACGGAAAAACTCAGCAACATCTTCTAGCTGTCCTGAAGCAATCTGCCTGATGCTGAGAACCGAGTGCTGATGTTGATCGGCAACCGGAACACAGAGAAGCTTGCCATCGTAGAAACCGCTGTCATGCATATCCAGTACTCCGATTGGTCGTGCCAGGATCAAGCATCCAGCGAAGGTCGGCTCACCCATAATCACCATGGCGTCCAGGGGAGAACCATCGTCAGCCAGTGTGTTTGGCACAAATCCGTAATCGAATGGGTAGCGGACGGAAGAGTGCAAGACCCTATCAAGGGCCATAATCCCAGCTTTGGCAGAGTATTCATACTTATTGCGACTGCCGGCGGGAATCTCTACGACCAGATTCACGAGCCCTGGTGATGGAGATGGTGGAAGCGGTCTGAGATCCATCGGATGGCCGAAGGTTGGGAGACTGCATGATCGAAGCAACTTCTCTGTCGGTCAGAACCGCTATGAGTGGAACTGCCAAGGTGAGAATTGCCAGCAAAAAACCGAGAACACTACTGGATACTGTGCCCGGACTGTAAGGGTCGCCTGGTTCGGAGAGCGGAGGCTCGGCGGCGTCACCTGTGGAAGTGGTTGGCCTCGAAGCCTGTTCGGATTCCATGCAGTGAAAATCTTGGAGACTCCCTCAGTGAAACAAGATTTCTCTAAGGGTAGAATCGGCGATAGCGGCACAAGCTAGCATTAATCGGGTCGTCATGTCATTCTGACACTGATCAGCATCTTAAGCAGCAAAGCAATTTTGGCAGTTATTGAGGGGAGTGAAGTCAGATGGCTACCTAGACACACCAAGGTATCTGGGGATTGTGCAAGCTCCTCAAGAATTGCAGCAGGCGTCTGCTGTAAGCTGTTGAAGGTGAGTTGAGAATCGCAACAGTGGCCTCTTGATGTAAAAGGCTTTCTTGGTGAGATCTGCAAACTCCGTTTGAGCGGAATAGTTAGGGTGTCTTCCCAGTCACTACGGTATTCAGAGTTAAACCTGTGCAGTTTGGAAGATAAGTTCAGGCCGTGCAAATCATTATTTTTTTAGCAGTAGATCAGGGTGCAAGAGCAATTGTGGTAATTTCTAGACTTTCTTGATGCCAAATTGCGTCAAGGTACACGTTGCTGACCCCAACTGTGGGTACTTTGGTAGATACTGATACAGCTATGAGGTTACCGCTAAAGCATCAATAGATCGAGTGAGAGCGAAGCTTGCCTGGCAAAAATCTATGATGTGCGGATTCTAGTGAGCAGAAGCTTTGGAAATTCCTTGTTAGGGTATTCGCCTAGGCCTGTTACTCTTGAAGGTACTCTCAAAGGTCCTAAATTCCTAAGTGGACTTACAACCACCACTCTATAAATAGTCGAATGGCGATTTTTGCTACCCACTATGCTGCAGCATCATGCGTGCCTCTCGCCTGATGCTGGTCACGCTTCGGAATGTTCCAGCCGAAGCAGAAATCATATCCCACCAACTACTAGTCCGTGGCGGTTTCATACGGCGAATCTCTGGTGGGATTCATGCATATCTGCCATTGATGTGGCGGGTACTACGGCGTATAACATCCATTATCCGTGATGAGCTTAATACTGCTGGTGCTCTTGAAACCTTACTGCCGCAGCTACAGCCAGCTGATCTCTGGCGGCAAAGCCAGCGCTGGCAACCTTACACTGCTGGAGAGGGCATCATGTTCCATTTGCAAGATCGGCAGGGACGTGATTTAGGCCTCGGCCCAACTCACGAAGAAGTTGTCACTAGCCTGGCGGGAGAGCTACTATTTTCTTACAGACAATTGCCAGTTACACTATACCAGATCCAGACCAAGTTTCGAGATGAGATGCGGCCACGATTTGGTTTAATGCGCAGCCGAGAATTTATTATGAAAGATGCATACTCTTTTCATGCAACCAAGAGTGATTTATGCCAAACTTATGAGGCTATGAGTTGTACCTACAAACGGATATTTGAGCGCTGTGGTTTAAAATCTGTGACAGTTGAAGCAGATAGTGGCGCAATTGGTGGTGCTGCCTCACAGGAATTTATGGTGACGGCAAACTCTGGCGAAGACGTAGTACTGACTAGCTCTGACGGCTGCTATGCAGCCAACCAAGAAAAAGCTGTCTCGCTACCTGATGATTCAATACCTCTATTTGTGGAGTCCCCGGTTACAATCAACACATCCGGCTGTCAGAGTATCGAGGACCTTTGCAAGGCACATGGCTTCGAGGCAGGGCAGCTTGTCAAAGTGCTTTTTTTGTTAGCGCGTCTTTACGATGGCTCACAACAGCCAGTACTCGTGAGCTTGAGAGGAGATCAAGAGCTGAATAAGGTAAAATTGCTAAATGCTTTGCAGCTCAGCTGCGGTACTAGTGTATTAGATATAATATATCCTACGAGGGAATATCTGTCTTCTAACGGATTAGAATCTTTATCTACTTGTTTTCTGGCTCCAGATCTACCTGACACACTGCTAGAGGTTGTCTCTGGTTGGGTGCCTAGATTTCTACGTCTTGCGGATATGACAGCATCTTCACTAACATGCTTTGTCTGCAGTGCTAGCACATCAGGATTCCATCGTGTTGGGGTTAGCTGGGAAGAATTAGGTGGTGTACAAGATGCATTTGACCTGCGCATGGCTCGCGAAGGTGAACGTTGCTGCCATAATCCTAGTCAAAGACTTAAGGCTTACCGCGGGATTGAGGTTGGTCATATTTTTCAGCTTGGGCAGAAGTATTCCTCGGCTCTAGAAGCAACTTTTACCACTAAATTAGGTCGTCAAGAACCATATTGGATGGGCTGTTACGGCATTGGAGTATCCCGCCTTGCCCAGTCAGCTGTAGAGCAGCATCATGATGAAGATGGTATTATTTGGCCTATAGCAATCGCTCCTTTTGAGGTACTTATAGTTATTGCGAGCATACAGGATGAACTACAACGGAGTCTAGCGGAGCGTTTATACAACCAGCTTTGCTCCGCTGATGTAGACACCCTCCTTGACGACCGTTCTGAACGTGCAGGTGTAAAGCTCAAGGATGCTGACCTAATAGGTATTCCCTGGCGATTAGTAGTTGGCCGAGATGCAGCAAAGGGATATGTCGAATTGGTTAGGCGCGCATCACGTGATAGTCTCTTGATTCCAGAGAGAGAAGCGGTGCACAAACTATGTGATGCACTTAGAAGGCAGACAAGGACTTCCCTTAGTCCCCTTTAAAGTCCTGCACAACAGCAGATTCGGACCTATGCTCATTGTGTTCCAACAGCTGTTCCGGCTTTTAACCCGGGCGGGACTAATCTTTGCTATGTCAATTTCCTTGCTGCTCACTGCTTGTGGTGGGACACAAGGTACATCTAGTGATGCTCGCCTCAGTGGCAACTATGTCGAGGACACAGTCCAAGTAACAAAGCTTCTCCAGGCTACGATCTCGATGCCACAAGAGGCCGAAGGTCATGTTGAGGCCGAGATAGAAGCGCGGGCACTGATTAATGACTATATGTCTCGCTACCGGCCCCGGCGTGAAGTGAACGGTCTAGCTTCGTTTACTACTATGCAGACTGCACTAAACTCACTTGCGGGGCACTACGCCACATACACTAATCGACCGTTGCCTGATGCTTTGCAAGAACGCATTTCTAAGGAACTCGCGAAAGCCGAACGTTCAGTAATGAGAGGTGGCTAGCCCAGTTCTATATTTGACGCAGGGAAGCTTGATCTGCAAGGCTATTGGATTGTCCAGAATCGCGGCTCCGGGCCCGTAGTGTCTTTGGCCAACGTTGTCGTCATCGGAGCGCAGTGGGGTGACGAAGGTAAAGGAAAAATCACTGACCTCTTAAGCCGCTCTGCCGATGTCGTGGTCCGCTATCAAGGTGGTGTTAACGCTGGGCATACCATTGTCGTCGACGAACGTGTTCTTAAACTGCACCTTATCCCTTCTGGAATTCTCTATCCCGACAAAGTCTGCTTAATTGGGTCTGGAACTGTGGTTGATCCCCGAGTAATGCTTGGTGAGCTAAATATGCTCGTTGAGAATGGTATTGATATCAAGGGCTTACAACTAGCTTCGACCGCTCATGTGACGATGCCATACCATCGATTGCTTGACCAGGCGATGGAGCAGCAACGAGGAGACTGGCGCATCGGCACCACTGGTCGTGGTATTGGGCCAACCTATGCTGACAAAGCGCAACGTAGCGGAATAAGAGTAATCGACCTTCTTGAGCCTCAGCGACTGCGCAATTGTTTACAAGGTCCCCTAGAGGAAAAGAACCGTCTTCTGAAGCAGATATATGATGTTGATCCACTTGATCCTGAACAAGTATTTCAAGAATATCTCCGCTATGGTGAACTCCTCGAACCTCACATAGTCGACTGCACTCGCTCAATCCATGAAGCAGCTCGCAACCGCCAAAACATCTTATTTGAGGGAGCCCAGGGAACTCTACTAGATCTTGACCACGGCACCTACCCCTATGTAACGTCTTCTAATCCAGTCTCTGGAGGAGCATGCATTGGTGCTGGGGTTGGTCCAACACTAATCGATCGGGTAATTGGCGTAGCCAAAGCCTACACCACACGCGTTGGCGAAGGACCTTTTCCAACTGAGCTCTCTGGAAACTTAAATGATCAGCTTTGTGATCGTGGCGGCGAATTCGGCACTACCACTGGACGCCGCCGCCGATGTGGTTGGTTCGATGGAGTAATAGGGCGCTATGCTGTCCAAGTGAATGGCCTCGACTGTTTAGCCATCACCAAATTGGATGTTCTCGACGAACTCGATGAGATTTGCATCTGCGTAGCATATGATTTAGATGGAAAACGAATAGAGCATTTCCCAAATAGTGCTGAGAGTTTTGCCCGCTGCCAACCAGTGTTCAAGACTTTGCCAGGGTGGCGCTGCTCAACAGCAGATTGTCGCAGGCTCGAGGACCTACCAGAGACTGCCATGGACTATCTATGCTTTCTGGCAGATTTGATGGAAGTCCCAATCGCTATAGTCTCTCTGGGTGCTCACCGTGAGCAAACCATTGTTGTTGAAGATCCGATTCATGGTCCCAAACGTGCTTTACTAAGCTCTTAATATTAATTATCTTAGCTGCAGAAAGATCAATAAGTTTCTCCCAGCAGGGATTCAGATGGCCATCCAGACTCAACTCAGTAGTTCTCCTGTTGATGTTGTCGGCATTGGCAACGCCATTGTTGACATCTTGGTCCAGGTGCAAGACTACTTTCTCGAACGCCATGGGTTAGTAAAGGGAACTATGACTCTGGTTGATCAAGAAAGAGTCGAGGCCATTCAAAATGATTGTGATGGAACGGGTATTAGGACTTCAGGTGGTTCAGCAGCCAATACCCTGGCCGGACTAGCCCAACTAGGTAGTCAAGTTGAGTTTGTTGGTCGTGTGCGGGACGACCAACTTGGTATGAGCTTCACTCACGATATTCATGCTGTTGGAGCTCACTTCAATACTCCACCCATAAGAGGGGGGGCTCCAACAGCCTGCTGCCTAATCCTAGTAACGCCAGATGCCCAACGCACTATGTGCACCTTCCTCGGTGCCTCAGTCCAGCTAGGACTGGAGGATTTGGATTTCTCGATAATACGGCAGACAAAAGTATTGTACTTAGAGGGTTATTTATGGGATAGTCTAACAGCTAGGTGCGCTTTTTTAGAAGCTGCACGAACTTGTCAGGAATCTGGCGGTCAGGTAGCACTATCACTCTCTGATACCTTATGTGTTAGCCGACACAGAGAAGAATTCCAGGACTTTATTAGTAGATCTGTTGATGTCCTCTTCGCTAATGAAAGCGAGATTACTACCCTTTATTCTTGTAAAGACTTTGAATCTGCGCTCCTCCAATTAAAAAGAGAAAAGTGCTACGCTGTTGCAGCACTAACTCGCGGCAACAAAGGTTCAGTAGTATTATCTAAAGAGCAGCACTGGGATATTTGTCCCTATATCTTAGGCAGCTTAGTAGACACTACGGGCGCAGGAGATCTCTATGCAGGTGGCTTCCTACATGGGTATACTAATGGCCTACCATTTGAACAATGCGGCCACCTTGGCTCACTTTGCGCCGGGCAAATTGTCACTCATTTAGGCTCTCGTTCCAAAACCTCGCTCCAGGGTTTAGTACGGCACCACCTCAAGTGGGAGAGTTAAGAGTCAACTAAGAATGTTAGACATGGCTAGATAAACAGGTAAGATGGTCAAGTAACTCCTGAGCATTGTGGAAAATGACAGTTCCTTTAGAAGCCGACAATGGTCTCTGAAGCAAAAGCAACTGGATATTTTGCTCCTGACAAATTTTATGCCAAAGATGTTCAATTACCCCACCGGACTGTCGGCAGATTACATGTGTAATTTGCCAGCGGCGGCATAAAGCTCTCTCTAATGTACCAGGAGGTAATGATTTTTGTATTGGATGGACTATAGCTGTACAGCTCGGCGACAGGCCTGATAGGTTGGCAAGACGAAGTGCGGCAACATTAGGGAAAATTCTCGCATGTACATGAGCATTAACTTGTTGGCAGAGGGGAATGGTCTCAGCTAGCTGCCGAGCTCCTAAAGCTAACAAGGTTCGTGCTCCCTTAGGAATTTTGGATTTCACCTCTACCAAAGAGCGCAACAGGATGCAGTTTCCTAGGAACTCATTAGGACGCTCAAATCGTGCTATGTTTTGCCCTACTTTATTGCAAGCCTGTTGTAGGGTCTGGCTGATGATAACAGCGAAGGGGTGGGTGGCGTCCACAACACAACAATAGCCACCATGATTACAGACAGCTCTAGCTAAAATTCTGTTAACTGCCTTTACACCAGCGAGGGCTCCGGTCATGAGATGCTCGGGAGCCAAGTGAGCATAGGAGCGTGCTGCTGACTCTGTAACAACGGAGACATGAACCCGCCACCCATGACGCTGCATTGCTTCGGTCAGCATGGGCCCTTCACCAGTGCCAGCGAGTAGCCAAACCGGTCGTTGGTCAATTGCTGAAATTTGCATCAAGATGAAGCTGTGCTCCTGATAAAACATGAATCACTGCATTCTGGAGGTGGAGGTTGTTCAAGCTCCCACCGTGCGTTACACCCAGGAAAATCAAATGCCGGTTGCAGAGATGGAGGTGCGCTTCGATGCTCTTCGAGCTAACGATTTGCCAGGAGAAATTAAAGTGGTTGGCTGGGGTAACCTTGCTCATGATCTTCAGAGCCAGGTTCAAGTTGGTCAGCATCTAGTACTTGAGGGTAGGCTACGCATGAATACAGTGGCTCGCCGAGATGGGACCAAAGGAAAGAGTGGTGAGCTAGTCCTATCACGCTTTCACTCGATCAGTACAGAATCTGCTGTAGGATCTACTGGGTCCATGACAGACAACCCCGACGACGGTATAAAAGCCAGAATGATGGCTCGTCGTAAGTCGCTACGAACTGAAACAGCTGTAGAGTGGAATAGTGCTCCACTAGTCCCTGATACAGACAACATTCCCTTTTGAAAACCAGGACTCTGAAATGGGCTCGCGCTAGCTACTCTAACTTACTGACTTGCCGTCTCCGCATTGCTTCAGTACCTGCCTGAGCAGCTGTTCGAGCTCTCGCTCAAGGGCAGCTAGATCTAGACGAAGATTCGACCAGCGACCGCGGTCGATTTGTTCAAGAAGCCAGGCCCGGTCTTGGTCGAGTTGGGTGATTATCCGAATCACATCCTGGTCAGAACAGGTTTCGGGATGCATGGCAAACGCGGGTATTCCCTATCTTGATGCCCTAAGCGTCACAATGGCTAGATGCAGGAACTTTTCTCACCCGGTAGCTTGGTAACCATCGCTGGCGGTATTCTTACAGTCATAGGCGCTATAGCTTATGCTACCGGAGCTGCCAACCTTAGCCTGCCCACTATTTTCTACGGCATCCCAATCTTTCTTGGAGGTTTGGCATTGAAGTCTTCGGAGTTGCCGCCTGCAATAGATGTGACACCCTGGGAAAACCGGTCTCGAGCTAGGCAGTCAGAGGCACCTGAGTTACTGAAGCTTGTAAGAGATGTAACCCGCTGGCGCTACGGCCAGAAAGCACATTTAGAATCATCACTTGAAGCTCTCAAGCTCTGGGACGAAGATGAGCCACCGCAACTCATTGAAGTTGAGCAACTTGGGACAAGCTCAGACTTCGGCATCAGGATGCACTTTCGTTACGGAGGAGTACCACTCGAGCGCTGGGAAGCAAAACGGGAGCGTCTCGGGCGATTCTTCGCCCCAGGTCATCGTGCTGTGATCAATCCATGCGGAGACAAAGAATTTGATCTTGTCCTTCTACCAACAGCCTCAGACTCCCCAAAGCTTACCGCAGGCCAATCTAGCCAGCCGGATAACTAAGCCCCTTACTTAATAAAGAAACCACGGGTGCCCACCATTCATTCATACAGCTGTCCTGAAGTCACTGAAAATACTCTGAGAGTTTCAGTACTTAGCGAAGCGCTCCCCTACATCCAGCGCTTCAGCGGATGTCGGATCGTAATCAAGTACGGTGGCGCAGCTATGGCTTGTACTGAACTCCGGAACGCTGTCTTCCGAGATATTGCCCTAATGAGCACCGTAGGTATGCGACCTATCGTGGTTCATGGTGGTGGACCCGAGATTAACCAGTGGCTACGTCGTCTCAAAATCCCGGCCAAGTTTCGTGATGGCCTCCGAGTGACCGACGCGGACACAATGGATGTGGTAGAGATGGTACTTGTCGGTCGCATCAACAAACAGATCGTCAATGGTCTGAATCGTCTTGGAGCTCTTTCCGTCGGCTTCAGTGGCAGTGATGGATCTCTGATCGAAGCAAGAACATGGGGCAACGGTAGCTATGGCTTAGTTGGTGAGGTAGCCAAGGTAAATCCTGATGTTCTCGAACCTCTGCTAAGGCGCGGATACGTGCCGGTAATCTCTAGCGTGGCAGCTGCTCAAGACGGTCGCTCTCACAACATCAATGCAGACACTGTAGCTGGAGAGCTAGCGGCAGCCCTAGATGCCGAGAAGCTAATCTTGCTAACCGATACAGCGGGTATCTTGAGAAACCAGGATGACCCTGGCTCTCTGATCCGTGAACTGCGGCTGGCAGAGGCGCGAAGCCTTATTCATCAAGGAGTTGTCGCTGGTGGTATGACTCCCAAGACTGAATGCTGTATTCGGGCTTTGGCACAAGGTGTGACAGCTGCACATATTATCGACGGTCGTATTCCGCATGCCTTGTTGCTAGAGGTGTTCACCGATGATGGTCTTGGCACAATGGTCATCGGACGTGGTTGAGATATGACTCTAGATCTCCAACAGGCTGAGATTGCTCTAGCTAGAGGAGAATACGGACAATGTCTAGCCTTGCTTGAGCCCTTAGCGGAGATCCACCTTTTGCCAGGAGCTAAAGGTGGACAAATTAGGTTGCTCATGGTTACTGCCTGGATAGGACAAGGGCAATACGAAAATGCTCTCGCAACTTGCCGACTCCTTAGACTGTGTAACGATTCAGAATTGCGTAAAACCGCCCGTCAATTTCAGCTGATATTAGAAGCTCCCAAACTAGAGCGACCTGCTGACTGGTCACTGCAACTCCCTCTCTTGGAGATGGATAGTTTGCCAGGACTTTCGCCCCGTTCTCCACGTTCTCCACAGTGGTCTTACCATCAAGTCCGTGGTCAAAACTTTAAGCACCCGTCAACCGGCCCTACCCAAGGAACTGTCCCAGGTTTTGCACTGTTAACCGCAATCATATTACTAGCTCTCACATTTCTTCTGAGCGGCTGCGTGCAGCTAACTACAGATGTGTCACTACGGGGACCTGACCGAGTTGAGTTGAACTGGACAGTCATAGGTAATCCTCCGCTTCCTTGGGTTGATCGCTTCATCACCTCATTGATGCAGTGCGACCAATCATTGCAATTTCAGGAGATAAGAGAAGGAACTATAAATATCAGCAGTCCTGTCCGCCGCAGTCGTGATGCAGCTGTACTGCTGTCTCAAGCCGGCGAGGCTGCCATAACTGCAGCAGGATTAACACTGGCCCCGCCGCTTCTGGAATTGCAGGAGCATAATTGGCTAGTCGGCGTTAGTCAGAAGCTGATATTATCTGCTGATCTTCGGGGGCTCCCTGAGATGCCTGGACTATCTCTGAGAGTGCGTATACGGCAAGCCGGTTCACTTCACAGCAAACCAGTAATTGCTACACGAGAGACAGATAGCCGTCTCTGGATCCTAAGACCAGGCGAAATCAATTATATGGAGTTGCATTGCTGGCGTTGGAGCCTACTAGGCCTGGGTTTAGTCGCTGTAGGAGTTTTATTAACTCTAGCCCTGGTTCTGCAACAGCTGCGCCTCCATCTTGGCTTTGGCTACCCGGAACTGCCCTCTTAAAATTGTACTGTGGTGTCAGAGCTGTAGTGGATTAGGATCAATTGTCAAACTGACACCCCGACGGAGATAACGCCACAGATCAAGCTCCGGTGTTAATGGTAGTTGACTGTTTACAGGCCCATGCAGCAAAATTTGCCAGCGACTACGACCAGCGACCCTAGCTATTGGCGCGGGGGCTGGGCCAATCAGTACCCAGCCAGTCCTATTGCATAATGGTCGAAGATAGGCGGCAAGTGAGCCTGCTGCATCAGCTGTGCTGGCAGATGACTCCCCAGCGAGGCGGAGTAGGCAAGCTTTACTAAATGGGACTAGGCCCGCATCGCGGCGTAAACATGCTTCTTCTTCAAGGAAGGAATCATACTGCCCATCAACAAAATGACGGATCACAGGGTGATCAGGACAGCAGGTTTGAACCAGAACGCTGCCAGGGCGTTCAGCACGGCCTGCACGACCAGCAAGCTGCATTAATAACTGCAGACATTGCTCACCAGCACGTAGATCTGGGCGATATAATAAATTATCAGCAGCTAAGACAACTGCCAAGGTAACGCGAGGCAGATCTATACCTTTGGCCAACATCTGAGTTCCTACCAGCACATCAGCCTCACCGGCAGCGAATTGCTCTAGCAGTTGTCGGTGACCGTGACGACCACCAGTTGTGTCACGATCGAAACGTAGTAATCGCAAACCCTTTAGTTCTCTGTTAAGAAACTCCATTACCTTCTGTGTGCCAGAACCGAAGGGCTTGAATATGGATGATCCGCAGTGTCTGCAATATTGACCTATCTCCTCACAATGGTTACACCAGTGGCAGCGTAGTTGTAGCTGCCCTTCGCTTAAGCGATGCACCTTTAGCGTAACATCACAGTGTGGGCACTGG
Source organism: cyanobiont of Ornithocercus magnificus (assembly GCA_007996965.1). Lineage (NCBI taxonomy): Bacteria > Bacillati > Cyanobacteriota > Cyanophyceae > Synechococcales > cyanobiont of Ornithocercus magnificus. The sequence goes on from BIMP01000001.1 coordinate 238,895, forward strand.
ATTGCTTCCCCACAACTACGGCAAATCAAAAAGTTACTGTACCCCCGCCGAGGGACTAATACTATAGCTTGATCCCCTCTGCCTTGGAGTGCAGCAAGTCGATCAATTAGTAGCCGACTAAGCAAGCGTTGACGGCCTGCCACTAGTTCCTGGCGCATGTCCACTACACAAACTGGTGGCGGTGGCCTGCAAGAGATGCGCTGGCTAAGCCGCTCTAAGTAAATGCTCCCGTATGGCTGCCGCTGTACCCAGGTCTCCAGTGATGGTGTAGCGCTACCTAGTAAAACTCGAGCATTGCAGCGTTGCGCTCGATCAAGAGCAAGCTCGCGTGCATGGTAGCAAGGCATCGGTGACTCTTGCTTATAGGAACTGTCATGTTCTTCATCCAACACAATTAGCCCCAGCGGATTGAGTGGCAAGAATACTGCGGAGCGAGTGCCCACTACCAATTGAGGAGAGACTGCCGTGCGAGATCTCCTCCAGGTGTCGATTCTCTCCTTATCAGAGCAAGCGCTATGGTACTCGAGGACCTGCTGACCAAAGCGGCGTCTGCAACGGTCCACTAGCTGCGGGACTAAGCCAATCTCCGGTGTGAGTAACAGCACATGGCGGCCCCTATCAAGCTCTTGCTGTGCAAGCTGCAGATAGACTTCAGTTTTTCCTGACCCTGTAACACCCCATAGCAGCATAGTCTCTCCAGGCTTAAGTTGGTTAAAGTTATCAACAGCCTTGCGCTGATCAACATTGAGGGAAAGAGGACTTTCTAACGGGATTGATCCGACGATAATTTGCTTTGGGGATGGTCGCTGCTCTCGTGAGATTAATCCGTGGCTTAAAAGGCCTTGAATTGAGTTGCTGCTGAAACCTAACTTCTGTACATCGCGTTGCCAAGCGCCTTTACTCGGATGCAACAACAAATGTTCAAGGAGATCTATCTGGCGCTGTGGCAGTGAGATCCCTAGGCTATCTGCTGTTATTATTGTTGGTGAGAGCCACCACAGGAGACGATCTGCTGGCAGTGGTTTCTGCCTACGACCAAGCCATCCAGGAGGCAGTGCTGCCTTTAACATCTGGAAGTTGGCAGTGTGACAGTGACGGGCCATAGCCTCAAGCCACCTATGCCAGTCAGATGTAACAGCAACGGTTTCGACCACCTCCTCAACAGGCTGCAATCCAGGCCTACTCGGTATCTTCCCTGCAAAGGGCCTGATAGCAACGACTAATCCTTGGCGTAGCCGCCCACGTAGCTTCACGCGCACTATGTCGCCAATTTGTGGTTGTAGGGCACGATGGTCAGCATATGTGAGTGTTATGCCCTCACGCCCTGCCTCTAGCCAGACCTCAATCTCCATTTTTAGTATTGGCCAATGGAAGATATTCCCGCTTGCAGGGAGCAGGCAGGGTTGCACTCTTCACATGGTGTTTTTAGGATAGGTTTGTTAAGCGGCCAAAGGTTGTTGTCGGAGCTCCGCAAAGTTCTGTCCAGTGGCAAGATACAAAGCTCGCGCCCGAGGGGCTTGGCCCCAAACCAGGGCTGGCTGGTCTGAGAAAACCCCTGACAAAACCCGCACTGGTCCGAGCATCTCTTGAATCTTCGACACAGACTTTTATCAATCTCCCGGATCCTGGAGAAACCTGATAAATCAGGTACTTCTACATAAGCTCCCAATCTGGTGCGATTCCTCCCCATGCGTGCTGGATTCTCTGGCATGTTGTTCACTCCCTCATAGCATTGTTCCCATGAGCCCTGTCGCCACCAAAGCAGCTAATAATGCCGCCGAGGTCAAGCCTGCAGTTCTGAAGATAGCTGGCGACGACAGCCAGTCCAGATCACAGACGAGTAGAGGTGAACTGACAGCTGCGAGGACAGCACGTCCCCGCACATGCGGCCTGAAGAAGACTGTAGGCAGTCAAGATCTTAATGCTGCAGCTGACGAGCTGCTTGCCGCGGCTGATGCTGTGCCAAGTGAGCAGAGTAGATCCAAGTCAAAAACAAAAACTGGACGCCGGTCATCTACGACCAAAAGCACTACGACAGTGGAGAAAAAGACGGCATCAACAAAGGCCACCACCATATTAGAATCCCGTACAAGAAGCATAGCTAGTATCAAGATTGGTCCCAAAGGTGTGTATACCGAGGACTCAATCCGTGTTTATCTTCAAGAGATTGGCCGCATTCGACTGCTACGACCTGATGAGGAGATCGAGCTTGCCCGCAAGATTGCTGATCTGCTGCATCTTGAGGAGATAGCTACACAGTTTGAAAGTGATCACGGCAAGCTCCCTGATACTAAAGAGTGGGCAGTACTAGTCGGAATGCCGGTCATACGATTTCGCCGCAGGCTGATGCTCGGCCGGCGGGCCAAGGAAAAGATGGTTCAGTCGAACTTGCGCCTAGTCGTCTCGATTGCTAAGAAGTATATGAATCGGGGTCTCTCATTTCAAGACCTGATTCAGGAAGGTAGCCTAGGATTAATTCGCGCCGCCGAGAAATTCGACCACGAAAAAGGCTACAAATTTTCCACCTATGCGACCTGGTGGATCCGTCAGGCAATTACCCGAGCCATTGCTGACCAGAGTCGAACAATTCGCTTACCAGTTCACCTTTACGAGACCATTTCTCGTATTAAGAAGACTACCAAAGTGCTCAGTCAGGAATTTGGACGTAAACCGACTGAAGAAGAGATTGCTGAATCGATGGAAATGACCATTGAAAAACTACGTTTTATTGCTAAGAGTGCTCAGTTACCAATCTCTCTTGAGACACCGATTGGCAAGGAGGAAGATTCACGTCTCGGAGATTTTATTGAGGCTGATATAGAAAACCCTGAACAAGATGTGGCTAAAAACTTGTTACGCGAGGACTTAGAAGGTGTGCTAGCCACCCTAAGTCCACGAGAGCGTGATGTGCTCCGCTTGCGCTACGGACTCGATGATGGGCGAATGAAAACCCTTGAGGAGATCGGTCAAATCTTCGATGTCACCCGCGAACGGATCCGCCAGATTGAGGCCAAAGCACTAAGAAAACTACGTCACCCTAACCGTAATGGCGTGCTCAAGGAATATATCAAATAACTGATTTAAGTCATCGAATCTAGTTCAGGTTAGCCGCGGCCCTCGCTCTCACATTCAATACTGTCCGTAAACTCCTGAAAGGCTTGTTTAAGGCGTTCCACAGGGGTCAATGGTGGAGGGCATTCCTGGCAAGTGAGGGTTGCGTAATTACGGAGCAGATCAGGTTGAGGATCCATGATTGATGCAACAGCTGACTTGGATACGACAAGATTTTGCTGAGGAGTTACGTCTAGCAGAAACGGCTCAAGTCTCCACAAATACTCTGGGATACCATTGTTATCTTGACGCCGACCTTGATGACGGCGAATCACACACTGTGGCCTAATCAGTTGATAGGCAGGATCACCATCCCAGTCCGTTGTAGTGCGGAGGCGAGAAAGCAGCAAAATGCCACTATTTAGCAGCAGCAACTTGATTCTACCCTCTGCCAACAGAGGTAGGAATGGCTGCTGGGATTCCCCCAACTGGTCCCGAGGAGGAGACGCTGGAATGTCAGAACCACCAACACCGCGAACTACCGGACCGGGCATGAGAAAATCGTGACTGTTGAGAATCGTATCGGTCAAGCAGGCTTTGAGACGAGATCGTCATTAAGGCCTGCGGAGAGGCAAAGTACTTCCATAGATTTAGAGTCTAAGGTTAATGATCGGTGTCTAGCTAACGTGAAAAAACGTGTGCATTAGTATAGTTAGTAGTAAAGAGGATTGCAAAGATTATGGGTAGACGTGTACCCCTACATACACTATAGGAGAGCAGGAAAAATGTAAATAGACGCTGCAGGTACTTATCGTAAGAAGCACCAGAAAGCATTTTCTCATGGCAAGGTCATAACTGCAAGTCTCTCAACTGGTAAGCAGACCAACCACAAACAATTACTGGCTGGCTGCTTAATGTAAGCAAGCTAATTCCCTTTCACTATGCTGTCTACTACTTTGCGCATTGCCTCCCGGCGGAGTCAGCTAGCTATGGTGCAAACAAACTGGGTCAAAACCAGACTGGAAAAGGCATATCCCGGTCTTTCAGTCACAGTTGAGGCTATGGCTACCCAAGGAGACAAGATTCTTGATGTAGCGCTAGCTACGATTGGAGATAAGGGACTATTTACTAAGGAGCTAGAAACTCAGATGCTACTAGGCCAGGCTGAGATCGCGGTACATTCACTCAAGGATTTGCCCACCAATTTGCCTGCAGGCCTGGTACTTGGTTGTATTACGGAGCGGGAAGATCCTGCCGATGCCTTGGTAGTGAGTGAGAGTTTGCATGACTATCGCTTAGAGACACTACCTGAGGGAACAGTGATTGGCACTAGCTCACTACGAAGGCTAGCGCAACTGCGTCACCACTACCCCCACTTGTCATTTAAGGATGTGCGCGGCAATGTGCTAACTCGTCTCGAGAAATTGGATTCTGGTTACTATGACTGCTTAGTCTTAGCAGCAGCAGGACTAAGTCGACTCGGATTTGGAGACCGAATTCATCAGCTTATTCCTGCAGAGATCTCTCTACATGCAGTAGGTCAAGGCGCACTCGGAATTGAATGTGTTGCTGATAAACCAGAGATATTGCAGCTGATTCAGACACTTGAGCATACTCCCACAGCACAATGCTGTTTAGCAGAGCGTGCTTTGTTACGTGAATTAGAGGGAGGTTGCCAAGTACCAATTGGTGTAAACAGCCGCCTTGATGGAGAACAGATGACTCTTATTGGCATGGTTTCTACCCTAGACGGCAGCAGGCTGGTTCGCGATCAAGACAGTGCACCTGCCGCTCAAGCCGAGGAGCTTGGTCGGAGTCTAGCAGCTTGTCTCAAATCTCAGGGTGCTGGCGAGATTCTTAGGGAGATTTCCTCATTACAGCTATAAAATCTATACATGGTTAGCGATAGTAAGGGCTAAAGCTAGTACACATCCCAAGCTTTGTGAGTAGTCTTAGTTAGCTGAGAGAATTTAGCCGGGGTTCGTTACCTAACACCACATGACTATGGGTTCAGATCTTTAGTCCACTAGTTTTGGGTCAATCTCCTTTATGTAACGGGCTTCACAAGCTTTGATGACTTTCACTGCTGCATCTACGCCAAAGAAGCCAGCTACACGACAAGTACCAGGCTTCTTTAGATCTTTGTAATGTTCCCAATAGTACTGGGTTGCCTGTGTCCAGTGGTTTCCTAATTGCTCATAACTAGTGATATGATCCACACGTTTATCATCAGCAAGTACAGATATGATCTTGTCATCCACTTCGCCACCATCTTCAAAATTCATGATGCCGATAATGCGTACTTCAGCAACAGAGCCAGGGATCAGAGGTTCCGTGACACCAACAATTTCAATGTCTAGAGGATCATTATCCTCATCCCAAGTACGAGGTATGCAACCATAGGCGAAAGGGTAGGCCAGTGAAGAGTAGCCAACTCGGTCTAGCTTCAGGTGACCGGTCTCGATAATGAGCTCGTACTTATTGATTGTGCTTGAATTTAGCTCCACAATTGTGTTTAGCCGTCGCTTCTGCTCATCTGCAAACGCGGGAAGAATATGCACTAGATTGGGCATACTCCGGCTAGGGGCTTGATCCAGGTTAGCCATTTAGAAACATAGCAGTACAATCATCCTACGGGTCTGGCTTCATTCCGTTAGCCTCAAGTCAACTAGTTAAGACTTGGCTTAAGGAGCGGTCTCATAACTCAACTATCAGGGAAAATTTATCTAAATATGCTGATGATTCCTAAACTCCACTAACCTATTTAGTTGTAGACTTCGCCGTTAGGGCTTGTCTGTCGGCAAGCGCAAAGTTCTTCAAGGTTAGCCCGGCCAGTAACACGCAAGCGTTGCCCAGCCCAAAGTGCATAAATCTGGTTAGCAATGGTGCTGATTATAGGCCACTTTGTCGGCGCATAAAGCCACCCTAAACCAACCAGGCGGTATGCCTCGCGAAACACAGCAATATCACGTAGCAAGCGGCCATCATGCCGGATAGCGTGTATCCTAGTCATAGCTTCTCGATAAGTAATTCCTCCGCTAGAACTAGGGTCATAATTAGGCTCATTGATATCGGTAAAAGCAAGGTGGCCAGCATGATTGCGCTGTTGTAAGAAGTGGATCTCACGTAGACAAAGTGGGCAGCCACCATCGTAAAGAATGGTCAGTTCCGGAGTAGTTGAGGGCATCATGTAGATGTAGACACTGTGTTAAGACTTACTTGGCTATTGGCTATAGTACTACAAGTGTAATTATAGCTAGAAATAATGCAAGCCTACCTCAAATACCAACATCAGCTTCAAACTCTAAAATATGCCCGCAGATACTTCTAATGACTCAACTTGCCAATTGCATGCATTGCAATCTGGCGTCTGCGCGGCTGCGATCGATGCTCCCAAAGATAAACAGACTGCCAAGCGCCTAGAAGAAGTCGCCCTTCATGTAGGCTGAGGCTAAGAGCCGCAGTTGTTAAAGCAGTCTTGATATGAGCCGGCATATCATCAGGCCCTTCTTCATTGTGCTGGTAGGTTAAACATGCTCCCTTATTGTTTGGCAAGGCAAAGCCATTTTCTGGAACGAGTGCACTAAAAAACGCGGAAAGGTCTTGTAAGACACGGGGGTCTGCATTTTCATTGACTGTGAGACTGGCACTTGTATGTAAACAGGTGAGATGGAGTATCCCAAGATCTATACCAGTTGATCTAAGCCAGTCGTCGATGTTAGGGGTGATATCAGTAAGCCCCTTACCGCTAGTCTGGATTTCCAGTATCTTAAGCTGTTGATACGAAGTAGATATGGGCATAATTGCCCGGCGACTAGTGTATGGTCTAGCAAAGGTGGTTGTACTAGGTCGCTAAGGCCGGTGAGATTGCCGATTGTAATGAAAGCACACCCTGAAACTTAGATCACACTATGCCACGTTTGCTGAACGAATCTGAACTCCGGCAACTTACGGCTATGCTCCCAGCGTGGACAATTGAGGACAATCGGCTAAAACGTGAGTGGTGCTTTAAAGACTTCAGCGAGGCTTTTGCTTTTATGACGCGGGTCGCGATGCTAGCAGAAACGATGCAGCATCATCCTGATTGGTGTAATGTCTACAACCGCGTGATGATCGAGCTAACTAACCATGATCTAGGTGGCCTAAGTGACCGTGATCGCGACCTTGCCTGCAGCATTGACGTCTTGTAAATCTCAGGCACGACGCTAAGCTAAATGTCTTCCCGCAGATAATGACCGCCACCCAACAATTTGCTACCACTATTCCCGTCACAATCTTGGCAGGTTTTCTTGGTGCTGGGAAGACCACACTGCTCAATTACATTCTCAGTTGTCAGAAAGACATGAGAACAGCAGTAGTAGTAAATGAGTTCGGCGAAATCGGTATTGACAACGAGCTAGTTATCAGTGCTAGCGAGGATATGGTTGAACTTAGTAACGGCTGCATCTGCTGCTCAATCAATGGTGAACTACTTAACGTAATAGAGCGCATTCTCAATCGCCCTGATCGTATCAATTACCTTATAGTAGAGACAACTGGACTAGCTGACCCTCTGCCTGTAGCAATGACATTTCTTGGTAGTAGGCTACGAGATCTTACACGACTCGATTCAATTGTCACGGTTGTAGATGCTGAGAATTTTGGCCCTAGGGTTCTTGATAGCGAAGTAGGTCGTGCACAAATCATTTATAGCGACTTGCTGCTGCTTAACAAGTGTGACCTGGTATCAAAAGAGCGTCTACAGATAGTAGAAAAGCATTTGCATGAGTTGAAGACTAATGCCCGAATTCTTTATAGTATACGTGGCAAAGTACCAATGCCGCTATTGCTTAGCGTTGGCTTATTTGAAAGCGACCGAGTGATCAAAGATGACCATGACATATATAGACAGCGCCATGTTCACCAAGACCATGATCATAAACATATAACTATCACCAAACCTAAACATGAGGAAATTGATGGCTACACCTCTCTATCTTTCCAGAGTAGTCGCCCCTTTGCACTGCGTAAGTTTCAGAATTTTCTCGACAATCAGCTACCATCTGATGTCTTCCGCGCCAAGGGTATTCTTTGGTTCTATGAGAGCGAGCGTCGCCACATCTTTCATTTAGCGGGAAAGCGTTTCTCAATTGAAGATAGTGATTGGAGAAGTATACGCAAGAATGAGATCGTGCTAATAGGCTGTCACCTAGACCACATAACTCTGCAGCATCAGCTACAAGCATGCGTTGCTAGTGATGTAGGAGAACGTCCTAATTGAAGAAATGCACCATCTAAGCTGGTTAAGTATATACTATGTTTAATGTTTAATGTGGATCCACATGCAGAGTTACTTAGGCATGTCGAGAGATGTTTGGAGTCTTCACGTTATCACCCTGCCAGATTCTAAAGTCTGTTTGCCTTGATTGACTCCAATGATAAACTATGATGACAGTCCTGCTTAGGTTACTTACGTTAAACTCTGTAACTGCATCACCATGATAACCATGGCTAATCCTTCAAACTTGTAAATTGGCCGACTTTAAGCCCTACAGCTGTTCCCTAATTGGACTACCAGTCTTACGCAAGATAATCACCAGTCTTGACTCTGTGTGGCACGGTATATCTAACCAGTAAGTAAGCCTGTCTAATGGTGTCTTCCAGAAGAGCCTGTTTGGGATAGCTAATGCAGCAAATCCAATTTCCCCTACTTCGGCTTCTAAGCAATCTGTGCTGTAGAGGCAAACAACCTCAAACCTCTACAAGTAGAGTATACCTCAGCATTCTGGCTGCCCTACTGGCACTGCTGGCAATCTGGCCACTAGCAAGCCTTTTGCAGAGCGGAATTAGGGGAGTCCGAGATGGCTTAGGCAGCTTCGGATTAGATGGAGGTCGTCAGATCTGTGGGACGTTGGTATTGCTTTTAGAAACTGCCGTTACTGCGGCTCTATTAGGTACTGCTAATGGCTGGCTTTTGGTCAACTGCCACTTTCCACTTTGCAAGTTGCTGCGGGTAGCTCAGCTGATTCCCCTGGCCACGCCAGCTTATCTACTGGCTGCCACTCTTGTAGATCTGGGCAGCCAATTTGGCTTGATCATCTCTGGTATGGGCTGGAGCGTGGCAGTAATGGTGGTAGCAACCTATCCTTACGTCTTTCTTCTCAGCACAGAAAGCTTTGCAAAGTGTAGTCAAGTTCAGTTAGAGGCTTGCCGTACTCTCGGGGTAGGTCCGTGGAGTTCTTTCCGCCGCGTAGCTTTGCCAATATCACTACCAGCAATTGGAGCAGGAGTTGCTCTAATGGGAATGGAGGTAGTGAACGAACTAGGTGCTGTTGAACTCTTAGGAATCCCGACACTGTCCGCTGGCATCCTCCAAGCCTGGCAAGCCGACAGTAATCCAGAGGGGGCAATAGCCCTGGCCTTCGTAGCGCTTGTGATCATGGCTTCGTTATTACTGAGTGAACGCCGCCTAAGACAGCACAGTCGACGATGGACCGACAGCATGAGGGTATCACGTGGCAGTGCCAGCATGTGGGTATTGAGAGACTGGCGAGCTGCAACTGCTTTGTTCTCTTGCGCACTGCCGCCCTTACTAAGTCTTGGTCTTCCTCTAGTTTGGGCCACCTTTAATATAGGCCTTGTCAGGCAAAACTTGCGCCTCGACACATTGAACCTAACTGTTCAAACATTAGGATTAGGTCTAACTACCACAGCATTAGCAGTTGGTAGTGCACTGATACTTTCCATTGCTAAGCGCTGGGACAAAGCCCCCTGGCTACAATCACTGACATTTCTAGCTGGGCTAGGATATGCGATTCCAGGAACAGTACTAGCTCTAGCTCTTCTCATTGCTGCAGCTCCGCTGCAGCTACCAGCCCTACTACTGCTAGTTTGGGGCTATGCTGACCGTTTTTTGGCAATCTCCAAGGGGGCTCTAGATGCGGCACTTGAGCGTCTGCCACCCAGTCTTGACGAGGCTGCTACTAGTCTCAATTGTCCCTGGCCAGAGGTGCTAAGGCGTATCCACTTACCCCTGCTGCGTGGTCCACTTGCTGTTGGAGGTTTGCTTGTTTTTGTCGATACTATTAAGGAATTGCCACTGACTTTTGCACTGCGACCTTTTGATTTTGATACTCTTGCTGTGCGCGTTTTTCAATATGCCGGTGATGAGAGGCTTGGCGAAGCTTTGATCCCAGCACTAATGATCCTTGTGCTTGGATTACTTGCTTCAGCAAGCCTAGTACCAGAGTTAGAAAGAACTATAAGTGATCAATCTGAGAGGAGTGGCTAATCACCTTTTGCGTAGTACCATAATCCTATGGCTAAAGTCTAATTAGACCCCGGTGACACTTCGCGAGATTATGTTAACAACTTGCCATCAAGCTCACATAGCTGGTTACGCTTCAACAGCCTGCGTTCAAAAGTGCATACCCGAGTATATAATAATTATAGGTTCTCGCAGTTGGATTCTAGAAGCAGGTTGCACCTAGGGCTTTACAGGATAGGCATCGCATTTGTCTTCAGTGCTTAAGGCTATATGGTCAAGGTAAACTTAGCGATACATGTTTTGTAGAAGCAGATATGGCTGCAAGCAGATCAGCAAAAACAACAACAAGACGATAACCTAAAGCAACCACTAACACGAAACTTTTAGGTACCTGATCTTCAAGTAATATTAGTAATGCAGTCTCGAATACACCTAGGCCGCCAGGAGCCCCTGGAATAACTAGGCCAGCAGTCCAAGCTATAACAAAAGCAACTAACCACTTGCCAGTTGGAAGGTTCGCCTCAATTGTGAAGGCTTGAACACAGCACCAAAAACCGGAGAAGCGGCAAGCCACAAAGATAAACTCTGACAGCAGTGGCTGCCAGGGATACCCAACACGACTACAGTATGGTATGTTAATGGCAAGATCAATGCACTGATTAAATTTAAGACCGCGAGACTGAGAGATATAAGAGCACTGAAGATAATGCAGTAGGGGCTCGCGGATTGGGGCAATTAGAGCCAAACTAGGTATAACTCCGACAAGGGCGAGGCCAGATTGCCATCCACCTAAAGGTACCCAAAGTGCTGCGGCGGCTATCATTAATAGTGGCTCGAGCAAAGTGCTTGCAAGGGCTGTACCAAAACCTGCATGTGGTTGCAGCGCCTTTAAGCGGTCGACAAGATGCCAGATACCACCAGGCAAATACTTAAGTAAGTTACTACGGAGATATAACCTCACTAGGTTGTTAACAGTAAATTGATACCCTAGCCACCTAAGGAGTTGACACCAAGCAAGTGCGTTGATTACAAGGCTAAGCCAGCTCAAACTAGTACCAAGTGCTATCCACCACCAAGCAATTTCTGTTAAGGGAAACTTACCTAACTGACTAGCATGTTTCCACAATACCATCGTTAAGAAGCTAAGGCTAAACAGTACAACACACACTCGTAGATTGATTCTCAACCACGCGCGACTCCTACTACAAACTCTCTGCAACAAACTGCCTTTACTTACCACGTCCAATCCCTTAAACTCAGGTCGGCCCCAGTCTTGAGCTCATGCATAACTATCTGGCGCACAGTTTCTAGAGGAATCACCATTGCACGACTGATCTGCACTAAATCATCATGTTCGAGCTTGAAAGTTAGCCTTTTACTTGGCCGGCGGACTTGCTTTAATCGCACGACTCCAAGGGACGTACAAACTTGCCCCTCACGCCTAGGCAATAACCAGCGACCTTGCTGACGCTCACGCAACCCTAAGGTACTTCCAAAGCAAAACCAGACTCGTCGCAACTCCTCAATGTATTCTGGCAAGACTAGTGCGGTAATCTCCACACCAGAACGACCCTTCTTCATGCCAACGGAAGACCAGGAAACATCTAGAGCACCGGCATTTCGTAGCTCTTCCCCTAGCAGAGCAAGGTCTTCGGCTGTGATGTCATCTATCCAGGCTTCTTGTACTACTATAGACTGCCAAAGCATTTCTGCACTCGCCGGGTTAGTTAGACTTGAGGTGTCTACTCTTGCTCTACTTGAGGTATCTAGTAAGCAAACTCGGAGGAAATTAGGGCAGTCGAGCTGACGGTGGCCAAGGCCAATGCCGATAGCAGCTACTGGCAAGATTGCTGGCTGGACGAAACTGGAAACCTGTGTAGCGATTAGAGCAAGTCCAGTAGGTGTAGTTAACTCTCCAGGCGGCAGGTTTCTACTACCTTGCAGTGGGACACGGTGTAAACGTGCGAGCTCAAGCACTGCTGGCACTGGCACAGGTAATTCCCCATGGGCTCCCTGCACCGATCCATGGCCAGCAGGTGGGGGCATACAGGAGATTTGAGTGATACCAAGGTGCTCGAGTGCAGCACAAACACCCACAACATCAACAAGAGCATCAATGGCGCCAACCTCATGGAAATGGACACGCTCAATTGAGCACCCATGAACCTGGCTCTCAGCTTTGGCAAGAGCTGTGAATACTTGAAGCACTCGTTCCCGCAATCCATCTGGCCAGGCTGCTGCCACTAGGTCTGCCCGTATTGAGGACCAGTCACGTGCCATAGGTTGTGGCTCGAGGGTCTGAACGTGAGTTCGGAGACCGCGCATACCCCTGCTAGACGCCTCAGAGCATACAAATTTGTAACATCCCTTGAGGCCAAGCTGTGACAATGACCGGTGAACCACCTCTTCAGGGACAGCAAGATCGAACATTGCTGATAACAGCATGTCGCCGGCTACACCAGTGTGGCAGTCGATGTAAAGCTGGCTCATCGTAGGAGGCGAGGAGCACTATCTATCAATGCCTCTGCTCGCGAGTCGAGCTCATCTTGGCGTAGACGTAGCTGACGGCTGACCTCGCGTCTAGCGCGGCGTTGCTCGCGATGGGCGGTAGCTACATCGTGTCCTGAGAGCCCCCAAAGACATCCAAGAAGTTTCCTATCATCAGCTCCTCCACGAGCCATTCCTCCATAAGTTAGTGACTCGGCAACAACACCAGCTTGGAGGACTCGGCTCCAACGGCGAAGATCTTCCAAGGTCATCTTTACAGAATTAGGTATATCAAACTCAGTAACTCCGTTGCTGCTAAGTCCAGCTCGCAAGCAGGCAAGACTTCCTACCAGGACCCGACGAACTGGCAGAGCCTCTTCCTCGGCTACTAGCAGATGACCAGCCTCATGAATTGCAATACGTCGCAGCCGGCTTCGACCGCCGGGCAGAGCCTCTACAATTAAATGGCCTCCGAGTCCGTTAAAACTCGCTGCATCGATTGTGAGAGCTAGCAAGCCACCTCCAGCCATTAGGGCAATCCAGGCAGTCGAAATTCCTAAAGGTGGCCCTACAATGCTGAGTGTGCTGACTGCAGCCACAGCGACACCAGCAGGCAAAGCTATGGCTGAGTCAGCATTTCTATGTTGAGGCATGGAGGCTGCTAACGGGTTTGCTGTTGTTGTCCACTACGTGCCTGCCGAGATCGCCCGCCACGCGATGGCATCTGGCTGATCACTTCATAGGATTCCAATCTTAATTCTTGACCATAGCGACGTACATCAAAGCTAACGAAATGACGCAGGTTGGTGACTGGCACCTTGCCATGTAAACGGATCTTAAAAGGCAGCGGTCGGCTTCCATCAGGACGAGTCCGCTGACGAATTTTGACCACTAAGTCGTTGCTCTTAGGTTTGGTGAAGACCAACTCGCCACGAACTGAGAAAAAGTTGTCGCCCTCTGGAAGTGCGTCTGTTACGTTAGATACCTCAGGCGCCAAAGTACTAGGCTCCCATATCCCAGCAATTTGGAGATGTAATCGACCTTCCTCACGGCAGCGGGGGTATACCACCCAAAGGTGGGGCAACTTCATAGAAAGATGACGACGCATTAGCGTGAGCATTCTCCCAAGCACAACAGTGTTGAGTTTGTGGCCGTTGGCATCGACCAACTGGCCACGCGTCAATTGCCCAGTATCCGCCGGTGTGTATGTAGCGTGAATTAGTCCGATAGCCCGGTACTGCAAGGATTCGGTTACCGGGGGAATTGGATGGTCGCGCATTGTCTAAGAGTGCCGGGCTTGTCATTGCCCGTAGGTCGAATTTAGCCAAGAGTGTCAAGCACACCATAGATCGCTATGCAATGCAACTCCTTTGTCTTACTTACCCGATGCTTTTTAGGAGTTGCTATAGCCTCGATACAAAAGAAAAGCTACTATAGCCAGGTTTTTCTAGTTTCTATAGCAGTTAGGCTAGAGTTAGATCCTCTAGCCTTAAACTTTTGAACCTGATTAGTAGCACTTTTTACAGCAGTGAAGACTCTAAAGCGTCACTAATGATTTAGCACTATCCCTAGCTGATACTGATTGAAAATAATACGGCTTCATTGGCATTAACTAATATAGCTAGCCCTTAACCAGATTAGACTTGCTCGCTCAATCTATCATCATGACTGCTTGCGGAAAAACAAGCCATTACACAGTTACCGCCTTTACAAAGGTACATGAAGATGAGAAGATGTTACCATTTTTTTAGAATGTTAGACTAGAACTTGCTGATTGCAACTTGGAATATTAATTCCATTCGTGCTCGCTTAGAGTTAGTATCGCAGTGGTTAAAGGACTATTGTCCCGATTTGCTTTGTTTACAGGAGACTAAGGTCGATGATCCTCTATTTCCTATATCTAGCTTTAGGGATTTAGGGTACTACGCACAAGTGCATGGCCAAAGTTCTTATAATGGTGTGGCTTTTGTAAGCAAGAAGCCATTAGAAGATATACGCCTAGGGTTTGGTGGTGAGTTGTCGGACGACCCTGAAGCTCTTTCTATGCTAGATAAGCAGAAGCGAGTGATAAGTGGTATCTTTGAAGGCATAAGAGTTGTCAACTTGTATGTGCCTAATGGCTCAAGTTTGGGCTCTGAAAAGTATTCCTATAAACTGGCGTGGCTATCATGCCTTAGCAATTACCTTATAGCTCAGAGCCAACGTGGAGAGCGGCTCTGTGTTCTTGGAGACTTCAACATAGCTCTTGAGGCACGGGATATATACAATCCTGAATACTTCACTGGAAGTATTATGGCAAGCGAGCCAGAACGCAGGGCTCTATCCAAGATATTGCATAAGCGATTGTGGGACGTATTCCGGGTATTCGAGCCTAAAGCAGGTTACTGGAGTTGGTGGGACTATCGCGGTAGTGCCTGGAAGCGTAACCGAGGTTGGCGCATTGACCACATCTATTTGTGCCAGGAGCTAATAGATTGTGCTCGTAGTTGCATAATCGATGTGGCACAGCGTGGTAGTCTAAAGCCTAGTGATCATGTCCCTGTATTACTAGATCTAGACTGGCCACCAACAGGACCAGTCATCGGCAATGCTAATACTGAAGACCTACTTTCTTTATGATTAACAAGTTTTAGAAAATCAGATTATCTCCCTTCTAGTTATTGTGAGGTCTCTTAGTGACTAGTATTCTCAATGCTCTGTAGATACTACTAAGGATAACTTCCCTTAAAACTGAAATAACATACTTAATCTACTGTAGTCCTAGAGATAGAGAAATCCTAGCTATACACTGCAACCTCACACATAAGACTGTTTCTAAGCTGGTCATGGGATAGGTAGGTGGTTTACCTAGAGCTTCTGGCTCTAAAATACCCTGTAGATGATCTGAATTACATATTCGGACACACCTCACCATTTTGGGTCAAGATGTTGAACGGTTTGCAGCAGCCCCTTGGCTTCGGTCCACGTGACAGCTTCCACCTTAAACACCAACCGCTCCCAAGTCATCTTTGGTGAAGCCCAGTCTTTGATGCCTGGCGGCGTAAGTTCTCCCGTGCGAGCATTTGGCTCAGTCGGCGGGCAGCCGATTGTATTTGACCGTGTTAAAGGCCCTTATGCCTGGGATGTCGATGGTAACCGCTACATTGACTACGTTGGCAGTTGGGGCCCAGCCATCTGTGGACATGCCCATCCAGAGGTTATTGGCGCTTTGCAAGAGGCTCTAGAAAAAGGCACAAGCTTTGGTGCCCCTTGCGAGCTAGAGAACCAGTTGGCCTCGATGGTAATTGAGGCAGTCCCAGGAATTGAGATGCTCCGCTTTGTGAACAGCGGTACAGAAGCCTGTATGGCAGTACTGCGATTGACTCGTGCCTTCACTAGCCGCGACAAGGTAATCAAGTTTGAGGGCTGTTACCATGGCCACGCAGACATGTTTCTGGTAAAAGCAGGCTCCGGAGTAGCCACTCTAGGGTTACCTGATTCCCCAGGAGTTCCTAGAAGTGTTATAGCCAATACTCTCACTGCTCCTTACAATGATTTGGAAGCAGTAAAGAGACTTTTCGCTGAGAATCACGATTCTATAGCCGGTGTTATCTTAGAAGCGATTGTTGGCAACGCAGGCTTTATCACTCCTGAGCCAGGCTTTCTAGAAGGTCTACGTGAATTAACTAGAGAACATGGTGCTTTGCTAATTTTTGACGAGGTAATGACAGGGTTTCGTATCAACTATGGTGGCGCTCAAGCACACTTTGGAGTTAAGCCCGACCTGACAACAATGGGTAAAGTGATTGGTGGCGGTTTACCAGTAGGTGCATATGGTGGCCGGGCAGATATCATGAAGATGGTAGCACCAGCCGGGCCAATGTATCAAGCAGGTACTCTAAGTGGCAACCCACTTGCTATGACCGCAGGCATCAAAACACTTGAGCTTCTAAAACAGCCCGGAACCTATGATAAGCTTGCTGCTACAACTGAGCGCCTAATCCAAGGTATTCTCGAGGCTGGCCGCGCAGCCGGTTTTCCAATCACTGGCAGTAATGTTGGTGCTATGTTTGGCTTCTTTCTTTGCAAAGGACCAGTCCGCAATTTTGAAGAGGCTAAAACTGTGAACTCTGAGCGCTTCCGTCATCTACATCGGGCACTGCTCGAGCGTGGTGTTTATCTTGCTCCTAGCGCGTTTGAAGCTGGTTTTACCTCCTTGGCACACTCCGAAGCCAATATTGACTCAACACTACAGGCTTTTCGGGATAGCTTCGGTGCTATTGGCTAAATTAATATCAGATGAGTAGTATCTAGTTGGGCAAATTAAATTATAGCTACGTAGAAGTTGATAACTCGTCCTCGAATTAGAGTAAACTTGCCTAAAAGATTACAAAGCTCTAGAAAAGAGGATATGTTGATTATCCTGACCGAATGGAAACCTGGCCTTACCAGGTCCTAATCAGTCATACCTAATACACCATACTCGACTCTATCATACTAAGATCTAATAAAGCATTTTGCTCTATCACAAATATGAGTCGAAAAAATTCATTTTTCTGTCTAGGTAAACTCTTGGTAAAGACACATTAGAGATGAGTCAATACTATTAGCAGCTAATACAGACATGGGTAAAAGTAGCTTAGGTGGAAGAACTTAAGCTTTAGAGACCTAGCAGATCTAGTGTCAGGCAATATAGAGACTGTTGAGTATATCTATATTGTGAGCAACCCAAACAGTTCTAAACAGCCTAGCGATAGTTTTCAAACTGCAGAGGAACGTCGAACTCCTCTTCCTTGCTACGCAGTAGCTGAATCGCCGCTTGCAAGTCATCTTTACTTTTACCAGTGACTCGTAGGCTCTCACCTTGGATCGCTACCGTCACTTTTTTGAGCTCATCACGCACAGACTTGCTCATTTTCTTGGCAATCTCCTGGCTTATCCCCTTGCGTAGTTTTACCACTCGCTTAACTCGACTGCCGCTCACAGCCTCGGGTACCTGGAAATCAAGAATTTTCAGAGAGAGGCTGCGCTTAGTCACTTTCTGACGTAGCACATCCTCTACTGCTCTTAGGGTCATATCACTTTCGGTAGTAATCACTACCTCAGTCTCTTCTAGTGCTATATCAGTATTCGAATTTTTGAGATCATAACGCTGGCTTACATCCCGGCGAACTTGATCCAGCGCGTTGACAAGCTCCTGGCGGTTAAAGTCGAAGACCACATCGAATGAATAGGTATTAGCCATTGCAGGCATCCAAACTTGCCGTAGCCTAGAAAGAATATTGGCCAATATACTACAACCTGTTTACCATGTAAATAATGTACTTTCTTGTCCTTGTTCAGCTAGAACCATTGGCGGATATGGATGCCAATAAGGACTATCCTAAACTGCACTTGCCTTGTCTAGTGTAAATAGGGTACTAACTTGCAGATAGGTAGATCAGATACTTCTCTAAGATCATAAGTTTTAACTTATTGACCTATTAGGATAAATTTTATTACTAAGTACGATTGCTGGGCTTTGTGATTAGTGCCTAAGGTTAGTTTTACTGCTATGTGGCTCTCTCTGAGTTCTAGTATAACTAGCTAGGAATGCTCTTGGGCATCTAATTTGCCTGACAAGTTAAGTTACTCAATAGTGATTTGAGGCCTCCCACACATGATCATAAATGTCAAAAAATTTAATGTCGCGACGGGCTCAATCACTATAAACGACAATAGTAACCTAACGTAGCTTAATAAGTAGGCTAGATTTGGCAAATTAATGCATTAGCCTAAAAGCTAAGTAGCAGTTTACTATAAGCAAACAACTTTATTTCGGGATTAAAAGTGGCATAGTTTTTTTAGTAATAAGCGCCATAGTAAATGCATATCTCAACTAATTCGCCAGATGGTATTCTTCAAGCTTTTTTAAGATAGCTAGCGGCATCGATCTTAATGTCTGTTGCTGACCACTAGACTTGCTCAGGCTAACTTGAGTGGACTCGTGCCTGTAACTCTAGCAGTGCCGTTAACCATCACTACATTGGATCTCTTGCTACTACTGCTGTTTCTGCTTATTATTGTCTTCAGCCTTTGTCTAGTGAGTTGGTGGGCTTATCATAATTTTTGGCTAAGCGAGCGATATCACTACGAAAACTTAGCCAAGGTAATTGACCCGCTGCCACCAGGTGGTGAGGGACATGTGAGATGGCACAATCAAAGCTGGGTAGCAGCCTCAATTGATCTCGAACAACCTTTGCTGGTGGGTGAGCTGGTGGTTATAGTAGGGCGAGACGGCAAAAGATTGCAAGTACTTCCACTCCTTCCTAAGTTCAAGCGGCAACAAGTCTTAGTCAAAGAATAGAAGGGTAACCACTTTCCCCATTTCTTCGGCCATGCGGCAGCTATTAAGTAAAGTTGCACTGTCATGGAAAGCTAGGCAGATAAGCTGGTCACAGCGCCAGACAATACTCTGGTTACAAAGGCTGCTAGCCATCGGTAGTGGTAGATCATCATGCTCAGGCTTCTCAATTAAGTGAAGCACTTGGTCTAGCTGGCTACGGATTTCGGGAACCTGACGCTTGAGGCTTTGAGGCAGCAGCACTGTAAGCTTTGAGGGATCTGCGGCTAGCACACTGCGAATGACTGCTGCGTTTACTCCCTGGGCTCCAGAAGTAATCAGGGAGTGACCCTCTTGAACTAGGGAACGAGCTAACAACTCGACTAGGTGAATGGAGACTACCGGGACATGGCGGCTACCCAGGATCGCAATCCTGCGTTTCCCCTTATCTTGTAGCAGAGCCAATTCCTGCGCGAGGGTGTCCACCCGAGCTAGGGCTGGCGGGTTAAGGGAACGACTCAAGAACTCCCCGATAGTTGTGAGATGAAGCTAGCAGTGATCAGCCAGTATTTTGATGTAAGCCCAGAGCTTGGAACAGTTGTTTGAGGTGGCAGTGCTCTTCGACTAGTCGGAAGATGTAGGCAGCCTTAACAGCCTCATGCAATCGTACGTGGCCAAAAGCCTGCTCGATGACCTCCACGGTAGCTAGCGTATCGTGGTCAACGCGGAGCAAGGGTACCTCCAGCTCTTCAGCACGGCTTATCAGTTGTGGCAGCGGATTGCCAACACCGGTAAGAATAAGGCACTGAGTAGAGGCCTCCAGAGCAGCTAGCTGGATATCAGTACGGTCAGCCCCTGTGACCACCGCCATATTGCGACGTCTGCGGAAGAATTCCATGGCAGAGTTTACGTTCATTGCTCCTATACTGAGAGTCTCCACAAGTAGTTCAAGCCTGTCATTACAGCAAATCACCTGCGCATTTAGACGACGCACTAACTCGCCCACGGTTACACTGCGCAGGAGTGGTGAGCGTGGCATGATTCCAAAGACTGGCATGCCAAGGCTTTCTAAAGAAGGCACTACATGTTGCTTTAGCGCTACTAATTTGCCTGGGGTAACGATGTTGAGTACAACGCCAGCTAGATGCCCTCCTAAATACTCACGAGCTGCTAGCAGTGCATCGACACTGCAGCTGTCTTGCCAGAGATGTACCAGAACTACACGCCCTCCCAATCCCACAGCTAGCTGGGGCAAACTGAGACCATAAAGAAGTCCTGCGTGAAGACTGCCAGCTGCCTCGAGCAGAGTCAATCCATCAAAAGCTTCAAGATCTCTTTTTAAGCTCTCAAATCCCTCGGTTTTCCCGAAACTACCAGTGAGCAGACGGGTATCCGCAGTCTCGGGTGCTAGCAGCTGCAGAGAGGGAATTAGATGCTTGTCGTCTAATCCAAGAGTCTCTCCAACAAAGCGGACGTCGTCGTCGATCAGAGAGTTGGTCAATGCCAACTGCTCAGAGGTGAGTTCTAGGCTCGTCGCCAGGGGCTTGCCAAAGCGAACTGGTAGCCCTAAGTCCCTTACATGGCGTGCAATGCCGAGTGCGAGAGCAGATTTTCCGCTGAACGGCTCGCAAGACCCGATCAGCAAGATTGCGCCCATAGTCCCGGACTCCTCCTCTGTTCAGGCGCACAATTTAGACATCACCGGCTGTGACCCAGTGCTAAGGAACAGATAGAATCCAGGAGCATCTGAGGTAAAGTTGACAATTGTTGCTTAAATTTAAGTAGTGTTACGAGTAACTTCACTAAGCAACTTAGTTTAACTCTACTATACCTGTATAACCCTTCTTACACTCTAAAGTGATGTAGTTAGAAAAAAACTACTGACCTGGCAATAGTACCCTCTAATAATCAATAATAAATGTGAGCCCAGACTCTAGACTTCACAAGCCTCCGGACAAGTTCTAAATTCTTAGAAAGATCTGAAACTATGTCGCTTCTAGTAACCAGTACGTACCTGACTGCATATGTAAGTTTTTAATAACAGAGTTGCTATTTAGCAGCGCAGGCAACTACATGAAACAACATGTATCAAAATGTTCCAAGTTATTAGTGTGGCACAAAAGACTCAGGCTCGTAATTTTTGGGCGGGAAAAGTCGTCGCAATCACAGGTGCTCGTGGAGAGCTAGGTCAGGCCCTAATACAGTCTTTTCGCAGTGCTGGTGCCCATGTAGTTGGATTAACTCACAGCTCCCTACCTAAGTTAAAAGCAGATTCAAGTGGGCCTCATGAATGGCAACAGTGGTGCTGTGGTAAGGAAGAGGAGCTTGACGAACTGCTGATGAACCTAGATATACTTGTGCTTAACCATGGTATCAATCCTCACAGATGCGAGATTTTCACCGGTGTTGATACAGCACTTGAGGTCAACGCACTTAGTACCTGGCGGCTGATGCGGAGATTCAAGGAACTTTGCGAGACAGGTACAAGTAACGTCAATCAACCTAATCGTACGCCTAGAGAACTGTGGGTCAATACCTCTGAAGCTGAGGTTCAGCCAGCCCTAAGCCCTGCATACGAGATCAGTAAGCGATTGCTAGGCCAGCTGGTAAGCCTTCATTGGGCAGCTGGCAAGCGAAAAGGAAAACAATATCTGGTCGTGCGCAAGCTTGTACTAGGACCTTTCCGTTCTGGACTTAATCCCATTGGTCTAATGTCATCTCGCTTCGTCGCAGCTAGGGTGCTACAGCTGGCTAGGGTAGGTATACAACTAATTGTGGTTACGCCTAACCCAATTACTTATGCAGTGATGCCACTGACTGAACTAGGACGTTGGCTATATACCCGTCTACTGTTGCAGGCTAATCACCACGATCCGTGAGGATTTCGCAACCGTCAGATGTAACCACAATCGTGTGCTCCCACTGAGCCGAGAGAGACCCATCCTGCGTTACTACGGTCCACTGATCGCGTAAGGTGCGGCAGTTCTTACAACCGGCGTTGAGGATTGGCTCAACTGCAAGGGTCATTCCAGGACGTAGAACTACGTTGGGTAGATCATTAGTGCGAAAGTTGAAGACCGAGGGTTCTTCATGCAGATTGCGTCCAACTCCATGGCCTGTGTAATCCTCGACAACACTGAAGCCATTTGTTAGTACGTGATCCTCAATAGCTCCGGCAATGTCAAGTAAGGTGTTGCCAGGGCGAATCTGTTTCAGACCAGCCATCAGGGCTTCCTGGGCAACACGACTTAATTCCTGGGCTTTCTCCGAAGTCTGACCAACACAGATAGTGACACAGCTATCACCGTGATAGCCCTCAAAGAATGCGCCAGTATCAACCTTGAGAAGGTCACCTGCACGAATAATGCGCTTGGGGCTAGGAATGCCATGCACTACTTCGTTGTTTATGCTGGCGCATATGCTTGCTGGAAAGCCGTGGTAACCTTTGAAGCTTGGGGCAGCTCCCATCTCACAGATGCGCTGTTCAGCATAAGCATCAAGATCTTTAGTGCTTTGCCCCGGCTCCACCACCGCAATTATCTCACGTAGCACAGTTGCGACAATCAAACTTGCCTGTCGCATGATCTTGAGCTCACGAGAAGACTTGATCTCAACACCTCGTCGCTTCTGAATAAATGGCCCTGTAGCTGTGACGTGTGACCCTCGAGCTGAGCTGAGTAGGTCAGTGAAAAGATTCATTAGGGTCTGGAGTAGGCGTTACGGGAGATTGCTGTAGGGTTAAGTTCTGTCTGCTTAAGCAAGCTGTTAAGAAGCTGTCTCAGCATATCAATTAAGTGCCAGCTTTGAACAGGAACCATGGCAAATTTGAGGATGTTGCGCCAGCTGCATCGCTGGCTAGCTCCCTGGGTCTTCCTGCCTTTACTAGTTACGGCAAGCAGCGGGGTTACATACCGACTGGCACGTGACTGGGCAGGACTTGATCGAGATCAAGTCCATTGGCTAATGGTTTTGCACGAAGGCGAGTGGCTCGGACCACGTCTGGAGCCCTTCGTAGTACTGCTTAATGCCTTTGGCCTGCTCTGGATGCTCCTTACAGGTACAGGTATGCTGGTGCGCAGAGTCGAGACACGGCTCAAACCAAAACGGCTAGTGAAAGATTAGGACCTTTGAGAGGTTAGGATTGTCAGCTGGTAAACTAAATCCGAATTAGGGATGGCAGCGGACTCAGGAGATACCGGTACCACCCAACTTGGGGACACAAATGGCTTGGCTTCCACCAAAGACAAGGATCATGTGTCTCTGGCAGGAACCAATCTGCGCTCACGCCTTAGTGCATCAGCCCTAATCCGGGAGTTTGAGGCTGCTCAGCAGAAGGCTGATCTCCCGGATATTTATGTAGGAGACACAATACGCGTCGGTGTGCGTATTAGTGAAGGTAATAAGGAGCGCATCCAGCCCTACGAAGGTGTAGTTATCTCGAAGCGCAATGGTGGTCTAAGCGAGACCATCACAGTCCGCCGCATCTTCCAAGGTATCGGAGTCGAGAGGGTATTCATGCTTCATAGCCCCCAGGTAGCTTCCATCAAGGTAGAGCGCCGCGGTAAGGTAAGGAGGGCGAAGCTTTTCTATCTGCGAGACCGGGTGGGTAAGGCCACTCGCGTAAAGCAGCGCTTCGATCGCTGAGGTTTAGGCCTCGTTCAATCCAATGTCATCACCCCTTTCTTGGTGGTGACCGGGGGGTTCATCGACTTGCGCCGTTAGTTCAGTTGGCAGAACGCAGGTCTCCAAAACCTGATGTCGGGGGTTCAAGTCCTCCACGGCGCGTCCGATGGCCCCCTATGCAGTTTCCCGGGTATTAAGCATGGAGTTGGATCTTCAACCAGGCGATGTCGTGAAGGTGCTGGAGTCAGCGGCTCTCGGCTGGGTCCGAGCTCGTGTAATTCGTGTCAAGTCTGGAGGACGCGTTGTCGTCCAAAGTGATCAAGGTCGCGAATTCACAGCTCGCGGTAATCAGGTCCGCTTAATTGAACCTGCTGGTTTCCGGCCCTGACGAAGGTGGTAATCTCTGTGCCAACTGACACTTGATCAAAATTGGGCATCAGCCTAAATCAGTTGATCCGTCAGTTTGGCTTCCTGCAATGCAGATGCCTGAACTAAGTTCCAGTAACATAAGTGACTGGATCAGCACTGCGAGTTGACGGAAGGCAAGCTCAACCCCGATACTGGGCTTGAGCTGCATAAACACAATGTCAGGGTGTCACTTAGACAGACGATAGAAACTCTGCCGTGATGACAGCCAGACTTGGGACCGTAGTTCAATTGGTTAGAGCACCGCCCTGTCACGGCGGAAGTTGCGGGTTCGAGCCCCGTCGGTCCCGTTTTAACCTCCTGCTAAAACTTGAAGGTACGTGTCAGACTAGCGCCTAGCCCCACTGGTAGACTCCACATTGGCACGGCACGAACCGCGGCCTTCAACTGGTTGTTTGCGCGGAGGCACAGTGGCAGTTTCCTACTACGCATTGAAGACACTGATAAAGAGCGCTCACGATCCGAGTACACTGAAAATATCCTCGACAGTCTTCGTTGGTTAGGACTGACATGGGACGGTGAACCTATAGTTCAGACTAATCGTCAGGCTGAGCATCATCACGCTATCAATAACTTGCTTGCAAGAGGTCTTGCATATCGTTGCTACTGCAGCGAGGAAGAACTCGAAGCAATGCGGATTGAGCAGAAGCACTCTGGCCAAGCCCCACGCTATGATAATCGCCACCGTGGATTAACACCTAAGCAAGAGCAGAAATTCCGTGATGAAGGATGCGACTCTGTAATCCGCTTCCGAATAGACGACGATGCTGATATCTGCTGGAATGATATGGTACGTGGCTTAGTCCAATGGCGAGGTTCTGATCTTGGCGGCGACATGGTGATTGCTCGGCGGACTTCATCTAATTCCATCGGTGAACCGCTCTATAATCTTGTTGCAGTAGTCGATGATGCCGCCATGGCAGTCAGCCACGTAATACGTGGTGAGGACCATATTGCTAACACAGCTAAGCAAATACTACTCTATAGAGCCCTGGAGCTACCGCTACCTAATTTTGCTCATACTCCGTTAATTCTCAATGCTGAAGGGCGGAAGCTCTCGAAACGAGATGGTGTCACTTCCATAACGGACTTCCGACAAATGGGCTATACAGCGGAGGCTCTAATTAATTACATGATACTTTTAGGCTGGTCGGTTCCACAAGGCATGAATGAGCGCTTTAGCCTTGAGCAGGCTGCTGCAGTCTTTGATCTCAATCGGGTTAGTAGGGCTGGTGCTCGCTTTGACTGGGACAAACTTAACTGGTTGAATGCGCAGTTTCTACACGAAATGCCAGCTAGTGAACTTCTTAAATCTCTTATACCACTCTGGCGAGATCGGGGCTGGTCATGCCCTGCTAATGACTGGGGAGAAGATCTATGCACACTCCTTAGACCTTCGCTTGCCCTATTGCAGGATGGAGTTGAGCAAGCCAAACCATTTTTTGTCATGCCTGAGCTAGGGGAAGAAGCCCAACAGCAGTTAAAGGTTGAAGGTTGTGTTAATGCCTTAAGAGATTTGTCTAGGCGACTCGAATCGTCAGATTGGGACGGACGAAAAATAGTCAAAGCGCAGCAAATGATTGAGGAAGTTGCTACTGCTATAGGCATTAAGAAGGGAATTCTGATGAAGAGTCTGCGCGCTGCACTGTTTGGGAAGCTTCAGGGGCCAGATCTGTTTACAGCTTGGAGCTTACTTGCGCGGATCGGGCAAGATCGCCAGCGCCTTATTCGCTGTATCTGAGCCAGTAGTTGTATACTGGGTATCAGTGCTAACTGCAGTTAGTCCAAGAAATTTGGCTAGAGGCTGAGCCGTCAGACCCTGAAACCCTACTGTCAATAAAATAGTTAGGAAGACCAGTCCTTGAAGCCGACCGGCGCCTATTATTCCAGCCTGCTCTAACCTGATCGCAAATAATGAAGCTACAGCGGCGGTAACAATACCACGAGGAGCGAGCCAGCTAAGGAATAGTCGCTGGCGCCAATCTAGCGGGAGCCCAATTGTTGCTGTGCCTACTGCTATTGGACGTGATACCAACATTAGTGCTAAAACACAGCTTACACCTCCCCAACCCAGAGGACTAAGCTCTGCCCAAGATACGTCCGCTGCAAGAAGCGGAAATAACATGGTGATAGCAAGACTTGCCAGCTCGCGGATCACCTCGTCGAGTTGATCCGCCTGCGTGGAAGGTCGCCGACCGACTACAAAACCAGCCGCTACGGAGGCAGGCAGACCTGACTCCGGCAATAACCATTCTGCGGTCCCAAACATTAGGAATAGGAAACCAAGTGTGAGCTGAAGGCGAAGTCCCACTGACGGGTCTGACTGAAGGCGTCGTAGAACCTCAGATAGGAGCCAACCGCAGCCGACGCCAATTGCTACACCGCCACCGAGACGGGTGAGCAGTCCAATAGCTACCTCACGCCAGCCATATAGGTCACCTAAAACGAACTCTAGCAATAGGAGAGCAAGGACAGCGCCCACTGGCTCTAGTATCAATCCCTCAGCCTCGAGCACGTCTCCTAGTGGAGTAGCTAGTCGGATCTGTTGAACCAGCGGTGTTACTACTGTAGGGCCTGTCGCTAGCACAATAGCGCTGTAAATTGCGGCTACTGACCAACCAAGCCCCGCTAGCCAATGAGCCGCCAACAATCCTATCCCAAATGACAGTATTAGACGGGTTAAAGAGATGCGTAGTACAGTTACCTTGATTGTGTCCCCAGGCAACCTCAAGCTCAAGCCGCCGTCAAAGAGTACTAGGCTTACCAAGAGACCCACTATTGTCTCCAGGCCTCGACCTAGATCAAGGGGTTCCACAAGCCCAAGACCTGAGCGACCGATAAGTAGACCAGAGAGAAGTAGTAAAACCACTCCCGGCAAACCCGATAGCATGGAGACTAAGCGGGCTAAAGCACCAGCAAAGATAGTGATGCCCCAAAGTAGGCCCAGCCGCTCAGGTGTCATCTAGTGACAGGATCAGAATCTGAGTTTGGTCTGCACTCTGAGTGCTATCTCCGACTTGAGTCAGGGAAGAGTTTCTCCTCTTCCAGAGCTTTAGGGAGAACATTGACAAAGCTTGCGTGCCCTGTAGTAGTGCCTTGGTAGCATCGCTGGAATAGCTCAAGTGTTGCAGATGAACGACATTGGTCTTGCCTCTTAATAGGTGCAATAGGTGCAGCAAGGTAGATGGCAACGTACCATCAGCAAACCGTAGGCTGAAATGGAATTCTCTAGATGTCTAGCCTGATTTCTATAGAGGGACATTGAGGCATAGCAGAGTCCAACTTTACATGGTCGGCATTAAGGACCAGGAAACTGGGCTTCCCCAGTCTAAATCTTTGCATAGTTGATGAAGGCGACTTTAAAGCATAAGTTTGAGAAACAGTACAGTGCAACATGATAAGCTATATGCCCCTTGTTTTTGTCTATCGCCATCCTTCATCTTTCATAGATCTTTTGTCTCCTCTAAACTACACACATATACCTGATGCAAATGTGCGGAGTCATACTACGCTGGTCTTAGAGAGATAGATAGTTATGGGTTGCACCCTAAGGTAAACTGCTCTTACCAGCATGGTCTCAGCAAGATTGAGAGAGCTTCTTCCAAGATCCTATTGCTAGCTTGGCCATCACCGAAAGGATTGGCAGCATGTGCCATCAAGTCATAAGCATCGTTATCCTGAAGTAGTCGTCTGACCTCAGAAGCGATGACGTCTGGGTCAGTTCCTACAAGCCGAGCTGTTCCAGCATCAACAGCTTCGAGTCGCTCGGTAGTCTGTCGTAATACTAGCACTGGCTTGCCAAATGCCGGAGCTTCCTCTTGCAATCCACCAGAGTCGGTAAGCAGAAGAGTACACCTACGCATAACCGCTACTAGACGATCATAGTTTAGAGATTCAGTAAGCACAACACGCGGATGGCTACCGAGAGCTTTTTGCAAAGGTTCTCGAACGACTGGGTTTCTGTGCAATGGCAGTAGTAGTGCAGTATCTACATGCTGCTTAAGAACTTTTAGTATGCCAGTAGCAATCTGATCCAAGCGGTTACCCCAGTTTTCACGGCGGTGCACCGTTGCCAGAATGACTCGCTGGTTGTCAAAATCTAAGGGCAAGTCTTCTAGACTTGGAGCTCTTTCAACAATATGCAATAAAGCATCGACTACTGTATTACCAGTAACAAGCACTCGACCTACAACTCCGGACTGTTGTAGGTTAATTTTTGAGCGAGATGTTGGTGCAAAGTGAAGCTGGGCGATCTGAGAAATTAGTCGGCGATTTACCTCCTCTGGAAAGGGATCTAAGGGTTTATCAGTGCGCAGACCTGCCTCAATGTGCCCAACTGGTATCCTTTCATAGAAAGCGGCTAGAGCTGCTGTAAAAGCCGTAGTAGTATCACCTTGTACAAGTACTAACTGCGGTCGACACTCTTGAAAGTCATCACACAGTCCCTGCAGAGTGGCGCAAGTGATGTGAGTCAGTGTCTGTCGAGGTATCATCAGACCCAGATCACGGTCGGCGGTTATGTTAAATAATTCCATAACTTGGCGCACCATCTCTCTGTGCTGACCAGTTAGTACCACGCGAGTTGTGATTACCTCGCAATTGCGGAACCTTTGTATGACCGGGGCTAGCTTTATAGCTTCGGGCCGCGTTCCCAAGACGATTGTAACGCGGGGCTGAGCAGCCATGGCAGGGCTCTAGGATTGCTAGATCCTAAACATCCTGAGCATGGCTGTCTCGGAGCAAACTGGCTATATATCTTGTAAGTAAGCGTGGACAGATAAACAACTCAGCCTATATAAAGTACTGCTAATAACTTTCTAGTCTCCGAGGTTTATATTTGGGTACTTATGTAAATATTGGGAATAGTGTGCTTTATTCTTGGTAGGGTGATAATATAGTGCTTCAAGGACATCTGTATTACTACTCTACTAAGAGATTTTAGCCTACGGGCCCAGCAATTGCAGTTTTTTATAACCAAGGTGGACTTGCGTTTTGTGTCGTTGTTATCTAGCTTCTTTGCTTCATTTTAAGGGCTTGAGCAGTATACTAAAAATATTAGAAACATATACATTATAACTTATAGTGACATGTTTTTTCACTTAGTGGTCTTGGATTAGCCTCATGACTACTATGAGCATGAGAGAAGCAGATAGTCCAAGCATGGCCAAGCGGCCATTCCAGATCTCCGCTTGAGGAGTAAATCCACGCCGCCAGGCATTAAGTTCTGCTTTGCTAACTGGCTCTCGCCTAGAAGCGGTATCACTGCCGGAATTTGTAGCCATGCTTACTGAAGCATACATGAAATTCACACAAGGCTAGGTGTAGTGGCCTCAGAATGGTGGTGTCATTTCGTACAGCGCAGATGTTCTTTCGAGAGGCCAGCGTGCCGAGACACCTAAAGTCCAGGAACTGCTGCACTGGCCTGATGCTAACCGCTCGAGAGCTGCGGAGCCAACCATAGCCGCGTTATCGGTGCAGAAATTCAGCGGAGCAACATGAGTCGTTATGAAAAACCTCCTGCCCTGATCTGCCATCTGGCGACGCAGTTCATGGTTTGCTGCTACTCCGCCAACCATAACCAGCTCGTCAAGCTGGTTATCGCGAGCACACTTTATGCTACGTTCGACCAAGACTTCTACCACTGCTTGCTCGAAACTAGCGGCTAAATCCTCTACCGGTAACCGTTCAGTACTGATCTGGAGATTTTGAACCTGTCGTAGAACTGCTGTCTTCAGACCACTGAAAGAAAAATCATAGGGGTAGAAACCTCCACTTGGGCGAGACACACGACCCCTGGGAAAGTGAAATCGACTAGGGTCACCTGTTCTTGCTGCTGCTTGAATGGCAGGGCCACCTGGATAACCTAAGCCTAGAAGACGCGCAGCTTTGTCAAAGGCTTCTCCGGCAGCATCATCATGGCTCTTTCCCAAACAGGTTGTGCTCCCTCCTTGACTAACTCGTATTATTTCAGTATGACCTCCACTTACTAGCAATGCCAAATAGGGAGTTTCAGGTCTTGCTGTGCCTTCAGCTAGGTAAACTGATGATAGATGACCCTCAAGGTGGTGAACGCCGAGAAAGGGCTTGCCGTGCAACATGGCCAATGTTCTTCCAGTGACTGACGCGACCATCAGGGCTCCAGTCAGACCAGGTGTGACCGTGGCAGCAACTGCATCTATCGCAGGCCAAGGTAAAGCAGCATCTTTTAGTGCACCTGCGATGAGATCTGGTAGCAGTTCAACATGGAGGCGGGAAGCAACTTCAGGCACTACCCCACCCCAACGCTCATGCTCCTTGACCTGGGAGGCTATACGGTGCGCCAAGACATTTATGCTGCCGTCTTTGCGGCGGCACACGACGGCGGCAGCAGACTCGTCACAACTTGTTTCGAGGGCTAGCACGGTGTTCATCTGCCGGGTGGAATCTCCTTTACGGTCCTAAACACATCTTTTACCCAGTCAAACTACGACAACCGATGCGTCGCCTCTTTGCCCTCACGCTCTCGATCTTGCTCGCTCTTGGACTTGCGCCTGCTGCCAATGCCGATCTTGCCGGATTAACTCCCTGTATTGATAGTACACGCTTCCAGCAGCGCGCTGCCGCTGCAAGTACCTCTCAAGCCAAAGCTCGCTTTGAGCGCTACAGCGAGGCCCTATGTGGAGATGATGGCCTTCCACATCTAATCGTCGATGGTCGTTGGGATCATGCTGGTGATTTCGTCTTACCCGGGATAATGTTCTTGTACGTAGCTGGCTGCATCGGCTGGTCTGGTCGGGAATACCTCAAAGCCATTCGCGGCGCTAAGGATGCTGTAACCAAAGAGATCCAGATTGATGTTTCTTTGGCCATCAAGGCATTGGGATCCTCGGCAGTGTGGCCTGTGGCAGCGCTCGGTGAACTTATCAGTGGTAAGCTTCTAGAAAGTGAGGGAAAGGTCACCGTCTCACCACGCTAAGTGGAGCTAAATTCTTTCAAGAACTTGGAAGAAAGGCCTAGAGTCTAAAGCCTAAGAAGTTTTTAACAGCACTAACCAAATTCATGAAAAAATTTCTCACTACTGCCCCTGTGCTTGCAGCAATCTGGTTCACACTCACCGCAGGAATCATGATCGAGTGGAATCGTTTTTTTCCTGATCTATTATTTCATCCAATGAGTTGATCGGATATCGCTCATCTCGTTAAGGTCATTAGATCTTCAAGTTGTTTTAGAGCAATACTAAGGTCATCATTAACAATAACTGCATCAAACTCACCACAGGCATCCATCTCCTCTGAAGCGCGTTTGAGGCGTTGAGTAATTGATTCCTCAGTATCCACGCCGCGTCCCCGGAGGCGGCGCTCTAGTTCTTCTAGATCGGGCGGAGCGAGAAAAACCTGTAACCCTTCTGGAAAGCTCTTGCGCACCTGACGGGCGCCCTCCAGCTCAATTTCAAGCAGAACCGGTCTGCCGGCAGCAAGTTGTGCCTGTACCGGCAGGCGTGGCGTACCGTAACAATTTCCGGCAAACTCAGCCCACTCCAGGCAACCATCACGCGCAATGAGATCTGCAAAGTCAGCATGATCACAAAAAAAGTAATGCTTGCCATCTATTTCTCCTGGCCGCGGGGAGCGAGTTGTTACTGAAATTGAGAGCCAGATCTCTGGATGCCGTCGCAAGAGACGCCTCATCAGGGTGCCTTTGCCCGCACCACTAGGACCAGTAAGCACTGTGAGTCCACCTCTTAGACGCCGCGAGCAGTCCATGGTTTGCAAGCAACCCACTCAGCAGAGTAAGAAAACAACCATTTAGGATTATCCATAGGCCACTATGAGGTGCTTCTCGCTCCAGGTCATGGATGTGACCAGCCTACGTGCGGTTGTCCAGGAGCTGAAGCTGGTATTAGTCCCAAGCCGTTTTGAAAGAGCGCAGCAGCCTGGTCCCCAAACACTGCAGCTAGGGTGGCGTACTCTTGAGGGTCTTCTCTGGCTAGAGCTCAGCTGGCAAGCTGACTGCCCACGGCTGGTACGTGTTGCCTCGCCTCAACGCTTGGGTGAAAACAGTACATTAGCGCAACAGCTACAGCACGGTCTGCGACAGATGGCTTTAGTTGACCTGGAACAACCAGGCTTTGAGCGTGTCGTGCAGTTTGGCCTAGCTCCACGACTGGGGCAACCGATAGAACGCTGTCTAGTGCTGGAACTTATGGGGCGTCACAGTAACTTGTTGCTGCTTGATAGACGAAAACATATAATAGCTATCGGTCGTCGTGTTCGTGAGCACCAATCTCGTATCCGGCCCATGGGAACTGGTGACATTTACGTGCCACCACCTCCACTAAAGGGCTTAGTTCCTAACATAGAGGAGACGGTTACCCGCTGGCGAGCACGCCTAGAACTCTTGCCGGTAAATTTATGCCAATCGCTGCAACAAACTTATCAAGGAATTAGTCCCTCTTTAGCTCTGCAGCTAGCCGGTGAAGATAAAGCAGCAGCGCTAGATCTGTTGGAAACACCTGTCACTGATCTTAGACACGATCAGTGGCAATATCTTTACCTTCGCTGGCTTGGCTGGCTGCACTATTGGCAACATGGTAGATTTCGAATTGATTGTGGAGGTCCAACACCTTACAGAGTATGGCTAGCGACTGAGGATGAGGCTAATGTTGCTACATCAGGGGTGCATGGAATAGCTCTTGCTCTAGGCGACTACTACCGGCGCGAGCTTAACGACAGAGCACTACTGCAACAAGCCAAGAATATGAAGCAGAAGCTATGCCGCCTACAAGAAAAGGAGGAGAAAGCTTGCTATGAACAAAAACAGCGTCTGGAAGCTACTGAGAAAGCTAACAGCCTCCAGCAGCGGGCCGATGCTCTGCTATGTATCATGAGGCCTTCAAGAGAAGAAATCGATACAGCACAAGCACTCTACCGCCAAGCTCGCCGATTAAGACGTGCTGTTGCTGCGCTAGAAGGAAGACTACAGTATCACCATGGCAGATTGAGGTTAATTCAGGATAGTTACTCATTTCTCGAAGGATTAATGAGCGCCGAATGGGAAGACTCTGGTCAGCGACTCAAGCAACTACAGGATCTGCACGAGGAACTAGGAAGATTGGTTGGCCAAGTAGTGAGGTCAAAGCATCACTGCAAGTCAGGACAGAAAACTATTGGGACCCCCAGTCCACTCGAGCTGAGGACGAAGAGCGGTCTACGATTACAAGTAGGGCGTAACCATCGCCAGAATGACTGGATCAGTTTGCGCCAGGCACGATCGGGTGACCTATGGTTCCATGCCCAGGAATGCTCTGGCAGTCATGTAGTACTTAAAACATCAGAGGGACTTGCTCAAGATGATGACCTGCAACTAGCTGCCGATCTAGCAGCTTATTTCAGCCGGGCACGCGGAAATGTACAGGTACCCGTGGTTGTAGTACCAACTGAACATCTTCAGCGGATTACAGGTGGTGCGCCTGGAACAGTACGCCACCATGGCGGGTCAGTGTGCTGGGGCGAGCCCGATCGTGGTCAAAAGCACCTATGCCGAGTAGTATCTTTAGCCTCTTAAGTAACACAGCTAACACTCACCCTGACTGTTCAAAAGCCGCTAACTGGGACCGAACCCCAACAACCAACACCATCCATACAGACTCCAATCCATGTTGGCAACAATGGGCAAGAGATGACAGATGACCTAGACCTACCTAACGATATTGAGATGTCATTAATAGAGCATCTCGAGGAATTACGCCAGCGCGTATTCCAGAGCCTGGTAGCCGTTGTTATCACTGCTGCGGGATGTCTGATAGCAATAAGGCCACTAGTGCGTCTCTTGAAAGTACCAGCGGGCTCAATCCGTCTTCTACAACTGGCTCCAGGAGAGTTTCTTCTCATTTCCTTGAAGGTTGCAGGATACGCCGGGCTTGTCTTGGCACTGCCGTATATATTATATCAAGTGCTGGCTTTTGTACTTCCTGGGCTAACACAACGGGAGCGAAGACTAATTGCTCCTGCTGTTGCCGGATCAGCTGTGCTGTTTTTATCCGGCATTGCTTTTGCCTGGTGGACTCTTATACCTGCAGCACTGCGATTCCTAGTAAGTTATGGATCAGACCTGGTAGAGCCACTCTGGTCAATCGAGCGCTACCTTGACTTTGTATTACTGCTGATGCTTGCTACTGGCTTAGCCTTTCAGCTTCCAGTCCTCCAATTAATATTGGGTGCTGTCGGACTTGTGCAGTGGAGAGATATGTTATCTGCCTGGCGCTGGGTTATCATGATAGCTGCCATAGCTGGTGCAGTACTAACTCCCTCAACTGACCCTATTACAATGTCACTGCTGGCAGGCGCGATAACAGTCTTATTTCTAATAGGTGTAGCACTCGTAGCCCTAACAGAAAGACTTAGACCAGAAACTCCTCCAGTCCCTCGTCCGCCTGCAACTGCAAGCTGAGAGCTTTGCCTAGCCGTGGTCGGCTATTTGTTGTCTCTAGCCAGCTACGCACCTCACTGCCAAGACCAAGACGGTTTACGACAGCAAGCACTTCAGAAAGGTGTTTGTAGTATGTGGGCTCATTCATAGGGAAAGATTGTTGCTCAAGGTAAGCCCACATCACTTGCAGGTATAGGCGTCGTCGTCGAACCACCAGTTGTATATCATAAGTAGCTTTCCAGCGCCGCCGTAGGCAAGCGATGACCTCATCAGCAGATAAGGGGGGATCAGGTCTTTGCAATGCTGTTCTTAAGTAAAGGTCCCTCCCAAGAAGACAGGGGTTAGAGCTCAGTTGTTGCAAAGCCCTACAGACTTTTAGCATCCATAATGGATCTCAGTTTATACAGGCCACATCTCTATCATGACCCAACTCTCCTCAAGCGATGTGCCCGGAATGGGCCGCAGGCAGTTCATGAATCTGCTCACCTTCGGTTCGGTCTCGGGAGTGGCGCTTGGGGCCCTGTATCCTGTTGTTAACTACTTCATTCCACCACGTGCCTCTGGTAGTGGTGGTGGTACCAGCGCTAAGGACGAACTTGGCAATTCTGTCACTGCTAGTGCCTGGTTGAGCAGCCACTCCGCAGGAGATCGCAGTCTTGTGCAGGGTCTTAAAGGTGATCCTACTTACTTGATCGTTGAGGATGCTGGCGCAATCGGCAGCTATGGCATCAACGCAATCTGTACCCACTTGGGCTGCGTAGTGCCCTGGAATAGTGGATCCAACAAGTTCATGTGTCCGTGTCATGGCAGTCAGTATGATGCTGCTGGTAAAGTAGTTCGCGGTCCTGCACCACTTTCTCTGGCTCTAACTAATGTTGCTATACAAGATGACAATGTTTTTGTTAGCCAGTGGACTAAAACTGACTTCCGCACAGGTGAGAAACCTTGGTGGGCTTGATTAGTCCTACTCAATATTCCCTCATCTTAAATTTTGCCCTCTTCCGATGCGTAGTTTACTCTCCATCCTTCTTGGATTCTTGGTACTTAGCTTTCCCCTAACGCTAGAGCCTACTACTACCTGGGCCTATCCATTCTGGGCCCAGCAAAACTATGATTCTCCTCGGGAAGCCACTGGTAAGATTGTCTGTGCTAATTGTCACTTGGCTCAAAAGTTGACCCAGGCTGAGGTTCCCCAGGCTGTGCTGCCGGACACTGTCTTCACCGCCTCTGTGAAGATTCCCTATGATAGTTCTATTCTAGAAGTTGGAGCTGATGGTAGTGAGGTACCACTACAGGTAGGTGCTGTAGTGATGCTACCTGATGGCTTTACTCTAGCCCCTCAAGACCGGTGGACTGACACGATTCGTGAGGAGACAGAGGGTGTTTACTTCACCCAGTATAGCGAAGACCAACCCAATATTATTTTGGTTGGGCCTATCCTAGGAGACCAACATCAAGAAATTATTTTCCCAATTCTGTCACCTGACCCAAGCACTGACAGCAACATTCACTTCGGCAAGTATGCGATCCACGTTGGTGGCAACCGTGGTCGCGGCCAAGTTTACCCTACGGGCGACAAAAGCAATAATGCTGTCTACACGGCAAGCAACTCTGGCACTATAGCATCAATTGAGCCTGGTGATAATGGGTCCAGTACTGTAACTATCGTAATAGATGACGGTAGTACTCTCACAGAAACCATTCCTGCAGGACCAACACTTGAGGTCGTAGTTGGTGACAATATTGAGGCGGGTGCCCCTCTAACCAATGATCCAAATGTAGGGGGCTTTGGTCAAGTTGAAACTGAGGTGGTACTCCAGAATCCTGTACGTATATATGGTCTGCTAGCTTTCTTCGCTGCTGTGGCGCTAGCCCAAATAATGTTGGTACTGAAGAAGAGACAAATAGAGAAAGTCCAAGCCGCTGAGGGTTTCTGAACCTCTTTTACTTTCTCTAACCCAATGTCGCCTTCTGATCTGGCCAGCTTCACTTCTCCTGGACCTGAACTGTTGCGATTTGGGCCCTTCTCCTTACGTTGGTATGGCTTATTAATTGCCTTTGCAGTTACCATAGGCTTAAACCTCTCCAGCCATTTAGCCCGACACCGAGGTCTAAAGAATGAAACGATCAGTGACCTATTACCAACTCTTGTCCTAGCCTCTATAATTGGAGCAAGGGCATATTACGTGGTTTTTGAGTGGAGAAACTACAACAGTGCCTGGATGGAAGTGTTTGCCGTCTGGAATGGTGGTATAGCCATCCATGGTGCTCTTATCGGGGGTGTACTAGCAATTATACTGTTCTGTAGGTTACAAAATCAGCCCTTCTGGGATATTCTCGATGTGTTAGTTCCTTCGCTTGCATTAGGACAATCGATTGGGCGCTGGGGCAACTTTTTTAACTCCGAAGCCTTTGGCTTACCAACTAACTTGCCCTGGAAGCTCTTTATACCCTATTCAAGTCGACCTCTAGCCTTCACAAATGAGCACTTCTTCCACCCCACCTTTCTATATGAGTCGCTTTGGGATCTATGTATTTTTCTGGTGCTACTGTTTATGTTTAGGCTAGGAATTTCTGGCCGGCTCTGGCTCCCGGCTGGAGCTCTAAGTTGCACCTATCTTGTAACTTACAGTTTGGGGCGTTTTTGGATCGAGAAGCTGCGAATTGACCCACTCTGTCTTGGTGGTATTCCACCTTTCTGCGAGGGTGGTTTGCGTATAGCCCAACTCATGAGCTTAGCCTTGATTGCCCTGAGTACGCTAGGTCTGTGGTGGCTTTACGGGCGGCGCAGATCCCTACCAGGCCCTAGACATGTAGATGCCAAGTAAATGAATCCACTCAGTATTGTCGGAGCTGGACCTGGCGCTCCTGATCTGCTCACTCTTCGAGCTGCAGACCGTCTACAGCAAGCACAAGTTTTGATCTGGACTGACTCCCTAGTTGCCCCGGCAATTGCTGCTCTTGCTCCTAAAGACTGCGAGCGCATTCCTACTAGCCGTTTAACTCTCGGGGAGGTGCTATCACTACTAGTCGAGCGAGTTGAGCGAGGACTACGCGTAGTGCGTCTTCATGACGGTGACCCTTGTCTCTATAGTGCAATCTCTGAACAGGTTTGTCAATTAGCTGATGCAGGTATTCCTGTTGAAGTAATTCCTGGACTGAGCGCTTATCAGGCAACGGCAGCCAAACTAGGAGTTGAGCTCACAATCCCTGGATTAGTACAAACTATAGTGCTTGGCAGAGTAGGAGGCCAGACCGAAGTTCGAGAAGCTGAGAAACTTGACAAGCTTGCAGCTATTAGAGCTTCTCTATGCCTTTACTTGAGCGCACGCCATGTTGAAGAAGTACAAACTACATTACTAAAGTACTATGCTTCAGATACTCCTGTAGCTATTGGATATAGAGTGAGCTGGCCAGATGAATATTTAGATATTGTACCTCTAGACAGTATAGCTGAAGCTTCACGTCAGCGTCAATTAGTCCGCACTACGCTCTACGTAATCAGTCCAGCACTTGCAGTATCTAACATACAGGCTAGGCGCTCTTGCATCTACAATCCAGGTCATAATCATCTATTTCGGCCACGATATTAGAATTTGCTATCTTGTGAGCTCTAAGCCATGCGGGCGATTAGCGCAGCGGTAGCGCACTTCCTTCACACGGAAGGGGTCACTGGTTCGAATCCAGTATCGCCCATAAATTCCAAGCTTTAGTCAGTCAGCAAGAGATAATTAATTTTGATTAGTAAAGTGCCGAAACCTTGCATCGTCTAATAGTTAGATTGTCTAGTAAACCTGATGCAAAGAGTGCTTAGACCATGGAGGATAAAACTTGGGCTTACTCATCTCGTACGGTTACTATTAGCTGGACACCAGCAACTTCCCTGACTACTTGGGTACAGTTTTCGACACTCCACTGCTCTAAGCTCAGACTTTGACCCAGATGCTGGGGGATTAGTTCTAGATGGCAATTTTCTGATGTTGTCATCACATGAACTGCCTTCACTACTGTTTCAGGGCGTCGATCAAGAGCTACTGCAAGCCTTAGAAGTAGCGCCATCTCTGTAACAATCCGGCGGTGTTCGCGTGTTGGCAATGACTGCCAAGCCTCATGTCGTTTCTTAGGCAAGCTGCGGCGGTGGTAGCGAGCAATTGCTGCAACCATCAGATGCTCAATTTCTGAGTAGCCTAAAAGTTCTCCATGGCGAATTAGGTACCATGAGTGTTTATGATATGCATTGAGATTGATGTGTTGACCACAAGCATGCAGCATGGCAGCTGCCCAGAGTGGATCACGTCCTGAGCCAACATCCTGATGCAGGATGCCCTTGGTAGTCTCATAAAGGGTAAGGGCATAGTTAGCGACACGTCTCGCTCGTAGTTGATTAACCGCAAAGCGCCGTGCCTGATGTATAACAGTGCGCTGTCGGATGCTACCTTGGAAACTGAAGCGATCTTTGAGTAACCCACGTCTTAACATCCAGTCAACAATCAGCCCCTCACGCAATGCCCTCTCACTTAGGACAAGCTCATTAACCTCTAGCATTTGCATGGCGGCTTGTAAGATCAGAGCTCCTGGAACAATGATCTCTGAACGCCGATCGTTAATAGCTGTCAAGGCGCGTCGCTGCTCTGGCCCCAGAGTTATGAGTTTCTCGACCACTCGATCTAGCCTATGTTTTGAGACTCGGTAGCCGTGAAGTTTGAATGGGGGCCTATCCTCCTCAGTCGCCGCTAGCGCACCTATAGCCATTGCCGTGCCACTAGTGGCCACCATCACTGGAACTTCACCAGGTTTGATACGCCGGTGAACCTTGTCTACAGCTGGCTCGAGCAAACCCTGAATAAGGGTTTGCAGGAATGACCGACGCTGCGGTGGAATTGGGTCATCTTTGATGAAGTCCCGTTGCAGACGAACCGCACCTACACGAGTACTAGTTAGTGCACGTGCATCATGACTATCTGCGAGGATAAGTTCGGTTGAACCTCCTCCAATATCTAGAACTAGATGGGGGTGGTCCCCAAATGCCATACCAGAGAGTACGCCAAGGTAAATTAGGCGTGCCTCCTCAGTACCGCTAACTAGGTCAACTTCTAGATTGAGCTGCTTCTTAATGTGTTCAAGAAACTCGCGTCCATTAGGAGCCTCGCGTACAGCACTAGTGGCTGCTGTAACAATTTGCTCGACCTGATGACTAGTGGCTAAATCACGGAACCTTTGGAGCGTGTCAATGCAACATCGCATGGCTCTAGGGGTTAGTACACCACTCTCGGGATCACGTTCTCCAAGACGCGTAGTTGACTTCTCTGCCTGCTCAACACTGAAGGTGTGCAGAGAAGGATCGACACTTGCTACCACCAGGTGCGTGGAGTTGCTGCCGATGTCGATGGCTGCTACTTTATACAGGGCTCTAGTCTCGAGGTACTACTAAATACTCCTATTCTTGAGGTGTGCTCCTGACTTGGCAAGCTCAGCAGATATGGGGGCCCGACAGCGGGCACAGTTACCGTAAGTCTGCAGAAGATATGATCTGCCATTAATGATCTTGGCCCATTACCTTTGCTTGAGATTGTAGCAATGCGGATGCTGTGATGTCTGGCAGCTTCTTCGCCGAAAAAATTTATCCTTGGGTTGAACTACTCCGCTGGCAAAAGCCTAGTGGGCGCTTCATACTGCTAATTCCAGCGGGGTGGAGCCTCTGGCTTACGCCAGAAGCTCCACCAGAACCTTCTATAGTTCTTCTAATTCTGGCCGGTGGCTTAACAGTAAGTGGCGCTGGCTGCATTGCTAACGATCTTTGGGACTGGCGAATAGATCGCAACGTCGAACGTACATGTCAGCGCCCACTGGCACGCGGGGCCTTGAAGCCATCAAGTGCGATAGCACTTTTGCTAGTGCTGCTTCTTGCAGCCTTGGTAGTAGTTGCAGTTCTGCCAGAACCTGGGCGTCTTCTATGTCTGCTTCTAGCTATTGGAGCTCTGCCGCTGATTCTTTTATATCCGTCTGCTAAGCGCTGGTTCGCTTTTCCTCAGTTAGTTCTATCTCTATGCTGGGGTTTCTCGGTCTTGATCCCCTGGGCAGCAACTCAGGGGTCTCTTAATGGCGGCTGGCCACTATTGGGTTGTTGGTTATCTGTACTAATCTGGACTTTCTGCTTTGACACTGTCTATGCTATGGCAGACCGGCATGATGATGCTCGACTTAATCTAAAAAGTAGTGCTCTTAGCTTAGGCTCCCAGACACTTTTAGTGGTAACTGCTGGCTACGGTGTTACCGCTGGGCTTCTAGCCAGTGCAGCATTAGCAGCAGGCATACATCCCATCTTCTGGTCATTCTGGGTAGTAGCAACCGTAGGTATGCAGGTTTCTACAAGACCACTGCGTGCTACCAATGTGTCGAAAGTAGACTTTGGTTGTCACTTCAGCCAACAGAGCTGGCTTGGGTCCTTGCTGCTTCTAGGCCTAGTGATAGCGCGTAGTTTTTAAGAAGAAGATGATTAAATACAAACAAATTGGGGCAGAGAACAACTGTGTAAGGACTGTTCAGTGTCTGAGCAAGTTTAAGAAATCTCACTATGGTTGTTTGTCGTACTGTAGCTACCGCGTTTACTAAGTGAGCCTGGGCTGCTTTCAAGTTGACAGTCTAGCATTGAGGGTAGCCTCAGCAATAGTTAGGTCAAATGGTGTAGTTACTTTAATGTTGTATGATCCTGCATCTAAAACTCTAACAGGCCAACCAAGCTGCTCATAGATGGAAGCATCATCTGTGACAGCCCAGCCGCTCCGTTCAGCCTCAGCATGACCTTTTCGGAGTTGGTCCACAGAGAATCCCTGTGGTGTCTGAGCAGCCCATAGGCTGGATCGGTTTGGTGTTGCTATGACCACGCCATTTTTATTGACTTGCTTGATAGTGTCTGTTACAGGTGTGGCAGCTATTACAGCCTCGCCACCTAAAACAATGGCAGCGCAACGATCAAACAAACTAGGCTCGACCAGGCACCGAGCACCGTCATGAATCAGTACATGAGATGCGTCAGTAGGCAAGGCCGCAAGGCCACATCGTACCGATTGCTGCCGAGTCTCTCCTCCTTGAATCCAGCAGATATGGCCTCTCTGCTGTGGTAAGCAGGAGGCAAAAATAGCTTCTTGGTCACGCGGTTGACCAATAAGACCGACCCATTTGATTGACTGTGCAGCTTGAGCTGCATCCAAAGTCCAAGACAGCAGAGGTCGGCCAGCAAGTGGCAACAGCAGCTTGTTACAGCTAGCTCCCATGCGGCTACCCCTACCAGCAGCTGTGATTAATAAGTGCACAAGTAGCCTTTAGCTTCTGTATACTGCCTTCATACAACCAGCTCACTCTGCTTACAGCTCAGCTCCAAAAGGCATCCTTGCTCTTAGTTCGAGGTCATATTACTGCAGCAGCACAGCAATTCAGACAGTTTGTTCCGCTGCTGTACAAGCTGATCTGGTCTTCGTTTGGCTAGCCTTGAGTTTTAACCACGTCCAAGTTTAACCTTGCTCAACCTTGGCCCAATAATAGCAGACTAAGTAAATTTCCTAGTTATCTTATGTGAGATAGACTCTTATCTTCGGCTGCGGTTTCCAGTTAGCTTGGATTCCTATGAGTTATACCTTAACCTCGGGCTAATGCTGAGGGGGCACAAAATTGTAAAGCTGGGCCAGAGTGTTATAAGCGGCTCGATAACCTAGAGCTAGTAAGCCTTCTTATGCCGATTGACAACCTAGGCATTAATTTTTCCCAGTTGCTTCCACCTATTTTTCAGCTCGATAAAGGTTGTACCAAGTTTAGGAGGTAGACGAAGTCTCTACTGTTACCTGTGGCACAAGGTAGAGGTTAAGGACTAACCTAAACAGCGATGGTTTCTTCTAAGCCTGGTCCACTGGTATCTTCCAAGCTTATTCAATATGTATCCAGCTAGCTCCTTTCTAAGGCTGCCAGCTTCAGCTAGCCTATACATTTGTAGCACTGGGTAGTTGCCTGTTACCTATACTTCGCATCGATATGTAAAGATACGCTTGCAGACAGTTATTTTAGCTACCTATTAAAGCTACTTGTTCCAAAGTAAGATCCTCAAAGCTCTCGACCTCAGATGGGGAGTCGCTGGTGGGAGAATCTTAGGCGGCCAGTGCCCAAGTCGGCACA
This sequence comes from cyanobiont of Ornithocercus magnificus, assembly GCA_007996965.1. Taxonomy (NCBI): domain Bacteria; kingdom Bacillati; phylum Cyanobacteriota; class Cyanophyceae; order Synechococcales; species cyanobiont of Ornithocercus magnificus. The sequence goes on from BIMP01000001.1 coordinate 281,602, forward strand.
CCTGCAAATCCTAGCGAGGCCCTGGAGGGTACCGGTTCTAGCTATAGCTATTGTTGTAACTAGTGGTGCTGCCGGTTACCGCCTTACAGAGGGTTGGGACTGGGGAGACTGTCTTTGGATGGTCGTAATCACCATTAGCACAATTGGCTACAGCGAAGTGCATACACTGACTACAGCCGGGCGAATTGTCACTGTATTCACGATCGCTGGCGGCATCATTGTTGTGCAGTTGACAATCCAAAGAGTATTGGGGATGTCAGAATCTGGCTACTTCCGCCAGCTCCGGGATCTCCGATTCCAACGCTTACTACAGTGCATGCACAGTCATGTTATTCTTTGTGGGTACGGCCGTATCGGCCGTGAGATTGCTGACCAGATTCAGCGGGAAGGTGCAAATATTCTTGTAGTAGAATCCAATCCAGAAAGGGTTTCAGCTGCTAAGGAGTGTGGGTTGAAAGTTCTCCAGGCAGATGCAACCCTTGACGAGACTCTCCGGGAAGCAGGTCTTCAACGCTGTCGTAGTCTTGTAGCAGCGCTTCCGAGCAATGCTGCTAATCTCTATGTTGTCCTTAGTGCCCGAGAATTAGCGCCGCGATGTCGTCTGATTGCCCGTGCCGACAGTGAGGAATCGGCAGCAAAACTGAAGTTGGCAGGTGCAACAGCTGTCGTTAGCCCTTACGTAGCCGGTGGGCGAGTTATGGCAGCAACAGCACTCCGACCGCTAGCAGTAGGTTTTATGGACCTTCTCGCTGGTTCAGACTGCGAGATAGAAGAATTCAGGCTTAGTCACAACCCTAGGTTGGTGTCCCATCTTAGCTATCATAGCCTTGCTGAGCTAGAACTGAGGCGGCGCAGTGGCGCTATGGTACTTGCAGTCCGCGACGGAGATTCACTAATTGCCAACCCTGGCAGTGAAGTTCAGTTACGTCCTGGACAATTGCTGGTGGCTCTTGGTAGCAGGTCACAGCTTGATCGCTTCCGGGAGCTTCTAGGCGAGGCACTCGACATGCGCGAGACAATGGCAGGTTAAGTAAGGTTCTGCAGTCCTTTGGCTACGATCCACACACGCAGCAGACAGCAGAAGTTCATGACAGCAACAATGTCCCTCGCAGGACAGACAGCATTGGTAACTGGTGCCAGCCGCGGCATTGGGCGCGCTGTTGCGCTAGCGCTTGCCGAGGCTGGCGCAGAAGTTGTCGTTAACTACGCCCGTTCTCCTGAAGCAGCTGATGCAACTGTCAACTCAATCAGAGAAGCTGGCGGCCGTGCTTGGACCTTACAAGCCAATGTTGCAGATGAGGAAGCTGTTAATAGGATGATTAATGATGTGCTGGAGAAGAGTAAGCATCTCGACGTACTTGTAAACAATGCAGGAATCACACGTGATGGTCTGCTTATGCGGATGAAGACTGCCGATTGGCAGTCAGTAATTGACCTAAACCTTAGTGGTGTCTTCCTTTGTAGTCGTGCTGCAGCGCGTCCTATGCTTAAGCAAAGAAGCGGTCGTATTATTAACATTACATCTGTTGTGGGTCTGATGGGGAATGCTGGTCAGGCTAATTACGCTGCTGCCAAAGCAGGAGTAATTGGCTTTACCCGTAGTACTGCTAGGGAGTTTGCTAATCGCAGCATAACTGTAAACGCAGTTGCCCCGGGCTTTATCGCCACTGATATGACAAAGGACCTTGATACCGGAAATATCCTTAACTCTATCCCTTTAGGTTGCATGGGCACAGCAGAGCAAGTGGCTGGAGCTGTCCGCTTCTTGGCTGCAGACCCAGCTGCTGCCTATATCACCGGTCAGGTTCTGCAAGTTGATGGAGGTATGGTGATGGCGTAGTTATCCTCTGAGATCATGGTTCCAGAGGTTGACCGAGCTCCTCGCGCAGTCTCCGAATGCGCCGCAGCAGTCGCAGACGACGACTGCGGGCTGTAGCTGTAAGGAACAGCCTCAGAGGCACATAGACTAGAGCCATTATGCCTGCTAGACCTGTCATTAGCACAAAGAACAGGGGGCTACTGTTGTCTGACATGAGCGGACCATAGTGGTCTTGAACACAAGCGGTGTACTGAAACAACATCACTACCGCATTCGGCTTTCCCCACCATGACCTTCCCTAAGGACTCGCTGCAGTGTGGGAAATTAATGTCGATTGGGTCCCGCTCATGTCTAAGCTCCTTCGCTTTTCCGACGACTCTCGTGGTGCACTCGAACGTGGGGTAAACGCCCTGGCAGATACTGTCCGGGTAACTATTGGTCCCCGGGGCCGTAATGTAGTACTCGAAAAAAAGTTCGGGGCTCCCGACATCGTCAACGATGGTGTTACTATAGCGCGTGAGGTAGAGTTAGAAGACCCCTTTGAAAATTTGGGCGCAAAGTTGATCCAGCAGGTAGCAGTAAAAACCAAGGACAAAGCAGGTGATGGAACAACTACTGCTACCATCCTGGCCCAGTCAATGGTTGAAGAAGGGCTACGAAACACTGCTGCTGGTGCTAGCCCTACTGAACTGCGCCGTGGTATGGAAAAGGCAGTTGTCCGACTAGTAAACAGTATAAGTAACTGTAGCCAGCCAATCGGTGGTGATGCGATCCGTCAGGTAGCTACTGTCAGTGCTGGCGGGGACGAAGAGGTCGGTCAGATGGTAGCTGAAGCGATGAGTAGAGTGAGTGTAGACGGTGTGATTACTGTTGAAGAATCTAAGTCTTTGGCAACAGAACTTGAGGTTACCGAAGGTATGGCCTTCGACCGTGGCTATAGCTCTCCATATTTTGTTACTGACAGTGATCGCCAAATCTGCGAGTTCGAAAATGCACTCTTATTGCTGACTGATCGCAAGATAAGTGTTGTGTCAGATTTAGTACCCATACTTGAGGCTGTGCAGCAGAGCGGCTCGCCCTTACTAATAATCGCTGAGGAAGTTGAGGGTGAAGCCTTGGCTACTCTAGTAGTTAATAAGAACCGCGGTACGCTACGCGTAGCTGCTGTCCGCGCACCCTCTTTTGGCGATCGACGTAAGGCAACTCTTGCTGACATCGCTGTACTAACAGGTGGAACTGTAATTAGTGAGGACCGTGCAATGGCCCTTGATGGAGTGAAGTTAGCCGATCTAGGGCAAGCGCGCCGCATTACTATCAGTAAGGATACCACGACTATTGTTTCCAATGAAGATCACCGCAATGCAGTTGAGGCACGTGTAGCCTCTATAAGACGCGAACTCGAAGTAACAGATTCAGACTACGATCGTGAAAAGTTAAGTGAGCGTATCGCTAAACTTGCTGGTGGAGTGGCTGTAATCAAGGTAGGAGCTCCTACTGAAACAGAGCTACGTAACCGCAAGCTTCGCATTGAGGATGCATTGAACGCTACACGGGCAGCTGTTGAAGAAGGCATCGTAGCTGGCGGTGGTAGTACGCTGCTGCGCTTAAGTAGCGATCTTGACAGTCTGGCTTCAGACCTTAGAGGCGATCAGCGTACTGGTGTCATGATTGTACAGCGAGCAATGCTAGCTCCTATTCGCCAAATAGCCGCAAATGCTGGCGCAAATGGTGATGTGGTAATCAATAAGGTGCTAGAAAGTGGCAAAGGATACAATGCACTAACTAATAATTATGAAGATTTACTTAGTGCCGGAATTCTTGATGCAGCTAAAGTTGTGCGTCTGGCACTACAAGATGCGGTTTCAATTGCCTCATTACTAATCACTACTGAAGTAGTGATAGCTGATAGGCCCAAACCTCCTAGTGCTACTCCTGGAGGCGGTGCTGCTGGAGGTGACCCCATGGGAGGTATGGGAGGTATGGGAGGTATGGGAGGTATGGGAGGTATGGGAGGTATGGGAGGTATGGGAATGCCTGGTGGTATGATGTAAACAATAGAAGACTACCTTATTCACGGAGCTCTTAGCTCATAGAGACCTTCTGCATCCTTAATGGCCTCCTGACATAAGCCTAGAACCCCTACAAATCCACAAAGGGGTAAGCGCCAAGTAGTAGGCCTTCTAACATAGATATTATTTCTCTACCCGTAAGCTTGCAGTATTATGTTATGTTTTGACCGCAGTCATAGCAGAACAATATGCAGCAACCTGGCAATCTACACCAGTGATAGCAGTGCCAACCACAACTAGTTGGGCACCAGCTAACAGTGCCTGCTGAGCGACAGTGGGTGAACCAATACCACCTTCACAGATCAGTACACTTCTGGTTGGCAGCTCTCGTTGAAGTGCAGTTAGGAGACCCAAAGCCGGCGGTTTCTGCAAGGCTGTCTCACCTGTGTGCCCATATAGCGTTGTACCAATCCAATCACAACCAAGTTCAGCCGCGCGAAGTCCATCTTCTAAGTTGTCTACATCTGCCATTAGCGGTGCGCTAATCTCGCTCTGAACCTGTGCTAGAAGACTTGGAAAATCTACTCCATCAGGTCGAACACGCGAGGTGGCATCTAGGGCAATCACATCAGCCCCAGCAGACCACACCGCTGAGACTTCCTTCCAGCATGGTGTAATGTAGACAGAGCTACCAGGATAAGTACGTTTCCAGAAGCCAATAATCAATGCCTCAGGACAGCGGCGTCGTACTGCGCCTATATGTTCTGGGCCCTCAAGCCTGACCCCAATAGCACCATTGAGCAAGCTAGCTTCAGCAATAGCAGCAATGACTTCGGGATCTCTTATAGGCGATCCTTCAGGTGCTTGGACTGAGATAATTAGACCGCCCCTAAGATTACCAGATGGTAGTGCCATCATTGTCAATTTTTGACTAGCTGCTTACTGCAAATCGGTACCGAAGCTGGCTTCAGTCAAAACTTGTAACAATGGGTTTAGAGCTTACCATTATTTGTCATCATATTTGTCGATATTTTGACAATAGTGTAAGAGATGCAAGCTTTATCTAAGCTAGTTCCGGCATGGAATTAGATTTGCTCCTCATCCTTGTCTTTATGTGATTAGAGGCTAGGAACCCTCTAATCACCAGTGTCAGGAAAGTTTGCGATCTAGAAGCGGCCTAATAATTATGAAGAGGCCTAGAGTAAAACAAAAGAGAACACTTAGACAGCCATAACCGCTTATGTTTCCATAAGGTGCTTCTAGGACGACAGCTGCCAGTTGAAGAGGTCCAATATAGGCGGCTCGGATGGGCTCAATCGCAAAAGTGAGGGGATTTAGCGATGCAATCCAACTGAGCCAGCTAGGCATAAATGCGAGGGGAGCAAGTGCCGTACTAGCGAAGAGCAGCGGCAAGTTGGTGACGAAAATCACTGCGATCAGCTCAATGTGTCCAGGAAGAGCAAAAGCCAGTCCAAGGCTCAGTGCAGTGAAGGCAAAGACTAATAGCAGTAGAACCAATAGTACTAGCAGCAGTCCACTACCTCCAGGCCAGCCGTAGCCTAATGCAGCAGCCATAAGCATAATTGCCAAGCTCTGTATTAAACTCAGTCCCATAATGTAAACAACAGATGCCAGCACAATTGAATTGCGACTGCGCAGTGGTGCTACCAGAAGACGGTTAAGGAACCCAAACTCCCGGTCAAACATTACGGGCAGTCCAGCATTAAGTGCACCGCTGAAAGCTGTGAATACAACTACGCCTGCTCCAAGAAAACGACCGTAGCTCATACCATCTGGTAGCAAGCCCTCGGGTGCTTTAGCAAAGAGAGCTCCGAAAAGCAATAGCCAAATAAGTGGCTGTAGCACTCCTGCTATCAGTGTAGAAGGCCGGCGTTGCAGTTGAAGGAATAGTCTCCGGGTCAATGCCGTGGTTTCTTGGAAGACCTCGCTTATTGCGCTAGTTTCAGATCTATCAGATCTAAAGGTAGTGGTGCTAACTTTGGGGCTAACCATTGAGGCAGAGACAAAATTAAGTGTGCGAAAAACGAGAGTAATACTCAACGCATGGACTGGCGACGCTCTTGCTTAACATCTCTTTTATCAGCGACGGCTAGCTCTGCGTCCATTAGCGTGCACCCGGTGGCTTGCAGGTAGACATCGTCGAGGCTAGGTCTACTCTGGGACAAGGAAAAGATCGGCAAGTCGGCGTCCAATAATCGCTGCTGTAACCGAGTGAGCACTTCAGCTCCATCCACTACAAGATTGAGAGAATAGCCTTGAGAGCGGTTGACAACCACTTGCCGCACCCCCTGGACTTCTGCAAGAAGCTTACGGATCTGACTAGCTTCCAATGCGTTGCTGAATTCCCTCACTCTGAGCGTGACCCGATCGCCGCCAAGCTGCTGCTTGAGCTGATCTGGAGATCCTTCAGCGATAGTCCGGCCAGCATCGATGATCACCATCCGATCGGCAAGGGTCTCTATCTCTTCAAGGTAATGACTGCTAAGGAGCACTGTTGTTCCCTCGTTAGTCAGCTGGCGCAGTAGGTTCCAAATAGCTGCACGGCTCTCAATATCTAGGCCAACTGTGGGTTCATCAAGTACTAGTAAACGAGGACCATGCAGCAATCCAGTAGCTAAGTCGAGGCGGCGTCGCATTCCGCCAGAATATGTGCCGCAGCGGCGGTCGATCCAAGTTTCCATCTCAAGCAGGTTGATGAGCTCCGCAATTCGTACTTCACGATCAGAGCGCTGCATGTGGTAGAGATTTGCCTGAAACTGCAGTAGTTCTCTCCCAGTGAGTATCTTGTCAATAGCTACTTCCTGGGCAACATAGCCGAGTATGCGCCGGACAGCTCTCGGATTGGTAATAGCATCCATTCCGGCCACTATTACCCTGCCAGAGTCTGGTGCTACGAGAGTGCTGAGGATGCGGAGTGCAGTTGTCTTTCCAGCACCGTTAGGACCTAACAAACCAAACAAAGAGCCTTCAGGGACTTGTAGGGTGAGTCCATCAAGCGCACGAGTACCGCCATAAAATTTTCCTAGCTGCTGGATGTCGATCAGCACCATTCAAATGTCCGGATATTCAAGTAGGTAATGATTTACAGGAGACAGGCAGTGTGCTGAGGGGTCTTAAATAACAGTGGTCGGCTTGACTAAACTCAACAGTAGTATCTGGATCTGCGAGTCGAGTATGCCAGCTTGCTGGGTACGGCTCAAGACCAGAAGGAGGCAGATACCAAAGAGGTAGAGAATTGACCAGCGGAAAACCGCTCTTGCACATTTTGGATTGTCCGGTGCCTCTGTAAGGGTTTGCACTGCTTGCAGCAAGCGCCCATTAAATGGCAGGAAGAGTAAGCCATAAAAGAAACCTCCTTCTGGCAGTGCAAGTGTACCGAAGCTACTTACCAAGATAGTAGCCCAGCCATAGCGTTGGATTGCTCGCGCGGTGACCACAGTACCCTTGACAACAGGAAGCATTGGAATACCAGCTGCACGGTAGTCGTCACGTAATAGCAGGGCAAGTGCCCAAAAGTGAGCTGGCGTCCAAAGCATCACGAGAGTGAACAGCCACCAACCACCAAGTCCTATATATCCTGACGCTGCTGCTGCACCAACCAGTGGTGGGATCGCCCCAGCTATTCCTCCGACAACTATATTTTGGTGTGTACGCGGCTTGAGTAAGGCCGTGTACAGCAGTACATAGCTGCACAGTCCAAACAGCGAAAGGCCGGCAGCTAGAGAATTCACACCACTCACGAGCAGTACTGCTGCCGCTAATGTGCAGCAGATAGCACCAATGAATGCTGCGAAAGGTGATAGTCGCCCAGAAGGGAGGGCACGGCTACTAGTACGCTGCATGCGGCCGTCAAGATTTTGCTCCCACAAACAGTTGAGTATGCCTGCTGCAGCGGAGGCAAGTATCCCGCCGCCAAGTGTACAGGCCAAGCGTGGAGAGGAAATAGGCCAGCCTTCGCTGAGAGCCATCCCACCAACAGTAGTGGCTAAAAGTAGTGGGATTAGGCGAGGCTTAGCGATCTCTAGCCAAGCGGGAAGCTGAAAGCGGTTTTGGTGGTGGGAGAGAAGCACCACCTTGGGATCTGCTGATAGTGTAGTATGTAAAGAGCTACTAGCCATGGCAGGGCTCTAGCAAAATGCCATCCGCGATAGCCGCAGGTGTGGCATGATTATTGGAAGATACTGGTCGACGGGCTGCCAGGGCTGCTGCCAGGGCTACAAGTAGAGCTCCAACTAGCTGGTGCCCAACAGTTACAGCTGGTTGACTAAGGTTTAGATAGAGAGTCGCCACGCCTAGCACAGTTTGGGCAATGGTGAGGCCGGCCAGAGACCCTAGCAGTGGCCACTGCTGGCGGAACCAGCCTCCAGCTGCTAGCGAGATAGACACAAACAGAAGCAAGAGTGCATTCACTCCTATCGCAACAGTCCTGTGCAAACCCAGCAGTTCACATGCTTCACCACCTATTAAGCAGCGCTGCACAGACCAGGTAGTCGCTATGCGAGCTCCTAACAAGCACTGGCCTAACACTAAGAGAAGACAGACAGAGCTGCCAAGACGCCACCAGATTGGAGTTGTGGAGCCTGACGGCACCAATAAAAGCTGGGTTGCTGCGCTGACTACAGCAACTAGAGTTAATGCCAGACCTAAGTGAGCGCTAACAATACTACCTGGGAGCAACTGGGTTACTGTAAGAGCACCTAAAAATCCCTGCAATGCTACTAACACCACAAGGCTAGCGGATACCCAAAGAAACCAACGTGGCAGATTGCGCTGCCAAAAAATAGCTGCACTCAGCTGTACTATCAGGACCACACTGACAACAAATGCATCAAGGCGATGGAACCATTCCAGAAACACCTGGACATTCATTTGCCGTCTAGGTAACAAGGAGCCATAGCACAGAGGCCAATCAGGACAAGCCAGTCCGGCTTCCATTACTCGAGTAGCACCACCGATGACTACAAGGGCAATGATAGCTACGACGAGATGAGCTGAGAGTTTGGCAAGGCGATGTCGAATGATGTTGTGTGTTGATGATGTCAAGTCAGACTTACTCTTTACTCTCTGAAGGAGAAACATTTGATTGGGAAGTGGTGATATTGTCGCAGGTATTAAGCTGTATAGATGGTTGCGAAGCACGTCGCTGTAATTTGATGCGGTAATCCTGACAGTAAAGCTGCTACTTGTTGTCGTTGACCTGGCCTGTTGCTCACCCAAACAAGTTTTCCAATCGTTTTAAGAAACGCACCATAAGCTAGGCAGGTCACTCTACATAGGCTTAATGCTGAATTCAGCCTATGGCTTCTTTACTTGTGTCAATCCCAGCAGCTATAGTCACGCTTGTGCTGGGCATGGTTCTTGTTCTGGGTGGTCTGTGGACTGGTCAGAACATCAAACTTCTGCCCGTTGGCGCCAGCTTAAATGCACCTGTTTATGACGAGCTTTTTCGTGTGCTCTTCAGCATCGGCACTATCCTTTTCATTGGGGTTGTTGGTCTCTTACTGTTTAGTCTTGTGCGTTTCAGACGGCGTCCGGGCGACTTGGGTGACGGACTTGCGATGGAAGGTAATCTACCTCTCGAAGTTTTTTGGACAGCAGTACCAGCTGTTGTTATCTTTTTTGTCGGCCTCTACAGCTATGACATATACGATCGCATGGGAGGCATGATGCCGCTGAACCAGCAGGGTCATCACACCATGCCGACTATAGTGACCAATAAACGCATCTGGGGTGGTATTGGTTCAGGTTCAGTTGAGGCCATAGTACCAGCAGCAGCTCAAGCACCTCTACCAGTTGAAGTCACAGCTATGCAGTTTGCTTTTCTGTTCCACTACCCTAGGGCTGAAATTATCTCAGGAGAACTGCATGTTCCAGCAGGACGACAGGTAGATCTCAAACTCGAGGCAAAAGACGTGATTCATGCCTTCTGGGTTCCCGAGTTTCGCCTCAAACAAGATGTAATTCCTGGCCAGCCGACACTACTGAGCTTTACTCCCATGATGCCTGGACGTTACCCAATAGTTTGTGCTGAGCTTTGTGGTCCTTACCATGGGAGCATGCGCTCAGTAGTTGTGGTCGAGGAGCCAGAAATTTTTGATGAATGGCTGCGCCGCAATAGTAATTTGCCCACAAAAGCATGACTGTCGCTCATTCTAATGCCAACGCTCTAGACGACAATCCACGACTTCAGCCAACAAACTGGCTACGCTATCTAAGCTTTAGCACTGATCATAAAGTAATAGGCTTACAATACTTAATCTGCGGCTTTCTCTTCTATTTAGTCGGTGGTGCCCTGGCTGGTGCGATACGGGTCGAGCTAGCTAGTCCTCTATCTAACGTGATGCCTAGGGATACCTATAATCAGGTGCTAACTCTTCACGGGACTGTAATGATTTTCCTGTGGATTGTCCCTGTAGTCAATGGCGCATTTGGAAATTATCTCATTCCCTTCTATGTAGGGGCGCGGGATATGGCCTTCCCCAGACTTAATGCTGTGGCCTTTTGGTTGATACCACCAGCCGGTCTAATGTTAATTAGCAGTTATTTCTTCACTGGCGCAGCTCAATCAGGCTGGACAGCTTATCCGCCTTTAAGCATCACAACGCCAGCTATTGGACAAATCATCTGGATACTAAGCGTGTTACTGCTCGGAGGTAGCTCGATTCTCGGAGGAATTAACTTTATCGTTACTGTACTAAAACTGCGTCGACCAAGACTAAAGATGATGCAGCTGCCAATGTATTGTTGGGCTATGCTAGGCACAAGTATTCTTGTAGTACTGTCTACACCCGTGTTAGCTGGGACACTTATCTTGCTCAGCTTCGATATCGTTGCACATACAGGATTTTTTAACCCCAATTTGGGTGGCAATGTAGTTGTCTACCAACACCTATTCTGGTTTTACTCCCACCCAGCTGTTTATATTATGGTGTTACCAGCTTTCGGTCTAGTTAGCGAGATACTCCCTGTTCACTGTCGAAAACCACTGTTCGGTTACACGACGATGGTTTATTCAATTATGGCCATTGTTGGTCTTGGGTTAATCGTCTGGGCTCACCACATGTTCACCAGCGGCACGCCACCTTGGATGAGGCTATTTTTCACAATTGCCACAGCTTTCATTGCCGTTCCTACTGGCGTCAAGTTTTTTAACTGGTTAGCCACACTCTGGGGTGGAAGAATATCATTAAATAGCCCGGTGTTGTTTTCATGCGGTTTCATAGCAAACTTTGTTCTCGGTGGTATTACTGGTGTTGCTCTTGCTCAAGTACCGTTTGATATTCACGTTCACGATACCTACTTTGTCGTTGCCCATTTTCATTATATCGTTTATGGCGGTTCAGTCTTTGTGATCTTTGCCTCTGTCTACCATTGGTTTCCTAAATTTACTGGTAAGCTACTAAATGATAAACTAGGTCATGTACACTTTATGCTTACTTTCATCGGCTTCAACCTTTGCTTTGCACCACAGCATTGGCTTGGCCTAAATGGCATGCCGAGGCGAGTAGCTGAGTATGACCCTCAGTTCACTTTGGTCAACCAGGTTAGCAGTGTCGGCGCTCTATTAATGGCTATCAGCAGCTTGCCATTTCTTTGGAATGTGGTACATAGCGCCATTGCTGGAAGGGTTGCTGGTGATAACCCTTGGCAGGCACTTACACCTGAGTGGCTTACTAGTTCTCCTCCTCCAATTGAGAACTGGAGGGATGATCCACCTTTGGTGAGTGAACCTTATGGCTATGGCACACTAGTATCGAAAAATCAACTTAATCTTCAAGCTACTACCGGTCGCGATCTTTGGAACAACGGGCGTTAATCTCTCTAACGCAAGCAGAACAGACAGAGTCTGAGCTTGTCGTGGAATCAGCCGAAAAGCACGGCGACTATCGTCTATTTGGTCTAGCCATTTTCCTTGCGGCTGATGCTATGACCTTCGCTGGTTTTTTTGCAGCATACCTAACTTTTCACTCCGTAAATCCACTGCCACCGGGAGCAGTTTATGAACTTGAGATGCCGCTACCTGTCCTAAACACAGTGCTACTTCTAGTAAGCAGTGCAACTTTTCACCGCGCAAACCACTGGCTGCGATGCAGTGATATGGACAGGTGCCGTCGTCTACTTCTATTGACAGGTGCGCTCGGCTTAGCCTTTCTGACAAGCCAAATGGTAGAATATTTCACTCTTCCCTTCGGACTAACAGACAATATCTACGCAAGCACGTTCTACGTTGTAACAGGCTTCCATGGCCTGCACGTTACTCTTGGGGCCATGATGATCTTGATTGTCTGGTGGCAAGCGCGTGTGGGTGATGGCCGTGTCACACGTGGGGACCACTTTCCTTTAGAGGCTGCTGAACTCTACTGGCACTTCGTAGATGGCATTTGGGTGGTCCTGTTTGTGATTCTCTACCTCATCTGAGATCTGTTCTTCAGGCTGTTAAACTCTTGTAGGCCGAATCGAGTTGCCCCTTGTCACACGAGAGGTTGATTGCCAGAATTCAGATATTGGAAGCTGCAGCATGCTAGTCGGCAAGGAACTGCTAGACAAAGCCCGTTCGCTCAGTAACCGCCCCGAGGACGAGATTGCAAGGGGTTGCGGCTACGTTGGGCCTAGCGGTCGGGTTCTGCGTAAGAGTTTCTACCGAGCACTCGTGGAGGCGAAGGGCTACAAGCTTCCCTCAAGCGTAAGTGGAATAGGGGGTCAGCGTGGTCGCCAGGCAGAGTTTCGTACTCGCGTTCACGGTAACGGCAACTTGCTAATTGGCCATGTTTATACTCGGCGTCTCGGCCTGGAGCCTGGGCAAGAATTCAGGATTCAGCTGCGAAGAGATTCTGGCTCAATCTGGCTTATTCCACTTGATGAGGTAGGAGGAGAAGACGACAGTTAATATTGAAGTTGTTTGCGGCTAGCTTAGTAGCAAGTATCAAGCTCTGAACCGCTATCACGAGATTGTAAGAGAAGGCTAGTCTAGCTCAGATCCAACCATGATAGCTAAGCCACTCAGGCGTAAGATCGCTTTCAGGTGCTGTGTTGGTGCTCTGTAATAGACGCTCCGTGTACTTTGCCATTAGATCAGCTTCAAGGTTAACTGAACTACCAAGACGAAGTTTACATAGGGATGTATGGCTCCAGGTGTACGGGATAACAGCCAGCCAAAACACACTGCCCTGATCGCGGCAGCCAGCAACTGTGAGGCTAATCCCATCAACAGCCACACTAGCTTTATCACATATGTAGCGACCGTAGGTTGGATCATGCCAGTGGATTTGTAGATACCAGGAGCTCGGTAAAGGTTTGAGACCAGTAACCTCACCAGCACCATCAACATGTCCGCTCACCAAATGTCCGCCAAGCCGATCACCAAGTCTCAATGCTGGTTCCAGATTTACTGCACCACCTCGGTTGGCTTTATGACCAAGGGTGGTACGGCGCAATGTTTCCTCACTAACGTTGGCAACAAAGCCATCCTGGGTATGTGCGGCTACGGTTAGGCAAATTCCATCTACAGCAACGCTGTCACCAATTTGTAGCTGCCCGAGTGGACCACATCCCTGTACATGAATACTGGTTCCATGATGGCTTACCTGTCCTACCGCTTGCACTAGCCCTGTAAACATAAACCGCAAGCACGTTTGTCTTAGCTGGTCATAATCGGGTAAAGGAGAGATTGGTGCCGTGGTGGAGATGGGACTGGCGGGCATCGCCCTTGACGCCTCAAGCCGGATGCCGATTGTCTTGTTAAGAGACCTATCAGGGCGACGTCAGGTACCGATCTGGATTGATCAAGCTCAAGCTCATAACATTATGAGTGGTGTTCAGGAAAATCCACCATTACGCCCGCTCAGCCATGATCTGATGGCTGCCCTCCTAGAGGCTGGTGGACTAAGACTAAAACGTGTAGTCATCCATGCTATCGAAGACAGTACTTTCCGTGCAGTTCTACAGTTGCAGCGACAGGTAAAGGAGGCTGAAACACCTATGCAACTGCCAGCTGCTATGGAGATTGATGCACGACCTAGCGATGCCATAGCCTTAGCTGTAAGGACTGGCAGTTGCATCTGGATGCTTGAAGAGGTAGTGGCTTCAGCATCAATCCCAGTTGACGAAGAGGCTGATGCAGAAGATCAGGATGCTTTCCGTCGCTTCCTAGACGATATAAGTCCTGCTGCTATTGTAAGACACTTGCGCTCCCGCGATGGACAAAATGAGAGGAAGGAGGATGGTTCTGGATTAGAGGAATGAAACATCACGCAGTTCTTCGCCCCTTTGGCCGAGGTGCACAGGTGAGCCTATTCACCCTTGGGACTATGCGTGCCACTACATCAGTAGAGACCATGACAGCCCTGCTAGAAGCTGCACTACATGCAGGCATTAATCATCTTGAGACAGCTCCTGCTTATGGTCAAGCTGAGTACCTACTTGGTCAAGCTTTGCAGCGTTTGCATAGTGACGGAAGAGAGCCAAGTGGTGGCTGGCGCATCACAAGTAAGTTACTACCATGCTGTACCTTCGCAGATGGCCGTCGACAGTTGCAGAGAACTTTGCAGCGTCTTGGCCTAGTCTGTTTACCACATCTTGCTATTCATGGACTCAATCTACGAGAGCATTTAGATTGGGCTCTACAAGGTGCCGGTCAGGATCTAATTACCTGGGCACGTGATGAAGGTCTAGTAGAACTAGTAGGTTTTAGTAGTCATGGGGATAATCATCTGATCACTGATGCACTTAACAGTGGAGACTTTGACTTCTGTAGTTTACACATTCATCTCCTCGACTCACAGCGTTTGCCAATAGCCAAGCAGGCTCTTGAGGCTGGGCTTGGAGTCATGGCAATTTCTCCAGCTGACAAGGGAGGACGCCTGCAAGATCCAGCTACTGTCTTAAAGCAAGACTGCCATCCTTTCCTCCCATTAGAATTAGCCTATCGCTATTTGATCACAGCAGGTATCAGCACAATCACTGTTGGTGCTACAACTCCCTCGGACCTCAATCTTGCTCATCATCTTGCCGGAGCGGATGATCCACTCAGCATTAGTGAGCAGGCTGCAATTGATGGTCTTTCTAAGCGGCGGCGCAGCCGTGTTGGGGCCAGTTTTTGCAGCCAGTGTCGAGCTTGCCTTCCGTGTCCGCATCAGGTGCCGATTCCAGAGCTGCTACGCCTACGCAACTTGGCTATTGGGCACGATCTTGTCACTTATGCTAAGGAGCGTTATAATCTAATAGGCCGTGCAGGACATTGGTGGGAACAGGTAGATGCTAGAGCCTGTAATAGCTGTGGCGACTGTTTACCTCGTTGCCCCTACAACCTACCGATTCCATATCTCCTAGCTGACACTCATCAGCGTCTCGCTGCCTCTCCATGCCGGCGATTATGGGGCTGAACGCCGCCAGTCCTTCAAAAGTTGCTCACGCTCCTGAGTTCTGAGCGGAAGCAGAGACCAGCAACGCTGCCAAACATTTTCAGGGGGCCATAGTGTTTCCCTCAAGATAGATGGGATTACTTCTTGAGGCGGCTCGCTGTCAGTTTCTAACAATGGTGAGCGCCAGCCAGCTGCCGCAAGACGGATACATAGAGGCATGCTCCATGCATCTTTAACCCAAATCCATGGCAAAACCTCAGTACTATTAACTGACCTAGCCAATAAAAGCCAGTGTAATGGTGCACCTTGTTTGGGAAGAACTACCGTCAGCCGTGGATCTCGACGGATTACTTCAGCGCAGCGGCTTAGTGGTAGAACAGCGACTCGTGCTTCACCTTGAAGAAGCCAATTTAGAGCATGACGATCATCAGTGATTAGCTTCTGCGAACGTAGTCGACGCAGTGAATCACGCCCAGAGATACGTTTTGCTACTGACAGCATCAGGCGAGCGCTAGCAGGAAAGACTACGCGACCATGAAGAGTTGGATCTAGTAGTACGGACCAGCTTACACGTGCTTGTGGTATCAAGTCTTCCCCGTGCCGAAAGAGTAATACCCAAGGGCTGACTAAAACTGGTAACACTGTCTGTTTAAGATATGCTGGCAGAGACTCCAGAAAATGACAAGCCTGGGTTCCGGGAGCCACTGCTGTAAATAAGGATGGTTGCAGCAGTGCTAGCTGTTTTGCTTTTAAACCACTTAACCAACCATCGTGGAAAGCTATTGCATCAGCGCCTGCATACAATGCACGTTCATATATGTTTAATTTAGAGTGCTGTAGAGAGTATCCAGCTAATGTCTCGAATTTCCAGGGAGAAGGAAGTCGCTGACGCCAGGGCTTGGGTAATGTATCAAGAACGGCAGCCAGTCGAGGGGCTCTAGCTTCACGGCGACAGCTACTGATCATCATCAGACTTGAGAGTGCACCTATCTGCAGTAGCTGTCGCCGTCCTAATACAAATAGTCGTTCCGGGTTTCTCATGTTGTCAAACCTGCCGCTGTGCTAGCTGAAGCTCCCTTAATTGCTGGGCAGCATTGTCACAACATTTTAATATTTGCTGCCGACTATGTCCACGTAGCTGGGCTAGAAAAGTAAGGGCACCAGCACCAACACCTTCTTTGACAAAACCATTTTCATAATCTCGTAGCGCTGCTTGTTTGCTATTATGAAAGCGAAGCCCACTACTAAGTCCGGTAGGCATGACGTGAAAGTGTTGTGCAAGCCGGTACAGTAATTGCTCCATTTTGCCCTCCTCTGCTAACCAAGGAGTAGTCACTAACAGGGTCTGCGCTAGTGGATCAGGTAAATCTGACGAGTGTGTGGACAGTGCCAAAGCTAGGACAGCAACCATTTGGCTACCGCCGCCTAACATCACTGGCTTTCCACGCGCCCAGGCTCCTTGCAACAGCCCAAGAGCGAGAGCCTGGAAAGGGTCACCGACGGCTGCCAGAAGCTTGTCAGCAGTAATCGGTTCAGCAAGATCTGCTGCTGCAAGGCCACGTTCTACGAGCCGGCACTTGAGTTGCCTAGGAGGATACCGGGCACTTCCGCTAACAAGATCCTTGACATATAAGCCTAGACCGCTGAGTACAGCCAAGGCAGTGGTGGTACCGCCTGGCACACATTCTGTGAGCAGTAGAGGGCCTTGTAGGTGACGTACTAGATATTGCCCCTGACGGCACAGACGCTTGACTCGCTCCAAAGACATTGCCTGACCACTACTTAGGCAAGCCGCCGGACCCAGATTACTGGCCTCAACTTGAAGGTGAGGAAAGGTTGGTGTAATTTCCAGTCCTGCTACTAAAATAATGGGGCGGAGATCTATCAAGCTACAAGCGACTTGACTAATCAGGGCTGGGGTAACCCCGGCAGCTAGTGGAGGGAGTGTGAAACAACGGGGTTTTCCTGGCTCTGTTAGCAGTAGCTCTGCATCAGCTACAGCTGTATACCGGCGCGAGTCTGGTGTGGCACCTGCAGCAGAAATTCCCTCTTGTTCAGCTGTGCGCGTGCCGGCTAACACTAGCAAGACTGAGACATGTTGTGAGGGATCATGCCAGGGTGCTAAGTATTCTCTTAGGTCGTCTGATGAATTGAATCTTCCCCCAGCCAGTAGGCGACAGCCTGGAGGAAGAGCACGCTTTAGAGATAGATCAGGGCAGGTCAAGAACGATAAGACCATAAAGAAGTTGTGGTGGATCAGGTATTGGAGTCTGCAGCCTGGGGAAGATCCAAAATGCAAGTGTGTGAAGTGCCAGAGTGTAAATAAGTTGTTGCACCAAGATGAGTAAAAATGCCATTAGTTGTATCTGTGAAAGGTCAGCTGCAAACGACAGTTGCAGAAAGTCTGCTAGTCGGTCGAGCAGTGCAGCACCTGTACGGTTAATGACTAGCCAGAGGTTTTCTCCTACTAGCAGAGAAAGCGCAAACACACGGATAAGAAAGCCAACTACGCCAATTAGGAGGCCACCGATGAGCGTAAACCACCAGCTACATTGGTGTCTCCAGCCCCAACCAAGCCAAAGTGATAGAAAGCCATAGGGGAAAAGGATTAATGGCCCACGAACTGGACCCATAAGTACTGCAAGCAACAGCACAGCAACAGCAATACCTTCCAGACCAGCACGACATCCGTGGCGGAGAATTAACAGCGCCAAGGGGAGCGGCAATGCGAGGCGTAAAAGTGCACCCCCAATCGGTAGGTAGTAAAGCCCTAGCCAAATCAGAGCTGCCGTCGCTGCTAGGTAGGAGGTCTCCATCATTTGTAGAGCCAGATGGCGATCTAAACTGTCTGGAGGCCAACTCACGGTGTACGGCCTTGAGGCTTAAACGGCTCGATGACACCCTCGATCCGTTCTATCTTGAAGTGGAGTTTGGCCCGAAGTAGGGCTTGAGTGAGTACCTCCGCCGTTGCTGCTGGGTTGGTACCGGATAGCATTAGCGTAATGCGGTAGGGCTGAGTATCCTTTTCAAATAATAAAGGTTTGCCCTCATCAAACATGGCTGCAACAATTTGCCTTCCCTGATCTTGGTCCTTGCCAAGAAGTTCTTCATTTCCTCCAACACTCAGCTGGGTGACATCAGTGTCTTTTGAAGTAGCACTAGAGAGGCCATAGGTACTGCTAGGTGCTGTAGGGCTCAAGGGCGATAATGCTTCTGTAGTATTGCGATCGCTCCCTGAAGTGATTAGGGAATTGTCAAAGCTTCTGGCAAGACGTTCACCTAGAGATGTACCAGTGCAACCTAGAAGGTTTACTGCTAGCAACGCAATGCCTGCCTGCAGCGATATAGATGGCCATAACTGCATTTATTTATCACCCGGCTGAATAATGCGAACACTACTAGCTCGTAGTCGGCCAGTCTTGGTAACAGCAGGAGTCTTACGAGCTGGTGACTTTGAGGTCTTGGGCGTCTTTGTCAACTCAGCTGCAGAATTTCTGGCAGAAGTCCGGCTTGCTGAGCGGCGTGTTGTCTTTTTAGCAGATGTCTTAGCTGCCAGCAGCTCTATTGCTTCCTCTAAAGTAATAGTTTCAGCTTTCTTGCCATCTGGAAGCGAAGCATTAATCTTGCCTTGCTTTACATAAGGTCCGTAGGGACCATTGTAAACTTGGATAGGCTCTTCGACACCCATAGGTTTTCCCAAGTTCTTGATAGCTGTGCGCCCTCCTCTAGTACGCTTTGGCATTGAGAGTAACTCGAGTGCACGGTTGAGCTCGATTCCTAATACGTTGTCGTCACTCTTTAAAGACCGGTAATCCTTCTCGCCCTTGCTTTTGTCCCAAACAATGTAAGGGCCAAAACGGCCTAGACCAGCCTGGACACGACCACCGTCTGGATGTTCCCCGAGTAGGCGAGGCAGGCGCAGCAGCCCGAGTGCATCATTAAGTTCTAGCTCCTCTGGTTTAATTCCTTTAGGCAACGATGCCCTCTTGGGTTTGGGATTTCTGTCATTGACCTGGCCCCTTTGAATATAAGGACCATATTGACCAAAGAGTAGGTAGATTAGATCTCCAGTCTCTGGATCTTCCCCAATTGGTTCTGGACCATCTGCTTTGTGCCTTAAAATCGTCCTGGCTCGCTCTTCATCAAGGTCAGCTGGCGTGATCTCTCGTGGCAGTGTGGCCTTAATCAGCTCTTCCTCACCACTATCTCCAATATGCTTGGACTCTAAATAAGCACCAAATCTACCAATCCGAACGACGCAGGGAAGTCCCTCAAGCTCAATGGTACGTGAGGTGCTAGGATTGATGTCTCCCTCTCGTTGCTGAACCTGGTGCTCTAGACCTTCATCACCCTTATAAAAAGACTCAAGGTAAGGCAGCCAGGGTACCCTTCCAGTCGAGATTTCATCTAGCGTTGACTCCATGCGTGCTGTAAAACCTGTGTCAACAAGGTCAGGGAAATGATCTTCTAATAAGTTTGTGACTGCAAAAGCAGTAAAACTTGGAGAGAGCGAATTGCTCTGTAAAACAGCATAACCACGATCAACAATTGTTCCAATTATGCTTGCGTATGTAGATGGGCGTCCGATTCCTTCCTTTTCTAGTATCCTTACTAGCGAGGCCTCGCTATAGCGGGCAGGAGGTTGAGTTTGATGTCCAAGAGGCTCTATCTCTCTGACAGTAGGTATATCACCGATGTTTAGTATCGGCAGCAAGATCTCTTGACCTTCGATAGCAGCTTCAGGGTCATCGCTGCCCTCTACATAAGCTCGAAAGAAACCAGGGAAATCAATACGTTTACCAGTGGCACGGAAACTGGCTTCTGCAGCACTTAGATCTACAGTAAGCATCGTAATGCGCGCCTCTGCCATCTGAGAGGCTATCGTACGTTTCCAAATTAGTTCATAGAGGCCTAGATCTCTCCCTGTGAGCGAAGTATTATTTGGTGGCAAGAAACACTCCCCAGACGGGCGTATTGCTTCATGTGCCTCCTGAGCATTGCGGGTCTTGGTACCAAATTGACGTGGTGAGTGACTCAGGTAGTTAAGACCGTAGAGATCTTCAACGCAGCTGCGGGCCGCCTGGATTGCCTGAGCAGAGAGATGAGGAGAGTCAGTGCGCATGTAGGTGATGAAGCCTCGCTCATAGAGACTTTGGGCGCACCGCATAGTCTCGCGAGCTGAAAGCCGCAGTTTGCGATTTGCCTCTTGCTGTAGTGTACTCGTAGTGAATGGGGCAACAGGGCGACGAGTAGTAGGCTTCTCCTCCACAGCTTCGACCCTCCAAGTTGCCTCCCGTAAAGAAGTAGCTAGTGCGCAGGCTAATTCCTGATCGAGAAGTTTGACCTTCACTTTCTCCTTAAGCTTACCTGTACTTTCATCAAAGTCACTGCCAGTAGCAATCTTTTGGCCAGAGAGTCGCATGAGTCGCGCGTCAAAACCAACGCCTTCATGGTCTAGGTGGGCGCGTAGATCCCAATAGTTGCCACTTCGGAAGGAGCGACGTGCTCTTTCCCTCTGAACAACTAGGCGTACAGCTACTGACTGAACCCGGCCAGCTGACAATCCCCAAGCTACCTTTTTCCAGAGCAGGGGCGAAAGACTATAGCCAACTAAGCGATCGAGAATCCGGCGAGTCTCCTGAGCATGGACAAGCTCCATATCAAGATCCCTTGTCTGATCCAAGGCTTTAGCAATTGCTTCCTGAGTGATCTCGTGAAATACCATGCGCTTTACTGGCACCTTTGGTGCAAGAAGCTGAAGTAGATGCCAGCTAATGCTCTCGCCCTCACGGTCTTCATCCGTGGCTAGTAAGAGACTCTGAGCATCCTTCAGCGCATCCTTCAGCCCACGAACAATCTTCCTCTTATCCTTCGGCACCACATACAGAGGTTCGAAGTCGGCCTC
Organism: cyanobiont of Ornithocercus magnificus; assembly: GCA_007996965.1. Taxonomy (NCBI): domain Bacteria; kingdom Bacillati; phylum Cyanobacteriota; class Cyanophyceae; order Synechococcales; species cyanobiont of Ornithocercus magnificus. The sequence continues at coordinate 302,716 of BIMP01000001.1, forward strand.
GGTGTTTACGCCAAGGCTTGCCCATTTCTGCCCCTTATGGGATGCAGGAATCTCGCTGGCGTTATTAGGAAGATCTCGAACGTGTCCCATTGATGCCTCAACACGGAAACCAGAGGGCAGAAATCCCCGGATTGTCCGCGCCTTAGTTGGACTTTCGACAATGACCAGTGTGTGCACCACGGGTGGGGCTATGACCGGCTTTCTTCTTTATCGCACTGTTGCTGCCGGATGCAGAGTATAGATGTCCTGCTGCCAAAGCTGACGGTGCTTCACCGCTACAGTCACCTTGTCAGCTCCGTCTTTGCCAGCCATGCTTGATTGGGGTGCTTTGTTTGTTGCAGTCCAGCCTATGGCTGATGCCGGAGTACTGTCGAATCTTTCTCTCAACGCTGGAGCAGTTGCTCCTGAGGGAGCCATTTTGCTCGCGCTGCTACTAACACTAATTGTCGATCTAGCAGGTGAGCGCATAGCTTTCCGTTGGGTCCCTTTAATTTGCTATGGAGGACTTCTATCAGCGCTAATCCTCTTGGCTCTGCAATGGAACAGCCCACTAAACGTCTCGTTTCTTGGCGCATTTCTCTCTGACCGTCTCTCAATAGTGTTCCGGGCAGTAATCGACCTTTCAACTCTATTTTCATTGCTAATTAGTTGGCGTTACGCTAGTAAGAGTGGCACGCCGATTGGAGAATACGCTGCTATTCTCTTAGCAGCTACGCTTGGCGCTATGCTTCTCTGTGGCTCTACAGACTTAGTAAGTGTATTTGTGTCACTTGAAACGCTCTCAATAGCCAGTTATTTACTGTCGGGTTACATGAAGCGCGATGCTCGTAGCTCTGAGGCTGCGTTGAAGTATCTACTAGTAGGGTCTGCAGCTGCAGCGGTCTTCCTATATGGATCATCATTACTCTATGGTCTCAGTGGAACAACCAACCTTGAGGCAATTGGTATATCTCTAGCATCTAGTCCTACACCGCTTGCAGCCTTGACTTTGGTGTTTGTACTGTCTACAGTGGCTTTCAAGATTGCTGCTGTCCCTTTTCATCAATGGACACCAGATGTTTATGAAGGATCACCTACTCCAGTAGTTGCTTTTTTATCAGTTGGTTCTAAAGCAGCTGGCTTTGCTCTAGCACTTCGGCTACTAGTTGGCTGCTTCGGTAATTTTGATGATCAGTGGAAACTATTATTCACAGTTTTAGCTGTACTCAGTATGACATTGGGCAATGTTGTGGCTTTAGCACAGACCTCAATGAAGCGAATGCTTGCCTATAGTTCTATTGGTCAGGCTGGATTTATAATGATTGGTCTTGTCTGTGGTACCGAGGATGGCTTTGCAGCCATGGTACTTTATGTAGTCTCATACTTGTTTATGAATCTTGGAGCTTTTGCATGTATTATCCTGTTCTCAATTCGTACCGGTAGTGATCGAATTGCTGACTATGCAGGTCTTTATCAAAAAGATCCGCTAATCACCCTTGGTCTTAGCTTATGCCTTCTCTCGCTTGGTGGCATACCACCAATGCTAGGATTTTTCGGCAAAATATATCTTTTCTTTGCAGGCTGGGCTGATCATCAGTACTTACTAGTTATTACTGGTCTTGTGACCTCTGTTATCTCGATTTACTACTACATCTCTGTCATTAAAATGATGGTGGTCAAGGAACCTCAGGAAGCTTCCGAAGTAGTGAAGTCTTATCCGACTGTAAGGTGGAATATAAATGGTCTACAGCCACTGCGGGTAGCTCTGGTTAGCTGCGTTGTAGCAACAGCAGTGGGAGGAGTCCTTTCCAACCCGCTTTTCCAACTTGCGAATAAGGCTGTAACTGGTACACCCCTACTTCAGCAGGCCATAGCTAGCACTATCTTACAGCCTTTCAGCTAGAGTTTTAACAAAGTGCAAGAAATAGTCGCCCAACTTACCAATATTAGCAAGACTTATGGTAGTGGCTCTGCCACTGTCCAAGCTCTAAACTGTCTTAATCTGACTGTTGAAAGAGGTGAGTATCTGGCTGTAATGGGCGCCAGTGGCTCTGGCAAGAGTACAGCCATGAACATTCTCGGTTGCCTAGACCGACCTAGTAGTGGTAACTACCAGCTTAATGGAAAGGCTGTCGAGAAGCTCAGCGATGATCAGTTGGCAGATCTACGCAACTGTGATCTAGGGTTCGTATTCCAGCAGTTTCACTTACTGACATACGCCACGGCCATGGAAAATGTGATGCTGCCAATGATCTATGCTGGTTTCACACCTGCGGAACAGCGGCAACAAGCTGAGGAAGCACTTTGTCGTGTTGGCCTCGCTGACCGTCTAAACAATAAACCTAATCAGCTATCTGGTGGCCAACAGCAGCGTGTCGCGATTGCTCGAGCTATTATTAACCAACCAGCCCTATTATTGGCTGATGAACCTACTGGAGCCCTCGACTCTCGTACCACCGAAGATGTACTTTGTCTATTCGATGAACTTCATCAGCAAGGAATCACCATCATTCTTGTGACTCATGAGGATGAAGTCGCAGCCTGTGCTTCACGCGTGGTGCACTTTCTTGACGGCCAACTTATGTCAACAGAAGAACAGGAGCTAGGGCAGAGTTCAAGAATATCAGGAAAGAGAAAGCATATAAATACAAAATCACAGACCAAAAATTGGATCTAATAATAGATTGAGATAATCATTAATACAGTGGGATGTGGTAAATCTAACACCATCGGGTCCAGCTACGATGCCTGTTTTCTCGCTGAAGTCTCAACTCTCCCAAGTCAGATATCCCCGTGATTGCCCAAATCTCATGACTCTCCGGGTCTTGTACCTCAGTAGACCAGAGGCGACTCTCAATCTGTTCTCTTAGCCAGACCACTGAGCACCTGGAAAGAAGTATCGCATGTTCGAGGGCCAGTAGGACCTCAACAGCCCATGCCTCGGGACATGCCAACACCTGCGGTAGTAGTTGTACCAATGCTACTCCCTCAGCCGGCACTGGATTAACTACATTCATCCCCAACCCTATGCGGGCTAAGCGGAGATTATTGCCACGGTGAACTAAAGACGGCAACAGGCCAGCCAGTTTTCGAGATCCCACTACCAAGTCGTTTGGCCACTTGATGCGAACTGGTAAACCATGCTGTTCAAGCCTCTCAGCAAGGGCCAGCGCCACAATGAGGCCAAATAAGGCTACAGAATGGCTTCTACGAGGCCATGGTAAAGCTGCACTAATCCAAACACCACCTCGTGGCGATTGCCAAATGCGTTCTCCTTGGCCATGGGCCCGGATTTGCCGAGCGGCAATCAAGGCACGTGGATGTTCTCCTGTCCAGGGCTTATTGCGAAGCCAGTGGCCAAGGCCTTGCTCAGTACTGACTGCAACAGACTGACATCGCAAACTCCAGTGCAACGAGCTGGCCGGGTTACGGCGGAGATAGTAGTGTAGTCTTGCTCCGCTAGTATAAGGCTTCATCGCAAGTAAGCTGCTGGCCTCTGTTTGCACTAATTGTCTTAGTCTGTCCATGCTTTAGGTATACCGCTATTAGTCCAATCTGGCTTTGCTTGCTAAGGGGGAGGGATAACTACAGCTACCTCATGTCCCCATGTGAGCTGATGGATACTTTGAAATACATATACTATAGCTGTTCTGTGCAGTGGCCTCAAGGCAGTTTATCTGATTTCTTGCGCCTGTTCAGTTCCAGTTATATCTATATAGTTCTAGGGTTGGGATTCCTTGTGTTTTGTTGAGTACTTAATCTTAAACCTCTGTCCCCGCCGGTCATATATATCACCTTGTACACTGGTGAAAGATCTTGTTGGCAGTTCCAGAGGCCGAGAGCTGCTAGTACCAAATAACTAAAGTAACGTAATCTTAAGATTACAATATGAGGCTGTTTAGCAGGGTCACCGCTCTATTTATGAAGAAGAAGCTTTGGAAAACCCAAGTTTAGAGTTTGTCAATAGCCTTACGCAGATCATCAAGGTCTGAATCTACCTCGGTCACCTTCACACGCTGAACATCCGTTGCTGTCTTTTCCGAAGCTGGCAGTGCAACAGTTTCTGAACCACTAGTGAGTCGCTTCAAGGAAGCTAATTCGTCATCAATGTCACTACCTCCCTCTAAAGCGGAGAACTTGCTCTCTAGATCTGCCCCAGCTAGCTCTGCTGTCGCCTGACTGCTAGCTTCCAACGCTTGTACTTCATCCTCCATGCGCTCAAAAGCTGCCATAGCTGAATTGGTACCAAGGCTTCCTACAGCACTTTGGAGCTGCTGCTGCGCTTGAGCAGCCTGCGCCCGCGCCTTTAACATGTCCTTTTTAGTGCGAGCCTGAGCAATCTTCCCTTCAAGCGCTGCTAGGCTGCGCTTGAGTGTATCCACTTGACTCTCTTGTCCTTTTAGCTGACTAGAGACTGTTGCTGCTGACTCCTGGAAACTCTTACGGCGAGAGAGTGCCTCGCGAGCAAGATTCTCCTCACCCTTTCTTAAGGCAAGCTCAGCTCTCTCATACCAAACTCTTGCTTGACTCTCTGCCTGGTCTGCCTGGTTTTGGAGGCGCCTCTGACTAGCAATAGCAGTTGCTACTGCCTGACGCAACTTGACTAGATCCGCCTGCATATCGGCAACAGACTGGTCAAGAATCTTGACCGGATCCTCGGCCTTGCTAACTAGATCGTTGAGGTTTGCACGCAGAAGGCGGCTGAGCCGATCGAAGAAACCCATGACGGCGGACACTTAAGCCTGGAAGAGGCTAGCGAGTTATTGTGGTGGTGTTCTCTAGTGTGGCTTTTCTGAGCCCAAGTTTATAGAGGATAGGCTATTGGCTATTGCCCCTAACTCTCAGCATCCCCAGCGTGGAGTAATGGAAGTGCTCAAATCTCCGCTGCTGTCAGGAGCTACGCCCCTCAGTCAGTGTCTTGACGATCTTGAGCATCAGTGGAACCGGAAAGGATCTTCTGCTACTCTCTGGCGAGACTGGCCTCATCTAGTGGGGCCACAACTAGCTATGCACTGTCAGCCTCTGGCCCTGCACGGCAAACGACTTACCATCGGTGCCAAGCATCCATACTGGTGCCAGGTACTTCAATACAGCCGCACGCAACTCCTAGCCAACTTCCGGTCGGCAGGTTTTGCTATCCGCGACTTGCATATACAGCGTCGCCACATAGCTACAGCACCCGTCCTTGAGCGAGAAGAGGAGATTTGGGCTCGTCATCCCAGCCGATATGACGTCCATGGCACAGGTTGCTGTCCAGCATGTGGTAGTCCAGCGCCGGCTGGTGAGATGGCTTTGTGGGGCCATTGTGGCTTTTGCCGAAGGTCAAGCTTGAGTGGTCAATAGCGCTCGGGCCTGGGCTGACGCCAGTTAGGGCGCTTGCCACTGAGGCTGAGTAGCGTAGCTCGCTGCTCAAGTTCATCTCTATGCAAGCGCCAAACCTCATAGATGCCAAAGCGACCAAGTTGCTGTCGTTGCATACTTTGCCAGTAAGAACGGGAAAGTGTGCTCTGGTCTATCACTACAAGTAAAGTACTAGGTACAGATAATTCGCTACCAGTGTGTCCAAGCCACCCGTAGCGATGTTCTGATCGCAGGCGGTCAGAGAGATTGACTAGAGCTCTTTTAGAGCGGCCTTCGTAGAGTACGACCTGATCTGCGTAGAAGTGCAGTGAAGGTTTTATAACCCCGACCATTGCCAATGGCTCGCCAGGCAGGCGACTGCAGCGCACGAACTCAGCAACTTGACGAATAGGTAGTTGGCGAACCTTGTCACCAAGAGAGATTATTGGCACTAATACAGTTATCTGAAACATAATCAAAGGGATCTGCATTATCAGCAAGTGACCAGAAAGCTTCTTCCAAAGCAAGATTAAGCCAAGCACCCCAGATATAAGAATACAGACTGCAGCACGCATAATAAGACGACTAGCAACTAACTCTACTGGTAATGTAGGCATCTCAGAGTCACGAACTAGGGAAATCCAAGTTGGTGAAGCGAAGAGGATTGCTGCTAGCAGTAGAGTCAGTCCAGCAGTACCTTTCCAAGCCCAGCGGTGCAATTCAGTAGATGGAGTTGGCATACATGTTGCTAGGCCGATTAAGATTGCTGCAGCTGGTGTAGCTGGTAGCCAGTAGCTAGGTAACTTTGTGGCCGCTGCAGTAAAAAGTAGAAATATTGCTAATAGCCAACTTGAGGCAAAGGTTGCTAAAGTATACGGCGGCTCTTCAAGAGTTGCCTGCCTTTGCAAACAGCGTCTCAGACAGATGGAAAGCTCAAGAAGTAATAGCAGGCTAAATGGTAATGCAGCAAGCAGCATTAGCGGCAGGAAAAACCACCAAGGCTGAAGATGGTTGTTAACGACACTTGTTAGACGTTGTAAGTTATGATAGCCAAAGAAGCTATTCCAAAATGGCTCCCCCTCTACAACCAGCTCTACGACATACCAGGGGAGGCTAACTGCAGCAGTCAGCAGTAATCCAGGCACTAAATGTAAGCGATCTAGCAAGCTTCTAGAGCGGCGCGTCAATATGGCAAAAAGCACCAGTGTCAGCAGCATTAGTGCTATGGCAACTGGTCCTTTCGTAAGAACAGCCAGGCCAAGCATAAACCAAGCAGGCCACCAGGGTTGGTGTTCAGGCATAGCGAAGCGACGCCACTGGAACAACAAACTGATAGAAAGTGTACCGCATAGCAAGGCATCACTAACAGCTACTCGGTTCCATAGTAAAACTAGTGGAGAAAGCGCAAAAGCGAGAGCAATTGAGAGTGCAGTTTGGGGAGGATTTTTATCCTGTGGTTGTGGCAGAACCATGACAGTATCTGCTAGTACCAACATTGTGATAACAGTGGCAATTGCTGAAGGAAACCTTGCTGCCCAACTCCCAAGGGGATCCCAGAGTTCTCTGGCAGGTAGAGCATAGCCCACTCCCATAAGCCAGTAGACAAAGGGTGGTTTGTCAAATCGAGGCAATCCATTAACTCTGGGTGTTAGCCAGTCTCTGGTACGTACCATTCCTCGGGCTGAGGCGGCAAACAAAGGAGGTGTTTCATCTACTAAGCCTGTCTGGCCAAGCCCCCAGAAACAGATAATTAAGCCGAGAACTAAGGTAAGAAGAAGAGCCCTACGACGCTGACGCAGTGTCGGTATAGATCTCCGCCTTGCGGCAAGGTCTAGCATTAGTTGCCTACATTAACCTCTGATGTAAGACCTCTCACAAGCCAGTCCTCGACTCGTTGGGCGAATACCTCGTGGGAAGCTGAGTACTCCACCCAATGACGGCAGGACGCGCGATTAATCTCGGGAACCCGCTTAATAGCTGCTGCTAGAGCAAAAATGTCATCGGGCGGCACTAACCAGCCTGTAACTCCATTCTTAATAAGTTCTCCTGGACCACCACGGTCATAGGCGATTACTGGCACACCACAGGCCATTGCTTCTACTACGACATTGCCGTAGGCTTCATTCCACTTGGGTGTATTGATTAAAGCGCGACAACGTCCAAGTTGGTCTTGTAACTGTGCAGTAGAAAGAAAACCTTGCCAGGAGATAGTCCCAGCTGGAACTGACTCTTCAACTCTGTGCGCATAGGAGTAATCCTCAACAATGCCCCATACGAGTAGCTTTTCTCCTATAGCAGCAGCAGCAGCAGCAGCATCTTCCAAGCCTTTTTCCGGAGCAATCCGGCCAGCCCATCCTAAGGGACCTGTACAGCCATGCTGGCGGAAGGTATAATTTGACAGATTGAACCCATTACCAACAATCACTGGTGCCTCAGGAAGACGGAAGTCAGCTGCCTGACGTTGGCTGTGGAAAGCCAATCTTCGCTGATCCCAGCGTGCCAGCTGCTCAATTTGCTCTCGCATTACTGTTGCGACAGCTCCCATACTGACCAGATGGAAGATTGGTACAGGCGCTATTGGTGTCAGCCAAAGCGGCAGCCAATCGTAGCCTAAGTTAATTACCGCATCAGTATCCTGAGCAATCTTGAAGACACAATCCCACAGACGAGGCAAGACTGCACCCCTAGGGATTTGTACTGAGCTTTCAGGGTCAGCATGCTGCCAACTTGGTTGTTCTGTTCCTGGTTCTGTCAGCATTTTTAGTGCAGTTGGGGCATCAGTTAATTGAGAGCCTTCTGGAGCTACTAGCGTTAACTGATAACCGCGGGCGTTTAAACCACTGATTAGAGAGTGCAGTGTTAACTCAACGCCACCGCCACTGCCACTGCCAAGACGACCTACAGATGTGCTTACAAGCACCAGGTGCTGTAGATAAGAGTTGGACGTCACACTCCTAGTTCCCTAACCAACCTCAATTAATGCTGGAGGTTCCCATAGTCGCCGCCGTTGGCTCACCAACACAACTGACAACAGCACCAGCACAGCTCCTAACCACTGCATAGCAGATAGTCGCTCTCCGAGCAGCAGACCGCTTGAGAGTAAGGCAAACACAGGTGTTAAAAAGCCAAGCGTACTGAAGCTAGTGAGTTCAACACTGCAAGCAAGCCAAAAAAAGAGACCATAGGCAAGTGCACCTCCTAAGAGGCTTGCATATCCCATTTGTAACCATTCGTTGACCGACCAGGTCGGTATGAGCGACTCCCTAGGAGCGGTTAGCGAATACCAAGTTAATAGCGGTAAACTTCCGAGAAGCATGTGCCAGCCTGTAATTGCTACAGGATCACTCGAGCGACTGGCATAGCGGATAAGCACGGTGCCAAAAGCCATAGCAACAGCAGCAGCAAGCATCCAGAGCTCACCGCTATTCCAAGCTATCGACAACGTAGATTCATCAGTAGAGAGAACTAAGTGACGGAATAGCGGCAGCGGCACACCTAGGAAAACAATACCTAGCAGCCCTAGAGAAAGACCAATCCAGCCAATAGGGTTAATGGCTTCACCAAATAGTGCGCGAGCCAGCAGAGCCACCATCAAAGGCTGAGAATCTATGAGGATAGATCCCAAGCCAGCACCAGTATCGCTAAGGCCACGGGCTAGGAAAAGTTGGAAGACAGTGCCGTCAACCAAGGTGAATACGAAGAACCACGGTAAGTCGCCGCGGTTGATACTGAGTGGACGACCCAAAGCTAACAAGGCAATGATTACTGCAGTGCCTGCTGGCAGTAGACGCAAGGCAGCTACAAGTATGGGACTACCGGATTGCACAAGGGGGGTCATTGCAGTCATTGCAGTACCCCATAGCGCAAATGGCAGCAGCATCAGAAGCCAGCGCCATAGATATGTCATGGAAGCCCAGCTGTAAACTCCTTTTTAAGATCCGGCAAGTCTGAACGAGTAGAAATGATCTGGCCCTGGCGCCGTAGATCCCGCCGGCGAATGGCCCGGATCGTCATCGATGGCCCCATCACACCTGCCACTCGGCGACGAGTCCTAAAAGGAATCCGTGAGGTCGAACAACGGAAGTTCCCAGCTCTACTGCTACGCATTGACAGCCCTGGGGGTACTGTAGGCGACAGTCAGGAGATCCATGCCGCACTTCTGCGATTGCGACAGAACAGCTGTCGCGTCGTTGCCAGTTTTGGCAACATCTCGGCTTCTGGCGGTGTATACGTCGGTGTGGCAGCTGAAAGAATCGTCAGCAACCCTGGAACAATTACCGGTTCTATCGGTGTGATCTTACGTGGCAACAACTTGTCACAGCTCTTAGAGCGCATCGGCGTTCGCTTCGAAACTGTAAAGAGTGGTGCCTACAAAGACATCCTGTCACCGGATCGTGCCCTAACGAGTGAGGAAAGGACTGTATTGCAGCAACTGATCGATAGTAGCTACGATCAATTCGTAGCAGCAGTAGCAGAGGGTCGTAGTCTAGGTGAGGATACGGTGCGGAGCTTTGCTGATGGCCGTGTCTTTAGTGGAGCCCAAGCCCTCCAACTTGGTCTTGTGGACGAGCTCGGCGATGAAGATCATGCTCGGCGGTTGGTGGCTCGCCTTGCTGGCCTTGATGAAACCACTACACGACCGATCACTGTTGGCCGACAACCTCGACAACTACTCAGCCGTTTGCCAGGAGTTGAGCTGCTATCACTTCTGAGCCGCTTACTAGATACCGAGCTGTGTGGTAGCGGACAACCGCTGTGGCTATACCGTCCATGAGCGCGACGTCGGAATCATTACCGCTACGCTTACGAGGATTGCGCGGTGCCACTACTTGCACAGCCAACACTGCTGAAGCGATTGAAGCAGCTGTTGACGAGCTGATAGAGATACTAATCCAGCGCAATGCCCTTGAGTCTGATAGAGTTGTTTCAGTGCTGTTCTCCGTAACATCCGATTTGAATGCCTGCTTTCCTGCAGCAGTAGTACGCCGGAGGTCAGGGTGGGGCAAAGTAGCACTACTAGATTGCCAGCAAATGGCTGTTGATGGCGACATTGACCGCTGTATCCGTCTTCTAGCGCATGTCTGGATGCCGCAGAATCAGGTCCCTGTGCATCCCTATCTTGGGGAAGCAACTCAACTGCGGCCTGACCTATCTAGCTATGGCTAGTAGAGTCTGCTACTAGTATCTCTAAATTACTTCTTTGTTCTAGGAATTTTTAAGGATGATTCACTCCAGGCAAATAACCCTATCACAACTCACTAAGCTTTATGATCACGCTTAGTCAGCAGCAACAGCTTATACTGCGTGCCGCTTTTGGTCTAGCAGGAGTTGCACTTGCAGCTGTTAGTTTCAGTCGAACCCCACATCTTCATAAGGTTGCTGCTCAGGGCACTACACCTGCCCTGGTTGAATTTCGCTGGGGAAATTCTGAGGCCTATCGCAGGCTCTACTACTACCAAAGCTCTGATAGGCAACTAGATTGGGCGACCTACTATTTGATGCTTCGCCCAAGAGATCGCAAGACAAACATTCTCAAGCTTAATATCACAATCCCCGATTACTTCAATGTCAGTATTAGGCCAGATAGCTTGTCGTTGTGCCGAATGCAACTGGGTGGCTATCTCTCACGCAGTCGTTGCAAGGAGCTCATCCCAGCAGTATTCCAAGTGAATGAGGCAAATAACGACATAGAGGTTTTCCCAAATCGAGCAATCTCTACTGAGGGTACTTACGCTGTGGTAATGAAGATTTTCAATCCTGATCGCCGCGGAATGTTCCAATTTAATGCCCTGGCCCAGTTGATGGGAGAATTGCCGTCGCTAGTCTACCTTGGAAGTTGGTTAATCGACATCAATTAAAATAGGGGGTATATATTGGCCCTCTATAGGGAGGGCCTTAATGACTAAGCACACTCTTGGGGGTACTAGTCGCAAGCGGAAACGGGTATCAGGCTTCCGAGTAAGAATGCGTACCCATACAGGGCGTCGCGTGATCCGCAAACGGCGTAGGCGTGGTCGGACCCAACTGGCTGTCTAAACGTAAGTGACCGTACATGGCCTTCTGTGACTTTAATATTCCTGTGAGGCATATCCACGACCTTGAACACAAATGATACTGCCCCTAGAAATGCGAATAAGGGGGCATCGCTGTTTTGATCACCTCCACCGGTATGGGCGTCAGCGGCGGGGCAAACTTATTTTGCTTAGGATGGTTGTAGGAGATCCTAGACTTCTACGACCTAAGCTACGATGCGGCGTTCAAAACTGCTGCCGCTGCGCGGTAGTAATCAGCAATAAGGTTCACAAGCGTGCTGTAGAGCGTAATCGTCTTCGTCGCAAGCTACACAGCCATCTCAATCAACGCCTAAAAGATCATGGAAGCGGAGCAGGAATTTGGCTGCTACTCAGCTTGCGTCCAGGAGCTTGTGAGGCTAACACAGAGCTTCTCTTGAGAGAATGCGACAGACTGCTCGAGGAAATCGGTCTTCTGCCATGAAATCCATACCTGAGGATACTTTCTACGAGGGTGGGCCTGCGAAGGGAGACCTGGTTTTGAACTTGATGCTAGGTCTCAGCTTAATCGGTATTCCCTTTGCAGTTGGCGCCATTGTGCGCGCAGTATGGCTTCGATTCTTGATCACAAGCCGCCGGATCTCTGTTAGTGGCGGCTGGTTAGGGCGCGACCGCACGCAAGTAGTGTACGGACAGATTCGCGAGCTACGCTCAGTGCCACGTGGGTTTGGTGCTTGGGGTGACATAGTGTTGGTTCTCACAGATGGGGCGAGGCTAGAGATGCGCTCCGTTCCGCACTTTCGGGAAACCGAGGCCTACATTCTTGAATGCATAGCAAGCCGCCGTGCTGTGAGCGACACAGACATCGGAGAAAGCCGGGGTTTTGCCGCCTGAGCTCTCCTGCCACTGTCACCGAAATCATCCCACTGATGCACACTGGCACCACATCCTTCTCAACTGGACAAGCACCGTGATCGGGTACATCTCCGACAATCTGCTACTCCCGATCCTCGACTTTTTCTACGGACTAGTCCCAAGTTATGGCTTGGCGATCGTAGCCCTTACAGTGGTTATACGGCTCACTCTGTTCCCACTCAGTGCAGGATCAATTCGCAACGCCCGGCGGATGCGCATTGCCCAACCAGTGATGCAGCAGCGGCAAGCCGAGATTCGCGGCAAATTCTCTAATAACCCTCAAAAACAGCAGGAAGAGCTAGGCAAACTTATGAAGGAGTTTGGCAGTCCACTAGCCGGCTGTTTACCGTTGTTAGTGCAGATGCCGATTCTTTTTGCTTTGTTTGCCACACTACGGGGCTCGCCATTTGCAGATGTACCTTACACTCTAAACCTAAAAGTTCTTCCTGCTGAACAAATCGCCGCTGTTGACCTGAAGCCATTTACTAGTAGCAGTCACTCAATTTTTATCTCCGATAATGAACATGTCCCCGTAGTCGCGGGACTTCCAGGAGGTACAAAGTTGGGTGTTGGTGATGCAGCAAAGGTACAGCTACAAACACGCTCTGGAGAGCCATTTACTGATGTACTTGACCGTGTCAATGATGGTGAGCGCTTTCTGCCTAAATGGTCTTTGACAAGAGGAGATGGGATTGTAACAGTTTCCGATGATGGCACTATCACTGCAGTCAGTCCTGGCGATGCAACTATTGAAGGTAAAGTTCCTGGTCTGGCAGCTCGTAGTGGCTTCCTATTTATCAAAGCCCTAGGTCAAGTTGGTTTTTATAGTGACGGTAATGTCAATTGGGATATAGCTATCCTTGTAGCAGCATTTGGCCTCACTCTGCTCCTGTCTCAGCTCCTGTCAGGTCTTGGGATGCCAGCTAACCCACAACAGTCCACAGCTAACAAAATCACCCCAGTAATGATTACAGGCATGTTCCTGTTTTTTCCACTACCAGCCGGAGTATTACTTTATATGGTGATTGCTAACATCTTCCAGGCATTACAGACTTTCTTGCTCACCAGGGAAGCACTGCCAGATAACCTCCAGGTTATACTTGATCAACAGCTTGCCCAACAGTCCAAGGGAGCAGCAATCACTACAGCCACAGTAGGCAGCAATACTTCACGCCTACCGTTTGAGCCAAAGAGTCGAAAGTGATGCAGGGCTTAGAGCCTGTTCTACTGAGAGAACTTCTGTTTCTCGATCTTTCGCGACGACACTGGCAAATCGATTGCCTAGTAGATGGTTTTACAAGCTTAACTCCAGTACGCGGTTGGATTGAGGCTGAGCACTGTGGCAATATTCTTAAGGTTTGTAGCGAAGCCAGCACCATCATAAGTCTGTGCTGTGATCGTTGTCTCAGACAGTTCAACCAAGAATTGAATTATCGCACACGTGAGTTAATTTGGCTTGGCAAAACTTCTTTGGAAGAACAGATGCTGAACAAAGAACTTTCAATTGATGCTGTAGATAGCTTGGTTGATTGTCTTGACCCAAACGGGACTTTTGACCCTGGACGTTGGTTGTTCGAGCAACTCAGCCTCCGGCTTCCTACTGTAAGTTACTGCAGGATAAATTGCCCGGGTCCGCCATTACCACGCGCCAGCAAAATAGATAAAAACCAAGAGAATTCTGTGGATCCGCGGTGGAACGTCCTACGACAACTGAAACTGTGAGCCAGAACTGGAATGATCACCTGGATCTACTAATTCGTGCACGCACGCCGCTGCTATGGATTCGTAGCAGTGAGGAGGAGCGTGTCGAGGCTTTGCTAAAACAAGCTTGCCGAAGATTACCGCCGCGGCAGCTAGCTAATTGGGATTTCATCTCCGGACTTCAGGCAGTCCCAAGTTCGGTGGGATTAGGAGCACGCCAACCGATGGCAGTACTGCAATGGTTGCATGATTTGCAGGAGGACAGTCCAACTGTGCTGTTGGTGAAGGATTTTCACAAATTTTGCGAGGACCCCGGAATAACTCGGATGCTGCGCAACCTCAACTCCTATTTGCGTAGCCGTACTCACACATTGGTAATCTGTTGTGGTTCTTGGTCAGCACCGCCTGAGTTAGAGGAGGCACTCACAATTATCGATCTGCCGCTTCCTAATGAAATGGAACTGCGCAGACTTCTAGCCAATATTGCCGCAGCTAATGGCTCACCGCTGGATGCCTCAGTGCTTGAGAAGCTCAGCCATGCTTGCTGTGGCCTTAGTGAGATGCGTGTCCGTCAAGTAGCTGCCCGCGCACTAGCTCAGCGCGGCAGTCTCAGCACAGCCGATTTGGATGAGGTGCTTGAGGAAAAACGGCAGACTGTGGCTCGCAGTGAGGTACTGGAATACTGTCGTACCTCAGCATCTCCAGAGGACATTGGAGGACTAGATGCTCTCAAGCAATGGCTGGAACAACGACATCGAGCTTTCTCAGATAAGGCAAGACGCTTTGGCTTGCCAACCCCACGAGGTGTTCTCCTCATCGGGCCTCAAGGAACTGGTAAATCTCTAACCGCTAAGGCCATTGCACGTAGTTGGTCTATGCCCTTGCTTCGTCTTGATGTAGGCAGATTATTTGCTGGTCTCGTTGGTGCAAGTGAAGCACGAACACGCGAGACCATCAAACGTGCAGAAGCCATGGCGCCCTGCATACTTTGGATCGACGAGATTGACAAGGGATTTGGGGGTGACGGTCGTAGCGACGGCGGTACCTCTCAGCGTGTGCTAGCAAGCCTGCTTACTTGGATGTCAGAGAAAAGCACAGCAGTATTTGTGGTAGCTACAGCCAACGCTGCAAACCATCTGCCACCCGAGCTACTGCGCAAGGGGCGCTTCGATGAGATTTTCTTGCTGGATTTGCCTCGCAGTCAAGAGCGAAGAAGAATCCTGGAACTGCACATTCAACGGCGTCGTCCCGGCTTAGTTCTTCCTCTAGAGACTGTTGTAGATCGCAGTGAAGGCTATTCGGGAGCTGAGCTTGAGCAAGCTGTCATTGAGGCAATGCATCTTGCATTCGCTGAGACTAGAGAACTGGCCGAGAATGACCTGATTCAAGCAGCTGGTCAGTTAGTACCATTAGTCCGAACAGCGCGCGAGCAGCTGGAGTCACTTAAAGCCTGGGCAACTGGTGGGCGGGCTCGCCCAGCCTCCTTGCCACAAACTCTTGATGTTGCGACTGGTGACGAACCCTAACACGCTGTTAAGAAAGGACTCTCAGTTAGAGGTAGCAGTACTGGTGCTTCGTAGCTTTTTATCATACCTTTAAGGAGCAGCATTGAAACATTCTCAGGATCTCATCAGTCAGCTAGCAATTGCTTGCTTAGGTGCTGGAGTAATTACTAGTGTGGCGGTAGCACAAGGTCAGAACCCAATGACTGCTCTTGGCATTACGCTTTTCTCCGCCGTAGCTACTGTGATGATGGGCCAGGTTCTTTAAAAAGGTAGAGGACGAGATAAGAGGGTGTAGGTAACTCATTAATTAGGCTTCCGGCGTCTTTGAACAAATTCGTCGTGCTCAGTCAACGCCTTGTGCGTGATAATCCAGACCACATGGCCCAATCCTTGGCAAGGCGCGGAGTCGATGTCGATATCGCCTCTCTTCAGGCCATGGCTCAGCAAGAACGTGACCTTGAAGAGCGGCGCAACGCTCTTCAAGCTGAAAGCAATCGCATTGGTCGCGAAGTTGGACAGCTTATCAAGCTAGGCACTTCTCCTAAGGATGAGAAAATTGTTGGACTCCGTCGGCGGGGCAATACTGTCAAGCAGCAAGTGGCAGCACTGGAAGAACAGGGAAAAGAGCTGAGCTGCTATTTGCAAGAGCAACTTCGGAGTTTGCCAAACCTGCCATCTGAGAGCTGTCCAAACGGGCTTGACGAATCTGCAAACCGTGAACTACGTCGCTGGGGAGACCCAATCCGGCTGGATGGACTTAAAGACCATTGGCAGATTGGCGAGCGCTTAGGTTTGTTTGAGAGCCAGCGGTCTGTTCATATTGCCCAGAGCCGTTTCATCACTCTCATGGGGACGGGTGCACGTCTGGAGAGGGCACTGATAAATTTTATGCTGGACCTGCATATAATGCGAGGCTACCGTGAAGTTATGCCACCTGTTTTAGTAAACAGTGCTAGTCTTGTGGCCTCTGGACAATTGCCAAAGTTCGCTGAAGACTGTTTTCATTGTATCGAGGATGATCTTTGGTTAACTCCAACAGCTGAAGTTCCCCTAACTTCTTTGCATAGAGGCGAAATTATCCCGCTAGAGCGGCTTCCGCTACGCTACGTAGCCTACAGCCCCTGCTTCCGGAGAGAAGCTGGCAGCTATGGTCGCGACACACGCGGTCTAATCCGCTTACACCAGTTTAATAAAGTTGAGCTCTACTGGTTTACACATCCTGACCATTCTACTGAGGCACATGAGCAAATTACTGCTGATGCCGAGTCTGTGTTGCAAGCCCTTGAGCTTCCATATCGTGTAATAGAGCTTTGTACAGGCGACTTGGGTTTTTCTGCCGCCAGAACTTATGATCTTGAGGTCTGGTTAGCTGGGGCTGGTGTTTTCCGGGAGATCTCTAGTTGTAGCACTTGTGGAGATTTCCAAGCTCGCCGTTCTGCTATTCGCACTAAAGAGGGCAAAGTCGTACGCCTAGTGCACACACTTAATGGTAGTGGATTGGCAGTGGGGCGCACGATGGCGGCCTTGCTTGAAGCTGGCCAGCAACCTGACGGCAGCATTCGCCTTCCCAGCTCCCTTGCTAAGTACTACGGCGACGATCAGATCCGGCCAGAATAATAACTTTGGCAATTACTGCATGAATGTCTTAGCGGCATTAGTGACTCTGGCGCTGCTGATTGTAGTTCATGAAGCAGGCCACTTTCTAGCAGCACGTATGCAAGGGATCCATGTCAGTGGCTTCTCAGTTGGGTTTGGGCCAGCCATACTCAGCACCCAACGGCAAGGTGTGACCTATGCTCTAAGGCTACTGCCACTTGGTGGTTTTGTCTCTTTCCCAGATGATGATGAAACTAGTGATATTCCCTTTAATGATCCTGATCTATTACGTAATAGACCAGTCCCACAACGGATTTTTGTGATCGTTGCAGGCGTGCTGGCAAATCTTCTACTTGCCTGGTTAGTGATTCTAGGTCAAGCTGTACTTGCCGGATTGCCAACCAACCCTGATCCTGGTGTATTAGTAGTAGCGGTACAGCCTGGCTCTGCTGCAGACAAAGCAGGTCTTCGTACTGGCGACCAATTACTATCTATCAATGGACAACTACTAGGAAGTGGACAAGAAGCAGTTCGAACTATGGTTGAACGCATCAGAACTGCGCCGGGAGTCAGCCTCAACCTTGAGACACAACGGAATGGAGAGCGGAGTACATTATATGCGCAGCCTAGTGAGCAGCAAGGACAAGGATGGATCGGAGCTCAGCTTCAAGCAAACATTAGTGTTAGAACCAGACCAGTTCACAACCCGCTTGAAGCAATCAGCTACACTAATGGTCAAATTGGCGTATTGCTGCAGCGTACCTTGAATGGCTATCTGGGCCTGATAACTAATTTTCGCAATACTGTTGGTCAGGTAGGTGGTCCAGTTAAGATTGTTGAAATGGGAGCTCAACTGAGCCAGCAAGGACCCTCTGGATTGATTTTATTTACAGCTCTGATATCTGTAAACTTAGCAGTTCTCAATGCAATGCCCTTACCTCTGCTTGATGGTGGACAGCTGCTGCTGCTGCTGATTGAGTCTTTGCGAGGTAAACCTATTCCTGAAAAACTGCAACTAGCTTTTCTGCAGTCTGGCTTCTTACTAATTGTTGGGTTAAGTGTAATCCTGATAGTCCGTGATACCAGTCAACTGAGGGCAGTTCAGCAACTCATTGAACGCTAACTGGGTCTGAGCCAGTCCATACTGTGAGGCATTGTGGTAAGTATGGTAGAGACCAAACTAAGATTGTTCCTACCTCGATGCACTAACATGGCTAAAAACTCGATGATTGCTCGCGATACAAAGCGGAAGAAGTTAGTTCAGCGTTTCGCGGCTAAACGGGCAGCACTAAAGGCAGCTTTCAAAGCAGCAAGCAACCCAATGGAGCGCCTCGGGATTCATCGCAAGATCCAGGCTCTACCGCGTAACAGCTCCTCTATCCGTATACGAAATCGTTGTTGGGCTACAGGCAAACCCCGTGGTGTGTACCGAGACTTCGGGCTTTGCCGCAACCAATTGCGGGAGCGTGCCCATAAAGGCGAGCTACCTGGTGTGGTGAAGTCGAGCTGGTAACTAACTTGCCGTACAGTCCAGTCAGCATTGCAGACGGCCAGATTCCGCTCCTTACTTTGAGGTGAGTCTTGAAGCACAACTGGGTGCGATGATGTCGTTATCAGTCAAAGAGATAAACAACACGTGCAAGATCAAACGCAGTCGTTCTCCTTCGATGGTCGGGAGATTCGGCTGACCACCGGTCGATTCGCCCCACAGGCCGGGGGATCTGTCATGGTTGAGTGCGGTGACACTGCCGTCCTTGTCACTGCAACCCGATCCAGTAGCCGAGAAGGCATTGACTTTCTTCCTCTGACATGTGACTATGAAGAGCGTCTTTATGCTGCAGGCCGCATACCTGGCAGCTTTACGCGACGCGAAGGACGCCCTCCAGAAAGAGCAGTACTAATCTCTCGCTTAATTGACCGGCCAATGCGTCCGCTCTTCCCTAGCTGGTTGCGGGATGATCTTCAGATTGTTTCTACTTGTTTATCTCTTGATGAGCGGGTTCCTGCTGACGTATTAGCTGTCACCGGTGCATCTTTAGCAACCTTGCTAGCCCGTATTCCTTTTTATGGTCCGATGGCTGCTGTGCGGGTCGGCTTGCTTGGCGATGACTTTGTCTTAAACCCTAGTTTTAGGGAGATTGAGCGTGGCGATCTCGACCTCGTCGTAGCTGGTACACCCCATGGGATAGTGATGGTTGAGGCTGGTGCCAATCAGTTACCTGAACAGGATATGATTGAGGCCATTGACTTTGGCTATGAAGCAATCTGTGAACTGATTAGGAACCAGGAATCGCTCTTGGCAGATCTAGGCATTGATCAAGTCCGACCTGAAGCACCAGAAGAAGATGTTACGATTCCTGAATATCTATACAAAACTTGCAGCAAGGCCATCAACGATGTATTGAGGCAGTTTGACCTCACAAAAGCAGATCGTGAGAGTCAGCTTGATACCATCCGCAACGAAGTGGCTGAAGCCATTCAAGGATTACAAGAAGAAGACCCTGTCCGCCACCTAATTAGTGCCAACCCGAAGCTACTTGCCAATGGATTTAAAGCCTTGACCAAAAGCATGATGCGAGAGCAGATAATTAAGGAAAATAAACGGGTTGATGGGCGCGCTCTCAATGAAGTCCGTCCAGTTAGTGCAGCAGCTGGGATTCTCCCCCGTAGAGTTCATGGCTCTGGCCTTTTCCGACGGGGTCTTACTCAAGTTCTGTCGACAGTGACACTAGGGACTCCCAGCGATGCCCAGGAGCTTGATGACCTTAACCCTAATACTGAGAAGACCTATTTGCACCATTACAACTTCCCGCCGTACTCTGTTGGTGAAACAAGGCCAATGCGTTCTCCAGGGCGCCGAGAGATTGGGCACGGTGCTCTAGCTGAGCGTGCCATCTTACCGGTCTTGCCAGCCAAGGACACTTTCCCCTATGTAATTCGTGTCGTCAGTGAGGTATTAAGCTCTAATGGCTCCACATCGATGGGATCCGTCTGTGGCAGTACCCTGGCGCTAATGGACGCTGGTGTGCCGCTGCAGGCTCCGGTCAGTGGCACAGCCATGGGTCTAATAAGAGAACAAGAAGAAGTCAGGATCCTCACAGATATTCAGGGTATAGAAGACTTCCTTGGTGATATGGACTTCAAAGTTGCTGGCACCGAGAAGGGTATTACTGCATTACAAATGGACATGAAGATTACTGGTTTACCGATCAGTATTGTGTCTGATGCAATTAATCAGGCACGACCGGCGCAGCTACATATCCTTAGCAAGATGCTTGAGGTTATCGACAAACCTAGAGATATTCTATCTCCACATGCTCCACGACTGCTTAGCTTTCGCATCGATCCTGAGCTAATCGGCACAGTGATTGGCCCAGGGGGACGAACAATTAAGGGCATTACTGAACGTACTAATACCAAAATTGATATTGAAGATAGTGGCATTGTTACCGTTGCATCTCATGAAGGGGCAGCTGCCGATGAAGCACAAAAGATTATTGAAGGACTAACTCGCAAAGTTAATGAAGGTGAGGTTTTCACAGGATCTGTTACCCGGATTATCCCAATTGGTGCCTTCGTGGAAATCTTGCCTGGCAAAGAAGGCATGATCCACATCTCTCAGCTGTCTGAAGCGCGCGTTGAAAAAGTGGAGGATGTTGTTAAGGTTGGTGACGAAGTTACGGTACGTGTCCGGGAGATCGATAATCGTGGACGCATTAACCTGACCTTGCGTAGTGTTCCCCAGAGTGGTGATATTGCTGAATCAGAGCCAGTTCCAACACCGGTTGCACCTTTACCAAATTAGGCTGGTTTACAAGATAAGCAAAGACTAGAACTGGAGTTTTCCTAGCCCTAACACTAGGGCTAGGAAAACTAGCCAGATGCTAGTCAAAGCTGAAAACTAGGGTCAATTAGTAGCATTGCACGGGTAGCTGCTTCGAGAAGTGCAACGTGGCTTATGCCATGGCTAGCGATCAAGCAGCCTGTCTGTTCTGACTTGCTATTAATTCTGTTGTAACGGATCTGACTGCCATCGGCATGTGTGAAACAGCCACCCGCAGCAAGCAGTATGGCTTCCGGAGCTGCTATGTCCCAGTCCTTAGGTGCACTTTGACCAGATAGAGAAATATAGAAATCAGCATCCCCACGCAGAATCGCCGCAATTTTGTAGCCGACACTGCCAGCAAAACTCGTACAACTTGGTTGCAGGGCTGCAATCAGCTTTCCCAGTCTCTCATCACGGTGACTACGGCTTACTACCAAGCTCAGCTCTGATATACCACATCGCGAGCTAAAACTAGCGGGTCTATGTTGCCCTTCTCGATCTTCACACCAAACACCTTTTCCTACTACACCTAGCCATAGTTCGTTAGCTTCTGGGAGTAGTACTACGCCAAGTACAGGGCGCTGCTCATGTACCAGAGCTAGATGTACAGCGTACTCACCCGTGCCTTGCAAGAAATCGCGAGTTCCATCCAACGGGTCAATGATCCACAGCCACCCTGCTGCTAGCGGCTGACTAGTCACGACTGAATTTTTTGCTGTCTCTTCACTCAGCAAAGCCCAGTCTGCATAAGGGAAATCTGCCTGGAGGCCATTGAGCAGCCACTGGTTGACTGCCTGATCTGCAGTTGAGACAGGTCCCTCACTACTGCTTTGGACATCAAGAAACCGTGGATAATCATAAGGCGGCTGTTCACCACGAGCATAAGCCCGGAGAATATCAGCAGCACCCCAACAGAGAGGTCGTAGTGCTGCTAACAGTAGCTTTAGCTCTATACCGGCGGGCAAGGAGTGAGAAGTAGATGACATCCCCATTAGGAGAAGCAGCTCACCATATTATATGTGGCTAATAGCTGTAAAGAAGATGACTCTTACTTCACTTTGCCAGAAAGCCGTATGGTCCAAGACTGAGCGGGGTATAAAACCTCAATAATATTGAGAGAGAGTCTCATGCACAAATGCTAGTTAATCACGACAGCTAAGTATTTACGAGGTAATCTTCATTCAGCTAAAGTTGCTTAGCTATAAGATGACAATATTTAGCTAAGAGAAACACACACAATAAGATTATGTAGAGACCAACATAGTAACTCACGAGCTAACAGCTAAGCATGACTAGGGGGGTTAAATTTCACTTGGTCCTAGGCGCCTCGAGAAACTACTATATTGTTTCATGTCACTATAATTGGCTATATAAGGATCTAGCCAAGTGTTTGGAATATTTGCTTGTTGCCGATTACTGGCTATTAATTTGGGAAATGCAGCTCTGTTGCTCCTAATACTTTGTCTTGGAACACAAAACCTGTCTGACAAAGTAAGCCTAACACTAGGTACTAGCCAGAGTGTTCCACTGCCAAGCGGGTTTGTTGTAGGAGTTACCTTCATTGTAGGCATAGTTAGTGGAGCCAGTACTGCTGCACTATGGCTAGGATTGCGCTAACTATAGCTAGGACGTTGATCTAACATATCAATCATGTAGGTTCTTGGGATATATTATCAAGTGCGAGCAAAGCACCACCCTCAAGAACTAATCTCGTAATGCCGCGAGCTAGAAGAAAGGGAATAGTCCTCTGGAATACAGAGCTATCAGGTACCTTAATGACTCGTTGGTTCCTGCTGCACTGACGCTTTGCAGCACGGGGGTTGCTATAGAGGACAAGTGCCTGTCGTTCTAGTTCACTATCACTAAGTAGTCCAAGTCCTGGTAGTGTATTTAAAATTCTAGGATCAAGCTCGACGGATCTGTCGACTAGTAGATATACGCTGACAGGCAATAGATCACCACGATATGGCTGCGCCACGACAACATCTTGTTCTGTGTCAGTACTATCTAAAGGAAGTGGTACAAACTTATACGAAGCTTCCTCATCCTCATCAGGATTAACTGTCTCGTTGCTTTCCGGGTCACTACCTTCATCCTCGTCTCCATTCGAGAAGTCATCGGCATCATCTAATGCAAGTTCTGTATGATCAAGGGATTGCTCCTCTTGATCATACAGAACTTGCACTTGCTCTAGTTTAGGAGCAATCACTGTACGCCCACGCTGTGACTTTAGAGCAGCGTACTCCTCTGGTAATAGCAAGGATCTGACTGTTCGTGTTACTGTATTGGGGCTACAGCCAAACCGGGCTGCAAGCACAGAAGTTGTCTCTCCTAAGCGGTAGAGCTCTAGGAGCTCGAGCTTTTGAGAATTATCCAGCCTTGAGGCCGCCATTGTTACATGCAGCATCGACTCATCTTAGAGCTGACCGCGGTCTAGCAGTTCAATTTAGCAACTTTTAAGTCAAGTTAGACTAAAAAGTACTCTAATAAAGATGCTTTTTCCAAATTAGGAGAGGATTGCCTAGTCATTTGTTTCAACAAAAAATTTAGAGGCAGCATAGCTATCTCAAGCTACAAAGCTTTTACTCTGTGATCATTTTGCAGTAGGAAAAATGCTTGTAAAGCTTACCACTAAATGACTATACTATTAAAGTAGGATCGAGAATAGTAGACGTTAATTTTAGTAACAAACTGCTGTGACTTAAGATTAGGTCAAGATACTCCCAAGCCTTAAGTTAACTTGTGTCCCATAGTTTTTGCAAGATACATTAGTAATACCCTAAATAAGCATTACATGAC
Organism: cyanobiont of Ornithocercus magnificus; assembly: GCA_007996965.1. Classification (NCBI taxonomy): domain Bacteria; kingdom Bacillati; phylum Cyanobacteriota; class Cyanophyceae; order Synechococcales; species cyanobiont of Ornithocercus magnificus. Next base: position 326,388 of record BIMP01000001.1, read on the forward strand.
TTTACTGGACGCCTGTCTAATTATACTATTTTGACAGTCCACTATTTATAGCTAAGGGTAACAAGAAAAGACTATACACAAGTTAGCAAGCGGTAATCTAATAGCCTTTTTAGCTACAAAGCTATTAAAGGAACTAAATAGCAACTTTAATAGTAATATCGGTGGCGACACTTGCTAGAGTGCCTGAAAGGCTCTGTATAGTCTTGACCACCAATGGTAAAACATGACTAAGCGTGTAGTCCTTCCGTGAGCAGGACGTGCTCTGTGAGGCTCGTCGACACGTCTTCTGAAACTTCTACACTGTAACCACACTTGAATAGGGCAGGTACTTCTACTCTCGTGGAATACACCACAGACTGTGCTGTACCGCTTGCGTTGATTCCCTCAGCATATGTTCATCCTTTAGCTCAACAGTTTGAGGAGATTAGCGATGATGGTGAACTAATCCGAAGCTATGATGAGTGGGGTCTTGCTTCTGTCCTTACCTATACATACATCCAAAAGGTCGCAACCGATGATGACTACAGCATAATGGAGGAGATTATGGGAGTATGTCTGGAGGAATCTAGACATAGTCGATCTGAAAATGAAGAGCTATTTGGCCTAATCAGGCAGGCTGTCAAATCAGGTAGCGAGGATTCCACTCTTCCCTACGCACGGATTTTAATTTCTCGCTTAGCGTCTGCGCTTGCCGAACAACACGAGCGAATATTCTAACTTTAGTATACTGGGACTTATGAACAGATGAATCTTAACAGTATAGTCTTAACTGGAAAGTGCAGACAGCAATTACTGCCTTCTCTTTTGTGGAACTGTTACGGGGACATGGCCAATTGAATTTTTCAATCTAAACTACTTTTCTAGAGAAGCTTAATGAGGAATGAAAACTTTCCTGCGCCCTTCGCCTCCTACTTACTTGAAGCTTTCAGGCTTATGTTTAATTGCTAATATACTGGCATAGCAGGCAATTGGGGCCGTTAGCTCAGTTGGATAGAGCAAGTACCTTCTAAGTACTCAGTCGCTGGTTCGAATCCAGCACGGCCCGTTCTGTAAGAGTGTGAGTCTCAAGCAATTAATCCTTAGACTAAAAGCTGGCAAAATGCCTATATACCACTGCTCTTAGTACTTACATTAGTACTCTGTCAATGTATTAAAGGCTAGAAAGATTAGTACTAAATTTTAGATAGTCTACAGTAATAGTCTGCCATGATGATTCTAGTAGTTTTGTGGATATTTATTAGCAATTCCTTGAGGGGAATTGCTAATATAGCTTTGGTCAACACATCATAAAGGCCTTATCTCCTGTCTACTCTTAACATCTTCATCATTGTCGATAGGAGAACTGCTATCGCAGTTGGGCTGTTGCCGGCTATAAACCTGTTACTAGCAACAAGTTCACCAGATTTAGAGTTAATAGTGCACATTTGGATAGGTATGCTAGGTTATAGCTCCTTAGCAAATTAACTTAGGTAACAGTCTAGCTGGGCTAATTGGCTAAACTAGTTAAGTATTAGCACTTACCTTAGAAACTGTGCGTAAATTTGGATGGATTACTGCTGACTACAGGCCAAAGCCATAGCTATGACACATAGACCAAGCTATAGCATTCATGCTGACGACATCAACTCGCCTGCGTTTGCAGGACATTCTAAAGCGCATTGCTAGTAGTCAGTCTGTCAGTCTGTCGGAGCGTATTTACCTACAGAAATTCGTCGATCATGATTCTACTGTTGCTGCCTGGCTACGGCGAGCTCGACGGCAGCAGCAGCAGCAGCAGCATCGAGATGGTGTTGATCAGCTATTAGGGAAACTAGACCTTGGCATAGCCGATCCAGATGAGCGATTCCACCCTGATGATGATGACCTAGGTGACTGGTTTAGGGGTGCTCCATCTTGGCTTAGACGAAGCTGAGAACATAGCACTGTTTACAACTCTCTATAGCCAGTATTAGGTAGCCTTTGCAACTTCTGTGGTTAAAGTTAATACGTTCGGGGCTAAACGCCCAAAATGCTGTAACTCTCGTAATTGGCTACAGTGTAACGTCTATAGTGTTTGACACAGGCAGAAGTGCAAAGAGAATAATAACTTGATAAAGATTTAGGTTTATATAAGAGAGCCAGGATATAATCTTAACAACATGAGTCACTGGCTGGTATTTTTTTAGGCACTAATACAGCTGTACCATAGCATCTGCAAGTATAGAGCCTCACAAGAGCCAGTAGCTGTATTAGTGCTAGCTAGATCAGTACACAGTCAGTGCTCTTTTCTCGACTTTTAGTATAAAAGTGGATAAATAATGCCTTGGAAATTAAAAACCATGAAGCAAGTACGGTGAAGAGGTTTAGGACCTAATCACGTTGGTTCTATTCCTCCGAATCTACCCGATCTGATAGTAGCCATCCACCAAGCCCTAGAAAAAGCACCCATATAAAACTACTTAGCTCTAGCAACAAGGTTGCAAGATCGACAAAGGGCTCGAGGAACCAGTGAAAGCCTATCTGCTGTAGTAGGACTAATCCAATTAGCCAGAGCATTACCTAATACATACTGGGTAGTCTTGGTATTACAGTGCCCCGGCGCAGTAGGCTCCAGCAACCAGGTGACGACCAGGCAAGAACTGTACTGGCAGAACCCGACAAGGGAGGCCATGGCAATGGAGCTAATAAAGGAAGATCAGGGAAGCAACTTGAAGCTTGCTGATCATCGAGGGATGGTGCATGTCCTGCTAAATTAGCACTGGTGGTTGCTAGAGGACCGACACATCTTAAAAGTCGCTGTAGGACACTACAAGCGGGTACACGCAAACCTAAATTTCTAGCTTCAGCTCCCGGATGTAGCAACTCCACCTCTACCCCTTGAGCAGGTAGAACGAGGGTGAGTGCACCTGGCCAATGTGACCATGCCAATGCCTCTATTTCATTACGAACTTGAGGCTGCACGTACTGAAGTAATTCTTCTACTGTTGCTGCCATTAAGATCAATGGCTTGTCTTTTGGCCGACGCTTTAGCTTCCAGAGTTGTGCAGCATGTTGTGGTAGTGCTGCTAGAGCAGGTAGAGTATCGGTCGGTACAATTGCGGCTCCGCCAGCAAGCAATGCGCTAGACATAGCTTGTCGAGCAAGAATCTTAGCCATGGCTTTCAACCTTCTTTCTATTTAGAGTGCTCAGAGGTCGTCTACCAATTGCGAAGCGTTGAATGCCCTGCAGATCAGTAGCAGTTTGGACCTCGACTAGTCCACTAGCATGCATTAGTTCAGAAACTTCTTTGCTCTGGTCGTGATGATGCTCAAGTAACAACCAGCCTCTTGGGGCAAGCGCCAAAATGGCTTGCTTCACCAATATTCGGATGGATTGAAGACCATCTGGACCACCAGAAAGGGCAAACCTAGGTTCGTAGTCCTTAATGATTGGGTCGAGACCCGCAATGAGAGTTTCAGGTATATAAGGGGGGTTACAGACCACCAAATCAAACTGGCCCCACCAAGGCTGGACTGCATCCCACCAGTTACCTAAATGTAGAGACCAACATCTATTAGGTACTAGTCGCTTGAGATTAAGTGCCGCTGTGCGAAGCGCTAACAAACTACAATCGGTAGCATGTCCTGACCAAACAGATAGAGCTTGGGCGAGAGCTACAGCAAGAGCGCCAGAACCCGTTCCAAGATCGGCCCATCGTCCTGAAGTATTGCTGTGTTCTTCAATACATCCAAGCGCAAGGTCTATTAGTAATTCTGTTTCTTGTCGCGGGATTAATACATCAGAGTTAACCTCAAGCAAGAAGTCGCGCCAGGGACAAATCCCAACTAAGTACTGTAGCGGCACTTGCTCAGCAAGATGCTGTTGCCAGAGATGTTGCAGCTTTGTAGGTTCAAGCTGCAAGTGAATGTTTTGGTCAGGGTACAGCCGACATTCTTGTAATAGCTGCCATGATACACCACCAGCAAGATCAAGCAACCAGTCAAAGTTAGCAGCACAACCACCTCCAAGCAACTGCCGCTGCCGCCAAGCCAGCAGCTCCAATGCTAGGCAGTTTTGGGGTAGATAGTCAGTCACTAAAATGCTTCAGCTTGTACAAATCTCTTAGCGCAATCAGCGCAGGTCACAACTAAAGATCCGGAACTAGAAATCACGTAGTATCCTATCAAGACGTTTAGCAAGAAGCATGCTTATTAATTGCATAACCTCAGGTTTGATAGACTGCAAACCCTAGTTGTTCAGGCTCAACAAATATTGGAACCAAGCTGGGATAGCTCACGCGATTGGCAGTTGCTAATTAAGCACTTTATGTGGCTGTCGTAAGGAGTGAAGAAGATGCATTTGCCTCCCTACAACAAATTTAGGGCTAACTAGCCCCTAAATACCAGTCATTTAGTTTGGAGTAGAGAAACTAAGTTTCTTCAGGTGACCTTATCCCTCAGCTGGTCCACAGCGTACACGAGCAATACAAGAAGCAAGAGGCTCTGGTGGCCTTCGCAGCACCTGCATTTGACATCCAGAACGACGTACTACCACCATATCTACTTGCGCTTCTGCCAAACACCGATTCTCATCATCCACAATCCGGCAACTCCAAGGTAGACGAACTCCAACAGCAGGTAGTAAGCGGCTCTTCAGTGTCACAACGTCGCCATGACGCAGCGCTTGGTGGTAATCCAGTTTAAGGCAAACTACTGGGATACTGATCCCCTCTTCTGATAGCTTGTCGTAGTCGATACCAACGGCAGAAAGAGTTTCGACGCGAGCCTCTTCAAGCCAGCCCACATACGCACCATGCCACATTATGCCACTGTAATCAGTGTCTTGCGGTAATACACGCTTGCGCAGCGTCCAAGTCGCGGCGCTGCTCGTAACGCTCTCGGCACTCGCCTCATTCATTCAGGAATTTCAGGTATAGGTTGCAGCCTAAGCTGCCTGAGTGACGATGTTCCGAAATGTGTTGATTGCCGATTCCGGCAAGGGACATGTGGAGGATATGGTGCAGATGCTGCAGAATCTCCCAGCTTTCCAGAAGGCGAAGCTCAACCTTTTACATGTTGTTGATGAACAGACTTCTGGTGATGTATCGGCTCACCGAGATCAGGCAGATTTGCTACTAACTTCTGCAATGGACAAAATTGGACTGAAGCCAGAAGATGTGAATAAAATTATTCGCCAAGGAGACCCAAAGCAGACCGTACTTGCAGTCGCTGATGAGTTAAATGCTGACTTAATCATCATGGGATCCCGTGGTCTTGGGCGCCTGCAATCAATTTTAGCAAACAGTACTAGTCAGTACGTGTTTCAGTTATCGACCCGCCCAATGCTGCTGGTTCGTGATGACATTTACATCCGCCACATCAACAGAGTACTTGTTGCCGTGGACGGTACTGGGGTCGGCAATGATGCTATTAAGATTGCCTGCGAGCTGACTAGCCAGATTCCTGGCGGCCAACTAACTGGCATACATTTAAGCCGTCAAGACTTAGTGGCAACACGTGGAGGGCAAACCAAAGCTGATGAGGTACTCAGGACAGCTGTAGCAAGGGCTAGGTCTTTTGGGGTTGCTATGGCTCCTCTGCATAGAACTGGAGTAGATATTGGCAAGGGAGTTTGTGCTGCTGCAGAAGAAATTAGAGCTGATTTGGTGGTAATCGCCTCTCAAGATCGACGTCCTCTCATAGCTCGTCAGCTTGTCGATCTAGACAAGCTGCTAGGGAGCTCGGCCAGTGACTACATACGCGTGCACGCTCAGGCACCAGTCTTGCTAGTGCGTGAACCGGAACAGCGGGTTAGCAGTGTTGGCTAGCCCTCGCGGCTACTGGTCTGGATGTAAAGGATGATCAGGAAGATTGCAGGCACTAGCACAAACAACAAGCTAGCAACAAAACCAAGGTCGTTGGTTTCCATAGCCTCAGATGAACGAGAATGCGGCGAAGGTATCACCGCCAGTACAAACTCCCATGCCGCCGTCAGGCCTTGTCCTCTTCATCAGCTCTTGGTTCGTATTGGGGTCCAGGCGGCAAAGTTGCTGTCTGGGCCTCTTTCAACTGCTTCTCCAGCTGCTTTTGACCAGATTGCGGACGCGTCGTGACAATTACAGATCTCTCCACCAATGTCTGGCAAGCTAGGCGCCAGTGATCTGGCCGACGCCGTAGCCGAGAATCTTCTACAGGTGTTCGCGGTGATAGGGGTTGGCTACCAAGACCACCCTCGATGCTCACAAAGCAGGTGATGCACTGTCCACAGCCACCACAATTGCCAAGCTGCCCCTTCAATCCATAAAGCGCAATGCCCTCGCGGATAGCAATCTCACGCAAGTTTTCGCCGGGCAGGCATTCAACGTCACGACCTTCGCGAACAAATCGAACAATTGGCATGGAGGGGTCAGCAGTCCGATACATTCTGGGCTGCTACTTTGCGATTTGTAACTGGTCCCCTTCTTCTGTTTAAGGGACCTTGAAGCCGTGGCAGTTACTTGAATTTGACGTGATCATGTGGACGTCCGACCTATGCTGTATACCCTCTGCCTTTAGAGGAAGCCCTTTACTATCCACAGGTTTTAAAAAACACAACTAAAGAAGCTGCTCTACGCAGTTTCAATAAAACCCGAAATTTAGACCCTATGGGATTACCCTGGTATCGGGTGCATACAGTCGTTATTAACGACCCAGGCCGACTCTTGGCCGTGCACCTCATGCACACCGCCCTAGTCGCCGGCTGGGCTGGCTCTATGGCTCTGTACGAGCTCGCTATATTCGATCCCTCCGATCCGATCCTGAACCCAATGTGGCGTCAGGGCATGTTCGTTATGCCCTTTATGGCCAGGCTAGGTGTTACCGGTAGCTGGGGAGGCTGGAGTGTTACTGGAGAGACAGGAGTTGATCCAGGTTTCTGGAGCTTCGAGGGAGTTGCTGCAGCCCACATTGTGTTTAGTGGGCTTCTGTTTCTTGCTGCTATCTGGCACTGGACTTACTGGGACCTTGAGATCTGGCAAGACCCACGAACTGGCGAGCCTGCCCTTGACCTGCCAAAAATCTTTGGTATTCACCTGCTTCTTGCTGGCCTTGGCTGCTTCGGTTTTGGAGCGTTTCACCTCACTGGTGTCTTTGGACCCGGGATGTGGGTATCTGATTCATATGGGCTCACAGGTCATTTAGAGTCAGTCCAGCCTGCTTGGGGACCAGAAGGCTTCAACCCATTTAACCCAGGCGGCATTGTGGCTCACCACATTGCCGCAGGGATCGTTGGAATCATCGCTGGAATTTTCCACATCACTACCCGACCTCCTGAGCGCTTGTATAAAGCTTTAAGGATGGGTAACATCGAAACTGTGCTTGCTAGCGCAATTGCAGCAGTCTTTTTTGCAGCCTTTATAGTGGCTGGCACTATGTGGTACGGCTCTGCAGCAACGCCAATTGAGCTCTTTGGACCTACTCGTTACCAGTGGGATCAGGGTTACTTCAAGAATGAAATTAATCGTCGAGCACAGACCGCTATTGAGGAAGGCACCAGCATAAATGAGGCATATAGTAAGATTCCTGAAAAGCTTGCTTTCTATGACTATGTTGGCAATAGTCCTGCTAAAGGTGGACTATTCCGTGTCGGACCCATGGTCAACGGAGACGGCTTGCCAACAGGTTGGCTAGGCCACATAAGCTTTTCTGACAGTGAAGGCCGCAACTTACAAGTACGTCGCCTACCTAATTTCTTTGAGAATTTCCCAGTGATCCTGGAAGACTCTGAAGGTATCGTTCGTGCTGATATTCCTTTCCGGCGAGCTGAAGCCAAATATTCATTCGAGCAGCGTGGCATAGTTGCAACTGTCTCAGGTGGTGAACTTGACGGTCAAACCTTCACTGATCCAGCACAAGTCAAACGTCTAGCCCGCAAAGCACAGCTTGGCGAAGCTTTTGAGTTTGACCGTGAGACATACAGTTCTGATGGTGTTTTCCGAAGTTCCCCCCGTGGTTGGTTTACCTTTGGACACGCAACCTTCGCACTGCTATTTTTCTTCGGCCACATCTGGCATGGAGCACGTACTCTTTACAGGGATGTGTTTGCTGGAATTGATCCTGACCTTGGTGAGCAGATCGAGTTTGGTCTATTCCAGAAGCTAGGTGACAAATCGTCTCGACGCCTTCCTGAGGGCTACGCACCTCCTGCGGCAGCAGGCAGCACCCGCATCAGTTGACTCACTACTGAGGAGCTTGAACTATGGAAAGCTTTGCCTACATCCTTATCCTCACCCTGGCTATTGCTACACTCTTCTTCGCAATTGCCTTTCGCGATCCGCCAAAGATTGGTAAATAATCAATAGACCAATAAACTAAGCCCCCGACCGAAGTTCCGTTGCTGAAACTTCGGTCGGGGGCTTAGTTTATTGGTTACTTACAGTGCTCTACGGTACTCTCTACTATAAGTAAAGAAATCTAGAACAATCTTTAGAGTCTTTCAAGCTCGCATCACCCTAGTATACAAAAACCACCAGTCAAGCAGACAAAACCTACACTTTGCCACTGTTTTATCTTCACTGATTCCAAGCTATCAGCGGCTTCGTCATGACCATCTACTGGAAGGTCCACTCTAGAGGAACACAAGCTCCTCTCGCTGCTATCTGTACATGTTGTGGAAGATAGTACTTAGCTGTGTAGAATGTCTACCTAGCCAATCGGTCAGCGGGCCGAGAGGTCTGTTTCACACTGCCATGAGGCAGAGCCGCCAGAAGTACATGCAAGCCACCACGTCCGAGACACTTCAGGAAATACAGGTCAATCCAGACGACGACGACAACAACACTGAGAGCTCTACTATCACGGAGCTCAGTGAAGCTGATACAGAGGTTTCAGAAGACCTATCGAGTGGGGGTGACCTATACAGCCGTACAGCTGTTCGTGATCTAGATGGCGTGGGATTCACAGTAGATGAATTCGCTTCCCTGCTTAGTAAATATGACTATAACTTTAAGCCGGGCGACATTGTGAACGGCACCGTCTTCGCTCTCGAGACAAAGGGCGCAATGATTGACATTGGTGCCAAAACTGCTGCATTCATGCCTGTACAAGAGGTTTCAATCAACAGGGTTGAAGGTCTCAGCGATGTACTACAGCCAGGTGAGGTACGTGAATACTTCATCATGAGTGAGGAAAATGAAGATGGTCAGCTTTCTCTATCAATCCGCCGCATTGAATACCAGCGAGCCTGGGAACGGGTACGCCAACTTCAAAAGGAAGATGCAACAATATACTCCGAGGTTTTTGCCACAAACCGCGGTGGTGCCCTAGTGCGCGTAGAGGGACTACGAGGATTTATCCCTGGCTCTCATATCAGTACTCGTAAACCTAAGGAAGAGCTAGTTGCTGACTTCCTACCTCTGAAGTTTCTAGAAGTAGACGAGGAACGTAACCGACTTGTACTGAGTCATCGCCGCGCACTTGTAGAGCGAAAGATGAACCGTCTAGAAGTTGGCGAGGTAGTTATTGGCACTGTACGTGGTATTAAACCTTATGGTGCTTTCATTGATATAGGAGGTGTCAGTGGCCTTTTACACATCTCAGAGATTAGCCATGAGCATATAGAAACACCACACTCGGTTCTTAACGTGAATGATCAGATGAAGGTAATGATTATTGACCTCGATGCCGAGCGCGGCAGGATATCATTATCTACCAAGGCTCTCGAACCTGAACCTGGTGATATGCTTACTGATCCTCAGAAAGTCTTTGACCGCGCAGAGGAGATGGCAGCACGTTACAAGCAGATGCTAATGGAGCAGGCAGAGGATGGTGAAGATCAAATAGATATGATAATGACCTGATCAGGATCGACACAATTGGCATGGGGCAACTTAGGCTAAGACAGAAACCTATCAGTACAGTCAAAGGAATTCTCTTCGACAAAGATGGCACTCTCTCTTACAGTGAACCTTATCTGCTCAATCTAGCTTCAGCAAGGATCAGAGTCCTAAAAGAACAGCTCCGGTCAATACACAGCAATGAAACTGTTGCTAGGCGAGCGGCTGCTTCGCTTGCATCAGTTTGTGGCATTCAAATGGATCGAATGCAAAATGCTACTAGTCTTGACCCGGCAGGGCTGCTTGCCGTGGCATCACGAGAGCACAACATGATTTCGACAGCTGCTGTGCTCTGCTTGCAGGGCCATACTTGGTCTGAGGCTTTGCTACTAGCCGAGAAAATATTTAGTGAAGTAGATATATTGTTGCAACGAGACACTAACCTTGTAAAACGTCCGTTAGTTACTGGCGCACGGGACGCATTATCAAGAATGTGTATGGCAGGAATCGCCTGTGCGGTTATGAGCAATGACACTCGCGCAAGTATTAATGACTTCCTGAAGTGCCAAGGTCTTGGTAGGTTTATAGCCGATTTTTGGGGGGCAGATGATTACCCAAGTAAGCCAAAGCCTCAAGCGGTATATATGCTTTGCCAGCGTCTCAAACTAGAACCAGCTGAGTGTGCCCTTGTTAGTGATTCAGAGGCTGACCTCGTAATGGCTCAGCAAGCTGGAGTTGGAGTAAGTCTGGGCTTTACGTCCGGTTGGAGTCAATCGCCACATCTTAGTGCCCATAACTATCTAATCAATCATTGGGAGGAACTTACAGCAATGCCCGTACAGTGCTCGACAAAAGCACTGTCATGAGTCAGTACATCTTTACTTCGGAATCAGTTACGGAGGGTCACCCCGACAAAATTTGCGATCAGATAAGCGATGCCGTGCTAGACGCTCTACTGGCGCGGGATCCAGCTAGCCGAGTTGCCTGTGAAACTGTAGTTAATACTGGCCTTTGTTTAGTTACTGGAGAAGTTACCTCCAGTGCTCAGATTGATTTCATACATCTTGTCCGAGGTGTCATACGAGATATTGGCTACACTGGCTCACGCTCTGGTGGGTTTGACGCTGATAGTTGTGCAGTGCTTGTAGCACTAGACCAGCAATCTCCAGACATCGCACAAGGAGTGAATGAGGCGAGCGGTCATACTGGAGATCCTCTCGATCTGGTTGGGGCAGGAGATCAGGGAATCATGTTCGGCTATGCCTGCGATGAGACACCTGAACTAATGCCACTTCCAATTAGCCTAGCACACCGATTATCTCGACGGCTTGCCCAAGTTCGTCATGATGGTACTCTCAATTATTTACTTCCAGATGGTAAGACACAGGTTAGTGTAGTTTATGAAAACAATAGGCCAGTTGCAATAGACACAATTCTGATCTCTACTCAACATACTGCAGAGGTACAAGGAAAGGCTAAGACTAAAGAAGTGCAAGATACAATTAGCTGTGATCTGTGGACTAACGTAGTTGAGCCCGCAACTGCAGATTTACCGCTACGCCCTGATCGTGGACAAACCCGCTTTTTAGTAAATCCAACCGGTAAGTTTGTCGTAGGTGGTCCCCAGGGAGATGCTGGCCTTACAGGCCGCAAGATTATTGTTGACACCTATGGTGGCTATGCCCGCCATGGTGGTGGTGCTTTCTCGGGCAAGGATCCAACTAAGGTAGATCGATCAGCAGCATATGCGGCGCGCTTTGTAGCAAAGTGCCTAGTAGCTGCCGGTCTTGCAAGTCGCACTGAGGTGCAGTTGAGCTACGCTATTGGTGTGGCTCAGCCAATTTCAATTTTGGTAGACAGCTTCGGCACGGGCAAGATATCCAACGCTAAGCTCACTGACTTAGTCTACAGACATTTTGATCTTCGACCCGGTGGCATTATTCGACAGTTCAACCTACAGGAGTTGCCAGCCCAGCGCGGCGGTCGATTTTACCGCAACATCGCTGTATATGGCCACTTCGGTCGCCCTGACTTAAATCTCCCTTGGGAGAATGTGGCTGACAAAGCCACAGCACTTCTGCAGTCCGAAGCTCAATATATAGAGTGAGGCTTATAAAATTTTAGAGGATGATAGAAACAAGCGAGATGATAGATAAAAAGGCTCAATCTGCCAAGTCAGCCCCTCTTGGTCTAGGTATTGATTTTGGCACTAGTGGGGCGCGGATCGTTGTGGCGGACTTACGCGGCAAGACGCTTCACAATGAGGCATGCTCCTACGATACCGGTCTTGAGTATTGGCCAGATTGGCGCAACAGCTGCTGCAGTCTGATCCAGACAATTCCTAATTGCTTGCGTCAACACATAATTGCTATCGCTGTTGATGGTACCTCAGGAACCTTACTGGCTTGTGGACCTAATGGTTTACCAATCGGCAATGCACTCCCATATTATATTGCTTGCCCTGAACAGGCAGATCTATTGCACCGACTAATAGTATCGGGTGGACCAGCTGCTAGTACCAGTGGAAGTTTGGCTCGAGCTTTGCGGCTACTTGAACACACAGATAATATTGCTCTACTGAGACATCAAGCTGACTGGATCAGTGGCTGGCTATTGGAGGACTGGCGCTGGGGCGAGGAGAGCAACAATCTTCGTCTAGGCTGGGACCCCTTACAAAGAAGCTGGCCAGCCCCACTTCAGACTCAACCTTGGTCCAGAATGCTGCCACGCATCTATCCCAGCGGCAGTGTGCTTGGGACCATCAGCTTGAGACGCTCACAAGAGCTTGGTCTACGTGGCGACGTCAGTATCGTTGCAGGTACGACCGATGCCAACGCTGCTGTGCTGGCATCGGCTCCGGAAGCCGGAGACGGTGTCAGCGTGCTTGGCAGTACTCTTGTATTAAAGCGGTTCGTGAGTCAACCAATCACGGCAGCACCTGGCGTTAGCACACATCGTGTCAATGGCCGCTGGCTTGCTGGTGGTGCCTCTAATGCAGGCTGTCGCACACTACTTTACTTCTTCAATGTGGAGCAACTGCAGGTACTCAGCCGCCAGATTGACCCCGAGCATGACAGCGGCCTACAGCTAAGACCACTGCCCTCAGTGGGTGAGAGATTCCCAGTAGATGACCCAGAGCTCAAGCCAATCCTCACGCCACGTCCGGTGAGCGATGCTCTTTTCCTTCAAAGTTTGCTCGAAGGACTAACACGTATTGAGGTTGCTGGCTGGAAGCGCCTAATCAGTCTTGGAGCTCCAACTCCGCAGAGGATAATCAGTGTTGGGGGTGGTGCTTGTAATCCGCAGTGGCGCCGGATGCGGGAGCGAATGCTAGGCTTACCGGTGAAAGCATGTAGGAGACAGCCTGCAGCTGGTATGGCTGACCTCGCCCTTAGCTCTATACTATAGTAGGTTACCTGCTTGTAATCTATAAAGATTTTGTAGTAAAGCAATGCTATCCCACTAACTACTGCTTACCATGCCCTCCCGCCTGCGTGATGGAGTCACAATTGCTATCTTTGTTCTGTTGGTTAGCTACCTAGGGTTTAACCTTTTACGTCTAACCCCATTTCTTTAGATAGCAGCTTGGTCTAATCTCAGCTACAGAGAGCTACCAACACTATGAGCGTCAACCCACTTACCGATGCAGTGAGTGACAGGATTTGCCGCCACATGAATGACGATCATGCTGATGCTGTTACTGCCTACGCACGTCACTTTGGCTGTGTTGTAGATGCTAGCTACGCCCGTATGGTTCGTATATCGCCTAAGGCAATGGATCTTGATGTCGATGGTAGGACAATCATCATTCCCTTCGATCATGAACTCAGTGACAGTGAAGATGCTCATCGCACCTTAGTAGCAATGCTACGTTCAGTCCCTTTATCTAGATAGAGCAGCCGAGATGCTCGCCTGCCAGTGCTGGAGAACCCTAATATAATTTTACTAGATGTGTGTAGTTTCCCTCCACGTTGGGCAACTATTTCTTAAACTATGTGGCCGTTGCCCGACTAGATTGCTTAGAAGATGCTTGCAACACTATGGTATATTGAAGGATCAACTGGCCCAGCCTAAAATAGGCATATCATTATTGTTAGTCTATAGACACAGCTAGTAACTCTGTATCTCTAGCGACCAGCTCAAAGCACATACACCTGACCGATAAATGACACATCAAGACACGTAACATACTGTGCCCAAATATGTTAAGTAGAGTACTCTAGCCTTAGAAAGCCCACAAAACTGACATGGTAGCATTGTGTGATTAGTAGGCCGGGATAGCTCAGTTGGTAGAGCAGGCGACTGAAAATCGCCGTGTCCCCAGTTCAAATCTGGGTCCTGGCATGCGTAGGTCAAGCAAGTTGCTATAGTTCTCTCGATAGGTCTCGCTATTGTTTCAAGGAAACCACCTCAGGACTAAGGCTATAGGATAGTAGAGTAGATTCATAACACTGCACCTAGCTAGTGAACTAGCTGCTAGGACCGATAGATCACAGCATGCTTGAGACATACCCACAGCTCTCTCGTCCAGAAAAGTTGTGGTAAAAGCATTCATGCTTAACTGACCTCATAAACATAATGTGAATGCTATGCGGCTGGAATCATGACGGCTCGCCTACTTCCCTTGCACACTGTTTTGCGTCTAGGCCTTTTCCAAAGCTCTGTTGGTGCAATGGCTTATGTATTCAGTGGTCTCCTGAACCGGGTAATGCTTAGTGAACTAGCACTGCCTGGTTTATTGGTGGGTTCTGTGCTTGCCATAGAGCAGATAATGGCTTTGTCTCGGGTCTTATTCGGCCAAGTTTCAGACCGTTTTGCCATCTTAGGGTGCCACAGAGTTCCCTACATTTGGGTTGGTACTACGCTATTTAGTCTATTAAGTTTGCTATCGGTGCCATTAATATTTCGTCTATCAGAAGTCACATCTAATACCAGTAAAAGTGCTACTCTAGCAGTAATAATCATCACATTTGCAGGGCTATTTGCACTTTATGGTCTTGGAATTTCAATGGCTACTACACCATTTCTTGCACTGGTTATCGACCGCACTAATGAAGAGGAACGCCCTCAAGTGGTTGGTATTCTTTGGTGCATGTTAAGCATCGGCCTTATTATAGGAGCTATATCAGGTGAGTTAAGTTTGCGCGGACTTGATGGTGTCATAGATTCAGCAGTGCTTGAAGCGAGCTTATTTTCCTATGTCCAGCGTGTTGTTGCTGTAGTAATGTTACTTACACTTATAGGTACATGGGGGCAAGAAGAGGCTCACCTGACCCATAGCCGCTCTGAAGACAGAGAGGATTCTTTAAGTTTGACCGAGTCTTGGAGACTAATCCAGTCTAGCGGCCAAGTATTTGTCTTTGCTGTGTTCTTGTTGCTGTTCACACTATCCCTATTCTTGCAAGATCCTGTCCTCGAGAGTTATGGTGCGGAGATATTCGGCATGAGCATCTCTCAGACATCCCGCTTAACGGCAAACTGGGGAATTGGCGTTCTCATCGGTCTGTCGGGCGCCGGATTTTTGATAGTTCCTCGGATCGGAAAGCTCGCTACTGCCCGTTTTGGCTGCTGGCTAGTTATCTCAAGCATGCTGTTGTTAATAACATCAGGATGTTTAAGAAATTCTGCTCTGCTACTGTCTTCGACTTTTGTATTTGGTCTTGCCAGTGGCATAGGTACCAATGGTGTACTCTGCTTGATGCTTGATTTTACCCTCTCCCAAGCGGCAGGAGCCTTCGTTGGGCTGTGGGGTTTAACTCAAGCCTTGTCTCGGGCCTTAGGCAAGCTTCTTGGTGGACTCCTACTGAGCCTAGGCCGTCTTATCGAGCCTGACCTTGGGTTTTCTAATTCCTCACTCCTACCTTTTCTATTAGTATTAGTAGTTGAAGGCCTGATAGCAATTGCAGCTCTCTTGGTTTCATTCCAACTTAGTATGAAGACTTTCCGCGAGGATACGAGCGGGATGCTCAGTCAAGTCCTCGAACTGGAATAAATCGTTATATAAAACTAACTTCATTCTGAAATAGATCGGCTAATGTCAGCCTAAAATCAAAGTTTAGCCTTATGATTAGAGGATTGGTACTAGCAAGATGACAGACATATATACACCCAGTATCGACTCACTAGTCTCTAGGTTAGACATCGAGAGTGAGTCACACCACACTACTAAGGGAGGTATTCTGAGAATTGACCTCAAGCTTGATGACCTTAGGCTTTGGCGCGAGACCCTTGCCGCCATGGTTGTTAAGCCATGCAATCTGCTACTCGCTTGTGAGGATAGCGATGGAGCTCTGCGAGATACACGGTTAACTTGGGTGGTGGGGTCAGCTATCAGGTCAGGCTATATCAACAACCCTAGGGAGATTTGTCCACTTCTTGAGTCTTTGGGTGTTACTGCCTCACTCGCAGCTATTGTCCCCCAACAATGCCCAGGTCTCGGATGTGATGTTACCTGGGCATTCTATCTAGAAAGGCATGGCTGGCTTACTGCTTCCCCTGTCTTATCAGACGACTTAACACCGGTGGCCTTCCCTTGAGAGAACGAAACGACTCAGATCTGATTCGCGAGCTTGCTCGGCATGCAAGAATCCTTGGATTAACATCCAGGCTAACAATACCTCAGGATTTGCGTTATATCCTCTCAGCTGCCGATGGGGCCTCGCGGTTGCTCGAACCTAGTGAAATTAGTCGCCTATGCTTATATTCCGGTGTAGAAATAGGCCCACTTCTCGAACTCCAATCTACTGCAGGGAGACTTGTTAATTTAGCCCGTAAACAGCTCTTAAAGCAGGAACCAGCCTTAGTAAAACCTGGAGGAGCACTGTATCAAGAGCAGCGTGCCGAAGCTTGCTGGCGTGACTGTTTCCATTTCCTAAGACTAAGTCTATATGGAGTTTCTGTTGCCGAGCCTGACCTAACCGATGCTTGTGGTATGGAGGCTTTGGCTAAGCTATACAAAATCCTAGCTGTACCAGTTTCTTCTCTACTGCTGGCACTCACTGAATTGCGTGAGGTCGCCACAATAGTTTATGGCCAATGGGCTCCAGCAAAGGACGTGTATCTGCTTGATAAAAGTCTTACATTACTGAGAGAGAAAATTAGCCTTGCCTGCAAAAATTAGCTATCATTTAGTCATCTAAACCTAGGGCATGTTTGAGAGTTAGCATCAAGTAAGTAAGAATTAGTCTGGATGGGAAAATTCTTGTCGATCCTGCTCAGCATTTCGCCATAAGGTACCCAAAATTTCGGCTGCTGTGGCAGGCTCTGTAGGCCGAACTAGTCTTAACTATCTTGGACTACTACCTTTCACTATCTGCCTGGTCACCGCCAGAGCAAACAAAACCAGAGAGGTTAAGTAGTGAACTTGATGCGAGAGGAGCTGATTGGAGTGGTTGCTCTCTTGGGAAAGTAGACTTGAGTGGCGCTCGCCTATGTCGTTGTGACTTGCGTGGTGCTAACCTTAGCAACTGTGTACTCGATGGGGCTGATCTTCGTCTCGCCCGTTATGACAGTTTTACACGCTGGCCAGAAAATTTTAACATTAGTAGCTCTGGAGCTGTTGGGCCAGGTGCACATCTTAATGGAGTATTTTTAAATGGGAGTGATCTACGGGGCATGGATCTACGGGGTGCACATGTGATGGGTGCATACCTGAGCGGAGCTGATCTAAGCGGCGCGGTAGTTGATGGTGTAAGCTTTGCTGGCTCCGACCTCCGAAATGCTATCTTGAGAGGCTGCAGTTGCCGCAGCAGCAGATTTGGGATGTGTCAGTTAGACTTTGCAGATTTTCGTGGTGCCGACCTAACCAAGGCAGATATACTGGGTGCAGAATCTATTCGCGGAGCTGATTTTTCTCTAAGTTATGGGCTTGAAACACAAGCGCCAAAGTTACTTGAGCGTGGATACTATGAGCTAGACTGCTGGAATGCTTTGACCAGGCAGAACACAAGAGAAACTTTAGAAAGTTTGATTTGAGTAAGTGCCCTGCAGTAGAGCTTAGGCTAAGTAAGTGCTGCAGGAAATTCATGGGAGAGGGTTAGGGAAAAGCCTTTTCAGACTCTGTCATTGGATTCACTGGCTTTGAAACTTCTACAGGTAGTTGAGCTTTATGAAGACTGTGCGAGTGCTAGTGCGTAAGGTAAGGTAAGGGTTGGATTATAGGCTTAGCGATTACTGGATGATCTTCATGCCCTTTGGTCCAGCCTCACTTCTTGGGGTCGAGAGCTTTGACAGTGTTAACCCTCTTGAGCTGATCCCAGGTGATGATGACGCCAAGAAGGGGCAACTTATTCGTGCCGTCTATCGACAAATTTTAGGAAATGCATATGTGATGGACAGCGAGCGGCAACTTGTTGCGGAGTCTCAGTTTCGACTAGGAGAGCTGAGCGTCCGTGAGTTTGTCCGAAAGGTTGCCAAGAGTGAAATTTATCAGACACGATTCTTTGACTCATGCTCCCGCTACCGCTATATCGAGCTCACATTCCGTCACCTCTTAGGCCGTGCACCACTTAGCTACGAAGAGATGAGGTCCCACTCAGATTGCCTAGACAGGAGTGGTCTTGAGGCTGACATAGATAGCTTTATAGACTCAGATGAGTATCAAAATACCTTCGGCGAGTGGGTTGTCCCGTATCAGCGTGGATGGCGTACTGAATCTTGCGGAACAATGCAGGAGTTTACGTGGAGCTTTCAGCTGTTGCGTGGTAATAGCAGCAGCAGTCTCAAAGGCGACCTAGCTGGTACTTCATCCCGTTTAGGTGGTGCTGCATACCAGAACAAGCCTTTAGCAATTGTTCCTCCTTCATCTCCTGAGACAGATGGATGGAGCTATCGTCCTGCACCAAACTTGCAGGACGCACCTACACGCCTTGGTGTAGGCTCTGGCTCAGAGGGACGTACATACAAGCTTGAGGTAACAGCCTACCGAGCCAACAATGTACGAAGAACCAGTCGTTACACAAGGTCTAATAGAGTTTACTACGTGCCCTATGACAAATTATCAGAGCAGTTTAAAAGGATTCACAGTGAGGGTGGCAAGATTGCAAGTATCACTCCAGTTGGCTGACGCCCTGATCAGTATTTAGGTTAATCAGCTCACTAAGACCTTAACATAACCCAGCCCTTCTCCACATTTCCTCATGCAATTATCAGCTATGTCTAACATCAGCTCTGCCTCTCTCGGTTTTGGAGCAACTACTAAGTGGAGCTCTCCTGTTTCTTTCAAGCGAAACCGGACCAAGAAAGGTCCAGCAACAGCACTAACTAACAGTGAGTTTCGGCGCCAATCATATAAAGCTAGAACAGAGCAATATAGCCCCGAAGATAGTGAATCTCTACGACAAGCTATCAATGCTAGCTATCGGCAAGTGTTTGGCAACGCTCATATAATGGAATTTGAGCGTTCAACCGAACTCGAGGCACAACTAAGAAATGGAGATATTGACATCCAAGGTTTCATTCGTGGGCTTGCAAAATCTTCACTTTATAAGGCAAGATTTTTCGATTCTGTATCACCACAGCGGGGGATTGAGTTAATCTTCAAGCATATACTAGGACGCCCCCCTCATGGTCAGCGTGAAGTATCAGCATGTATCGCTACTTTAGCTAAAGGCGGGCATGATGCTGTAGTTGACAGCTTGGTCGACTCTTCAGAATATACAGAGATATTTGGCGAGGATATTGTCCCTTACGCGCGTGTTTGGAGCTCGCCTAATTTCTCAACTGCGAGTTTCCCGAACATGGCTGAGCTGGAGCGAAACTTTGCAGGCAGTGACAGCGCAATTGGGAGCCGCAGCCTATTACAGAGAAACCTTGCTAAAAATATTGTTCAAGGTATCAGAGTACCAACACAAGTCTGTGGAGGTACAACCTCACTAACAGGATCATATGCACGAGCAGCATTTGCTCCTAAGCCAGCCAGAGTAAGTGATGGTGGCGACTCAGCCCCAATTCGTGGCGATGCTTACGTTGGATTTGGTCTTGGCCAGAGAGAGCAAGAAGTTTTTCAGAGATATCCAGGAGTTGATACTAGTGAGCAGATTGCGGCACTTATTCGCGCTTGCTACCGCCAGGTTATGGGCAATCCTCACCTAATGGAGTTTGAAAGATCGCTTTCAGCTGAAAGTCGTTACTGTGATGGATTCTCAAGCACACGTGAATTTGTTCGATCCATTGGGCTTTCGCCAGAGTACCGCAAGCGATTTTTTGAAACAAATGCCCCCTATAGATTCATCGAATTAAACTTCAAGCACTTTCTTGGGCGCGCACCAAGAAGTCAAGCTGAAATCAGCGAGCATACCCAAATCCTTGCACAAAAAGGGTATGATGCAGAGATTAGTAGCTACATCGATGGCAATGAATACCAAGAGATCTTCGGAGAAGATGTAGTGCCATATGCGAGAATTCTTAGTGAGAGTGGTCGCTCTCAAATTGCATTTAACCTACAACTTTCCCTTGCTGAAGGTTATGCAGCCAGTGACTCAGTGTTAACAGGATCTTCACTAGTCAATTCAGTTGCGACAAGTATTGTACCCGATGGCTGGTCAAAGACGACATCACGAATTAACAGAACTGGAACACAGTCGGGTGTGTCAGACCCAACTTTGAGAAAGTTTAGGATCGTAGTTAAAGCTCAAAAGCCTGCACTGCGCCAACGCAGTTCTAACTCAACTTATCTGGTTAGCAACAAAGATATGAGTTCACAGATCAAGTATATTCATGCAAGAGGTGGCCGTATAGCTTCAATTACTGAAGTAATGTAAGACAAGCCAAGCTTTTAACTAACAGTTTACATAGCTAAAACAACATGACTGAAACAGCTACACTCGCAACTCAAGCTAACAAAGATGTTGACCACGCTAAGTCAATAATCAACAAAGTATACCGGCAAGTGTTTGGTAACCGCCACCTGATGGAACTTGACATTAATACCTCAACTGAAGCACTTTTTATGAATGGTGATTTGAATGTTCAAGGATTTGTCACCGCTGTAGCCCAGTCAGACACCTATAGAAAGTACTTTCTTGAGCCTAGTAATCCTTATCGCTTTATTGAGCTAAATTTTAAGCATCTCCTTGGCCGTGCACCACGAAATCAGGCTGAGGTCATGGAGCATGTTCAAATTATGGCGGATGAAGGATTTGATGCTGAGATCGCTAGCTATACATATAGTGAGGAGTATCTAAAAGCATTTGGCTTTAACCAAGTACCATTTATGAGGTCAGATACATCACGAGTAGGTTACACATCAATCGATTATAGTCGGTCTAACCTTTTAAAAACAAAGTCTGCAGGTTTTGACGGTAAGCAAAAGGCAAAGCTGTTGCAGAGCATTGCCTTAGACACAGCCCCCAAGCTCCCTGCAAGAGGCATCGGAATGGGTACAGTGTTTGTAATTTCCTGGGTTTCCTGCATGCAGCTTGCTGGCAGTCGTCGGGCAGTTCAGCGTTCTGTTGTACCTCAGACATCCCTTTCATCAACAGTCAAAAGTATCCAATCTCAAAGAGGTACAATTCTCGAGATTGCTACAAATAAGTCGTGACTGTATACTAAGTAAGGTAAAATCTAGAAAAACTTATGACTATCCTCCCTAAATCCTCAAAGTTAGATAAGGACAGCACTCCGTTTCAAAGATCAGTTTCAAGAGTCCCGATAGCGATGTCTATGATGATTGAATCTATAGTAAATATGACTCAGTTTACGAGGGTAGAGCCAAGCACATCGGAGAATGTAGGAACAAATTTGTAAGCCGAGCTCCTAAATATTAATGGATATCGAGTGCTTTGTAGGCCTTAGTATAGGAAAATGGCGTTCAATGAGAAGTGGTCATTCACTTGCCTTTCAACACTTTGAAGAAGTACTGAGTGAGATTACAATTAGAGCACTGAGTGATAGTGACCCAAAAGTTCATAATATGTTATCTGAATATAACAATGTTAAGGTAATGCCCCTGCCAACATCACCTTTTGAAATGTGTTGGGAAGCTGAGAGCGACTGGGAGCCAGATAATCCAGACCAAGCTTCCTCAGGAAGTTGTATCTTATTACCTATTCCGGAAAATCATTCGAAAGGAATTATCCTAAGAAGTATCGGCTATGCCGAAGCTGAGAGAGCTACCTCAAAATATGAATTTCAGCCCGACGGAACATTTATTTTGCAAACTGAGTATGAACATTCTGTCACAGAAGAAAGAATATGGTTTGTATCGAATAATGTCCGCTGCCGATCATCAGTAGTAAAAACTCTGCAGGGAACTGGCATCCTTCAAACTTCGTTTGCCTCAGAAGTTCGTAGGATATAGCAGTATGATTTGCTAGCAGTTTTATGAAGGAGCTACAAAGATTTGCTACAACACTTGCAGGACACTTCAGCAACTTTGAGCAAGCACAGAGAAACCCAAAAGACTTCGCACATATAAATATCTACTTTATACCTCTTTGCTGGAAGATAAATAGTCTACTGGCTTTTTACTCAGAGCAGAGCTATGACTACAACCCATGGACTCCCTACAGACAGAGCTTTCATACAGTAAGTTACCGATCGGATACATTTATTGTAGATAATTACTCACTTGATGACTCTTCACTTATAGCTGGTGCTGGGCAACACCCAGAGTTGCTAAATAGTGTCAACACAAAACTAATTAAAAAGAGATGTGGGTGTGCAATGCATTTTAGAGAGGTTAAAAATTCCTACTATCAGGGTAATGTTGAGCCAGGTAGACAATGCTTAGTACATAGAAATGGTATCGTAACCTACCTAATCAGTGAAGTAGAATTTGGCAGTGAAACTTGGACTAGCAGAGATAGAGGTTTTGACCTCATTACTCATAAGCAGCGCTGGGGGAGCGAGCACGGAATGCTAAGATTTAAAAGGGTAAAGTTTTTCAAGAGGGTTGACTGACAGGCTGAGTCGTTGAGGTAAGCAACAGCTAAGCATTAGGAAGCTCAACATGGTTAGTCAAACCAGCCCATCCATGTTGGTCTAGAAAAATCTGTATGTCTGCTCCATCTTCGGAGTAGAGTCATAGAATCAATTGAGAAACCACAAGCTTTAATAACCTCAAGAATTTCACTCTCGTTCTTGGCAGCCTTAATCTGATCCTGAAGGGACAGGTCTTTTCTTGCGAGTGCTATAAAGTTTTCAAGGAGCAGATCCATGCTGTTGTTCTGCGAGTTTTCGTAACGAGTGCTAACCTGAGCAGAATCACCAGTTTGGGTGGTTATAGGATAAGAGTTAATAGCTGAATTTATATCAGCTCCTTCCATCAAGAGGTCTCGCCATGCAGAGACTTGGCGAAATGCCCAAGACCAATGGTGGCAATCAGTTGTATAAATTTTCTCAAGCTCAGAATCTTGGAGTTGCAGCTGGTCCATAATTGTGCAGCGCACCCATTCAGAAAGACTAAAATCAAACCCTTGTCGTGATGCAAATCCTACGATTTGTGAGTGGTCACAAAGGGTCTTAATACCCACTGCTAGGGAATGATCTTGTGTAATAGCTTGGAGGAAACGTTGAACTTCTTGGCTAGACATAGTTAGCAGCCCTCGACCCAAAGCGCGAAACTAACATAGTCACAAATCATTTGAAGTACTAGTGGTCCTCCTGGACATCTAAGGATACGCCATTGGATGCCAAAGGATAAGATGCCAGATCCAACCACGATTTTAGCAGGGCGAGTTGCTTGGCTTAGCGGGATTAGAGCTAACCCAGTGATTGTAGGGTCTATACCAAGTATGAGAGTCTTAAGCTGTTCTAACTCTCTAATAGTAGAAAGAGTATCTTGGAGTGAAGAGTCAGACTGACACCTAGTCACAAAACGACCTAAGGAAGCTTCAGATTCAGTAGAGACTGGCACTTTAAAGTTGCGAAACACTCTTTAGTCTAGCTAGTTAGTTGGTAGGCAGGAAGATTCTGAGTAAGAAAGCTTTATAGCAAGGAAGAAGGCTAAAAAGTTATCGAATACTAAGAATGCAAGATTACTATAACATCTGTGATATGGTAACATAACGAGAATACTTAAATTGGCCTAGCAAATTAATGGCGAAAAGATTCGACGCTCTTTTTGCAGGAATGAGTGAGCAAAAAGCGCTAATGCTAGCTCGCAGTAGTGCTAAAGAATTAGATAACCCTGGGTCAAAATACATCGCAGTTACTCGACTCGGTGCCTGTGAATCTCAAGAATCATTAGACCAGCTAGTTTCTTGCATAAACTTGGATACTAGCGACCTCTACGAGAGAATCGTACGTCGAAAAGCAATAGAGGCCCTAGGAAGACGCCAAGATCAGGGAGTAGTCCCACATCTAATTAAAGTACTTAATGATAATAGTGATGAGCTAGCTGTAATCAATGCTGTAGATGCAATTACCCAGATTGGCTCAGATCTCAATTCATCCCAGATTTGCTTGCTTGGCAGAGCGCTTACTGGCTCCGATAACCAAAAACGAGCTGTCATCCAAGCACACACTAGGTTAAAGATAACCGCAGCAACCAATGAGATTGCAGTACTTCAGTATCACCAAAACCCCCTTGTTGCAGGAGCCGCCATTGCCTATATGGCGCGGCTTCACGGGCAGACTAGCTTGCTAAGCACTTTAGTAGCTCAACTTTATGGTGATGTAGCTGGTCATCGCCGTGCTGCTGTGATAGATATTGCTGATGCCGGAGACATCAGAAAACTACAGGATCTTGCCAAAGCTCCAGTTTCAATGCCTCTGCGTGCAAAAAGCGCTTTCCAATTACTTGAGCAAGTTAAGTCATCAAAGGCCATTGCAGACTATGATCTAGTACTACGGCAGCTACTAAACGATCATCCCGATAATATGTATCTTAAGCCGAAATGGATACCTGGAGACTCAGAGGAAGAGCTTAGAATAAATATACAGCATCGAGATGAGGCTAGACAGTATGGAGCCGCAAAAACAGTACTTCAGTTGACCTCAGAAAAAGCAATTTCGGTAATTGATAGATGGCATACTACTTCAGGCAGTGATTATGTGGTACATTATTATATCGTCCTTATTATTAATCTCAATGTAGTTTCTGCTAGAGCTGACCTGATAAGGTCAGCTCTAGCAGAAACTACACCTCAGTACGCAAAGTCTAGAGTTGCTGCTGCTTGGGCATGCTTACACCTAAACTTAACTGACCAGATTCCGTTAATAAAAGAACTTAGTCAAACAGCTCAATGGTTACCACTTAAGTGGAGCTGCCAACAGGTCTCGCAGGAAATGAAACAATCCGTGATCTAGAGAATTATTCTTAGTAGGTAGCGTGAATGCTCCCGTGTATGCAGTGAATATGTGTGTAGATCGAAAATGCTCTTGATAAGGCCTGCTTACATAGTAGTAGTGTCGGGGGTGGTGCTGCCTGCATCACCCTCCACACGAAACTTGTTGACCTATGCTCGACGCATTTTCCCGCAAAGCTGTCGCGGCTGACTCTAGTGGCAGCTTTATCGGCACTGCTGAGCTCGCTGATCTCAAATCCTTTATCTCTGATGGTAACAAGCGTCTCGACGCTGTTAATGCCATCACATCCAACGCAAGCTGTATGGTTTCTGACGCGGTTGCAGGTATCTGCTGCGAAAACACCGGATTAACTGCCCCTAATGGCGGTGTTTATACCAACCGCAAAATGGCAGCTTGCCTTCGTGATGGCGAAATCATTCTTCGCTATGTCGCTTACGCTCTACTTGCCGGCGATGCCTCAGTACTCCAGGATCGCTGCCTCAACGGCCTCCGTGAAACCTATGCTGCTCTTGGTGTCCCTACCGGTTCGGCTGCCCGCGCTGTAGCGATCATGAAGGCTGCTGCAACATCTATGATTACAAATACTAACAACACTACTGAGCCCAAGCGGAAAATGACAGTTACGCAAGGTGACTGTGCAGCGCTATCTTCAGAGGCTGGTAGCTACTTTGACATGGTAATCAGCTCTATTAGTTAGTTACTAACAAACTGAATCTTGACACCGCTGTCCCACTCCATTTTTAATTATGAAATCTGTTCTCACCACAGTCATTGGCTCTGCTGATAGTGCATCTAGATTTCCCTCTAGTTCTGATTTAGAGGCAGTCCAGGGCTCGATCCAGCGTGCAGCCGCGCGTCTTGAGGCTGCTGAAAAATTAGCTGGCAATTATGATGCTGTTGCTCAAGAAGCTGTCGATGCTGTCTATCAACAGTTCCCAAATGGAGCTACTGGCCGTCAGCCTCGCCGCTGTGCTACTGAGGGCAAGGATAAGTGCAAGCGCGACTTTGTCCATTACCTACGTCTGATTAACTACTGCCTTGTGACTGGCGGAACTGGTCCCTTAGATGAGCTTGCAATTAATGGTCAGCGTGAAGTCTACAAGGCGCTGAGTATTGATGCTGGAACCTATATTGCAGGATTTACATACATTCGCAATCGCGGTTGTGCCCCCCGGGATATGAGCTCTCAAGCTCTTGTTGAGTATACTGGTCTCCTTGATTACGTGATCAACTCACTAGGTTGACCAAGCATTACTACTCTAAAACTCAATTACCTGGCGGGCCACCAAACCCGCCTTTCTTGCGCTGAACCTAGTCTATAGATATTGACAAGCCTGTGCTTGTTGAGCGAAATCCTCTAAAGCTATTGGGTAAGAGGTAACGTTTTGCGGAGTGCTGCTTTGGCGCGTATCTTGATAAATGTATGGCTGTCAGCCATACAGTGATAAATTACCTTAGATATATTATCATCATGTGTGTGATTACTTAGCACCATTAGTGCTGCATAGCGACATTGCCAGTCTGCCATCTCTTGCTCAGAGCACCACTTTCTAATAAGTGGCAGTGATTTCGAAGGACTTATTTGTGATAACGCTAAAATAGAAGAGGGTCTAGACTTCGCAAATTGTGGTCGTCGGTCTGAGATTGATGACAGCAAGATCTCTTCAATTGTATTGATGTGTTCTAAGGGCCAGCTTTTGACTAACCTAAACAATTGCATTAGGAAGTAGTGGGCGCCATAGTCGATATTGAATCTATCATGCCAGGAACTAATAATTAATGGCCATAGGGTGTCCGATTTATGTAGCGAAAGGTTGAGTAGCGCCAGGTAACATCGACTAAAATCAGGCTGAAATAGTTCTTCTAGAAGAAATTGCCCACAAGGCACACTATCATAGCAATGTACAAGATCTATGTAATTAGGATTGTCCTTAAGAAGTCTGTCAAGCCATATAACTAGCTGCTTATCTCTTGACCTATCTCTTATATCTTGACACATTGCACTGATTGCGCGGAGGCGAAACACAGGTGAAACAGGTGCTGAGAGCACTGAGGGAAGGATTTCAAAACCGCGACAGTCAATTATGTCTTGAATAGCTAACTGTCTATTCATAGGATTAGAGGATACTAGATACTTCTCAAGCTCTGGCAAAAGCACCCGCTTACCACTGAGCTGTATCACAGCTGAACACGCTGCGCTCCTTACAGAAGGTTGTTCATCGTTTAGGAGGCCCTCAATTGGGCCAAATGCATCAGTTACACCAAGAGATGCAAGGCTTTGAATAATAACCCTTTTATTCTGAGATTTATTGCTGAGCAAATCTACCATGATCTGATGAATACCTGTGTCTTGGCAACGGAGCTGTTGCAAGCCCCAAGCAGCATTCTCGACTAGATATTGATCCTTACTCGCTAGGCAATCTCTCATAATTAAGATAGAATCAACACACTTAAGTCGTGCAAGAACCTCAATTGCTTTTCTGCGGGCTAACCGGATAACTTGGTTAGAGGACTCATTCCGCGCTATATTTAAAAGAGCTTGCTCCGTAGCTACCCCTGGAAAGTTCAGAAGGTGTGCGACAGCCATGTAATAGTCACTATCTAAGTGAAGCTTTTCAACTGATGTCTCTAGGATTTTCAATGCATCTTCTAGAGTCATCCCTGGGTGGATATTATTGAACGCAGCATTCATGGATCATAGAGACTAAAAGCTTTAAGTATCTTACCTTACACAAAGCAAAAGAGAAGGAAGTAAAAGGCAGCAGAGAAAATTATGACTGGCTAGGCTAAGACTGTAGTTGTCTAGGAAAGTAATAGAGGGAAAGTAAAGTCTGTCTGTAAGACCTACTTAACATCTGACTAGAACAATAGTAAGCAAAGTATAGCTAGGGCATGGCTTACTGGTATAAAGGTATGTTCGACAAATCAAGCTTCTGGGTAGTTAAAGACTTCAAACACTGAGTCAGTAGGTCGTGCTCCTTTCAATGCATTCCAATTGATTGAGCTAAGGAAGCCTTGGGGGTCTCTTGTTTCAATAATGTCAACACCCCAAAAGCCTTGCTCAAGGGGTGAATTTAATACTGTAGCGCTATCTTTTCTACCACCTAGTGCGAGGATGACATAGTCGTTGGTATCTCCAAGTCCATGGCGGAAACTTCGCCATGATACAAGAATCTTTTCTGCCAAGACATTAGCATCAGCTGATGATTCGACTTTTACCATCCAGTGCGGATGGTAAAGAGCTGTTGTAGAGAATACTCCGAATGAATGGTATGATAGACCTTCTGAAATATCAGTTGCAGACAGAGTAACCATCATCCCAGGAGATGTCTGGGGATTATGCGATAGGACGAATGATGTCATTTAATAGAGTTACTTCTCAGTAGTTACAACCAGACACTATAACAAATCAACCTTGCGTAAGGTTTAGTTAACTGGACTAGCCTGGGGGCTTAGAGTAAAGTAAAAGCATGAAAGTTGCAGGAGAGGCCCAATGAGTGAGTTTAGCCTGCCTGACAATGATGAAAGCATTAGTCTCAGCAGCGAGGAAGCGCTCACCCTAGCTAATGAGTTGAGCGAGGAATTGCATGGAGGGGCAATCTCGTGTGCAGATAGTAGATTGATTAGAAAAATTACAGCTGGTTTAGGAGATCAGCGTGGAAGACTACGCCTAACTTTTACAAAAAGTTTAGCAAGTATCGGCGATGCTGCCTTACCTAGCTTATATCGAATTCTACATCACCACCATAATGTAACAGCCCGTAGGGCTGCTGCAAAAACTTTAAACCTTATTAGCAATCCAGATGCACTTCCCTACCTGCTTAAGGCCTTCATGGAGGATGAAGACCCTGTCGTACAGGGCTCATCAGCTGGTGCTATGGCAAGCATTGGACCTGGCGCAGTTGACATATTTCTAGGGATCTTAGTGGACCCGAACTGCACACCATTCCAGATTGGTCTCGCTAACCTAGGGCTTAGCTTTATCGGAGCCAAGGCACCACAAGCTCTTCGTAAAGCAGCACGGTCTGAGCACGTCGAGATTCGTGTTGCAGCAATTTCAGCACTTGGAGACCAGATCCAGTCACTTAAGGATGATGAGGCTAAGACTATACTGATCGAAGCTCTTGATGATCCTTACCCTGAGGTAAGAAGTGAAGCAGTAACACTATTTGGGAGACTGTATGATTCGGCAGAGGCTTCTCCTTTGTTAATCAGGAAATTGCGAGATAAAGAGGCCCAGGTGCGAAAGAATGCAGCTTTTTCATTAATGAAACTGGGAGTCACTTCTTCCATTCAGCCATTGAAAGAGGCTCAAAATCTTGAAGATATGATGGATGTCAGTATTATCTTTCAGCTTGCTATCAATCAACTGGAGAAATTGTCTGAGCTAGATATTATTAGTTAGCAATAGGCGGGAGTTTTCCACACAGTTGCTGCATGCGCATTAATGATGAGTCCACAATCTCTTTAAGCAAAGCATCGGCCAAAGGGTCATCTGATAAACACCTAAGACATTCGGCAGAGCGAGGGTCATCAATTTCAGCAAGGGCCATAGCTGCAGAGAGTGCATGAGCTATGTTATCTCCTGTGCAGATCTTGATCAGTAGTTCTAGAGCATTTTTCCCTGCCTTCCCTTGTTTGCTAACTTGAGCGATCGCCATAACAGTTGACTGCGAAACAACAGGATCCTGGTCAACTAAGCCTTGCTCTAGGATTGCCATAGCATCATCACTCAATGGCTCTTCAGGATAATTAGCTGAGATCTGGACGAATGCCTTAACACAACTCGCGCGGACTGTAGGGTTGCTGCAAGCTTTAAACTTATTGACTAATGGTTTTAGTGCTTTTGCTCCAAAAACTCCCATACTCCTTACTGCAGCGCGCCGTAGAGAAGTATCCGACTGATCAAGCAATGAGATAAGCCGAGGTAGTGATTCCGAAGGATATCTGTCAACTATTTTCCAAATAGCTTGGTCTTGAACATTAGGATTGGGGTGAGAGAGTTTACTAAATAGTTGCTCAAGATCTTGCTGTTCTCCAGAGGGTGTCATCTTTAGTCATTTAGCAGTTCAAACAATAGTTAGGTGAAGAACAAAGACCTGGCCACAAGTGTCAAGTGCTTGTAGTTTCCGCCAAGTATAGATTTTGGTCTATAGCTTCAGCTAGCAAAAAGGAGGTCTTTAGACCTCCTTTTTGTTGTATTATCTAATACAACTCTCAAGATAGCGCATTAATTAGGTAATCGATATAGCTCTTAAATTCATTGAGGGCTTGAGCACTCATGTCACGGGGTGCGCAGGCACGGTCACGTGTATAGATCAGGGCCTCTACATATGCGGAGGTTGGCAAGTTAAGATTGCGGTAAACTTCTCTAGCACCAGCAATTCCCCATTCATCAAGTGGACCTGTCCCACCAACAACCAAGCAGTAATTAATTAAACGAAAGTAGTGACCCAAATCACGGTAGCACTTATCAACTTTAACTTGGTTTTCTCCAGCTTCGCCAGACTGCTTAAGATAGGGGTACTTATTAAAGCAAGCATCACCCGCTTCCCTAGTGACAGCATCAAGACCTGCAGCAAGTTTTTCTGCAGCTTCCAGACGGGCTGCAGCGCGTTGAATGTTACCCTGGATGGCCTCTAGATCGTTCTGAGAGGGAAAACGGCCTGCTGCATCGGCAGCAGTCACGATGGTAGTAACAACAGACTTCATTACCTTAGGTCCTTTGCTAGATGTTTTAGTGTGGGGTTTAAAGGGTTTAGAGTATGATTATTTAACTCAGGCGATCGCACCGATTACACGGTCGAAATATGATGCTGTTTCAGCGATTAGTGCTGAGCAATCACCTGTAGTAGTTTCCATCTTTCTATATTTTGTTCCACCACTTGCAGGACTATTAGTTTGACCGATTAACGCGGTGGCAGCAGACTTCATGATAGCAACAGCACGTGCTGCAGACTGTGTAGGAACACCTAGAGCAATATATGTCTCTTTTAGACCATTTAAGCAACGATCATCAAGTACAGAAGCATCTCCGGCCAGAAGTGCGTAGCTGATATAGCGAAGAACAATTTCTCCATCGCGAAGACAGGCAGCCATACGCCGCGTAGGGTAGCAGTTACCGCCAGCCTGAATTAAACCAGTGTTCTCGCAGATCATGCCAGTGACTGCATCAGTCACGATGCAGTAAGCATTGGATGTGATGGCATTAACAGCGTCAAGACGCTTGTTACCATTGGCGACATACTGGCGAAGAGCAGCAATGTCGCCACTGCCGACTGCGGCAGTCTTGGCGTCGGCACTGACGACAGAGCGGGAGAAGGCGTCGAGCATTGGAAGGCCGGACAGTTTTTAAGTAGTGGGGGAGCTTCTAAGTCGGACCCAAGAACGTCCTGGCCGTGGGGGAGTCGCTTTTGAGCGACCCTCATTACTGACGGCAGCAGATTCGATCTTAGCTGAGGAAGCACTTGAGGAAGCATATAACAGCTTAAGTCAAGCTTCCAAGGTCTGGTGAGCTGATCGATGCCATCACGCAATAGTTTGTCATTATAGTCACGTAGTCACATCTAGTATAGCTACCATCTGTCTTGACTGATGCAGCACTGAGGTAGAGGTAATTGAGGTTGCAGATGGCACAATGGAGACCAGGTCACGGAATGCTTGCAGCACTGAGGATCCTGAGAGGATGCAAGGTCAACCTATATGACTGTCATTTCCAACCGAACTACATAGTAGCAACTTAAAATGTGTAAAGGCGCACTTCAATAATATGGCAGAACCTACTCTGGCGGACCTTCAAGAATCTATTGATCAGTTAGCAGCATACCAAGAGCGTCTACACAAAGATGTAGTATCTATGGGGCAAAAGCTTCGTCTTTCCCAGAAAAAAATCGATGCTGCTGTTGCTGAACATACTGAACTGCAGAGGATCTCGAAGATTCTCGATCAGCTAAAAGCTCAACGAGACTTATACCAGGGCCAGGGGTCCTGAAGATTTACTAGATTTACGATCTCCATGGCCAATACGATCCGACCGATGACTATGGCTGAGTTTTTCTCGGCTAGCCGAGGAACTTGGCTCAACCGAAGGTCGGTTCATCACCTCGATCATCAGGAGGATGAAGCGGCAGATTCAAACCTGGTTATCGAACCCTTCGAAGCTTCCGACCCAGTTGTCAGAAAAGTATGCGAGTCTCTGCGGGTAAATACTAGCGAAGCAGCTGGCGGTGCCCGCTTCTGGTGGGAGAGCAACCTGAAAAAAGGGGTCTACAATGATGATTATGCTGCTGTTGTCGTCGATGTTCCATATCATCGCGATCTAGCTAAGGGTTTCTTGCTAAGAGATGTTGGATATGTTGAGAAGCAGTCAGTTGTAAGCACTTATGCTTTTAGTGAAGATGGAGTGGTGACAATCACGACTCGTTATGATACAAACGTCGGAACCGAGCGTTGCTGGTTTGTTACTGATCATGTGCGAATGCGTGTGAGCTCAGTGCAATGTATGGGTGGTGTCTCTATGACAACGTACTGTACCGAGCTTCGCTGTCCATTAGATGATGAGATTAGGGCGCTAGCTCGGTCTGCCAAAGCGCTCGCTACTACCAATGTTCCCTCGACAGTCACTTGAATGTTCGATGCGTTTTTGGAGGAACTCCATCAAAGCCTATGTGATCGAGGTGGAACTACGGTCCAAGTGCCTACTGGACTTGAAGAGTGCAAATCGAAAAGGCGTAACAGTACGATCCGAAGTTGGCTATGGATGGTTCCAGGCTTCCGCCGCTGGAGAGTCACCCGCCTTAATGCTGGAGACCATTTACAAGTCCTAAATTCTGTCGCTTATCCAGACTACAGTAATGATCAGCCTCTAATGGGAGTGGACCTACTTTGGTTCGGAGCCCGTAAGAAGCTTGTCGCAGTCCTTGATTTCCAACCACTTGTTCAAGACAGCGAGTACTTTGATCGCCATTTTCAAAGATTACGCCTACTGCATGGCCGCTTTCCTGAGTTAAGAGGGGGAGAGGTTATGCGCTCATTTGACCCTCATCAATATTTCTCACCTTGGATGCTATTCTGTCGTGGAGGGGTTGAGCAAGCCGAACAATCGCTCCCCAAAGCCTTCTCAGCCTTTCTTGACAGTTACTGGGATCTGACATCGTCATCAGGAAACTCAGCATCCCACCTAGATCCTGACAATGTGCGTCTACTACAGCAGGCCTATGATGTTTATAGCGCAGAGCGTGACCCTGCACACGGGCTTTTCACAAGCCATTTCGGCAAAGCATGGTCAGATCGCTTCCTCCACGAGTTTCTGTTTCCGGCTGATGGCACATCATGAATTTTCCAGTCCGCACTACTAGTCTAGACCCTGTTCAACTCGAGGGTTGGCGCTGGCAGCCTTTCCTTGACGAAGCTGTTGATAAACTTCAGCCTTTAGGTCTTGAGACTTATCCAGTCCCATTATTATTTTTAAGCAAGGAAAGCATTACCGGGTCAGCAACTCGACAGCAGCTTGTCAAAACCTTTACTTGGGCCTGTCGTGCCAGTAAGCTGCGTCAAATCCGGGCCGCGTGTATTGAGGCTGGCAAGACAGCATCTGTGCTCAACTTTGTGATCTGTCCGGAACCCAGCTACAACCTGCCATTCTTTGGTGCTGACCTTGTGACCTTGCCAGGTGGTCACTTGCTCGCTCTGGATCTGCAGCCTGCCCTGAAGACCAAAGCTTGGCATACATCACCCGTCTGGTCACGGCTAATGCCCATCTTTGAACGGTGGCAGGTTGAGCTTCCAACAGGTGGACCAGTTCCGGATGAGGCCCAGCCTTTCTTCTCGCCCTGTTTTTTGTGGACTCGGCTTCCCCTTGGAAAACAAGGAGACGAATTAATCAGTAGGCTCATTCAGCCTGCTTTCAGCGAATATCTGAGCTTGTACCTAAGTCTAGTTGAAGAAGCTACGGTGGTTAGTCCTGACCGTAGCAAGCAGCTATTGCTCGGCCAGAAGCTGTACTACAGCTACCGAGCTGAGAAAGATCCAGCTCGTGGAATGCTGAGTCGCTTCCACGGTTCAGAATGGACAGAGTCATATATCCACGAGGTGCTGTTCGACCTCTAGGCCCGCATGTTTAGAGGTGGCAGGCATCAAGAATCTCTTATCCTAACTGAGGAGTTAAACATTATGAACAGGCTTCGTGGCATGACTTGGCTACTGGTTCAGAATCTTCTCCAACGGGGTGAGAATAATTCCCCGGGCCGTCCATTCAGCTCGGAGGCATTCCTAGCCTCTGGAACAATCCTACGGAGTAACTCACATGTTCGACGCCTTTACAAAGGTTGTCGCCCAGGCTGATGCCAGGGGACAGTTCATTAGCTCGGGCGAGATCGATGCTCTGGCAGCAATGGTTTCCGAAAGTAACAAGCGTCTAGACGCTGTCAACCGCATCACGAGCAATTCATCCACAATTGTGGCCAACGCTGCACGTGAATTGTTTGCTCAGCAGCCCTCCCTAATAGCTCCTGGCGGCAACGCTTACACCAGCCGCCGCATGGCTGCTTGCCTGCGTGATATGGAAATTATCCTTCGCTACATCACCTACTCTATTTTCACTGGTGATGCCTCTGTCTTGGAAGATCGTTGTCTTAATGGCCTGCGCGAGACTTATCTTGCCTTAGGAACTCCTGGTGCTTCTGTGGGCGCAGGGGTAAGACTGATGAAGGAGGCTGCCCTCGCGATCGTCAATGACCGCCAAGGCATCACACAAGGTGACTGCACTTCTCTAGCAAGTGAAATCGGGATCTACTTCGACCGTGCCGCTGCCTCTGTTGCTTAGGTCAGGCTGCAATCGACTTAGCCCACAGACACTCGACTTCACCACCTTTTAAGTTTAAATGAAAACTCCTCTTACCGAAGCCGTCTCAGCAGCAGACTCCCAAGGCCGCTTTTTAAGCAGTACTGAGGTACAGGCAGCTTCCGGTCGCTTCAATCGTGCTCAGGCCAGCCTCGAGGCTGCCAAGGTACTCACAGCTAAGGCTGATGTCTTAATTAATGGTGCTGCCCAAGCTGTTTACTCCAAGTTTCCCTACACTACTCAGATGCAGGGACCAAACTTCGCTGCTGATAATCGCGGCAAGGAGAAATGCGCACGTGACATCGGTTATTATCTTAGGATGATTACCTATTGCTTGGTCGCTGGCGGTACTGGGCCTATGGATGACTATCTTGTTGCTGGCCTAGATGAGATCAACCGCACCTTCGAGTTGTCTCCCTCTTGGTATGTAGAAACTCTAAGATATGTGAAGTCTAATCACGGACTCTCTGGTGATGCTGCAACCGAAGCTAACAGCTATATTGACTACGCAATTAATGCGCTGACCTAAAGATTTCAGAGCTAGATGAGGTAATCTCGCTATACACACCATAACAGCCCCTTAGTCGGGGCTGTTATTTCTAAGATCAAGGACTTAAGTTATGTTTAGTGGCCACTACAGTAACTCTCAACTTGAAGATAGATGGTCTAGATGATTTAAAATTGACAGGTTTGTTTCGATGCGCACCACTCATAGCACAGATAGGCTATCTAGTAACACACTTATTCAATTCTTAAGGCTCCTCTGCGGAAAGTACAGCAATGAGGAACAAGCACTTGACAACCCTCCGCTTTATTCACACATCTTGATATCTTATCGCCCTCTCCCCCATCTAGAGCAAGGGTCACTACTACTACATCAAGCCTATGCTGTAGCATATGGCTCTCCTTACCGGCTCCGTGTTGTTCAAATCAAACCCCATGATAACGGGGGCCTAAAAGTTTGGAGTCATAAACTCAGGACACCAGAGCGTTTCTATACGGCTATAAGCAATGTTACTCTTCGAGCTCAGATCAGTCCTGAGGACCTGATCCTTCTCAAGGGATGCCATTACACTGTTTATGCAGATGCTGATAGTTTCCGAGGTTCTCTTGAGAAGGGTTGCCGATGTCTTGTACAGAGAAATGGTCAAGAGACGTATCTAGTCAGTGAGTTCAAGCTAAGTAGTTATGGCATGAAAACAATCGACCGCGGCTATGATGTGCAGACGCACAAGTACCTTTGGGGATCTGTAGCGGGAGCATTCTGCTTCAAGAGAACAGTTGACTGGTCAACAGAGCTTCCCCAAAACTGGCTAATGGAGGGATCTAACTCAAGCTAAGCCTCAGAATATGTATACCAGTATTTTTTGTGTTGCTCATATGACTCACCATAATATTAGTCTTGGAGTACTAACACTTCTGGTTTTTACCTGCTTGTTAGGAGAACTACTTGCTGGACAAAATACTATCCCGGTTGGCATAGCATCGGCCACAATTGAAAGATGTTTCTGTGGCCTGCTAGGACTTACTTGCTTTTCAGCTTCCTTACTATAAAATGCCTATCCATCTTCTGTTTGTCTGCCTCGGCAACATTTGTCGTTCGCCTGCCGCTGAAGGAATTTTCCTCCACCAAATAATGCAACGTGGTCTTGAAGATCTCTTTATTGTGGACTCTGCTGGTACTAGTAGTTGGCACATAGGATGTCAAGCTGATCCCCGCATGCAAGCGGCTGCTAAGCGCCGTGGCATCAACCTGCCTAGCCGTGCGAGACAGATCAAACCAGACGACCTAAGCCAGTTCGATTTAATTCTTACTATGGATGCAGATAATCAAGCTGCAGTAAAAGCTTTGGCGGAGCGAGCAGATGCCGGAGCGAAAGCTGAGATCCAACCAATGTTGAGTTTTGCACGCCGCTACAAGCTTTTAGAGGTGCCAGATCCTTACTTCACTAATGGAGAAAAGGGTTTCGAACAGGTACTTGACTTATTGGAGGATTCTTGTGATGGGCTCCTTGAAAAACTTCTCAGCACATCGGAGTTGGCCAAACCTCCTCAGGAATTTGTAGGCGGAAGAGATCCTCGATCCTGCTAACAACTGCTTCAATATCCATGCTATCAGTGACCACCTCAACCGCATTGGTGGCTTTTACAAGGGGGGCTTCTTCCCGACTACTGTCCAACTGATCTCTTTCTTTGATCTGAAGCTCAAGTCTATCCAGGTCTGGTGCAGCGAATCCTCGCCGCTGCAAGTCGAGCGCACGCCGTCGCGCTCGCTCTGCAGGGGTAGCTGTCAAGAAGATCTTGACCTCAGCATCAGGGAAAACAGCTGTTCCAATATCGCGCCCCTCAGCTATAAGTCCACCATCATCTCCAATCTGGCGCTGCTGGGTAGTCAAGACCTGACGCACACAGTGGTGAGCTGCCACTGCAGAAACTGAGGCTGTAACTCTGGGTGAACGAATAGCCTCAGAAACATTACGGCCATTAACGCAGACTATTTGGCTGCCATCAGGCAATAGCTCGAGCTGCAAGTTGACTTTTTCAAGAATCAGCTGGATAGCATGCCTATCGGCAAGATTGATGTCCTGATTTAGAAGAAACCAAGTAACCGCACGATACATTGCGCCAGTATCAAGGTATAAAAGCCCTAATCTGTC
This sequence comes from cyanobiont of Ornithocercus magnificus, assembly GCA_007996965.1. Taxonomy (NCBI): domain Bacteria; kingdom Bacillati; phylum Cyanobacteriota; class Cyanophyceae; order Synechococcales; species cyanobiont of Ornithocercus magnificus. The sequence continues at coordinate 363,905 of BIMP01000001.1, forward strand.
TGCTAGCGCACGTGTCACAGTGCTCTTGCCAGCACCGGCGGGTCCATCAATAGCAACAATAGGCTTGCGAGCTGCCCAAAAGATGTGATCTATCAGACGTGTCGTGCCACAGCGTACTGCTGCCGCTAATAATATAAGTTTATGGGCTTTTGTCTGCGGTGGCTGTAGCGTAGTTGGGTTTACTGCCTCTACATACTCAACTGTCAGTCCATCTTCTTTTAGTCGTTGTCTAAGCAACGCAAGCCCCTCTATTGAGGCAGGATAGGCTGAGGTGGATTGCTCGAGAAGCCTGCGATGCAGTCCTCTTGCTTTCAGACGTTCTTCCTGGCTAAGGTAACGGTTGCGGGAGCTGCTAGCAAGCCCATCAGACTCCCTAACAGTTGCCACTCCTCGAACTCGGACTGGCAGTCCTAACTCCACTATCATTCGTCTAAGAATGACAAGTTGCTGCCAGTCCTTCTCACCAAGCACCAGCAGATGTGGTTGTACAAACGCAAGCAACCTGGCTACCACTGTGGCCACACCGTCGAAATGGGCTGACCGGCTTGGGCCGCAAAGATATGTGGTTAGGACATCGGGCACCGCTACTCGAAAAATACCAGACTTTCCCGACTCTGGCAGGATCTCTTCAGCTGAAGGTGCCCAAATAGCAGAAGCTCCAGCACGAGCCGCAAACAGAACATCCTGGTGCAGCTGGCGCGGGTAGTTCTCGAAGTCTTCCCCTGGTGCAAACTGCAGAGGATTCACAAAAATGCTGACGAGAACTGCAACTTGCCCTGTGCTAACAGAAGGGTTGACATGGCTGCTGCCAGCTTTAGCAATTAGAGCAGCATGACCGGCATGTAGAGCGCCCATGGTGGGCACGAAATGGACAACCCCAGATTGTGCTGCCCGCCACCTATACAAATCACTGGCATTAAGGAGGAGAGGGATTTTCAGTGCAGGACCTCAACTCGAACTTGCGCAATGCCACTACGCACCAGTCCGAGCTCGCAGGCTGCGCCATGGGCAAGATCTATGATGCGCTTGCTAATATATGGTCCGCGGTCGTTGATACGAACTACCACCGAGCGACTATTTGAGAAATTTGTAACTCGCACTCTTGTTCCAAGCGGAAGACTCCTGTGGGCAGCAGTCATTGTTCCAGGTCGGAAGACTTCCCCTGTCACCGTCTGCCTCCCGAAAAAACCTGGTCCGTACCAACTAGCTTTTCCAACTAAAGTCTGAACCACTTGCTGTTTATGGCAGTACCATAGAGGCAAGACGCTAACCGGCATAGCAGTAGATGGAGACGCACTGCTGACAGAACTAGCAACCGTGCTGGAGAGATTGATGTTCTCTAAAACTTTGCTAGGTTCACCTGCTAGTCGCGTAGTATCTGCGTGACGAGATGCCTCGCACCCAAAACTGTATGCAGGTAAGGACAGCAGAGCAATATTACCTGCCACACAGCAGTTGGACGCAAGTTGCAGAGGAGGTCCAGGTATCATCACTCTGGGTTATCTAAACTCGAGCGATCATGGGGCCTTAGGGTTGCGCTTGCAGATGTAGATCATGAGTGAGTCTGATGGTAATTACCGCTGATTTGAGAGACTTTGGATCAACAGGACCTAGTTGTCACCAATCGGTTTACGGTAATCAGTACTTAGTGCACACTGACACCCCTTAAGGCCAGAGACTGGCTAAAGGTTAATATACGGTCTGCAACAGCGATGGATTACAAAAGCGCAGGGGTAGATGTTGTCGCCGGAAGGGCATTCATCGATCGGATACGCCCAGTTGTAGAAGCAACTCGCCAAGCAGGAGTCATCGGCAGCTTTGGCGGCTTTGGCGGCTTAATGCAGTTACCAAATGGATTGAGACGTCCAGTGCTGGTTTCAGGCACTGACGGAGTCGGCACAAAGCTAGAACTAGCTCAAAGACATGACAGCCACTACAGCGTAGGAATTGATCTAGTAGCTATGTGCATAAACGATGTTATTACTAGCGGTGCTCAACCATTATTCTTCCTCGACTATATTGCTACAGGTCTGTTTGAGCCGGAGAAGATAGCACGCACTATAGAGGGCATCGCAGCGGCGTGTGTAAAAAGTGGGTGCGCGTTACTTGGTGGAGAGACCGCAGAAATGCCGGGTTTTTATCCACCGGGTCGCTATGACCTGGCAGGGTTTTGTGTTGGAGTGGTTGAAGAAGAGCAGCTAATTGATGGCCACTTAGCTGCGGATGGCGACTGTATTATTGGCATTGGCAGTAGCGGTGTACACAGCAACGGTTTTAGCCTAATACGCCAAATTATCGAAAGTGTAGGAGCAGACTATAATAGTTGTTTTGGTTCTGGAGATCTGCCACTGTTCGAGACACTTCTCAAGCCTACCGAGGTATACTGGAGGGTTGTGGAGAGGATGTTGCAGACCAAACTGCCCATCCATGGAATGGCTCATATCACCGGCGGAGGTTTGCCCGAAAACCTTCCTCGTTGTCTCCCTCAGGGTCTCTATCCAGCATTGGATATAGCTAGCTGGCCAAGGCCTGAGATCTTTAACTGGCTACAGCAGCATGGTCAGGTGCCGGAACGTGATCTGTGGCATACCTTCAACATGGGCATCGGTTTCTGCCTGGTATTGCCTTCGGGCGCAACTGCTGGGGAAGCTATTGCCATCTGCCAGGAGTTTGATCTGCCAGCCTGGAGCATTGGCAGTATCCGTAGCATTGGCAGGAGTGGATATATTGCAGGACTCCCAAACTGAGACCCTAGGCTCCCATGATTACGTGTTTACAGGGTGCATGCGACAGTTAAGTAACGCGGCACCATCGATAGTGTTGTAGGACAATGTCCACACCGCGGTGCGGATCTGCGTCGTCACATTTTCATTATTTTCAGTCTGGAATCCATGCCCTACGAACGGTCCCAGCGCACCACTCGCCGTCGCAGTTCAGCCGGTCCTGTGCCACCACGCCGTCTCAACGGTAACCGCCACGAGCATGGCAATGAGCATCGTCAGGGCGAGCCACGCCCAACGTTCTTGGCACTACGGGATCACGGAAAAGTCTACGTTGCTGATATGCCGCATCTCTCTGATGGTCAGCTATCTCATATTGGCAAGGAAGCAGAAGAGGTGCTCGAGAGTTTGGAGCGTCGGATCTTGGAGCTTGAAGAGGGCGGTGTTGGATCGGGAACAGAGCGTGACACCTTGATTAAAGCTTGCACTAAGCGGCACGTGACCCGTCGCTTTATAAGAGCGATTGAGGAAGAGCGAGAGCAGCGTCGCAACAATCCAGCCCTACGTCACGCTGCCGGCGAATCTTTGCCTAGAACTTTTCTAGAGGTTGCTCGGCACCGCCTACCAGGAGCAACGTTTGACTCACTACTTCAAGAAGCACTGGCAGCCTGCGGAGACCAAGATATCTCCAGTGAAACATCTACTACTGAGGCCCAGCCAACCCATGATTCTTCTCCCACTCCTGAATCTGCAACAGATCCCTCAGGATTACCGGTAGTGGTTAGCCCTGATCCACAAGTTCACGGTACTTCCTAAATACTTAACTGCTTTGAAATGGGTTGGCCGGCATTTGCACCGCGCAATCTTGACTGAGCCTATCTAGTCGTGCTCTTTCTTGGTTATCTAACTGCCAGTTAAGGGCAGAAACCGCATGGCGAGCTTGTTCCGGTTGCCGAATGCCCGGGATCGGACAAGCTCCATGAGCACGGCACCAGTTGAGAGCTACCTCAGCCATTGACGCATCTTGTCCCTCAGCGATTTGAATCATCGCTCGACGAAGTTCTAGACTTCCAGGTAGAAGGCGATAGAAGAGTCGACGTCTTAGAGATGTCATGCGGGCACGCTTTAAAAAATTCTCCTCCTTGCCAGGTCCTACAGTCAGAACACCAAGCGAAAGTGGACTATAAGCAATTAGATCAATGTTCAGCTCACGGCAGATTGGCACCAGTATTTTGAGAGGGTCTGGTGCGAGAAGGGAAAGTTGGACTTGGAGACTTTTTAGCTTTACTCCACTCCGCTCAAGGCGATCATGAATCTGACGCAAACGTCTTGGGCCCACATTTGAGACACCAAGCTCTTGCACTGCTCCAGCCATGACGAGATCAGCTAAACCGTCAACTAGCGGGTCTTCTTGCCATGGTGCATAGCGTGCCGTGCTCCAATGTAGCTGGATTCTCTTGAGGTGACCACATAGACGGTTTTGACTAGCTTGGAATGCCCGATCAAATCCACGACGGCCCAAACGCCAGGGAAACGGGGCCAGTTTGGTGGCGACGGTCAGCGAGCGTAGATGCTCGGGCGACAACATCCCAAGAAATCGGCCTAGTAGGTTCTCGCTGCGGCCATTAAGACGGCCAGTGCCGTAGGAATCAGCAGTATCGATGAACTGAAGACCGCCATCAACAGCCTGAAGGAATGTTGCCGCAAGAGCATCATCATCTGTTGTCGGGTTGTACCCCCAGAGCAGCTGATTACCCCAGGCCCATGTTCCGAAACCCATCTCTGTCACACATACTCCGTCGTTGAACGCCATGATCGCCAGGTTGTCTCAAATGCCCGCGTTATGAACTTTTCTTCAGCAAAAACCACCTCAATGCAGTCAGAAGCAGCAGCCTCAGGAAATATCACACAGAATCAGGATAAGCATGAGTCAGTACTCTGCTCTCATTGCCGTCGCACATCTAAAAACGGCATCCGTTGCCTTGGCATGTGCGTAGCTGACAATGACTACTGACAAAGTGCTATCTTTCACTTTTTCTTCTATTTCCCTCTGCGACTGCTGGTCTCAACTTAATAGTTACCGCTCTAGTAGAGAGGGTTTTCTAAGTTCAGCACAGCGCAAGGCCTTTACCTTGCTCTACAGTTTCACTCTGGACAACATGCTTGCCATCTGACTAGACTGGAGAGCTCCAAATAGTGATTACTGCGCGTTTCATCTCTTAACCACATTTTTAGGCAAGAGCTGATTTTCCGACTGGTCTTTACTGCTTTAAACACTACTTGGTAAAGCTTCTATTTTTCTAGGTGCCTCGGATAGTTTTCGTCTGTATCTAGCGGAATAGGGACTTCTATAACCAAGAGTTTCAGGAAAGCGTTGCTCTTTAGAACCTAACAATAGTCTTATCACAAGCCTGGTTTATGGTTAGCAGAAATCAAGTTGCCGGCGCAAACATCAACAGTCGTAGCTTTAGTAGCTGGAGCTTTATTACCATAAAGCAAGATTAGCCTTCAGTATAGGAATACACTTGACTCTATAGAGGATAAAAGTATCTGTGAGCCTAGCAAGATTGTGGACAAGTAACCTAGTAAACATTAGTCAGATATATAGGCAAGTTTTCATATAAACACCCTCTGTAGCTAGTTTCTATCTGAGAATGGAAGGCAGCACTATAAGCGTTTAAGCTAAGGTATGATGGTTTAACCTAATCTAGTGTACATCAGATGAATAAGCTTTACCCACCTCAATATATTCTCAATGACTTGTCTAGATACTGTAATCTTTACTCTCTTATAAGACTAAGTCTGAATGGTAGCTGTTTGCCAAGCTTATGAACACCTCGTCTATCTTTGTCGTAAGACTGCAATTCTCACTATTCAGGGGCTATGGTTGATCAAAAGCAGGAGCACTAAGAACTAGCAATAACGATCGTGAAGTCTAGGAACCTCATTAATATTGAGTACCAAGAAGCAGTAGCCATTTGCATTCCAACCCTGCAAGAGAACAAGGTCCTAAGGCGCAGCTAAAGCCTGCGTACTGGGGTACTGCGTCAAAGGCGGCACCCAGATTCGAACTGGGGATAAAGGATTTGCAATCCTCTGCCTTACCACTTGGCCATGCCGCCAATCAAGACTGTGTAGTCTCAGCCAAGAACTGTATCAGTTGCGATCCGTCATCCCTACTTGTGATTTGTAACGGTCATGGCGAAGACGTGGTCGCACTTAAGGTCTTGGAATCCCTACATTGGCTGGTGCCAGATCTGCCACTGCAGGTTTTGCCCTTAGTTGGCGAAGGCAGAGCATTTACTAGTGCGGCCCGGGCTGGCTGGCTCCAGGTACTTGAACCACTTATCCATCTTCCGAGCGGTGGCTTCAGCAATCAGGGGCTCAGCAACTTGCTGGTGGATCTGCGTTCCGGTCTGTTGTCGTTAACTTGGAAGCAGTGGCAGGTAACTCGCCACAATGCTGCTGTAAATGCAGCCATCTTGGCTGTAGGAGATTTATTCCCCCTGTTCTTAGCCTGGAGTAGCGGGGGCAACTATGGATTTATTGGTACACCAAAAAGCGACTACACGTGGCGATCAGGTCCAGGTCACTCTCTGGGCGATGTGTACCACAGACTCAAGGGCAGCGAGTGGGATCCTTGGGAGTGGACTTTGATGCAGAGCAACCGCTGTCAAATGGTAGCTGTTCGTGACCAACTAACAGCACGGGGACTAAGACAACATCATGTGCCAGCTCAGGCCCTAGGTAACCCTGTAATGGATGGACTAAAAACTGTCTATTTGCCATCCTTACTCGAAGATTACCGCAGGATTATAGTCTTATGCGGTAGTCGCATGCCGGAGGCGCACAGGAATTTCAAGCACTTACTTAAAGCAATCAGTAAGCTCAAGAGCTCTATACCTGTACTGGCACTAGTTGCGACAAGCGAAGAGCCATCGGAACAAGATTTTCATCAGGATCTAGTAACTTTAGGTTATGCCTGCTGCCCGTCTTTAGGTGACGCCACTGGAGCTACATGCTGCTACATACGCCGTTCCCAACTTGTACTGATCGGATCCGGATGTTTTATGAACTGGGCAAGCTGGGCAGAGGTGGGTATTGCTACAGCTGGCACAGCTACTGAGCAGTTGGTAGGTCTAGGCATACCTGCACTGTCACTACCTGGGCCAGGTCCTCAGTTCACGTGGGCTTTTGCACAGCGACAGAGCCGGCTTCTCGGTGGTGCTGTTCGTCCTTGCACAGGACCAGAGCAGCTAACCAAGGAGCTTGAGCACCTCTTGGCAGATGCTTCACTACGCCATCGTATGGGCTCTATTGGTAGGTATCGCATGGGCTCTATTGGCGGCAGTGAACGCCTCGCACGCCAAGTCGCATCGTCTCTTCTACTGAAGCGTCCCTAAACCGGGTATGAGTAATAGGGGACAACAACTAGACGACAGTTATGGCAAAGACCCAGAAGCATGATTACATCAAACGTTGCGCGGAGCTAGCAAGCGAACTTAGCATCAGCCTGGAATCAGCCCGCCGGCGTGTTGAGGTAGCAGCAGGTTATTCGGGCCGCCGTGACCCAGTCACAAGGCTGAAAACGGCCGAAAGGCTCTTAGAAGAGATGAGGTCAGAATCTGAGCGGAAAAGCTGTAACCGATGTCTTGATGCGCTGCTCACAACTGCAGAAGATGAGTCTAACTTTATGCTTGAGGATTGAGTGCTTTTACATCAGTGCTCAAAGATTCGACTGAAGTGGGAACGGTCAAGCTCAGCCATTATGGGTAAACATTGAAAGCATCGCTGGGCAAGATCCCAGCGCTTCTCACGCTTCAGCATAGCCTTAAGACTAGCTCGTACAGGCAATAGGAAGCGAACATCATTCGATGCATAAGCAAGCTGTGCCTCAGTTAACTCGCCGACTCGACCCCAGTCACTACTCTGGGCTTGCTTATCAAGCTCAATTCCCACTAGATCCATTACGACTTCTTTGAGACCATGCCGTGGGCTATAGGTTCGCCCCAAACGACTTGCCACTTTTGTGCAGAAAATTGGGGCCACGAAGATATCTAGTCCAGCTGCAAAAGCAGCAACATCAAAGCGAGCAAAGTGGAATACCTTCTCGATAGTGTTATTTTCCAATAAGGACTTGAGTCTAGGTGCACTACACTGACCTTGATGGATGCGAACGCAAGCAACATTATCTTCTGCATCGCAGATTTGCACTAGGCACAACCGATCACGATCGTGGATAAGTCCCATTGTCTCTGTATCGACAGCAAGAGCCGTGGCTCGACCATAAAGTGCAGTCCACTCGGCATCGAGGTCTGCGTCAAATACGGCAAAATGGGCGGGATTGACAGTAAAGTCAGCCATCTAGTAGAGTTCAAAATGCAGTAGCTTGCATGATTCTACAGTGTTTAGATAAAGAAACCATATCCTTAGGTATGGTTTCAAGCCTAATGACAAAATTATAGTCTGGCATATTTAACCCAGACTACCGTTCTCACTTGCTAACTTCAGTACCTCTTGAATGGTGAATCGATAGCCTAGTTGCACAAGAGCACCACCTCACCACTTAGAACAGCTGAATGTTTTGACGAAATGTCTATGTCTTTTACCAACCCTTCTACCCTGCTGCTAACGCTTTTGTTAGCCATAGGTCTCGCTTTTTTCCTGCGGGCTGGTAGCAAAGACCGCACTACTGTCGTCGATGTGCATTCTCCTATGCCAGCTCTCATGGTTCTTGATGGACTCAGCAGTTGGCTTGAAGAACGAGGCTGGCAAAGTGATGGTGGTGATGCTGAGCGCCAAATTCTGCGATTTCGGGGGGAAGTAAGTGCAAGTCCAGCTCTTGCGCTGCTGCTATCCACACTAGGAGGAGTAGGAGCAGCCTGCCTCGGGCTTGTTTTAAGCTATCTTCAGCCTGCTCTGGGCTGGTGGCCCCTGCTTTTGTTGTTGGCTAGCCCGCTTGTTGGATGGCTTTATAGAAAGAAAGCTCACCGAATAGAGTCTGTAGAGCTCCGTCTTATAGCTCCAGATAGCAGATATGGCAGCACTCTACAGCTACGGGCCCACCGTGATGAGCTTATCGCTATTGAATTGGCTCTCGGGTCAAAGCTGAAGCTGAGCAGTGATGGGTCTTTACTCTCTTCACCAATCTAAAACTGTGTAATTTAGTCCTGGAGCTAACTGGCCAGATCCTAGCATTTGGTCAGCTCTCATTTTTTGGAGGCAACTACCATTATCTGTAACCGCTGAAGAAAGCTAAACTGTATGCCCGTAAAAGAGAGTCAAGATCTGCTAGCTTGCTGCTTCCAGTTTATGTGAAGCAGATGTCCTAAAACTATTAGTAGAAGTAGGACTGCCATAAGTTAAAAGCCCAAGCTATCTTTAATTTTAACTTGTATCAGGGCCAGAGATGGCGATAGATTACTTATCAGATTTGGAGATCTGTTTATTAATCAATCAAGGTCTCTGCTGCTAGCAAGCTCCGCACTTACCTCAAAGCCTAAGACAGAAACTAACAAAGTATAGTCAATCGACAGCCTGATATGGGCGGCAGCGTGCCTCCAGTGTCAAATCACTGAACCAGTCTTGTGGACATGTGAAGAGCTCAGTTAACAAAGCTTCGCGGGATCCAGGCTCTACAGAATAACCGTACTCCCAACGGGCAAGCGGTGGTAGAGACATCAGAATTGATTCTGTGCGGCCACTAGTTTGTAAGCCGAAGATAGTCCCTCGATCCCAAACGAGGTTGAACTCGACATAGCGACCGCGGCGATAGAGTTGGAACTGACGCTCTCGATTGCCCCAATTGTGAGAACTGCGCTTTTCCACAATTGGTACGTAGGCTGGCAAGAAGGCTTCCCCACAGGAGCGCATTAGTTCAAAGAATTGTTCCCAACTTAACAGTCGAGGACCAAGTCTTTTGGAGACTAAGGCTGCTTGCCCATCAGGGTTTTGTCCTCTGTACAAGATGCCATTAGAATCTTGGTAGTCGAAGAAGATCCCACCTACCCCACGAGTCTCGCCACGATGTTTCAGAAAGAAGTATTCATCGCACCAAGGCTTAAAAACCTGGTAGAGGTCAGTGTGGATTGTGTCACACGCTTCCCGATGTTTCCAATGGAAGTGGCGCGCGTCTTTGAGAAAAGGATAATATGGGGTAAGGTCTGCCCCGCCACCAAACCACCAAACGGGCCCTGCCTCAAAGTAGCGATAGTTAAGGTGAACTGTTGGAATATAAGGGTTGCGAGGGTGGAGCACTATAGAGATCCCAGTAGCAAACCAGGAATGGCCCTCTGCTTCAGGACGTTGACGGAGAATCGAGGGTGGTAGCTGTCTACCATAAACTTCAGAGAAGTTAACTCCACCCTGCTCAAAGATTCGGCCCTGTCGCATCACACGCGAACGGCCACCACCACCTTCAGGTCGTTTCCAGGAGTCTTCAATGAACTGTCCCTCGTTGTCTAGGTTTTCCAGCTCAGTGCAAATCTCATCCTGCAGTTTGAGAGCAAGTGTGCGTGCGCGCTCACCGGAGTCGATCGGGGGTTTAGAAAGGCTTAGATCCATGACGCTGGATAGAAAAAAGACAACACCCTTTCAGTCCAAGGCCTTTGTAGCAAGAGATCCAGGAAAGATTGTCACGCGAGCATCCACTTTTAGGATCACCATCCGAGTAGGGGGATACCATGGCCACCGCCGAGCAGGCACGCATTGCATTAGAGAAAGTAAAGGACTCCGGAAGTGGCAAGTCTATTCTTGCACTAGGGTGGGTAGATCAAGTTCGTGTTAAGCCTCCTCGTGCTGTCTTTCGGATGAGCTTGCCGAGCTTCGCATATTCCCAAAAAGAGCGACTGGCACGCGAGGCGCGAGAGCAACTACTCAGTCTTAAGGGAATTAAGGAGGTGCAAATTGAGCTGGGGCAGCCAGCTGGCAGTATTGGAAATGCAGGACATGGCGACACAGCACCGCCAACACGGCAACCAGTTGAAGGCATCCGTCATGTAGTTGCTGTCAGCAGTGGAAAAGGAGGTGTTGGCAAAAGCACAGTTGCTGTTAACCTTGCCTGTGGACTAGCTCGCCGCAATCTCCATGTGGGTTTGCTGGATGCAGACATATATGGCCCCAACATTCCCACTATGCTTGGAGTTGAGAACCACACCCCAATTGTACGTGGTAGTGGGACAGAACAACGCATCGTTCCTATAGATAGCTATAGCATCAAGATGGTGTCGATGGGCTTATTAATTGAAAACCACCAGCCAGTTATTTGGCGTGGGCCAATGCTCAATGGCATTATCCGCCAATTTTTATACCAGGTAGATTGGGGCCACCAAGATGTTCTAGTAGTAGATTTACCGCCTGGAACGGGTGATGCTCAGCTCTCACTTGCCCAGGCAGTTCCAATGTCCGGAGTGATAATCGTGACGACACCCCAAACAGTATCTTTACAGGATGCTCGTCGCGGCCTTGCCATGTTCCGCCAGATGGGTGTGAACATATTGGGCATTGTTGAGAACATGACTGCCTTTATCCCACCAGACCTACCAGAAAGACGCTATGAAATTTTTGGTAGTGGTGGAGGTGCCCGCCTCGCTAGCGAGGCGGATAGCCAACTCTTGGCACAGATTCCCCTAGAGATGTCAGTACTTAAGGGCAGTGACCAAGGTGCACCTATTGTTTGCAGCAGCCCTGAATCAGCCAGCGCTAGCGCTTTTATCAACTTGGCAGACCAAATACACAGTCAGCTTCAATCTCTAACTTGCTAATGCTCTTTAGCAGCCGAAAGCTGAACTTAAGGGCATTTAGCCACTTATCCAGGCAAATGCATTGGTGGCGTAACGCTGAACCAATACTCTGGATAATCCCTATTGGCTTAGTTGGAGTTGCCGGCATATTGATAGCTAGTACACAAAGGCAAGCTGACTACGCTGATTGGTATGACCATTGGATTACTGCATTTGCTGGTATGATTGCGGCAACTGTGATTGCCCGTGTTCCTCTCCGGCGTCTGCGACCGCTGCTCATTCCCTTCTATAGCTTAACCGTATCGAGTCTTGTAGTTGTCCGCCTTACTGGGGCTACAGCCCTCGGTGCCCAGCGCTGGATTGATATCGGTGGGGTCCATATTCAACCCTCTGAGTTTGCCAAACTCACGGCAATTTTGCTAGTAGCTGCAGTTCTTGATCGCCATCCTATCGAGCGGCCAGTTGATCTGATCCGACCCATTGGCATAATCACTGTTCCTTGGATTCTGGTGTTTATCCAGCCTGACCTAGGCACATCGCTTGTGTTCGGTGCTCTTGTCATAACTATGCTCTATTGGTCTGGTATGCCTATTGAGTGGGTACTGCTGCTACTGTCTCCCTTGATAGCTGCCTTGCTAACAGGTCTTTGCCCACTAGGCCTACTGGTATGGGTCCCCATAATTATCACGCTAGTTTATCGATCTTTCCCTTGGCAACGTACGGCTGCAGCATTGTTGACATTAGCAATCCAAGGGCTCAGTGTCATAATGACCCCTTGGCTCTGGCTATATGTCCTTAAGGATTACCAGAGGGAAAGGCTCACGCTGTTCCTTGATCCTTCAAAAGATCCTCTTGGGGGCGGCTATCATCTTCTCCAAAGTACTGTTGTAATTGGCTCAGGTGGTCTCTTTGGAACTGGCCTGCTCCAAGGCCAGTTAACCAAGCTGCGCTTTATCCCTGAGCAGCATACTGATTTCATCTTCAGTGCGCTTGGCGAGGAGACTGGTTTCCTCGGCACGATAATTGTAGTTTTTGGCTTCACTTTACTTATGGCGCGCTTACTACAAATTGCCAACTGCGCGCAGACAGACTTTGAATCTCTGGTGGTGATAGGTGTAGCCACAATGATGATGTTCCAAGTGGTCGTGAATATCTTCATGACTATTGGCCTTGGACCAATAACCGGTATCCCTCTACCGTTTATGAGCTATGGCCGCTCCGCTCTACTTGCAAATTTCTTGGCCTTGGGACTTTGTCTCTCAGCTGCACGTCGTAGCCTGGCAGCGTTGTGAATGTTCCCGTCTTGCTGACGGCGATTCAGAGCCGACTTGCGGAGGGTGCCCCGGTTGGCCGACTTGACGATGCAACTGCACGTCGTCAGTGGTGGGCAGCCCTCGACACACTTCAGTACGATATCTTGCTTGAAGAAGAGCCTCGTAACGGGCTGTGGCTAGCAGCTCCTCTGCCGGCACTCTATGAACCTGAGCTACTAAGCCGCCTGCATGGCTGGGTTTGGTCACCGCAGCAGATGTCGCTTGCCTTACATGCCAGCAAGGGTCTACTACTACCGGGTCAGAGCAGCATTAGGACTGGGTTCACGCAATTGCCGTTGCGTGCTGAGGATGGTCAAGATCCGTTGTTAATGATCATAACTCCTAATCTCCAGGTAGCTTTAGCTTTACAAGGTCCTTCTAACCAGCGTCGTCTTCTCGTCCGCAGCGATCCAGAGACGATCGGAGATCTACTGACATTGATCGATCGTAGACTCGAGCATGAGAACCATGTTCTAGCGAGTGAACTTCGTCAGAAGCTTAGGGAACTGGGACCTCTTGACAGCAGTAGTGATCTAGGAGAGCGACTTTGGCCTCGCCTAGCTGAGCGCTTAGCAGGAATGGCCCCAAGTATGATATTGAGTGTCTTACCGCCAAGACTAACTAGAGAAGTTAGCCCGGATCCTGCTCCAGAACTAAACTTGCTTGAGGCATTAACCCACGAGATCCGCACACCGCTGGCCACTATACGCACACTAATTCGTTCCCTACTACGCCGTCACGATCTACCAGAGGTTGTCACAAGAAGATTACAGCAGATTGATGCAGAATGCACCGAGCAGATAGATCGTTTCGGACTGATTTTTCACGCTGCAGAGCTAGAACGTACTCCCGATGGTAGAGCGCCACTCGCTTGCACAGATCTTCGGACTATGATCGAGTGTCTTGAACCGGGCTGGCGCCAGCTACTAGAGCGACGCGGACTTGAGTTAGTTACACAGATTTCTCCGGGCCTGCCACCAGTGCTGAGTGACCCTGGTCGTCTTGAATCAATGCTCGGAGGCTTGATTGATCGCAGCAGCCGCAACTTGCTTGAAGGGGGTCGCCTGTTGCTGCTACTGAGCCCAGCAGGACACCGTCTCAAGCTTCAGATATTAGTGCAAGAGCCCTCAGAGACTTGTAGGAACTCCCGTGCGAGCGAGCCTACAGCAGAGCTTGGACCAGTGCTGAGTTGGAATCCAAGCACTGGTAGTCTACAGCTAAGCCAAGGTGCCACGCAGCGTTTACTAGCTAGCTTAGGAGGACGCCTAACGAGTCAACGTGATCCAGGTTTGACAGTGTTTTTCCCGGTTGCTGAGCAATAAGCAAATGTTGACGGGTGTGAAGCACCTGGCCAGATATTTAGGTAATAACTGAGCTATGGTGCTAGTTTTCAGCAGTGGTAGCATACCAATCTTCAGAGTAAATCATGACAGCGATTGAGTTAAGCGGTCAGTTACCCCAGTTCATTGGGAGCACAGGTGGACTCCTAAATGCCGCTGAGACCGAGGAAAAATACGCGATCACCTGGTCCAGCAAAATCTCGCAGCCTTTTGAACTCCCCACTGGTGGTGCCGCAGTAATGCATGAGGGAAATAATCTTATGTACTTTGCCCGCAAAGAGCAGTGCTTAGCCCTTGGTACACAACTACGGACTAAGTTTAAGCCCCGGATTGAGGACTTTAAAATCTATAGGGTTTATCCTGGAGGTGACACCGAATTCTTGCATCCTAAGGATGGCGTCTTCTCCGAAAAAGTGAATGAAGGTCGTCCTATGGTTGGTCATAATTCTCGTCGAATAGGCACTAACCCTAATCCTGCATCTCTAAAGTTCAGCGGGCGCGGTACCTTTGAAGTCTGAACACCTAATCCGGTAAAATACTGGTAAGCCGAATGCCTACGGCGCGTCCACCAAACCGTGCTGTGAGAATCTGGCAATGTTGCGACCCAACCGCACTGCCTTTTATGAGGCCGTCTCTAGTGGTGCCAAATTCATCCCTGTGGCATGTAGCTGGCCTGCTGATCTTGAAACCCCACTCACGATCTGGCTGAAGATAGCAGCGGATTATCCTTCTGGCGTTCTATTGGAATCGGTAACGGGCGGTGAGACCCTTGGACGCTGGAGCGTAGTTGCCTGTAACCCACTCTGTACTTTTTCTGCGCGTGGTAATGAGCTAACGCGTCGCTGGCGCAATGGCGAAGAAGACCACTTTCAAGGGAATCCGCTTGATGGCTTGCGTCGCTGGCTATCACCACTGCGGCCCTCTACGCTCCCAGGTTTGCCACCGCTGGGGCAGCTCTACGGAGTTTGGGGTTATGAACTAATACAGTGGATTGAGCCCAACGTACCGGTACACAAGCAATCAAGCAGAGAGCTCCCTGACGGGATCTGGATGTTGATGGATAGTGTAGTGATCTTTGATCAGGTGAAGCGCCTGATCACAGTAGTGGCTTATGGTGATCTCTCGCGCTATAGCTCCGCCAGCGCAGCTTGGAATAATGCATACGCCCGCATCTCGGAATTGCAGTGCCGGATAGCTAATCCGCTACCGTTGCTAAAAACAACATTCCAATGGAACCCTCATGAATTGTCCCAGCTAGATACCAACAGTAACCGCAGTCGCGATGATTTTGAGGCTTGTGTGGAGAGGGCTCGGAAACACATTGCTGCTGGTGACATTTTTCAGCTCGTGATCAGTCAACGTTTGGAGACCAAAGTTTCGCATGATCCATTGAGTCTTTACCGGAGTCTAAGGATGGTGAATCCTTCTCCCTACATGGCTTTCTTCGACTTTGGAGACTGGCAGTTAATCGGTTCCAGCCCAGAAGTTATGGTTAAAGCTGAGCCAGTCTTAGGAGGTACCCGCGCAAGTCTCAGGCCCATCGCTGGAACGCGCCCACGTGGACAGTCATTGCAAGAGGATAACAAATTAGAGGTCGAACTACTTGCTGATCCTAAAGAGAGAGCTGAGCATGTGATGCTCGTAGATCTGGGCCGCAACGACCTGGGTCGTGTCTGTATTCCTGGCAGCATCTCTGTGCGAGAGCTGATGGTGACTGAGCGCTACTCCCATGTGATTCACATTGTGAGCGATGTTGAGGGCTTGCTGAAGCCTGAGTGCGACGTCTGGGATTTGCTAGTGGCAACATTTCCCGCAGGGACAGTTAGTGGTGCCCCCAAAATCCGTGCTATGCAGCTGATCTACGCTCTGGAACCTGATGCCCGCGGTCCCTACTCTGGTATATACGGATCCATTGACTTGACTGGTGCCCTCAACACCGCAATCACGATCCGGAGCATGGTGGTACGCCCTGATGCTAGTGGTCAATATTGTGTGCAAGTTCAGGCTGGAGCAGGAATCGTTGCTGACTCAGTTGCTGGAGCAGAGTACAAGGAAACCTTAAACAAGGCTCGTGGCATGCTCGTCGCTTTGGCCTGTCTTACCAAGCCTGGGCCATGATTTCATCCCTGATGTTGAAGGGTTTTGAGGTAGAGCTGTTCACTGGCCGAAGTGACGGCAGCAATGTAGGTGTCTCCGAACTTGTTAGTCGGGAACTTGACGGTTTTGTAACAGAACCCGACCGCCGCAATCTTGAGTTTACGACCGCGCCAATTGCAAGCTACCTTCCATTGCGTGAAGAGTTGCTTAGGCCGCGTCGGGTACTACGGCGCTGGCTGACTACTGACGGCTTGACCCTTCTACCTGGTAGTACGCTCAGTCTTGGAGATGAAAATTGTTTCGAGCGCTCAGACCCTAGTAACCCCTATCATGATTTGATAGAAGCTGCATATGGCACCAGGGTTGTTACAGCTAGTGTCCACATAAATCTTGGCATAACTGATCTAAGCCTGCTATTCCGTGCCCTGCGTCTTGTCCGTTGTGAGGCAGCACTCTTTCTTTCTCTGAGCGCTAGCTCACCATTTCTTGGTGGCCGAATCTGCGGTCCACACTCGCAACGATGGCGACAGTTTCCTCTAACACCTCCTCAAGTGCCCTTGTTCCTGGGACATGAACATTACTGCCATTGGGTCGAGCAACAACTGAGGACAGGAACAATGCAAAATATCCGTCACCTCTGGACATCTGTCCGGCCTAATGGCCCAGGTCGTCCGCATAACCTTAATAGGCTTGAGCTGCGCATTTGTGATCTTGTAACCGACCCTGACCTGCTAATAGCTATAACAGCTCTTTTAGAGTTGCGTTTGCTCACGTTAGATCGCTACCCTGAGCAGCTCGACCCCCTTAAATGTAGTCATCTTAATGCTGACCATCTTGCCACACTGAGTGATGATAATGATCAAGCCGCGGCAAGTCACAGCCTTGATGCAGACTTGCGTCACTGGCGAGACGGTCAGCCAGTTCGCTGCCGAGACTGGATTACCTCCATAGTTGAGGAAGTAACTCCACTGGCCAGCGAGCTTGGACTTCAAACACTGATACTACCACTAGAAACCGTGCTTCAGGAAGGAAACCAAGCAATGCGTTGGCTTGCTGCAGTGAGATCTGGAAGTGGTATCTCCGAAGTACTCCATGAAGGAATCAAAATTATGGAGCAGGAGGAAAACCCTATCAGCGAGGCTGCTTTGGGATGATCATGGGCACTGACTGGTCTCTCCGCCCTGAGATGCTGCAGCCCTACGCTACACCTGAGTGCGGTGACAAACTAAGGGAGGATACAGCGCAGGGCCCAGACCGCCTATTGCGGCAACATCTCAAATTAGTCGAGGACCTCTGGAAATCTGTACTCTGCAGTGAGTGCCCACCTGAGCAAGTTGAGCGACTCCTGCGTCTGAAGCAGCTAAGCGATCCGATAGCCCTTGAGGGAGCTGGTGGTAAAAGCACCAGTCAGGCAGTCGTATTGCTGATCCAGAAGATGGACTTAGCAGAGGCGATCACAGCAGCACGTGCCTTCTCACTTTACTTTCAGCTCATCAACATTCTAGAGCAGCGCATTGAAGAGGATAGTTATCTAGCAAGTATGAGCTTAGTGCAAGAACCATTTAACAGTGGCGCTCTAGATCCATTTGCTCCGCCTCTGGCTAGCCAAACTGATCCTGCTACCTTCCGTCAGCTTTTTGAGCGACTGAGACGCCTAAATGTTCCTCCAGCCCAGTTAGAAAGCCTACTGCAAGAACTTGATATCCGGCTAGTCTTCACTGCTCACCCAACTGAGATTGTCAGGCACACAGTTCGGCATAAGCAACGTCAGGTTGCCAGTTTGCTACAACAGCTACAACTGCTTGGCGGAGGAACAAAGGATAGAGATGCAGAATCTCTACGCCAGCATCTCGAAGAGGAGATCCGCCTCTGGTGGCGCACTGACGAGTTACATCAGTTCAAGCCGACGGTGCTAGATGAGGTCGACTATGCACTTCACTACTTTCAGCAGGTTCTTTTCGACGCAATGCCACAGCTGCGGCGGCGTGTCACCTCAGCCTTGGCATATACATACCCTGATGTGCGCTTTCCTCAAGAGGCCTTCTCAACCTTTGGCTCTTGGGTCGGTGCTGATCGTGACGGCAATCCATCGGTAACTCCTGAAATCACCTGGCGCACTGCGTGCTACCAGCGCAAACTCATGCTGGAGCGCTATATCAGCGCTGTGCGTAGTTTGCGCAATCAGCTCAGTATCTCTATGCAGTGGAGCCAGGTAGGTGCCCCGCTACTGGAGTCACTGGAGATGGACCGCCTACACTTTTCGGAAGTGTATGAGAAGCGTGCAACGCGCTATAGGCTTGAGCCGTACCGACTCAAGCTCAGTTACGTGCTAGAGCGCTTACGACTAACGCAGCTCCGAAACGAAGAGTTAGCGGAGGTTGGCTGGCTAACACCTATAGAAGAGCTTGGCGCAGCTCCAAGGCCTGGTACAACTGTTGATGTCCGCCATTACCGCTCAGTAGCTGAGTTTCGCGGTGATCTTGAACTAATTCATAATAGCTTAGTTAGTACAAGTCTGAGTTGTGAGCAGTTAGATACGCTACTTGCACAAGTACACATATTTGGGTTCTCGCTCGCCAGCCTTGATATTCGACAGGAAAGCAGCCGCCATAGCGATGCTCTTGATGAAATCACCCGCTACCTAGAGTTGCCTTGTGCTTATGGCGACATGAAAGAGGATGAACGTGTCCGCTGGCTCCTTGACGAGTTGAGTACACGACGTCCCTTAATTCCAACAGCTATTAACTGGTCTGCGGCCACATTTGAGACCGTGGCAGTGTTCCGTATGCTGCATCGGCTACAGAAAGAGTTTGGCCGGCGCATCTGCCACACCTATGTGATCTCGATGAGCCACACGATGTCCGACCTTCTTGAAGTACTGCTACTAGCTAAAGAAGTTGGACTCGTTAACCCAACTTCCAAATCTGCCGATCTTCTAGTAGTACCGCTCTTTGAGACTGTAGAGGATTTGCAAAGAGCCCCAGCTGTGATGGAGGAGCTGTTCCGCACCCCTCTCTACAATGGTCTTCTACCCCGCGTAGGAGAGCGACACCAACCGTTGCAAGAACTGATGTTAGGTTACTCTGATAGTAATAAGGATTCAGGTTTTCTCTCAAGCAACTGGGAGATTCACCAAGCCCAGATTGCCCTGCAAGGTCTCGCTAACCGTGAGGGAGTTGTACTACGCCTATTTCATGGGCGTGGCGGTTCTGTGGGGCGTGGCGGTGGACCCGCTTATCAAGCTATTCTTGCCCAGCCAAGCGGAACTATCCAGGGCCGAATCAAAATTACTGAGCAAGGAGAGGTACTGGCCTCAAAGTATAGTCTGCCCGAGTTAGCACTATATAATCTCGAGACAGTAACTACTGCTGTAATTCAAAACAGTCTCATGACAAATCAGCTAGATGCCATGCCTAGCTGGAATAAACTAATGGCTCGCTTGGCTGCACACTCGAGACAGCACTACCGTAAGCTTGTCTACGATAACCCTGATCTGGTGGCATTCTTTCAGGAAGTGACCCCAATTGAGGAAATCAGTAAGCTCCAAATTTCTAGTAGACCTGCCCGGCGTCGCAGAGGCACCAAGGACCTTTCCAGCCTAAGAGCAATTCCCTGGGTGTTTGGCTGGACCCAAAGTCGTTTTCTGCTTCCAAGTTGGTTCGGCGTGGGTACTGCTCTAGCAGCTGAGGTTGAGGCAGATGCCAACCAGATTGATCTGCTTCGTCGGCTACATCAGAGATGGCCTTTTTTTCGTATGCTCATCTCCAAGGTAGAGATGACGCTTTCTAAAGTTGACTTGGAGCTTTCGCGTCACTATGTAGTAAGCCTAGGCGCACCTGAACATCGTGAGGCATTTGACAGAATCTTTACCGTGATTGCTGAGGAGTACAGCCTTACTCGACGCCTTGTGCTGAATATCACCGGTCAGCCAAGGCTTCTTGCTGCTGATCCAGGTCTCCAGTTGTCAGTAGATCTACGCAACCGCACTATCGTGCCCCTAGGTTTTCTACAGGTAGCGCTTCTACGCCGTCTACGTGATCAGAGCCGACAACCACCTATGAGCGAGATTCCAGGACAATATGGGGGGGACAACCATACCTATAGTCGCAGTGAGCTGCTTCGCGGCGCACTGCTAACGATCAATGGCATCGCTGCAGGCATGCGTAACACCGGCTGAACCGTCCCTTGTTTCCCTTCCGATCAACTCCGACAGGACCGCGTTTGCCTCCTAACTATATGGTTGTTATGACAGCGCCAGACCCAACATTGTTGAATAAACTGCTCAGTGATTGTGGTGAGTCAATTTATTCTGTTGAACGCCTATCTCTAGCACTTGAGCGTAGCCTGTGGACACTTAGCGTTGTTAGCAAAGAGGATACAGCCATAGCTGGGTTTGTACGAGCCACAAGTGACCGGGCCCTCAATGCAAATCTCTGGAACCTCACTGCTCGCCCGGGGCCTGATCGCGACCAATTAATTCGTGTTATAGTCTATCGCTCCTTAGCGCTCCTGCGCCGGGATGTGCCCGGATGTAGTATTTCAGTTTCAGCAGCCCCTTACTGCTTAGAGGCACTACGGGACCAGGGTTTTATAATCGATCCAAGCGGAATCCGTGTAATGGGACTAAGCCTAACATCTTAGCCTCCGTAAAATTGCTGTAATCAAGTTACGAGCATGGAGGGATTTGAACCCCCGACCCTCAGAACCGGAATCTGATGCTCTATCCAACTGAGCTACATGCCCTTATCTTAGTGCGATTAAGACAGGCTAGATGAAATGGAGGATTTAGAAACTCTCTGTTCCATTCAAATTTCTAGGTTCTAGATTAAGGTACTGGTTTGGTTACCATTATAGCCTTTTAAGCATCAGTGGTCATCCTAGACGTCAGATGCAGAATCTACACAATTGCTTATAATTGATTAATCTCCAGCTTAACTAGGGTTGTACAGGATGTCAAATTGCTATCACTCAGCGCAAAGTACCAATCTACAAGCTGGCTTGACTAAGCAAACTTGAGTTCTGTGACTGCCTTGCAAGACCTTTGTTTGATAGACAAGGTCAGCCCAGCACCTCAGCACAGCTTACCCAAAGCCATCAAAACATATTGATGAGTATCACTGCGCCTAGTTGCTGAATATGCAGTTGTGGCTGTAGCTTCTAGACACGCCGGTGCTGAGCAAATGGGAAAGATCTCCTAAGGTGTATGGCTGTTTTTACATGTCATCTTGTATGGAGCAGATTCTGTCTTGCCTACATCCCAACCCAGGATGGCAGCAGCATAACAATCTCTCAAACGCTAGGGTTGGCGGCGAAATGCAGGCAAGCCCCAGTGATATGGTGGGCAAGCACTGTATTCTTGACCTCTACGACTGTGATGCCAGAAAACTCGATGATGAAGCCTTTCTGAAAACCACTATCGCAGCTGCGGCAAGATCTGCTGGCGCTACTTTGATAAGTCTTATTGCCCATCGATTTGAGCCCCAGGGTGTAACTGGTCTTGCACTTCTTGCAGAATCCCATATCTCGATTCATACATGGCCTGAGAGCTGCTATGCAGCTGTCGACGTCTTTACCTGCGGTGATCACACTGTGCCGGAAGAGGCTTGTGAGGTATTAAGACAGGAGCTAGTAGCTGGTAGCCACACTATTAGGAGTTTTCTGCGTAAGACACCGATTACCGTTGTCAATGCTAGGCGTAAGCCTGTAACTCGGTTGATCTAAGCTAAACTTAACTAAATAGGCAACAGACAGCCTCGTCACGGCTGATCGGCTACTCTGAGATCTCGGTTTAGCTTGCCGCTGACGAGACCCTCAAGATCTAAGCTCACAGAAGTAAAGCCTAAGCCTCTAAAATAGTTAACAATTTGATCCCGCCGATTTAACGAGAAAAGGTTGCTAATGTAACTGTTTGGTACTTCAATCCTAGCAGTCAAACCCTGCACACGTACCCGGACCTCGGGAACACCACATTCCTGCCGCAGCCAAACTTCAGCAGTATCTACTCGCTTTAGACGCGCTGCAGTAATAGTCTCACCATACGGAAACCGTGAAGCCAGGCATGGCTGGGCAGGTTTATCCCACCAAGGCAAACCAAGTGCACGGGAGATCTGCCGTATGCTGATTTTATCGACTCTAAGCTCGGCAAGAGGAGAGCGAACACCAACTAATCGAGCTGCTTCAATGCCAGGTCGATGATCACCAAGATCATCATGGTTAACCCCATCTACGACTTGAACCTCTCCCACCATCGCTGCAATCATGGTGAGATGATGGTGCAGCTCTCTCTTGCAGGCAAAGCAGCGGTTTTCTGGATTGCTAGTGTAAAGAGGATCTTCCAGCTCCTGAGTAAAACATTCTCGATGCTGCAATCTAAGCCAGCGAGCCTGCAAACGAGCTTCTTCAAGCAAGTGGGGTGCCAGGGCCGGTGAAACACCAGTCACAGCTACAGCTCTTTCACCTAGCTGTTCATGAGCAATTGCAGCGACAAGCGTGCTGTCAACCCCTCCGGAGTAAGCTACGCAGACGCTGCCGAGGTCATACAGCAGTCCGCGCAGGCCTTGCAATTGCTCCATACTTGCTTCAGGGAGCGACTCTAGTAGAGGATATTGTGCACTCTTAGGCACAGCTTACACCAGCAACTTCTGTGGTTTGCTTGCCAGAGATCCTAAAGTGCATCTCCCATCGCTGGGAGCAAGGGCAGATGAGCACAGGTCATGATGATATCAATAGGTGTATCAGAGACTAATGCCTCCAGTTTCAGGTCGCAGTTCTCGTGGCGTTGGCATAGTTACTGCAGCAGATAGCCGCGAGCGCAGCCTCGGCCAGCTGCACGTCTACGATGGTGAAGGCAAGGGCAAAAGCCAAGCTGCTCTTGGAGTGGTACTACGCACAATCGGCCTTGGTATCTGCGAGAAGCGACGCACCCGCGTACTCTTGTTACGCTTTCTCAAAGGTCCTGGCCGCATCTATGATGAGGACGCAGCAATTGAAGTTCTGCAGCAAGGTTTTCCTCATTTAATTGACCAAGTGCGGACTGGACGAGAAAGTTACTTTTCTGCTGAGGAGGTAACGCAATTCGACCGCCAGGAAGCTCAGAGAGGTTGGGATATTGCCCGGGGAGCGATTGCTAGTAATCTCTACTCAATGGTGGTCCTAGATGAGTTGAATCCTGTTCTAGGGCTCAGCCTGCTAGATGTTAGTGAGGTAGTAGAAACCCTTGGCAGGCGGCCAGCTGGGATGGAAGTCATTGTGACAGGACGAGCCGCACCACAGAGTCTTGTGCAGTTAGCAGATCTGCACTCTGAAATGCGTGCTCACCGCCGACAAGACAACTTCACTATTCCTGTTAGTGACAATGGTGCGATTGAGGTATATACTGGCGATGGCAAAGGCAAATCAACCAGTGCACTTGGTAAAGCTTTGCAGGCTATAGGTCGTGGTATCAGTATGGATAAAAGTCATAGGGTCTTGATCCTTCAGTGGCTAAAAGGTGGAAGCGGATACACTGAAGATGCTGCTATTGCAGCACTACAAAAAAGCTACCCTCACCTAGTTGATCATCTCCGATCTGGGCGTGATGCTATTGTCTGGCGAGGACAGCAAGAACTAATTGATTACGTTGAAGCGGAAAGAGCCTGGGAGATTGCCAGAGCTGCTATTGGAAGTGGCTTATATAAAACTGTGATACTTGATGAGCTTAACCCCACTGTTGATCTAGAACTCTTACCTGTTGAGCCTATTGTGCAAACACTACTATGCAAGCCTGCAGAAACACAGGTAGTAATCACTGGTCGGTGTAAAATTAAGCCACCCTACTTTGATCTAGCAAGTGTGCACTCTGAGATGATTTGCCACAAGCACTATGCTGAGCAGGGCGTAGACCTCAAGCGTGGAGTAGATTACTGAAAGTCTAAAGCTATTTGTACAAATATATACAATCGAAGGTTCAAAAAACTTCTGCTAAAAGTGTGTTGGGCACATGAGAGCAAATAAGAATCTCTGACAGAGACATGGTCTAGTATCAAACAGAAACCGATAATTAATGAGAAGTAGTGTTCTGAATAGAACTTACTACATCAAGCTAATTTGATCAAGACGTGTAGATTGCCGCTTTAGGAAGGCAAGTGATTTAACATTCACTATAGTGAAGAAACAGTACAGGCAAAATAGCAAGAATTAAAGTGGTGCTAATTAACAAGAAAACATATGACAATTGAAGTTTCATGTTTGACCTTGTGGTTACTTTCTTATCTCCTGAACAAGGGTTACTCTTACTTACAATACATTGAGGCAGAAACCTTTTCCGGTTAGCCTGTCTGGTATAAAGCTACTAAATCAACACGAAAACTTGAGCTTGTGATTACCAAGGACTTTGTAGATAATCACCTCTATGTCGAGAACTCGACAATCAGTCTTGATCTATAAAGCTTGGCTCCAGGGATCAGTCCACAGAAATAAAACTTACGAGGTTCAGTAAGTCTAGCCAGAAATCGAGCTAGAATTAGACTCTCTAAATTACCCTAAGCGGAGAACTAATCTCATTAGGTGTACCTACCGTACACAAGTTTAATTCAGCATTACGCTTAATATTGTGGGATCGTAGTGTCTATCTCTCGGCTCCATGCATCAATTCCACCACTGACGTTCACAGCAACGATGCCATGCTGTGCCAAAATCCTAACAGCCTTAGCAGAACGCCCACCCAGCTTACAGTGTACATAGACACGCTTACCCCTTGCTAGATCGCGCACTTGTTCAATCGCCTCGCTATTCTCGATGTTAGCCAGGGGGATGAGCCGTGCGCCTTTGATAGTGGCTATGGCGGCTTCTTCTTGTCTGCGAACATCTAATAACAGTATATCTAGGTCATCGTTGTCTAGAATCAACTTTAAATCTTGTACTGAGATTGAGTCTATCGAGTCCAAAGTCGAGCCTCTGTCATGTTTGCATATATTATCTAGCTGATCTTTGTAAAGCTGGTCATAGTTAACTAGAGAGGTAATAGGAACTCGATCTGGATCAGGTCGTAGTCGCATCTCTCGAAACTGCATAGTTCGACCATCTACAAGCAACAGTCTACCATCGAGTGGTTTGCCAATGCCAGTGATAACTTTAAGAGCCTCTGTAGCCTGGATTGTGCCAACCAGTCCAGGCAGAACGCCTAGAACACCAGCCTCGGCACAAGAAGGTACAAGATTTAGAGGTGGTGGTGCAGGAAGCAAATCTCGAAAGTTAGGGCTTTCAGTACTGAGATTAAATACGCTTGCCTGGCCATGAAATCCTTGCACAGACCCATAAATGTCTGGCTTTCCAAGAATTACACAGGCATCATTGATTAAATATCGACTCGGGAAGTTATCGGTGGCGTCACAGATTATGTCATAGTCAGCAATAATTTTAAGTGCATTGCTAGTGTCAAGGATAGTGTTATGGACTTTGATACTACAGTTGGGATTAAGATCTTGAAGACGATCCCTAGCTGAGTGTGTTTTTGGCTGTCCTGTGTTGCTACTTCCGTAGATTACTTGTCGATGTAGATTGCTACCTTCAACAATATCAGAGTCGACGATTCCGATGTGACCTACGCCAGCAGCTGCTAGATAGAGCATGATCGGTGAACCTAAGCCGCCTGCACCAATGCAAAGTACAGCAGCGTTGCGCAATCGATATTGGCCCTCGCTGCCTATCTCTGAGAGAATCATCTGTCGAGAGTAGCGCGAGTATTCCTCAGCACTAAACCCGCTGCTAGAAACTTCAATACTGCGCAAGCTATCCATACATTAATGCCTATAGCCTAGACTAGATTCTTCCAGTATCCTAGTAGAAGAGGAGGAATAGCCCAGCGTAGTGGTGGTCCCGGCCAGAACCAACCTGCTGCCGCTCCGCAATCGTTGAGTATAACCATAAGAGATCCAGTGCTAGCCCAATGACAATCTGTTTGGGAAGGAGCCAGGCTTTCGTTAGGATGGCTGTGTGCACTGCCAAGAACCTGTAGTCCTCTACAACGTGCCCAGCGTTGTGCTTGTATTTGCTCGCGCGGATCTAAGGCAAAACGGGCTTGGCGCGAGACTTCTTTAGGTAGACCAGAAGCTGGCCAAACGTTACAGCATGGCCAGACCAATCGCACAATTAGCCAGATGCCTGATGTCGTTGGACGAACATCCTGTCCAAGTAAGAGAGCACACCCCTCGTCTGGCTTGGCAGCTTGGAGGGTTCGCTGCAGGATCACCAGGCAATCACTATCAAAAGCTAAGCGTGCTGGCATTCTACAAGCCTCGCAGATACGCTCATGAAAATTGTTCCTACACTGACAGCTCCATGAGCGAAACTACCATCGGCGTTGAAAACTCCGCAACCGGAAGTCAAAAAGAGATTCCAGCTAATGCTGAGCAGATATCTGCTGGCAAGAGTAGTGATTTTGCTAAGCGCTACGGGGAGATTATCAGCAATATCAATACTGCTCTTGACAAGGTTGACTGGAGCAAAGTAAGCCTCGCTAGTAAAGTGGTCGGTATCTTCATTGCTGTTAGTATTATCCAGGTCTTAATCAAGGGTATCCTAGATACTATCAATCTCTTGCCAATTATCCCTGGGATACTAGAATTACTAGGTGTTGTTGTTGTAGGTCAATGGAGTTGGAAAAATCTCACTACTCTTGAGAAGCGGAACGCCTTGATAGAGAAAGCCAAGATACTCCGACGCGAATATCTTGGCTAAAGAATAGAGTCCTGAGACCTAATAGAATTACAGGCTCTGCTGAATTGTAGTCAAGTTTCGTCAAACACTTACCAGAAGCTTGCGTAACTGGGTTGCACACTGGCGGCGGTAACCGCCGCCGAACAAATTTGCGTGATTAAGCAGGTGGTATAGATTGTAAAGTTGGAATCTATTCTCCCAACCCTCGCTTAGGCGCCACTGCTGATTATAGGAAGTAAAAAATTCTGGGCTAAATCCACCAAATAGCATAGTCATTGCAAGGTCAACCTCACGGTCAGCCCACCAACAAGCAGGATCAAACAGCACTCCTCGGCCATCGCTGAGAACAGCTGCATTGCCACTCCAGAGATCACCATGGACTAGCGATGGTGAAGGCCTATGGCCACTAAGAATTATGCGTAGCTTCTCTAGCAAGTTGCTGAGAGGCTCATTGTCTTGTCTCCAAGAACGAGCAAGATCTAATTGAGGACGTAGACGGAGATCGATGAAGGCATTACCCCAACAATGTCTCCACCCTCCTGGCTGTGGGCCACGCCCAATAAATCCATCTTGATCCCATCCAAAACCTTTTCCCGACGACTGATTTGCTGAGTGAAAGTGTAATTGGGCTAGCCCCCGGCCAAGTGAGGATTGGTCGCCACTGCCCATGTCAAACCAGGGCAGGACTAATACAGACTGACCACCACAAGGACCAACATACCATGGTTCTGGAACTGTGACCAAGTTAGGATCGAGGAAAGTTTTCAGCCTCTGGAGACCTTCTGCCTCCGCAACCAGCATTGGCAGATCAGTAGAGCTAGCACACTTTAAGAACACCAAACTGCCTTCATGCAGCTTGAGCTGCCATGCTGTATGGCTGTTCCCTCCTCTAAGTGAGCGGGCAATACGGATTGAGCGTCCAGCTAGAGGACCATCCTGGTTTTCTAGAGCTTGTTGCAGTTGCTCGTACATCACACAAGACGACTCACTGCGCCAGCATGGCCTTATGAGCAAGAATGACGTAATCGTGATAGGGGCTGGTGTAGCTGGTCTTACAGCATCAGCATTACTTGCCCATGAAAATTTGCCTGTCACACTTCTAGAGTCTCATAGCCAGGTTGGCGGCTGTGCCGGTACCTTCCGCCGCGGTCCCTATATCTTTGATGTTGGAGCTACCCAAGTAGCTGGTTTAGAGCCAGGTGGCAGCCACGAGCGCCTCTTCCGCCACCTGCAGCTGAAACTGCCTCTGGCAGAACCATTAGATCTTGCTTGCGCAGTCGACCTGGCAGACGGTACGCCGCCAGTACATCTTTGGCGGGATTCCAAGCGTTGGCAGCATGAGCGGCAGTTTCACTTTCCTGGCAGCAGTCGATTCTGGAAACTTTGTACCTGGATTCATTCTAACAATTGGGATTTTGCTGGACGCGATCCCGTGCTGCCGCCCCGCAGTCTTTGGGATCTTCGGCAATTCCTACAGGCATTACGGCCGGGCTCACTTTCTTCGTCAGTTCTTACACTATTTACCATCGCAGATCTTCTAAAAATCTGTGGCTGTAATAATGACAAGCGTCTAAGACAATTTCTTGACCTTTACCTTCGCTTGTACTCTCAAGAGTCAGCAGATAGAACTGCTGCTCTCTATGGCGCAACGGTATTGCAAGTGGCTCAAGAACCACATGGACTTTGGCACCTCCAAGGCTCAATGCAGTCACTCAGCAACCAGTTGCTATCCGTACTAGAAAGAGACGGAGGCCGTCTATTACTACGCCATCGTGCTGTCGCATTAAAGCCTCCCCAAGTACCTGGAGAAGCCTGGGAAGTGACAGTGGAAAATCGGCAGGGCGAGAAGCTATTGCTTAGAGCAGCCGACGTAGTCTGCACTTTGCCACCGCAGGTACTACCCAACTTGATCCAGGAAAAGCAGTGTCTTCCTAAGAGTTACTGTAGGCGTCTCCAGAAGCTGCCTAAGCCGAGCGGTGCCCTTGTGTTATATGGTGCTGTCAGTCGTCTGTCCCTGCCAGTAGATTGCCCTGCACATATGCAATGGTGCGCTAAAGACTCTAGCTCACTGTCATTGTTTGTGTCAGTTAGTCGTGATGGAGACGGGAGAGCACCAGGGGGTGAAGCAACACTAATTGCTAGCGCATTTACACCAGCTGAAGACTGGTGCTATCTCCCAGAAAATACCTATCAACAACGTAAACTCCACACTCTCCATTCAATGCAGGCAGTGTTGAATGCTCGACTTAACCTTAGTCTTGCTGATTGGCACCATGTTGAACTGGCGACGCCGAGGGGATTTGCTTACTGGACCGGACGACCAAATGGAATTGTTGGTGGCTTAGGTCAACACCCTCTGCACTTTGGACCCTTCGGTTTGGCTAGCCGCACTCCATTATCAGGGCTCTGGCTTTGTGGCGACTCAATCCATCCTGGAGAAGGTACAGCCGGTGTTAGTCAGTCAGCCCTGATGGTTTGCCGTCAGCTTCTAGCTACGAGAGGTCAGGAGCTTGAAATACCATCTTAAGACTGGAGCCTATCCGGCACAAAACTAGGTCGTAGGTTTTGAGTCAGTGTTAGCTCGGAATGGAGTTGGAACCAGTCGCTACTGATGATTATTTGTTCTAGCTGCTCTAGCTTACAACGGTAAGATGCCAGTCCTTTTAGCAAGGCTAGCCTATTATAAGAAGCCATCGCTGTTCCCAGTTCAGGATTACCACCGCCAATCCGTGTACTATCAGCAAAGCCAGAAGAAGCTAAAAGCATCGCTAGTTGACGTATATCTGGATCTTGCTCATCACACACGGTACTAAGTAGTGCCGCGCTGACAAACACTGGTAGATGAGAAACTAGGGCAACTGCTCGATCATGCTGCACAGCGTCGACTTTAAGGCAGTGGCTGCCAAGAACGCTAGCAAGCCGTTGTACAGTCTTCAGAGCATCCTGATCAGTATCGTTCTGTGGAGTAATCACCCAAGGGCAGCCATGGAAAAGAGTTGCACTGCTAGCTTCCATACCCGACTGCGCTGTGCCTGCCATCGGATGACTTGCTACAAAGCGTGGATGGAGTGTGTGCCAAACTTGCAAAATAGGTGCCTTGACAGAGCCAACATCCATCACTACTGACATGGCTGGTAAAGCTTTGACTAAGTGCTCCTCTGGTTGTAACAGTGCAGTGAGAGGTAGAGCAAGAACCACTACATTGCAGTTCTCAAGCACTGCTGGGTTGGTGCTGACCTGTGTAACCAAACCGAGCTTTTGGGCGCGTTCGGCTGCGCTGTAATGATGGGCTAGTCCATGAACTCGCCAGCCTGCCGCCTGGAGACCTAGACTGATAGAACCGCCTATAAGTCCCAGCCCTACCACACCGACACAAGGAGTAGCTAATTGCTTTTTCTTCATCCAAGTCCCTCAATAAAGCTTAGCTTGTTCTGACATAGAAGATCAAATTATCATTTTCCCCAATAGACAAATCTTCTGCTACTAAATTAGAATTACACTTAACTCTTATGATCTACATCTTAACTAGTTAACGGTACACTATACTAAGCTAAGCAAACTGCATTCTTTACTAAGATATCTAACTCTAGGGCGGACAATCTGCAAGAGCTAGGCTTATGTGCGAGCCTAAATCTTACACATACTTAAACACATAATCCTCTTAACATTCCAAGTCCTAACCCAGTCTGTGTCTCTAGGATAAGCTTCCATCTAGCATGAGATAGCCTGGTCAACTGAAGCCATGGGCGAAGCTCGTCGACGTGCAAGCCTCGGTCTGCCATCACGGCAACCGAAGTCCAGCAATAAATCTCCGAGAGCTCTTAATCGAATTCCTCTAGTACGCTGGCAGAGTAAGCAGTTCATGCAGATTACTACCTGGGGAGCATGGATAGGAATTAGCTGTCTAATCATATTTTGGCTAATAGTGCGCTTTGTTGGACCAATTGCAGGCTGGTGGACTCTTGCAGATGCAGCATGAAACTCTGGTCTTGCGGAATATAATAAGTAGACCATACATATATACATATATATGCCTTTAAATAGATGTAGATCTCATTGTGGCTAGAATCTAAGACAATATGGGATGAACCTATAGACCTTACCTTGGGACCTATGGTATTTTAGTTGTTATTGTAGGAAGATAGGTTAAGTTACTACTTACGGCTATATATGCTGTTAGATCTGTCCTCAGTAATATTGAGCTTTTATAGCTAGCTTTGGACTGGGAGTGAGTTTAGGACTCATCCTGGCTTGATGCCTCCTCCCTTGCAGGACTAGGAGCAAGTGAGTTAGTGGTTCTGTCATCTACTTTTGGTCTATTGCCAAGGTACTGGCGCACAAGCTGCTCAATGGATTCTCGGCTTTCAGGATTCTGCTCTAGCCAAATGATTGTGTTGTCACGGCCTTGGCCTATGTTATCACCCTGGTAACTGTACCAGGCGCCCTTACGGACAACAATGCCAGTTTCCTCAGCTAGATCAAGCAAACACCCTAGTGTGCTAATGCCTCGGCCAAACAATATATCGAATTCTGCAACTCGGAAGGGTGGTGCTACTTTATTCTTAGCAACTTTTACCTTAGCGCGAATACCATATTCATCCATGCCACGCTTTAGTGTTTGTATGCGACGAATATCGAGACGTACCGAAGCATAAAACTTTAGTGCATTGCCACCAGTTGTTATTTCAGGATTACCGTAGCTGACACCGATCTTTAGGCGGAGTTGGTTTAGAAAGATTACAGTACAGCCAGACTTGCCAATGTTGCCTGTGATCTTGCGCATGGCTTGGCTCATTAGCCTGGCTTGACTGCCAACTGCAAGGTCACCCATCTCGCCCTCGATCTCAGCACGGGGTGTTAATGCTGCAACTGAGTCAATAACTACGATGTCGACAGCAGCAGAGCGAACTAGTTGATCGACAATCTCAAGGGCCATCTCGCCAGTGTCGGGCTGGGAGACAAGTAAATTTTCTATATCGACACCGAGAGCAGCGGCATAGACAGGATCAAGGGCATGCTCGGCATCGATGAAGGCAGCAACGCCACCGCGCTTTTGCACCTCAGCAATTGCGTGCAGGGTGACAGTGGTTTTGCCAGCACTTTCAGGCCCGTAGACCTCGACTACACGCCCTTTAGGATATCCTCCGCCCAGTGCTAAGTCAAGCGTGAGGGCCCCGGTAGGAATGGTTTCGACCCACATACGAGAAGCTTCCCCTAAACGCATAATCGAGCCTTTGCCGAAGTTACGCTCGATCTGGCCAAGTACCAGATTGAGCGCCTTATCACGCCCACTGGCGGGGGGGAGATCAGATCCTGAGGACTGGGTTGCTTTAATGCCAGACATCGTGGATGATGGTTGTGGTTTAAGGTCTAGAACTAGAGGTAGTACCTATATGTCCATAGTCTAAACGGAGATCCTGGCATTCCTGGGCAATAATGCGTCTAGTACTAGCAGGATCGGTCTTGTCTTTGGTGGAGTAGTTTTCCATATACTAGCTGGCTATGGCCATGATACAAATGGTGTTGCTAGGGTTTCCAGACTGAGCAGGTGGATTCCAGTTGGTAACAAACAGTGATCCTCTGGACGTAGGTAGCCCCAGCTGGCCAGGTAACAATATAGGCTATGTAACTCTTTTGTAGCACGCACAGTCTCTAGCGTTGCGCGGCGGTCCTCAATAAGTCCTACTAGGGGCTGACGTGACGCAAGCCTAAGCAGCACCTCAAGCTTGGAACCATCCTCGCGGCCGTAGAGCTTCGTAGAAACCAAGCCGAGACTGCCGAGTAGTTCTGCAGTAAAAGCAGTGCTTTTGGTAGTTAGGACTGCCCAGTTGATATCTTCTTCGCCTTCCTCAAGTTTAAGCAAGCGCTCGACCACACCGGGGAAAGGCCGGTGTAACTTTAACCAAGCAGCTCGGTCAGACTCTATAGCCCTACGGCGGACGCTGTCTAGGGCATTTTGTAGTCGCTCAGGAGACTGGTCCCAGTCTCTTAATGCTTCTTGACAAGAGCTGGAGTAGTTGGTACAGAAATATTTTAGACCCCGCTGGTTCAGATGACTACTCGGGCGAGCGATTTCAGACGCTATCAGTACCATCTCCCAGCCGTAGTGCACCCAGGGACGCAGACAGCAGAACAAGTGGGGCACCTCTTCGGGAAGTGACTGCAAGTGTGGGTTTTCTGTAAGCCTGAGGTAAGCACGGCGAGCGCTGTACCAGTATTCCTGCATCCCGTCGATGATCACGCCATCGAAGTCGAATACTAGTAGTGGACGAGCAGTCACAGACAGAGAAGAAAGACTGGGCCGCTAGGATTCGAACCTAGGAATGGCGGGACCAAAACCCGCTGCCTTACCACTTGGCTACGGCCCATTGTAACTGAGTCATGCGTGTGGGTCCAAGACTGACGTGCTGGCAGAAATCTAGCTCCTCGCTTGTTAGTAGCCACAGGTAAAACCTAGCGGATTTCACCAGTATATGCATAATCTCTACCCCGTCTCAAGGTGGAAGAATGCGCAGTCTGCGGTAATCCTCTGGTCCAGATACATCGCTTTGCAACCGGTAGCGAGCTACTAAGTCTGCTTGCATCTGTCGGACTGCTTCACTACGAGGCAATAAATCAACTGGCCGCCTCTGAGGCAGTACAACCCGCTCGACTGCGAGGCGACATTCTTCGAGAGCTGCAAGTGCATCATCTGTAACAATACTCATCGGTTTTACTTGGTCATCAGCACTTTCATGTGTGTATTGGTGGTGCTCGAGCAGGCGCAGAATGGCACGTTTAACTTGATGAATTGTGTCAGACTTAATTACAAGAATAGGTACACCAGCATCGCGAGCGTCCCGACGCAGCTGAGGCTGCTGACCAAGTTTCTGACGGAGGCTCAGCACTACATCAGCATCAGCCAGCTCATAAACAGATTTGGCAGGCCAATGATGCTGTCGACTGATCTGGTCCAGCAAGTGTGGTGAAATGCCACAGCAGAGTACCTGGAGACCTTTGTCTCTCGCACTGGTGTATAGTGTGGGTGCCGTCTTAGTTTTTGGTCTAGGCTGTTTGTAATTTTGGAGGCCCACTATTTCAGAATTAGGTAGTCGTGTAGCAACAGTTGAACGCTGTGGTGCTACTGATCGCTGCAGCAGAGATGTACTGACCAAATGAACTACACCGTCATCTCCAAGTTCTCGCACCTGGGTGTGGGGTGACTGACCACGCAGCAAAAGGTCCACCGTTGAGGCAACGTCAGTGTGTACTGACCAGCGGTGGCGACTGTGCATCTCTACCGCCACAGGGAAGGTTGGCTCTGCTAAACGCTCTAGCACCGATTTTTGAGTTCGGCGACGACGGGCCTCATCATCGCCGAGTGTCACTGTCTGGATACCTCCAATGAGATCACTAAGCGTGGGATTCTTAATCAGATTGGTTAGCGCATTGCCATGGGCAGTAGCCACGAGTTGCACGCCACGCTCAGCAATAGTACGCGCCGCTTGAGCTTCGAGCTCCGTTCCAATTTCATCTATTACGATAACCTCGGGCATGTGGTTTTCTACAGCTTCAATCATTACCTGATGCTGCTGCTCTGGCAAAGCAACTTGCATGCGGCGCGCTCGCCCTATTGCTGGATGGGGGATATCGCCATCACCAGCGATCTCGTTGCTGGTATCGATGACCACAACACGGCGGGCCAATTCATCAGCTAAAACACGAGTGATCTCTCTCAGTGCAGTAGTTTTGCCTACTCCGGGTCGTCCCATCAGTAGTAAGGACTGTTCACCATCTAACAGATCACGGACCATTGCTACAGTGCCGAAAACTGCACGACCAACACGGCAGGTAAGACCTACGACATCACCACGCCTATTGCGGATAGCACTAATGCGGTGGAGCGTTCGCTCAATGCCAGCGCGATTATCTCCCCCAAAGGTACCGATTCGCTCTACAGTCTCTCTTAAATCTTCACGACTGATAGCAGCCGGACTAAGCTCTAGTGAGAGTCCCGGATAGCGAGCTTCCGGCGGTCGCCCTAGATCGAGTACTATCTCGAGCAATTGCTGGCGTGATTCGGCATTAGTGAGTGCCGAACGTACCCCTACAGGCAGCAACTCTAGTAGGCGGTCAAGATCGTCGGTGATGCCCTGTGGCGTCATGCCCGTAGCTACACCTTCCGTATCAGAGCGCAGAAGTTCTACTCTGCATAGTTTAAGGACTTTAGCTCCTACCTCGATCCAGCCAAGGTTGCACAAGCCTTCGCACTTCGTACAAGGCTGATCTACAACCTTCTGGCCAGTTGCGTAGTGAGATTCCCATCTCACGTGTTTGCTCTAGCCAGGGCTGGAGTAAACGGCGAGCAGCACCTCCAAAAGCTACGCCAGCAGGTGAAGAGCCACGAGGCAAAAGTCCGACTGTGCTGATGTTGGTTCCTCCAGAAAGCTGCAGGGGTCCTGGAGGTGCTATCGAGCGCAAGTTGCGCCAAAGTTCAACTGCAGCCCTGGCTGTACCCGATCCAATATCACCACTCATTGGTCGACCATCTAGTTGCCATATAGGTAGGTAGCCATGCTGCCGGAGAAGAGAGTGGCGATGCCAGAGTTCCCACGCGAGATCAGAGGCCTTAAGACTATCTGCCCCAAGGCCACAGCTAACGGCAAGGCGTCGCAAAGGTGGCGAGCCATGTTTAGTGAGATGGTGAAGGAACCTGGAGAAGGCATCAGCACGCCCGAGAGAGGTATGAATCTCGATAGCATCAGGACGCAGCTCGTGTAGTAGCGGCACAAGATCATAGGGTGAGGTGCGATAATCCTGTTCCTCAATTAGCCCATACGGACAACAGGGAAGGCAGCGGCCACAACCGTAGCAGCGACTAGCATCAACACCGACATTAGTAATTGCTAGTGCAGGGCAAACATGTTCACAGGGACGCGAGCATTCAGCAGGGCACCACGATGAGTCAAACCAAGCTTTGCGGAAATGTATATCAGCGCCATCACTAACACTGATCATGAGCCACGGTGTGAGACCGTAATGGTTTTGGGCCCAGGATAATCCTTCACGAGCCGCATGTACAACGGCTACCTCAGCAGCCACATCAACACAGTGAACTCCAGCAGCAGCAAAGATGGCACATAGGTCTGCAATAGCAGGGAGATCTTGGTTACTAGCACCGCAGATAAGCTTAACCCACGAGCCACTGAAGAGGGCCTGTTCGTTCCGGTCTCTGGTCTTTAAGCTCATATAACACTAGGGTGTTGCCCTCGGCTCTCAGACGCTGAGGAAAGAAAGCATTGATTGCCAGCGAAGCTGGCGCGAGCCACCCATCTCTACTACGATTCGCATGCGTGGCTCGCGCCCACAAAGCTTGCAGAGAGCAAGTAACTCAGAGCGAGAGAGCACTTGTCCCTCTAACAACCACAGCACTATAGGAGATGTCCCGAGAAGGAGGTCACCAAGCTGAGGCATTACTTCTTGAACTTGTCCTACAGCTGCAGCAAGACCCACATTTTGATGGCCAAGATGTGGAGGCCGGATACCATGCTTACGCAGCAAGAAGACTTCCGGATCGCCAAGGCCACGGGCCGAAGTAATGCGAGTACGGTAGCCAGCCGAGCGTAAACGGCGCAGTAAGCGGGTTTCTGCACCACCCTCAAGGGGAACGTGTATAGCCATACAACCGCAGGAGTCCAGTTCATGGCGGAAATTCCGACCAGAGAGGAACAGCGGCATAGCGGTCGGACTGCAAAGTTGTACTAAGTCTGACAGCTGCGGAGGTAGGCGCAGAGGACAAGACGCTGCCATGGTATTGTTTCTTCCCACGTAATTGCGCCTGTCCGCTAGGCGGGCCAGTGGGCCCAGGACCTGGCGGCAACGCCAGCTCGCCGCTTTCAGAGTGTGACGGTTCTGGATGCCTCTAAACTTTCTCACCCTTCGTCAGGCGGCAACTGTCCGACTCGGTCGAGGTGGTTTGTACAAGTTCCACCTGTTGATCCTGCTTACTAGCTTCTCTAGCCTGGAAGATTTTCATAATGGGTGGAGAGTCTCCCTCCAGCTTTTCGCACCACACTCGGATCGGTAACTACGACCACGCGCCTGTCTCAGCAAGCTGTGGTAGCCCACGCTGAACATCACCACCTCTATGTCTATCGGTATCCTTGGGAAGAAGCTGGGAATGTCTCAGTTTTTCGACGAGCAAGGCAGAGCAATTCCAGTAACCTTGATCGAGGCTGGCCCATGCCGTGTCACTCAACTAAAGACCTCTAGCACTGACGGCTATACTGCAGTTCAAATAGGTTTTGGAGCTATACGCGAAAAGTTGGTTGGCCGCCCTTTACGAGGCCACCTCGCTAGGTCAGGCACTGGTTTTCTGCGTCACCTGCACGAGTACCGTATCAGTGTTAATGACCTCAACAAGCTCAAGCTTGGTGAAGCCCTAACCATCGAGTCCTTTGAACTAGGACAGAGGGTGGACATTAGTGGCAACACAATGGGTCGTGGTTTCACTGGCTACCAAAAACGCCATGGTTTTAGCCGTGGCCCGATGAGCCACGGTTCTAAGAACCATCGCGAACCAGGATCTACTGGTGCTGGCACCACCCCAGGTCGGATTTATCCTGGCAAGCGGATGGCTGGTCGCTACGGCGGCAAAAAGGCCACTATGCGCGGGCTGACTATTATCAAAATAGATGGCGAGCGTAACCTGCTAGTTGTGAAGGGATCTGTTCCAGGCAAACCAGGATCTTTGTTAAATATCCAGCCTGCTAAACGGGTAGGTCTGCCCCAGACAAAAGAGGTTTTAATTAATGGCTAACTGTGTTGTGCGTGATTGGCAGGGTGAAGAAGTTGGCAAAGCCAGCCTTGAACTAAGGGTAGCAAAAGAGTCCACAACTATTGACCTTGTGCATCGCGCTGTTTTACGTCAGCAGGCCCACAGCCGCCAGGGAACAGCCAGTACTCTAACTCGCTCCGAGGTACGAGGTGGGGGACGTAAGCCGTACAAACAAAAGGGAACAGGACGAGCTCGACAAGGGTCTGTCCGTACGCCTTTGCGGCCTGGTGGCGGAGTTATTTTTGGCCCTAAGCCACGCACTTATACCTTAGCGATGAACCGCAAAGAACGTCGTCTTGCCTTACGCACTGCGTTAATGTCGCGCTTCTCCGATCTTGTAATAGTCAAAGACTTTGGCATAGCGCTAGAGGCGCCCAAAACCCGGGAAATTACCTCCGCACTTGAACGTCTTGGTATTGCTAAGGGTGCTAGAGTTTTATTAATCCTGCAAGAACGCTCCGAAATTATAAGACGTTCTGTACGTAATCTCCCTAAAGTTAAGTTGATTGCTGCAGATCAGCTTAATGTTTTGGATTTGCTCCGCGCTAATAGGCTAGTGCTAGACGAAGGCGCAGTCACGAAAATCCAGGAGATTTACAGCTAGCTATGACTAAACAATTCACTGATCGTTTAGCAGATGTGATTCGCCGGCCCTTGATCACAGAAAAGGCTACTCGTAGTCTTGAACTGAATCAATATACATTTGAGGTGGACCACCGTGCTGCCAAGCCCGATATTAAGGCAGCAGTTGAACAACTATTCAAGGTCAAAGTGATCGGGGTAAGTACAGCCAATCCTCCTAGAAAGACTCGTCGAGTTGGGCGTTTTGCTGGTAAACGAGCTCGGGTAAAGAAGGCTATAGTTCGGCTAGCTGATGGTGACGCGATTCAACTGTTCCCCGAATCTTGAGGAATCTGAAGTATCATGGCAATTCGCTCCTTCCGCCCTTACACGCCTGGCACACGCACCCGTGACGTTACTGACTTTGGTGACATCACAGAACGGAGGCCTGAGCGTAGGCTAGTTGTAGCAAAGCATCGGCGTAAGGGCCGCAACAACCGCGGTGTAATTACCTGCCGTCACCGTGGTGGTGGACATAAGCGTCTTTGTAGAGTCGTGGACTTTCGACGTAACAAACGTGGAATCCCGGCCAAGGTAGGCGGAATACACTACGATCCCCACCGCAATGCCCGTCTAGCGCTTCTTCTCTACGCCGATGGTGAGAAGCGCTACATACTTGCTCCAGAAGGATTAAGAGCCGGCCAGCAAGTTATATCGGGCCCTGAAGCACCAGTCGAGGTGGGCAATGCTATGCCATTATCGGCAGTCCCTCTCGGTTCAAGCGTCCACTGTGTAGAACTTTACGCTGGTCGTGGTGGTCAGATTGTCCGAACTGCGGGCGCTAGTGCTCAAGTTATGGCAAAAGAGGGTAACTACGTCGCTCTCAAACTGCCCTCCACGGAAGTACGCCTAGTACGCCAGGAGTGTTATGCCACACTTGGAGAGGTTGGAAACTCTGAGATCCGCAACACCAGCTTGGGCAAAGCTGGTCGCCGTCGCTGGCTTGGACGGCGACCACAAGTACGCGGAAGTGTGATGAACCCTTGTGACCATCCTCATGGTGGTGGTGAGGGGCGTGCACCAATAGGCCGTTCTGGACCAGTAACCCCTTGGGGCAAGCCCGCACTCGGCCTAAAAACGCGCAAGCGGAACAAGCCTAGCAACCGCTTCATACTTCGGAAGCGTCGCCGCACCTCTAAGCGGAGTCGTGGTGGGCGCGACTCCTGAAATATTGACTTCTCCTCGTTGCTATCCACCCAACTTACTTCACTATGGGACGTTCACTTAAGAAAGGCCCTTTCATTGCCGACAGCCTTCTTCGTAAAATCGAAAAGCAGAATGAAGACGATAACAAATCTGTAATCAAGACATGGTCACGTGCCTCAACAATCCTCCCAATGATGATTGGTCACACTATCGCCGTTCACAATGGCCGTGCTCATGTACCAGTTTTCATCACTGAGCAGATGGTGGGCCATAAACTAGGCGAGTTTGCCCCGACTCGCACCTTTAAGGGCCACACAAAAGATAAGAAAGGAGGTCGCTGAGCTTATATGTCTACCAAAACCTCATCGACCCTGGCTGTTAAGGCACATGGCCGTTTCATTCGTGGTTCTGCTTCAAAGGTGAGGCGGGTACTCGATCAGATTCGTGGCCGTACATACCGCGACGCGCTAATCATGCTTGAGTTTATGCCTTACCGTTCTACTGGTCCAATCACTAAAGTATTACGGTCAGCTGTAGCAAATGCTGAACACAACTTCAACTTAGATCCCTCTACCCTTGTAATTGCCTATGCCAATGCTGACATAGGGCCTTCAATGCGCCGCTATCGCCCACGTGCCCAGGGTCGTGCTTATGCGATCCAGAAACAGTTTTGCCACATCAGCATAGCTGTGGCAGCCCAAAATAACTCCTGACACCTTGAGACAGAGGAATAGCCGATGGGACACAAAATCCACCCAACTGGTCTGAGGTTGGGAATTACACAGGAGCATAGATCTCGTTGGTACGCTCCTAGCAGGAGCTACCCTAACCTCTTGCAAGAGGATGACCAGATCCGCAAGTTCATCCATAAGAAATATGGCTCGGCTGGCATCAGCGATATGCGAATTGCCCGGAAAGCTGACCAACTTGAAGTTGAACTGAAGACAGCGCGACCTGGTGTTCTCGTTGGGCGCCAGGGTAGCGGTATCGAGGAGTTGCGTAGTGGCATCCAAAGAACAGTTCGGGACATTAACCGTCAGGTGCGCATTAATGTAGTTGAAGTTGAGCGTATCGATGCTGATGCTTTCTTGCTAGCTGAGTACATTGCCCAGCAACTAGAGAAAAGGGTTGCCTTTCGCCGCACAATTCGTATGGCTCTACAGCGTGCCCAACGTGCAGGCGTTCTCGGCTTAAAGATTCAGGTATCTGGACGCCTCAACGGTGCAGAAATTGCCCGAACTGAATGGACTAGAGAAGGCCGCGTACCCTTACACACTTTGCGGGCTGACATTGACTACGCCACTAGAGTGGCCCGCACTACCTATGGTGTTTTGGGAATTAAGGTCTGGGTATTTAAAGGTGAAGTTTTAGGTGACAAGGTACCTGTAGGAGCAACTCCGCGGCGCCGGAGTAGTCGCAAACCTCAGCAGTTCGAAGATCGTTCTAACGAGGCATGATAAGAGGAGCAAAACTATGCTGAGTCCAAAACGCGTTAAATTTCGTAAGCAGCAGCGCGGTCGCATGCGTGGCATTGCTACCCGCGGCAACACGATCGCCTTTGGCAAATTTGCACTTCAGGCTCAGGAATGTGGCCGAATTACCTCTCGTCAGATTGAGGCTAGTCGCCGAGCCATGACCCGCTATGTTAAACGTGGCGGCAAGATCTGGATCCGGATTTTTCCAGACAAACCGGTCACGATGCGACCTGCCGAGACCCGGATGGGCTCTGGTAAAGGCAACCCAGAGTTTTGGGTAGCCATCATTAAGCCTGGCCGAGTCTTATTCGAGATGGGCGGCATCGAGATTACTGAACCTATAGCCAGGCAGGCCATGCGTCTTGCGCAGTACAAACTCCCCGTTAAGACCAAGTTCATTACCCTCAATGAACAAGAGGAAGAAGCCAGCGTTGAGCTGCTGGCTGCTCAAGCCACCACCGTTATGGAGTCCTAAGTTCATGGCACGTCCGAAAGCTACTGAATTACGCAATCTTTCTGATAATGACCTAATAGAGCAAATCAACAGTATTCGCCACCAACTGTTTGATCTTCGCTTTAAGCAAGCCACACGTCAGCTAACCAATACACACCATTTTAAGCAGGCACGAATTAAGCTAGCGCAACTGCTAACAGTGCAGGAAGAGCGTAGCAACTCCTCCACCAACTCCTAAATTCCCCATTGTGAAGTTATGGCACTCAAGGAAAGGGTCGGTATTGTTGTTAGTGACAAGATGCAGAAGACAGTGGTGGTAGCAGTAGAAAACCGCTTCCCTCATCCCATCTATAAAAAAACAGTCAGCCGTACCACCCGCTACAAGGTCCATGATGAAGACAATAGTTGTAATGTTGGCGACCGTGTACGCATCACTGAAACTCGACCTCTCAGCCGTCATAAGCGCTGGGCTATCACCGAGGTACTGAGTCATAGCGACAAAGCTCAAGCTGAAGGAACCAAACAAACAATCGAGGAGATGTAAGACGATGATTCAACAAGAGACCCTTCTCACCGTGGCCGATAATAGTGGTGCTAAGCGCATACAATGTATCCGAGTGCTAGGCACAAACCGCCGCTACGCCCATGTTGGAGATGTTGTTGTGGCTACTGTCAAAGATGCTATGCCCAACATGGGTGTAAAGAAGTCCGATGTCGTTAAGGCTGTGATAGTGCGTACTAAGGCTACCCTTCGTCGAGAGACTGGTAACTCGATTCGCTTCGATGATAACGCCGCAGTAATCATCAATAATGAAAATAATCCACGGGGGACACGAGTATTCGGACCAGTTGCCCGCGAGCTGCGTGAGCGTAGTTTTACCAAGATTGTATCTCTTGCCCCAGAG
The DNA here is from genome assembly GCA_007996965.1 of cyanobiont of Ornithocercus magnificus. Taxonomy (NCBI): domain Bacteria; kingdom Bacillati; phylum Cyanobacteriota; class Cyanophyceae; order Synechococcales; species cyanobiont of Ornithocercus magnificus. The sequence continues at coordinate 406,228 of BIMP01000001.1, forward strand.
GTTATCTAAATGGCACCTAATACAGTAACTAAGCGACGCACTAAGATGCGTATACATAAGGGTGACACTATTCAAGTTATTAGCGGCAAGGACAAGGGTAAAACTGGTGAGGTTTTGCGCACCCAGCCTAATGAGAATCGTGTAGTAGTTCAGGGCATTAACTTACACACCCGCCATATAAAGCCAACCCAAGAAGGTGAGACAGGTCGTATTGTTACTGAGGAAGCCCCATTGCATGTCTCTAACGTAATGCTTTACTCCACTGTTAAGAAAACAGCAAGCCGTGTTGAGATTGTCACTGAGGAAGATGGTAGTAAGAAACGGCGCTTAAAGAAGACTGGAGAAGTAATTGGCTAATCCCAGATACCAGCAGGAGCCATTCTGGCTATACTTATGCTACTAGCTCCGATTTCTGGACAATGCCCAGGACTCATTCTCACTATAGACTATGTCACTCAAACAGCGCTACCAAAAGTCAATTCAGCCTAAACTTTTAAAAGATCTCTCCTTAGGGAACATCCATCAGGTTCCCAAAGTAACTAAGGTTAGCCTTAATCGAGGGCTTGGCGAGGCTGCGCAAAATGCTAAGGCACTTGAAGCTTCTATTGCAGAGCTAGCCACTATTACCGGTCAGAAAGCAATCGTAACACGTGCTAAGAAAGCTATTGCAGGCTTTAAGATTCGTCAGGGCATGCCAATTGGTTGTGCTGTAACTCTACGCGGTGACCGAATGTATGCCTTTCTTGAACGACTAATCAATTTGGCACTGCCACGTATCCGCGATTTTCGTGGCGTCAGCCCTAAGAGTTTCGATGGCCGTGGCAATTACACCCTTGGAGTCAAAGAGCAAATTATCTTCCCTGAAATCTCATTTGATAGAATTGACGCTATTAGAGGTATGGACATTACTATTGTTACTTCTGCCCGAACTGATGAAGAAGGCCGAGCCCTCTTGCGTGAGATGGGAATGCCATTTCGCAGTAATTGATTCCCTTCCTCCCTATTTAAGAGACGATCATGGCTAACCACGATCCTATTTCTGACATGCTCACCCGCATTCGGAACGCAAGTGAGATGCGCCACCAGAAAGCCAAAGTTCCTGCTTCCCGTATGTCCCGCAGTATTGCCCAGGTACTGCACCAGGAGGGTTTTATCTCCGCTATTAGCGAGGAGGGTAGTGATATGCGTACGCAAATCGTGCTTGAACTCAAGTATAGTGGCAAACATCGTCAGCCAAGCATCCGTTCTATGCAGCGGGTAAGTAAACCTGGTCTTCGCATTTACAAGAACACCCGCAGCATACCCAAAGTGCTAGGCGGCCTGGGAGTAGCTATTATATCTACATCCAAAGGCGTAATGAGTGACCGCGATGCCCGCAAACAAGGTGTTGGTGGTGAAGTGCTCTGCTACGTCTACTAAGCTCTAGAGCTAAAGCTATGTCCCGTATCGGCAAATCACCTATTCTCATCCCTGATGGGGTAACAGTTACTCTTGAAGGATTAAAAGTAACTGTGAATGGTCCCAAAGGTAGTCTGGAGCGTGTTCTTCCAGATGGCATCAGTATTAGTCAGACTGCAGCTGCCCTCGTTGTAGTTCCTACTGGCAATAGGCGTAGCTCTCGTGAGCGCCATGGTCTTTGCCGTACACTAGTGGCCAACATGGTCGAGGGCGTTAGCAAAGGCTATGCAAAAAAATTAGAGGCTGTCGGCATAGGGTTTCGTGCCCAGGTTAAGGGAGAAGTCCTGGTGGTAAGCGCTGGCTATAGCCATTCAGTGGAAATGCTTCCTCCAAGTGGTATCACATATATAGTAGAGAACAACACCAATATTACCGTCTCGGGCACAGATAAGGAGTTAGTCGGAAACGAGGCTGCCAAGATACGTGCTGTCCGCCCACCCGAGCCTTACAAGGGTAAAGGTATTAGGTATTTAGGTGAACGCATTAACCGCAAGGCTGGTAAGTCTGGCAAAAAATAGGTGTTTATTTAGATATCTCTACCCCTTCGCCAACCTCTGACTGTAGCTTATGTCAATCCCATCTCGGAAACAGCAGACCCAGAAACGTCACCGGCGTCTACGCCGGGAACTAAGTGGCACGTCGCAGCGACCCCGATTATCAGTATTTCGCTCCAACAATCACATATATGCCCAGGTTATCGATGATAGATCGCAAAATACTCTCTGTGCAGCTTCGACCCTCGACAAAGAATTGCGTGCCAATCTCAAAGTCAATAGTAGTAGCTGCGATGCCTCTCTGGCTGTTGGCGAGCTGGTGGCTAAGCGCGCTCTCACAAAAGGTATTCAGCAGGTAGTCTTTGACCGTGGCGGCAATTTGTACCACGGTCGGGTAAAGGCTCTCGCCGATGCTGCCCGGGAAGCAGGCCTTCAATTCTAAGCTATTACTCTTAGCATGACTGACTCCAAGACCAAGACTAATTCCAGCGAAGTTCCAGCAGCTGAGAGCCAACAGGAACAACGTCGTGGAAACCGTGGTGGTGATCGCGATCGCCGTGGAAGCCGCCGCAGTGACCGGCGTAGTCAGGATCGCGACTCTGAATGGCAGGAGCGTGTGGTTCAGATCCGCCGTGTTTCTAAGACCGTAAAAGGGGGTAAGAAGATGAGCTTCCGAGCCATCGTTGTCGTTGGCAATGAACGTGGGCAAGTTGGTGTTGGTGTTGGCAAGGCCGGTGATGTAATAGGTGCTGTGCGCAAGGGCGTGGCTGATGGCAAAAAGCACCTAGTTAAGGTGCCTCTAACGCGCCACAATTCGATTCCTACGCTTTCCAATGGTCGAGATGGTGCTGCTATTGTGCTCATTCGTCCGGCAGCTCCAGGAACAGGAGTAATTGCAGGTGGATCAATTCGTACAGTGCTTGAGCTAGCTGGTATCAGAAATGTGCTAGCTAAGCGATTAGGTAGCAAAACTCCCCTGAACAATGCCCGTGCTGCGATATTAGCTCTATCTGCACTCCGGACACACAAGGAAGCAGCAAAAGAGCGTGGTATTTCTCTTGAGCAAATCTACTGCTGAGGATTTCGGAGATGACACTTAAACTAAATTCTCTAAGAGCAAACAAGGGATCTCGTCGTGCCAAGCTACGTAAAGGACGTGGTATTGCGGCTGGTCAAGGTGCCAGTTGCGGCTTTGGAATGCGCGGTCAGAAATCGCGTTCTGGGAGACCTACACGTTCTGGCTTTGAAGGTGGCCAAATGCCACTCTACCGACGTGTACCAAAGCTAAAACATTTTCCGCTGGTCAAGCCGAGAAGGTTTACTATAATAAATTTATCTTCCCTCAATGCATTTAGCGAAGCTACAGTAGTTGACCTTAATTCGCTTATCAAAGCCGGTATTATCAGCAGTTCAAAGTACCCTCTTAAGATCCTGGGCAATGGCACTCTTAAGGTAGGATTAACAATTCATGCAGCAGCTTTCACAGCCTCGGCTAAAAGCAAGATTGAGGCTGCTGGCGGCAGCTACGAAATCCAAGCCTTAACTTAATGGGAGTTAAGGCTTGTTAAGTCTTACAAACTCTAGATAGCTCTAGTCTCAGGTTAATATCTTGATCCTTAGTTACCTGCCACACTCTTAATCCCACACTAATTTGAAATTCATGCTTGTCAGTCGGGGGCGTAATCCTAGTGCTGTGGAAGTAATAGTTCAGGTAGTGACTAATCCCGACCTGCGTAGCCGGATTCTAACTACCCTGGGCTTGCTATTGCTGGTCCGATTAGGCATTTACATACCTGTACCTGGCATTGACCGTACTGCTTTCCAGTCTTTTCTTTCACAGGGAGGGCAACTAATTGGTTTCTTGGATATTTTCACAGGTGGAGGTATCTCGACACTCGGGGTTTTTGCTCTCGGTATCCTACCTTTCATCAACGCCTCAATTATAATTCAGCTACTAACAGCTGCTCTACCGCAATTAGAAGACCTGCAAAAAAACGAGGGTGAGGCTGGACGCCGAAAGATTGCTCAGCTCACCCGTTATGTAGCTCTCGGTTGGGGTCTTCTTCAGAGTGTAGCCTTTGCATTAATCCTTCGCCAATACACTCTTGAAGATCTTAGCCAGACTGTCTTTGTGATTCAAACAGCACTGGCACTAGTTACAGGATCAGTGGTAGTGATGTGGATTGCTGAGGTAATCACAGAGCGAGGTATTGGACAAGGAGCCTCACTGATAATTTTCCTAAACATTGTGGCTACATTGCCTCAAGCTCTTGGCAACACCATCCAACAAGCTCAGTCTGGTGACCGACGTGATGTGCTCGGAATCATTGTACTAACTCTAGTATTTCTAATCACAATTATCGGTATTATCTTTGTACAGGAAGGATCTCGACGGCTGCCAATCGTAAGTGCTAAGCGCCAGGTAGGTGGCTCTTCGTTACTGCCTAGCCGCCAAAACTATTTGCCGCTAAAGCTTAATGCCGGCGGCGTAATGCCGATTATCTTTGCCTCAGCAGTAATCTTTCTTCCAGCAGCCTTAGCTGGGTTCACCAACAATCAAATACTGCTAACCATTGCTAATACGATTAGTCCTAGTGCTAGCAATCCCTGGCCTTACGCCCTTGTTTTTTTTACTCTAATATTGGCTTTCTCCTATTTTTATGCTACTCTTATGGTAACTCCAGCAGATATTGCTACTAACCTTAAGCGTGGCGGTGTAGCAATTCCGGGCGTACGGCCTGGTAGTGCAACAGCTACTTACATCAGTGGCGTACAGAACAGATTAACCCTACTTGGTGGTCTGTTTCTTGGCGCTGTTGCAATAATACCCTCAGCTGTTGAACGAGCTACAGGCGTCCGCACATTCGAAGGTCTTGGAGCTACCTCGCTCCTAATTCTTGTTGGTGTGGCTATTGAGACGGCTAAACAAGTACAGACCTTTGTAATTTGCCAGCGATACGAGGGACTGGTCCGTCAGTAGTCAGTAGTCATTGTGTCTTAACTCTACCCAAGTGAGCAAACGGACATGAAGCACCGTATTCTCTTCCTAGGCCCTCCAGGTGCTGGTAAGGGCACTCAGGCGCAGCGGCTTTGCGCCACGCATGACATGATTCACCTCTCAACCGGGGATCTGCTACGTGCCGAGGTTGCTGCCGGCAGCAAGCTCGGGTACGAAGTCGAAGCCACAATGAACCGCGGTGAATTAATCACTGATTCACTTGTGTTCGCGATAGTTGAGAGCCACTTACGCAGTCAATGCGGTTACTGGTTGCTTGATGGTTTCCCCCGTAGCTTGGCTCAAGCTCAGTCACTAGAGGTGCTACTACTACAACTTGGTCAGCCAATTGAAGCCGTAGTCCTGCTAGACCTAGATGACAGTATGGTCCTAAGACGCCTGGCAGCGCGTGGACGCACAGACGACAGCGAAACTGTAATTCGGCATCGACTCGAAGTCTACCACGAGAAAGCTAGCCCGTTAATCAACTACTACCGGCAACAGGGACTGCTCAGTACCGTCGCTGCGCAAGGCACAGCTGAGGAGACTGCTGCGCGTATTGAGGAGGTGATCCGCTGACTGGTATGATACAGTCGCCACTTGGAATTTTGGAGAGCCACACCCCATGAAGGTGCGCGCTTCTGTCAGAAAGATGTGCGACAAATGCCGTCTGATCCGTCGCCATGGCCGGGTCATGGTCATTTGCACTAATCCCAAGCACAAGCAGCGCCAGGGCTGAGACCCGGCGATAGGTGAGAGTGGTTTGGCGGCTACCTCACTAGACCTTCTCGCAACTAGCCGGTACGCAAACCGGTGTTCTGTCCCCTCGATTAACCTTCCGTGGCAAGGATTGCTGGCATTGACATCCCTCGCGACAAGCGAGTTGAAGTTTCACTAACCTACATTTATGGAATTGGTCCAACCCGGGCTAAGAGCATCCTTGTAAAGACCGGGGTTGATCCTGACATCCGGGTTAAAAACCTTGAGGATGCCGATGTACAGAAACTCCGCGGCGCAACCGAGGCTTACACAGTTGAGGGTGACCTGCGCCGCCAGGAAGGCATGGCTTTAAAGCGCCTCCAGGACATTGGCTGCCTCCGCGGTCGTCGTCATCGTATGAGCTTGCCTGTACGAGGACAGCGGACCCGGACTAATGCCCGTACACGCCGTGGTGCTCGTAAAACTGTTGCCGGTAAGAAGAAGTAGGTACCCCCAATCCCAAAATATGGTCAGCTTCTCTACACACTATCCATAACCCCTACCGAATCTCCCCAGGCCCAACTCCATGGCCAAAACCATCAAGAAATCCGGCCCAAAGAAAGCCAAGCGCAATGTTCCAAATGGTGTAGCCCATATTCAAAGCACTTTCAACAACACCATTGTGTCTATTACTGACACAGCAGGGGAGGTTATCTCCTGGTCATCTGCTGGTGCTAGTGGTTTTAAGGGTGCCCGCAAGGGCACTCCATTTGCTGCTCAGACAGCAGCCGAGGCAGCAGCCCGCCGTGCTCTTGAACAAGGTATGCGACAGATTGAAGTGCTGGTTCGTGGACCAGGATCTGGGCGCGAGACGGCCATCCGTGCACTTCAGGTTGCCGGCCTGGAAATCACGCTGATCCGCGACGTTACGCCCCTGCCTCATAATGGCTGTCGCCGTCCCAAGTGTCGTCGCGTCTGAGTCCTAACTCTTCACTCCGGTTCCCGACCTCACATCTCTGTACAGACCGTGCTGCAATACCAGATTGATCGAATCGAGCACCAGATCAGTGATGATCGTACTCAGATCGGCATATTCCTGATCGGCCCTCTCGATCGTGGTCAGGCAACAACCCTTGGGAACTCTCTGCGAAGGGTGCTTTTGGGAACTCTCGAAGGCAGTGCTGTTACAGCCGTCCGCATTGCTGGAGTCAATCACGAGTACGCCACAGTGCCAGGTGTCCGTGAAGACGTTCTTGACATTCTACTCAACTGTAAACAGTTATCCATCAACAGCCGCAGTTCTCAGCTGGAGATTGGCCGGCTCATGATAGCTGGACCAGCAGATGTGAAAGCACGTGACCTCCAGTTTTCTCCTCAAGTCCAGGTAGTAGATATTGAGAGGCCAATAGCCACTGTAGCTGATGGTCACAGCCTAGAGTTAGAGGTTCATGTCGAACGTGGCGTCGGTTACCGACCAGTAGACCGGCATAGCGAGGATACTAGCGCCATTGACTTACTCCAGATTGATGCAGTATTCATGCCTGTGCGGCGCGTTAATTTCAGCATAGACGAGACTGCTGTTGCTGAAGGCGGGTCAGCACGCGAGCGGCTTCGAATCGAAATTGTAACCGATGGCTCAATTAGTCCTGACGATGCATTGACGCAGGCAGCTAATCAGTTAATCGAATTGTTTCAGCCTCTGGCAACCGTAAGCATGGTAGAGGAGCCTGGTCTTGAGCCTGAGCCTGCTGCCGAAGCCCAGATACCCCTGGAAGAACTTAACCTTTCTGTCCGCGCCTACAATTGCCTTAAGCGTGCCCAGGTAAATTCCGTCTCAGACTTAATGGGCTTTAGCTATGAGGATCTTCTCGAGATCAAGAACTTTGGCTCCAAATCAGCCGACGAAGTCATCGAGGCTCTTGAACGTATAGGAATCTCCATACCGCAGAGCCGGACCAGTGCCTAGTCTTTATAGACTACATCTCAACCCTTGCTTAATTTTAGGATCATAGAACTATGCGTCACCAGTGTCGTGTTACTAAGCTCGGGCGCCCTGCTGATCAAAGAAAAGCCATGCTGCGCGGCTTAACCACTCAGCTTATCCGCGAGGGACGGTTAACAACCACCAAGGCACGCGCGAAAGCTTTAAGAAGTGAAGCAGAGCGCATGATTACCCTAGCAAAAGAAGGTAGCCTGGCCTCGCGTCGTCGTGCTCTGGGCTACATTTACGATAAGCAATTAGTTCACGCACTTTTTCAAAAGGCACAGGGACGTTACAAAGAGCGCTGTGGTGGCTATACCCGCATTATTCGTACTATCCGGCGACGGGGCGACAGCGCTGAAATGGCTATTATTGAGCTGGTTTAAGATACTTTACAATTAAGAACCTGTGCAGTCTATAAGGCGAATTGCGATTTGTCTACAGTACGAAGGTACAAGTTTTTGTGGTTGGCAGCGCCAGCCTAGTAACCGTAGCGTACAAGAGGTTCTCGAACATGCAATAGAGCAGCTTGATCCGTATAGACCAGTTCGTGCAATTGCAGCAGGTCGTACAGACGCAGGCGTACATGCTGCTGGCCAAGTAGTACATTTCGATTGCTGCGGTTCAATTCCAATTCACCGCTGGTCTGCAGCCTTGAATGGGCGTCTTCCGGAGAGTATACGTGTTCGCGAGGCAGTAAATCGCCCTTATGATTGGCATGCCTGTCGCTCTGCGGTGTACCGACGTTATCGCTACATCCTTTACAATGGACAACAACCTAACCTCTTCCTGGCACGTTGGAGTTGGCATCGCTCCAGTACATTGCTTGACGAGCAAAGTATGCAGGCTGCTCTACAAGGGCTGTTAGGCTTACATGATTTTAGTGCATTTCAGAAAGCAGGTAGCTACCGCTCCCACGCCTACACTACAGTTCAGGAGGTGAGCGTAGAGCGCCGCGGCGACCTTATCGAGATAGAAATACAAGCTAGTGGCTTTCTTTATGGGATGGTGCGGCTGTTAGTAGGTCAATTAGTTGCTGTTGGTGAGCATCGCCTAAGTGTTGAAAACTTTGACCACTCCTGGCGTAAGTGGCACCATAGTCAAGCCAGAAAGTCAGCACCGCCGCAAGGTTTGTGCTTGCTACGGGCAGGATACATGGAAGAACTTTTTGAAAATCCTGGGTGGTATGACAGCCAGGCGCGATTTTTATTGTCCTACAGAGATCCACCTTCTTTGACTGTTCCCAGATCTGTACCGAGCTGTAGTCAATAATTAGATTGTAATTAATATCATTGTCGTCTGGCCCTAAAATCATCTTAAGATAACCCCCAACCTTTAATGTCTAGATGGCTAAAGGTTAGGGTTCTCAGCTGGTATACTAACACCATGAACAAGACCTTCGTTCCTTGTGCAGATTCCACCAACCGCCGATGGTGTCTCGTAGATGCTGAAAACCTGACTTTGGGTCGGCTAGCTACCGAGGTTGCATCCATTCTACGAGGAAAAAACAAGCCTTCTTATACCCCCTACCTAGATACTGGCGATTTCGTCATAATCATAAATGCTGAGAAGGTACGGGTGAGTGGCAACAAAGCTAGCCAGAAACTGTACCGACGTCACTCTGGACGTCCAGGGGGCATGAAGACAGAAACTTTCAACGCACTTCAAAAGCGCCTACCAGAGCGGATAGTTGAAAAGGCAGTAAAGGGCATGCTTCCTCACAACTCGCTTGGCCGCCAACTATTCCGCAAGCTTAAGGTTTACCGTGGTGCTGATCATCCGCACGCTGCTCAGGTGCCTCGGCATCTCAAACTTTATACAGCAACCTACTCCACACATAGCCAATGAGCAATTCATTTAATAGTGTTGTCTACTGGGGCACTGGTCGCCGTAAGACTTCCGTAGCCCGTATACGTCTTGTTCCTGGGTCAGGATTGATCACAATCAACGGTCGTCCAGCCGATAATTACCTCAACTATAACCCTGCATATCTGGCCGCAGTAAAAGCACCTATGCAAACACTGGGACTAGAAGGTGAATACGATATATTAGTAAATGTTCGTGGTGGTGGACTCACTGGGCAAGCCGATGCTATTAAGCAAGGTGCTGCACGTGCTCTCTGTGAGCTATCACGCGACAACCGCAAGCCGCTAAAAATCGAGGGTCACCTGAGCCGCGATCCACGCGCCAAGGAGCGGCGTAAGTATGGTCTCAAGAAAGCGCGCAAGGCTCCTCAGTTCTCTAAGCGCTGAACCCTGAATTTTTACAGAGCCTTACCAACCTAAAAACTGATGCCAAAAGCTAACATTCATCCCACTTGGTACCCTGATGCAAAAGTTATCTGTAATGGGGAGGTGGTAATGACTACAGGCTCTACGCAGCCTGAAATTCATGTTGATGTTTGGAGCGGCAACCACCCTTTCTTTACTGGCACGCAGAAAATTTTAGACACCGAAGGACGTGTAGACCGCTTTATGCGCAAGTACGGCATGAACGGGACTAGCAAAGCGACAGGACTAAGCGATGGGACAGCAGTGAATTAAACTTGCAGGCTCCGCACTGCTAGCAGAATACTTGCCTGCTATGGAGTCCACTGACCTGACAGCTCGCCTAGAAGCCGCCTCTAGCAGCCTGCGGGCCCTTGAACTTCAGTTAGCCGACCCTAGTACGGCAACTGACCCGCGTCGGCTACAGACAATCGCTCAGCAACACGCTCGTCTCGAGCCTCTTGTAGCTGACTACACCGCGCTCTGTGACACCGAGTCTGAGATTTGTCAGACACTCGACTTGTTACGTGAGAGCTACAGCGACGCAGCGATGGAGGAACTTGCTCGACAAGAATTAGAGAGATTGGAGCAACAACGCACTGATCTGGTCCAGCGAATTACATTAGCTCTCCTGCCACATGACCCTCGAGATGAGCGCAGCGTAATGCTTGAGATTCGGGCTGGCGCTGGTGGTAATGAAGCCTGTCTTTGGGCGGGGGATCTGGCAAGAATGTATGACCGATTCGGCCAACGCCGCGGTTGGACAGTGCTTCCTGTAAGTGCCACGGAAGCTGACCTAGGTGGGTATCGCGAGCTTATTCTCTCAGTGAGAGGTGATTCTGTGTTTAGCCAACTCAAATTCGAGGCAGGTGTGCATCGTGTCCAGCGAGTGCCTACTACAGAGTCTCAAGGTCGTGTTCATACTTCAACCGCAACCGTTGTGGTGATGCCGGAGGCTGATCCAGTTGAAGTCCGTATAGAACTGTCTGACCTAGATATTAGCACTGCTCGCTCCGGAGGCGCCGGGGGACAAAATGTCAATAAGGTGGAGACGGCTGTCGATTTATTACACCGCCCCACTGGCATCCGTGTTTTCTGTACACAGGAGCGTTCTCAGCTCCAGAATCGCGAACGGGCTATGGAAATTCTACGGGCCAAGCTCTACGAACGCCAGCTAAGGGAAGCAAATGAAAGGGAGAGTTCTAACAGACGCTCTCAGGTAGGTACTGGTGATCGCAGCGAAAAAATTCGTACCTACAACTTCAAAGATAACCGTATGACTGACCACCGTCTTGGTAAAAACTTCACACTTGAGACAGTACTTGGGGGCCAGCTTGAGGAGATTACTAATGCTTGCATTGCTGCTGACCAGCAAAAGCAGCTTGAGGCAATAAGTCAGCAGAGAGGCAGCTAACTTCTGCCGACTCAGAAACCGACCACATATTTAGCCCATTCCTGATGATGACCGGAGTGGATCTGACGAGTTGCTTCAAAGCTTAAACTGCTTAGAGGCCGGCATGGCACTTGGCGCAGAGGCATACCAGCCTCTTGGGGAGTACGATTACCCTTACGAACGTTGCAACGTAGGCAGGCTGTAGTGACATTTTCCCATGTGTCAGCGCCGCCCCGGCTACGAGGAACTACATGGTCAATGGAAAGTTGCTCACTGCAACAACCGCAATATTGGCAAAGATTTCCGTCACGGTGGAAGATATTACGCCGAGTTAGAGGCAGTTGTCGGAAAGGGACATGGACAAACTGGCGCAACCGGATCACTGTGGGAAGATTTGTGCCAGGTCGGACAGTCCGTTCACTATCTGACTCGAGGCTCTCAGCTTTTCCCTTTAGCATCATCACGAGCGCGCGACGCCAGGTGGTTATGTTGAGAGGTTCGTAGGACGCGTTAAGAACGAGAACGTGGCCCATGCCAGTCTCTAGTTCTATAGATGGTATCGGGGCTTATCACCAGATGCCAAGGCTGACATTATCTTGCCGTCATGTGGGATTCGATCGCCAGCACCAGTAGTAGTGATGCCAACTGGATTCAGAGACCCGGTATCTTGACTGAACTGGATCATTATCAGCGGGCCTGGGTAGAGGTGTCGCCTGCTGCGATTACTTCTAATGCCCGCACGCTTGTAAAAAAGCTAAACGCTGGTTGTTGCCTGATGGCTGTAGTAAAAGCTGATGGCTACGGTCATGGTGCAGTGACAGTTGCTAGGGCCGCCATCACTGGTGGGGCTTCTCAACTTGGGGTGGCTACACTACCAGAGGGCATCCAGCTGCGACAGGCTAACCTTCAGGTCCCAATCTTAGTGTTAGGAAATCTAACACATGTCGAAGAGCTACGAGCTTGTCTCCATTGGCGATTAATGCCAAGCTTCAGTGGCATACGCGAGGCACTACTCTGTCAGAGCCTAGCAGCCGATAGTGGGCGGCGAATGGCGACCCAGCTAAAACTAGATACTGGTATGGCACGCTTGGGATGTGCTTGGCAAGAGGCACCACAGCTTATTAGAGCAATCCGCCAGCTTCGTGATCTTGATCTTGTGGGTGTATATAGTCATCTTGCACTTGCCGAAGCAAGGCTAGGCAGCTCTGAGGAAATTACTACGCTTCAGCAACAGAGGTGTTTTGAAGAGGTCACGCGTAGTTTTCAGGCTAGCGCGGGCGGCTTCTGTTGCCATTTGGCAAACTCAGCCGCAACTCTCCGCAGTCAACTATTTCATTACGACATGGTGCGTGTCGGTCTGGCCCTTTATGGCTATGCGCCAGCACCTCACTTAGAAACAGAAGCTACCGACCTTAAGCCAGCCTTAGCTATCAAGGCTAAGGTAACTCTTATACGTGATGTACCAGCTGGTACAGGAGTCAGCTATGGGCACCACTACGTAACTACTAGGGCAAGTCGGTTAGCCGTTGTGGCAATTGGTTATGCTGACGGTGTCAGTCGAGCATTATCCGGACGAATAAGCGTGCTCAGTCAAGGCCACAAACTGCCACAAGTAGGAGTAATCACAATGGACCAACTTTTAATAGACAGTACTGACCACCCCAGTTTAGATATTGGCAGCACTGTAACTCTACTAGGGCATGAAGGTGATCAGGAGATCGCACTACGGGATTGGAGCAACCACGCCGGTCTGATTCCCTGGGAAGTGCTATGCGGTTTCCGGCACCGCCTACCACGCCTCGAGGTGTAAACTGGGAAGACAACAGTGTCGGTAGTTGATAAGCTTGTAGTCGCTACTGGAGAGGTGGCTGAGCGGTTGAAAGCGGCTCCCTGCTAAGGAGTTACAGAAGGTAGCTTCTGTCGAGGGTTCGAATCCCTCCCTCTCCGCTGTGAGGTAACTTCTCAGGGAGTCTGCAAAGACTCCCTGAGAAGTTACTGTCAAGATAGCTTAGCTTCTTAAAGACCTTTTTACTCTAAATTATGCTCACACTATCATTCTACAGCGAAATCGCGAGTATCCCTAGCCTCTCTTGAGACCTTTGTGGAGCAAATCTCATATGCAAGGATCTTTATGGATTTCTCTGTCGTGGTTTTTAGTCGTTACCGCTGCTGCTATAAAAATTTGGAGAATTTCCCAGTTTCTACGCAGCAAGACAATTACTAGGAGAGTTAACCTGGAAAAAGCTAAGGCTTCACTAGAGAGAATCTGGAAAAATACCTGAAGAAATCTTAGTACTCTAAGATAGTAAAACAAGCTGAGTATGTAAATCCTGAAAAAAGCCAATTTCCCTTAAGGCTCAAGTTGTCTCTAGAAACTGAAGTACTGTAGCAAGACCAGGCAGCAAGAGATCGTCATTAGACCTTTCCTCTCCAGCGCTAAACACAACTAGCAGTGTTGTTGGTCCATTATCTGATGGCTGCCAGCAGGCCGCTTCGTGGCGCACCTGATTCGTCCAACCAGTTTTGCTCCAGAGACGACTACTTGACGGAATACCTGCTCCAAGAAATCCGGCTATCTGATTTCTGGAATTACGGCAACAGTTCGAGTTGAGGTTTAGAGGGCGAAGCAGAAGACTTCGCAATCGGGAGCAGGCAACTGGCGATACTATAGCATTACTCATTACTGCTTCAAGCATTACTGCTGTTGCTTCTGTTGTAAGAGTATTGCACCAGCCTGCCAGATTAGCAAAGTCATACTCACGGCCATAAGGACCATTTCCCCAAATCTTTTGACAGCAGTTAACTTGCTCTAGCTCTTTCCATTTTAGGCTACGCAACCATTGGTTAACTACTTGTCTCTGCTCCTTCCAGTTTTGCCACACAGCACCATATAGACTGGGACCGCTGGTAGTCCCAGTTAGTAGATCGACAATGAATCCTGCAGCATCATTATTCGACTCAACAAGCATATCGTGTAGAGCACGACGTAGCTCATGACTATCAGGTAGCCAGTCGCGCTTTAGCCATTCTTCAATAGCAATCGCATATACAAAACCGGCAATACTAGAGGGGTAAAATAGACATCTATGTCTCCAGCTAGCTCCACGACCATTACCGGTTCTAGGGTATGTCTCGTAGCGGACCCAGGTAATTGCTATGCTATCGCTAAGACCGGGCCGATTCTGAGCCTCAAAGTATTTTAACCAATGTAGAAGCTGGGCTTCCATGGCTGTATCAAGACTATAAAATGCCACAGCAATAGCCTCTAAGTTAACTGGTAGTCAACACTAGTTTTAATAGCATCGACTATGCCAAGTCTGTCACAGCTGGGCTCTTATCGTGGGCTTTTGGTTAATATTGTTAGTTATGTCCATGCTAATAGGATTTTACGCAGGTAAAATGCTTTACTTACTTGTTTATCAGTGTGCTATTAATCTAGATTTGCTCCTTTTAGTCTTTTTAAGAGGTGGGCACTTTGCAGCAAACTACTATAGTATCTATTCATCAACTTTCTTACCACATTAAACATTAATGTAGCATATTCACATAGCCTGGGGTATTAAATTTGAGATAGCTCTTTGGACTGTAGTTGTTATCAGTACATTACTGGCATGGATTCATCTTTGGACCTCTCAGTGGTAGTACCCCTTTACAATGAAGAGAAAAGTCTTCCAGAGTTGGTTGAGCAACTACTAGCTGCTCTAAGGCCAATAGAAGAACGTTTCGAGCTTGTACTTGTGAATGATGGTTCAAAGGATAATACAGCTACCGTATTACAGCAACTAAGCAACACAATTCCAGAGATTGTTGCTGTGCTACTCCGCAGAAATTATGGGCAGACAGCCGCTATGGCTGCAGGCTTTGACATAGCTCGAGGAAGCATAATTGTTAGTCTTGATGGTGATTTGCAGAATGATCCGGCAGATATTCCTCTGCTACTTGGAGCACTACGTAAGGGCTATGACCTTGCAAGCGGCTGGCGCTACCAGCGTCAGGATGCCACTCTGCAGCGAAAGCTACCATCACGTATCGCGAACAGTTTAATTGGAGGCATTACTGGAGTACGTCTACATGATTATGGCTGTTCCTTGAAAGCCTATCGCCGTGAGGTTCTTGCTGATATGCGTCTCTATGGTGAGCTACATCGTTTTCTACCGGCGCTGGCTTTTATCGAGGGAGCACGTATCACCGAGGTAAAGGTGAATCACCGTGCCCGTCAATATGGCAGCAGCAAATATGGCATCGACCGAACCTTTCGTGTCCTGATGGATCTGCTAACAGTCTGGTTTATGAAACGTTTCTTGACTAGGCCAATGCATGTCTTTGGTCTTGGTGGTCTTATCGCGATTGCCTTTAGCATCATGGCAGGTGCCTACCTACTCGCAATCAAAATGCTTGGTGAGAATATAGGCAATCGACCATTATTAACACTAGCAGTAGTACTAGGACTAGGTGGTATCCAACTATTCTGCTTTGGTCTATTAGCAGAGCTGTTGATTCGCACCTATCATGAAAGTCAAAACCGGCCTATCTACCGTATCCGTGAGACACTGCGGGGTGGACGGTCAGCCTAATAACTATTGAGGAAGAGCAATGTAGATCAAGCAATGTGATCTCGTTCACTTTTGTACCAATCTTGAAATAACAAAGCGCAAGGCTGTTGTACTAGCAAGAGCAGCGAATGCTAGACTATATCTAGCATTAAACTTTTATGTAGCGCCCTAGACAATCTTCAGGCTGCGAGAAGTTCGATTCCTAAAGTGTTGTCAGTTTAGCGCTTTGCTATGATCGGAGACTTTGCTGCGGCTTGGATGCCTTCTGTGTTTGTTCCTCTTGTGGGAATTATGCTCCCCGCAGTAGCTATGGCCCTGCTATTTAATGTGATTGAGGTACGCAGCTGATTAACTTTCTTACTCCGATCTACTCTAAACTTCTCATATTAAATGACTGTTACCCCTGTCGCTGACCCGACTGTTGGCAATCTAGTTACCCCAGTAAATGGTAGCTACTTTACCAAGGCTTTCCTTAACGCTCTGCCTGCCTACCGGCCAGCATTATCGCCGAATCGACGTGGCTTGGAAATTGGCATGGCCCATGGCTTTTTCCTATATGGTCCATTCTCAATTTGTGGACCTCTCAGAGCTAGTGAATTTGCTTCTTCCGCAGGCTTGCTGTCATCTATAGGACTGGTGTCAATATTAACAGTATGTCTCTCAATCTATGGCACTGCCGGAGATGGGCCTAATGTTCAGCCTCCTGACGCTACGATCGATGACCCTCCAGCTGACCTGTTTACTAAACCTGGCTGGGCTGAATTTGCTAGTGGCTTCTGGCTAGGTGGCTGTGGCGGCGCTGCCTTTGCCTGGTTTTTATGTGCTACACCGGTAGTGGCACCTCTGGTAGAACTTGCTGGCAGTGTTTGGAGCGTTGGCTGACCACTGGAGGTTTATTGACTATCTCCCTGCTCTAATGTACTACTAAACAAAAAACAAAAGCTCTATCTGTTCAGCCAGATAGAGCTTTTGTTTTTAGAAATTAGGCCTAGATCAACCGAACTTACCAGCTGTGGATGCAATTAGGAAGGCTGCGTAAGTGAGTATGTAGCCAATAGTGAAGTGGGCAAGCCCAACCACACGAGCCTGGACAATGGATAGTGCCACTGGTTTATCGCGCCAGCCAACCAGGTTAGCCAGAGGGGTACGCTGATGAGCCCAGACAATAGTTTCAATCAGCTCCTGCCAATAACCCCGCCAGGAAATCAGGAACATAAATCCGGTGGCCCATACAAGGTGACCAAACAGAAACATCCATGCCCAAACAGCAAGGTTATTACTGCCAAACGGGTTGTAACCGTTAATCAGCTGAGAGCTGTTAAGCCACAGATAGTCACGGAACCAGCCCATTAGATACGTGCTAGATTCATTAAATTGAGCTACGTTACCAGACCAAATTGCTAGATGTTTCCAGTGCCAATAGAAGGTAAGCCAGCCCACAGTGTTTAAGGCCCAGAAAACAGCTAGATAAAATGCATCCCAAGCACTGATATCACAAGTACCACCGCGACCAGGACCATCGCAAGGGAAAGAATAGCCAAAATCTTTTTTATCTGGCATCAACTTGGAGCCACGGGCATCTAGAGCACCCTTTACAAGGATTAGGGTAGTTGTATGCAAACCTAGCGCGATAGCGTGATGAACAAGAAAATCACCAGGTCCAATTGGTAAAAATAGGTCGTTGTTACCATTGATTGCACCTAGCCATCCGTCCATATAGGCAGCATTCGCGTTGGAAGCTACACCACCAGCATTTGAGAGAAGTACATCAAATCCATAGATTGCTTTTCCAGAGGCAGCTTGAACAAACTCAGCAAAGACAGGCTCAACCAGGATTTGCTTCTCGGGGGTGCCAAAGGCAACTACCACATCGTTGTGGACATAGAGGCCAAGTGTATGAAAGCCGAGAAAGAGCGAAACCCAGCTTAAGTGACTAATGATCGCTTCTTTGTGCTCAAGCATTCGCGCTAGCACATTATCCTTATTAGCTTCGGGGTCGTAATCACGGATGAAGAAGATTGCACCATGCGCGAATGCACCACACATCAAGAAGATAGCTATATACTGATGGTGTGTGTAGAGAGCAGCCTGAGTAGTATATGCTTTAGCAATAAAGGCGTAAGATGGCATCGCATACATATGCTGGGCCACCAAACTGGTAATAACTCCTAAGCTAGCAAGTGCTAGGCCTAGCTGGAAGTGTAGTGAATTGTTTATAGTATCATAAAGACCTTTATGACCAGCACCTAAATCACCAGGAGTACCCTTAGGAGGATTATGGGCTTCGAGGATTTCGCGAATGGAGTGACCGATACCAAAGTTTGTGCGGTACATATGACCAGCAATCACAAATATGACACCGATAGCCAAGTGGTGATGTGCGATGTCTGTTAGCCAGAGTGCCTCAGTCTGTGGGTGAAATCCTCCTAGGAAAGTTAGAATCGCTGTACCAGAGCCTTCAGCAGTGCCAAATACCTGACTTAGGTTGTCGGGGTTCTGAGCGTATACACCCCAATTGCCAGTGAAGAAAGGCCCTAATCCAGCAGGGTGCGGCATCACGTTCAGAAAATTGCCCCAGCCAACGTGCTGACCACGAGACTCAGGGATAGCTACGTGAACTAGGTGGCCTGTCCATGCGATTGAGCTGAAGCCAAACAGGACAGCAAGGTGGTGATTCAGACGCGATTCGGCGTTCTTGAACCAAGCAAGAGATGGACGGAATCTAGGTTGTAGGTGAAGCCAGCCGGCAAACAGAGCCCAGACTGACAAGATCATCATAAAGATGGAACCCTGATATAGCTCGGCATTGGTGTGCATGCCAATCGTGTACCACCAATGGTACAGACCAGAGTAAGCAATGTTTACAGGGGAAGAAGCACCTGCCTGAGTGAAAGCGCGAGTAGCACCTTCACCAAAGTGAGGGTCCCAAATTGCGTGTGCAATAGGGCTTATGTGTAGTGGGTCAGCAACCCACTGCTCAAAGTTACCTTGCCAGGCGATGTGGAACAGGTTGCCCGAAACCCAGAGGCCAATAATTGCGAGATGCCCGAAATGAGTGGAGAAAAGCTTTTGGTATAGCTTTTCCTCAGTCATTCCATCATGGCTCTCGAAATCGTGAGCCGTGGCGATCCCGTACCAGATACGACGGGTTGTCGGGTCCTGAGCCAGACCCTGGCTAAACGAAGGAAATTTCGTTGCCATGAAGGGTGTTGAAGGTACAGGTGAAGATCAACCGACCACAAGAATGTGGGCGTGGAAGAAAGCCCAGGTGGTCGCAATTCCACCTAGAAGATAGTGGGCGACACCAGCGGCACGGCCTTGTGTAATGGACAAAGCACGAGGCTGAATAGTGGGCGCTACTTTAAGTTTATTATGAGCCCAAACAATTGACTCGATTAGCTCTTGCCAATAACCACGGCCGCTAAACAGGAACATTAGGCTAAAGGCCCAGATAAAGTGGGCACCAAGGAACATAATTCCGTAAGCGCTAGTGGCAGAGCCATAGCTATTGATAACCTGCACAGCTTGAGCCCACAAGAAATCACGCAACCAGCCATTAATTGTGATAGCACTACTAGCAAAATTGCCGTTAGTGATGTGGGCAATACTGCCATCAGAGCTCATAGAGCCCCAGACATCGCTCTGCATCTTCCAACTAAAGTGGAAGATCACAATCGATAGAGAATTATACATCCAGAATAAGCCTAAGAAAACATGATCCCAGGCTGATACTTGACAAGTACCACCACGGCCAGGGCCGTCGCAAGGAAAACGGAATCCTAGGTTGGCCTTATCGGGTACTAGGCGTGAGCTTCGGGCATAGAGTACACCCTTTAATAAGATTAGGACTGTTACGTGAATTGTGAAGGCATGGATATGGTGGACCATGAAGTCGGCGGTGCCGAGAGGAATCCCCATCGAAGCCACCTTGCCACCAACGGCCACGGCTGTGCCATCGAAAACCTGGCTTACCCCAGCTAGCGCATTTGGAGCAGTGCTACCAGCTGCAGACGCATGAAGACCCTGAATCCATTGGGCAAAGATAGGCTTTAGCTGAATCGCTGAGTCACTGAACATGTCCTGGGGACGGCCCAGAGCACGCATAGTGTCATTGTGAATATAGAGGCCGAAGCTATGGAAGCCTAACCAGATGCAAACCCAGTTAAGATGACTAATGATCGCATCACGAGCTTTCAACACGCGATCAAGGACATTGTCAATGTGCTTAGCAGGATCATAGTCCCGAATCATGGCAATGGCACCATGAGCAGCAGCGCCAACTATAAAGAATCCACCTATCCACATGTGATGAGTGAATAACCCAATCTGAGTTGGGTAGTCAGTGGCAATGTATGCGTAAGGGGGCATTGCGTACATGTGCTGGGCCACAATGATGCTCAGGGATCCAAGCATCGCCAAGTTGACTGCTAACTGAGCATGCCAGGAGTTAATCATAAACTCGTAGAGGCCATCATGACCACGGCTGGCTGGGAAAAGCAAAGGATCACCCTTTTGTCCTTCAAGGATTTCTTTGATCGAGTGACCAATTCCCCAGTTAGTCCGGTACATATGACCGGCTACAATGAATAGTACCGCAATTGCTAGATGGTGATGAGCAATGTCACTCATCCAAAGACTGCCAGTAACGGGATTTAAACCGCCTTTAAAGGTAAGGAAGTCACTATAAGCTGCCCAGTTGCCGTTGAAAAAGGCAGTGATACCTGCACTGAAACCCGGGAACAGTTGAGCTATCAGATCCTGACTAAAAAACTCATGCGGCAGAGGTATATCTGAAACTGTGGCTATGGTCTTGCCATCGAGCACCAATGGTTCACCAGCATCGATAGCATCCATCAGAGTTGTAGTGGGCAGAGACACATGTAGCAGGTGTCCTGTCCAAGAGAGTGAGCCGAGTCCTAGCAATCCTGCTAGATGATGGTTAAGCATCGACTCAACGTTTTGGAACCACTCAAGCTTCGGTGCAGCTCGGTGGTAATGGAATACGCCGGCGTTGAGCATTAGGCCAGCCATCACCAGAGCACCGATGGCTAGAGACATTAGCTGGGTCTCACTGGTGATGCCCCAGGCGCGCCATACATGGAACAAGCCTGAGGTGATCTGGATTCCATGGAAGCCAGCACCAACGTCACCATTAAGAATCTCCTGGCCAAAGATTGGCCAGACTACCTGCGCACTGGGCTTAACATGTGTAGGGTCAACAAGCCAGCCAGAGTAGTTAGAAAAGCGGGCGCCATGGAAGAAAGCACCGCTTAACCAGATGAAAATGACGGCTAGGTGGCCGAAATGAGCACTGAAGATCTTGCGAGAGACCTCTTGCAGATCGTTTGTGTGGCTGTCGAAATCATGAGCGTTGGCGTGGAGGTTCCAGACCCAAGTTGTGGTCTTAGGACCCTTTGCGAGAGATCGGTCGAAGTGCCCGGGCTTGCCGAACGTTTCGAAGGTCGCCGGCTTGTTGACCTTCTCGACCTGGCTCTTCGCGTTGGTCCCACGCTCTGGTGGGCTGATGGTCATCGAGTCGTTTCTCGAGGGACGGGATCGGAGATGGAGGACCACCCCTTTATTGGAGTGGGCTTTGCATGGCCCCAGCTATAGAGACATCTCACTGAAATAGAGTGTCTAAACCTGCCGGGGACTGCGTCGATTTTGGCGAAGTCGAGACTTCGCGACCGACGTCAGAGCAAAGGCTCCTAAGGGGAGCCGCTTGTGAAGATGCTAAACGTGGAGCAACCATCTCTTAACGTACGAGTTACAAAGATTCAATCCACTTAAGTCCGCCTCGCAGCTAGGCCCTAACTAAAAGACTTGGCAAACCGCTAAGCAGGAGGGCAAAACCCTGCCCTGTTAATCTGCGCGGACTCACAATCTAGGCTACTAATTGCCAAATATCATGTCGGCAAGCTCTTAATCGAGGTCCACCACCGGTCTAATTTCCATATTCCTTGAAGTCCCTTTGCGCAATGACGTTGCAGCTAGAGGCTGGTTCTGCACCTGTAGAGATAGCTCAAGTCTGGCGCCCAATTATATCCTTTTGCTTCATGCTGTTGGCAGTAGCTATGTTGTTAGTAATACCTACAACAGCGAAAGCTTTCCCTCTTTATACAAACAACATTAAAGAACCTGGGCGTCTAGCTAGAACTAACGGGGTGCTAACAATGTCGGGTCAGCTGCAAGAAGTTCCGCCGCCTCAGGCAATTCAGCAGCTGCGGCTACGGCTCAGTGAGTATCAGCCACGATTGACTTTGCTAGCTCCCCAAGATGGTAGTATTTTACCTATGGGACCCTGGCGTTTGAGGCTATGCATTGAAGGCTGGCCCGTATATGAAGATCCGGAGTTAGGAATTGGTGCTCATGTAGTACTGCAAGTAGATAACAACGCACCAATCCGGTTAGCTAGGGCCGAGAATGGATTACTGGACGAACTAATTTTACCCTTAAGGCCGGGCAGTCACAGAATTGCAGCTTATGCAGCTTACCCTTGGGGCGAAGCAGTTAAGGGATCTAATGCTGGTGTGCAGTGGCGTTTGCATGTACTACAACCATTAGAGGGAACCCAGCCAGAAGAATATGCTCCTTGGCTGTCTGCGGTAAGCCCTAATGAGATGACAAGCTATGGTCCCCTGCTACTCGACTGGATCCTCTGGAACGCTCCAATACAGAACCTGCATGAGGGTGATGATCGTTGGAGACTGCGGGCCTCGATCGGCAAGGAGACAGTAGTGCTTAACCGTCAGGTGCCTCTCTGGCTTCAAGGCATACCGCCTGAAACGACGGCAGTACAGATTGAGCTGCTTGATGCATTGGGGACGCCGATCGCACCAGTTTTCAACAACTGGCTTTTACCTCTACCGCCGAGAAGTGCTGAAGAGCCTATCTGGTTACAACATCTAGATGAAGCCTCGATTGAGCGATTGCTCGGGGTAGTGCCTCCAGAAAATCGCCCTAGCAAGGCGAACAGTAATACTAATTTGAAGTCGGTGGTTACAGATCAGGAGCCAGACAGCTCGCAGGACAGTACATCTTAGATCTATCACTGTTAAGGAGTTACTAAGCTGTAATATTAAGGAAGTCATAGTGAGGTCACCATCTTAAGCAGTATTGAATTATTTTGGGCCTGCCCCCAAATATATTGATGTTGCGGCTAGCTCTAGGCCTTTCAGCATCATCATGGCCATTGCTATTAAGACTAAAAAGAAATGGTCACGTTGATCAGTTAGCCCTCACGCCTGCAGCAGCTGAAACTCTGACAGCTCACATTGGTTCACTTGCGCAGGAAACATTACTGATAGCCCGTGGTGCCGAGGTTTTCAAACAGCACTGGCAAAAAGATGGAATATTCATAGTAGTAGGGGCAATAGGTGCAGTGACCCGACTAATTGCACCAATGGTGACAGACAAGGAATGTGATCCAGCAGTGCTAGTAGTTGATGCACGGGGTGATGTGGTAATTCCTTTATTAGGAGGGCACTGGGCTGGTGCTGAGCACCTGGCATTGGAGTTGGCGGCGGAACTCGGTGGTCAAGCAGGAATAACAGGAGACTGTACTGTGTCAGCAAAAACCAGTTGGGACTGCTTTGGCAAGCTTTGGGGCTGGCGTCGATCTGGTAAAGGCAACTGCTGGAATGCTTTGATGCGCCGCCAGGCTACTGCAAGATTACCGGTAGTTCAGCAGGAAAGTGGCAGCAACCTGTGGCAAGCGGCAGTAAACTTCCAGAAGCTTCAGTGTAATAGAGCAACAACACCAGACTTACTGATCGGGCCAGGATTAAATGCGCCATGTTGCTGGCATCCCGCAACTCTATGGTTAGGTATTGGTTGTGAGCGGAATACTAGTTTCTCACTACTAAAACGAGCAGTTTCTGAAGCCCTAGAAGTAGGTCAGCTGGCAATAGAAGCAGTAGCAGGATTGGCCAGCATTGACCTGAAGGCTAACGAGCCAGGGCTTTTAGAATTGGTACAGGCGAATGGTTGGTTCCTACGCCTCTATAAGGCCTCCGAGTTAGCTACTGTGGATGTCCCAACCCCATCGGCGTCAGTCGCATTAAAGATAGGAACCCCTTCAGTTGCTGAAGCAGCTGCCCTAAGAGCAGCAGGCACAGGGGCAAACCTTAAATTGACTAAGAGAATTCAGCGAGCACAGGATGGTGAACATGGAACTGCAACCATAGCTGTTGCTTCTGCTGTACGCGCTTTTGCCCCAGAACGTGGCGAGCTACACCTAGTTAGCAGCGGGCCAGGTGATCAAGCTCTACTCACACATGATGCCCGTGCTGCTCTAATACGTTGCCCGGTCTGGTTTGGTTATAGCTTTTACCTAGATTTACTTGAGCCTCTGCGCCGTCAAGACCAAGTACGCTGTGACAGTAACCTCACGCAAGAGATAGATCGTTGTCAGCAGGCCATTGACCTTGCTACCGAAGGGGTACGCGTAGCCCTGGTTTCCTCAGGCGACAGTGGTATCTACGGTATGGCGGGTCTTGCACTAGACCTCTGGTTACGGCAGCCTAGTCAAGAGCGACCAAGCTTTCAGGTACACCCCGGCGTCTCAGCATTGCAGCTTGCTGCTGCTCGGGTTGGGGCTCCGCTAATGCATGATTTCTGCACGGTCAGTCTCAGCGATAGACTTACCCCATGGGATGTAATTGAATCTCGCGTACGTGCAGCTGCCGAGGGTGATTTTGTAGTAGCATTCTATAATCCCCGTTCCCGTGACCGCAATTGGCAATTATCTAGGGCTATTAATCTGTTGTTAGAGCATCGGCCCATGTCTACACCTGCCGTAATAGCTCGCCAGCTAGGACGTCAAGGAGAAAAAATAAGTTTGCACCGACTTAGCGATATTCCCATCGAGGATGTTGATATGTTTAGCCTTGTCCTTGTGGGCAACAGTACTAGCCAGATTCATGGCAATTGGATGCTGACTCCCCGAGGCTACTCAAGTAGAGGCAAGCTTGCTTGAGCATAAGAGGCACAGGAGAGATTATTAACTCGCAGTCAGGTCGGGATGACAGGATTTGAACCTGCGACCCCTTCGTCCCGAACGAAGTGCGCTACCAAGCTGCGCTACATCCCGATTTACTTAAAGTCTAGTTGATAGTCTCCCAAGTGCTCGGTGTGGGAAGAATTTCGTCTAGAGTATGTCGCGAGTCTAGACTGCGATGCTCAAGCCTGACTGGTTACGCGTCAAGGCTCCGCAGCGGGAGCGCATAGGCGAAGTCGCTGACCTTCTACTAGATCTGAATCTGAATACAGTCTGTCAGGAAGCAAGCTGCCCAAACATCGGTGAGTGCTTTGCCGGTGGCACAGCTACCTTCCTGATTATGGGTCCAGGTTGCACCCGAGCCTGCCCATATTGCGATATCGACTTCGATAGAAGTGTCCGCAATCTTGACCAAACCGAACCTTTAAGGCTGGGAGAGGCAGTAGCCCGCTTGAGACTGCGCCATGTGGTTATTACATCAGTAAACCGTGATGATCTGATCGACGGTGGCGCTTCCCAGTTCGTAGCTTGCATTGAACAGGTACGCCACCGCTCACCACTCACAACGATTGAGTTACTGATTCCTGATCTCTGTGGCAACTGGAGTGCGCTTGACACAGTGATGGCAGCAGCGCCTGATGTCTTAAACCATAATATAGAAACTGTGCCGAGACTCTACAAACGAGCCCGGCCGCAGGGTGATTACAGACGCTCTTTGGAGTTACTCCAGCTTGTCCGTCGCAATTGGCCTAAAGCCTATTCGAAGTCAGGTTTGATGGTAGGGCTAGGAGAAACTGATGAAGAGGTCCTAGATGTAATGTATGATTTGCGTCAAAATGCAGTAGATATAGTTACTATAGGTCAATACCTTTCGCCAGGTCCTAAGCATCTACCAGTAGATAGGTTTGTGACTCCAGAGCAATTTGCTCGCTACCGTTGCTATGGTGAGGAAAAGCTTGGATTCCTTCAGGTGGTAAGTACACCTCTGACCCGGAGTAGTTATCATGCCGGTGAAGTTCAAAAACTGATGCAAGCTCATCCTCGCTAAACTTGGAGACCCACTTGAGTTATCTCAAGTTGCCCACAGTTAGTTAGAAATTCTTAGCTGCTGACGCAACCTTACAGGACCCTAGTCCCATCGCAGCGCGCTCACTAGGAGGTACTAGGACTTTGAAGTGCCCGCACCATTCCTCCCAACTTTCTAAAATTAGAGTGGCCTTTGTGCTGTTAGTGGTACGTTGATAGATTTCAAGAAGCGATCTTAGTAGTACTTCTTGCTCAGGTGTCTCGAGTACATAAGCGTCAACAGTCTCAGGATTTATACGTTCTTCTAACCTACCATTTTTATCCAGCAGGAAAGCCACACCACCAGTCATACCAGCAGCAATGTTACGGCCAGTATCACCGAGTACCACTATAACTCCATTGGTCATGTATTCACAGCAATGATCACCAACACCCTCGACAACGGCACGAGCTCCACTATTACGCACGGCAAAGCGTTCGCCAGCACAGCCAAGTGCATATAGTTCACCTCCAGTAGCCCCATAGAGACATGTGTTGCCAAGGATCACCTGATCAGTTGGCATAACTGTATTAGGTGGCGGTACTAGAACAATCCGGCCACCATTCATGCTCTTACCTACATAATCGTTTGCTTCACCTTCGAGGTGGATATTTATTCCTTGTACTAGGAAAGCTCCTAAGCTTTGACCTGCAACCCCCCAGAAGTGCAGATCCAGTTGTCCTTGGAAACCGCGATTCCCGTGATGTTGGGCAATTTCACCGGCCAAGCGAGCCCCCACGCTGCGGTCAGTATTGGCAATCTCCATTGAGCGGTTAAGTGAACCATGAGTGCTGATAGCAGTTATCAACTCGGGATCGGCTAGCAACTGATCCTCGAGAATTTTGCCGTTGCCATGTGCATGCTGGGCGTGTACAAGCCAGCTACGCTCTTTGGCCTTGGTTGGTACTGCTGAGAGCAGACTAGTAAGATCGAGTGCTTGGGTCTTAGCCAGACGAACATTGCGTGGCTTTAGGAGGTCTGTGCGGCCGACCAGGTCTTCCAACTTTGCGATTCCCAGTAAGCTCATGAGCTGGCGTACCTCCTCGGCCACATACAGGAAAAAGTTAACTACATGCTCTGGTAAAGCCTTAAAGCGGCGTCGCAGCTCTTGTCTCTGAGTGGCTACACCTACTGGGCAGCTGTTGAGGTGGCAAACACGCGCCATAACACAGCCCTCAGCAATCATTGCCACGGAACCGAAGCCAAACTCTTCAGCACCTAAAAGTGCAGCCATTACGACATCCCAGCCAGTTTTTAGGCCACCATCTGCTCTTAGAAGAACCCTCTCGCGTAATCCATTTTCGATTAGACAACGGTGTACTTCGGAAAGCCCAAGCTCCCACGGGCTACCGGCATGCTTAATTGAGCTCAGTGGTGAGGCACCTGTGCCACCATCATGGCCTGAGATCTGGATTATATCAGCGTTCGCCTTGGCAACACCTGCAGCAATGGTGCCAATACCAACTTCAGCAACAAGTTTGACCGAGACACGAGCACTGGGATGAACTTGGTGCAAATCATGTATGAGCTGGGCTAGATCCTCAATGGAATAGACATCGTGGTGTGGAGGAGGAGAAATTAGCGCCACGCCAGGCTTGCTATTTCTCAGGCGGGCAATGTAAGTGTCAACTTTGGGACCTGGTAGCTGGCCTCCTTCCCCAGGCTTAGCGCCCTGCGCTACCTTAATCTCAAGCTGTTGACCACTGCGTAGGTACTCAGCCGTTACACCAAACCGTCCAGAAGCAATTTGCTTGATTGCTGAGCAAGCAGTATCACCATTCCGTAACCCGCCAATATTTGGTAGGGCTGCTGAATATCCTTCAGCATCAACGTCGTTAAGCACCTTGAAGCGTACAGGGTCTTCTCCTCCCTCACCGCTATTGCTCTTCGCACCTATTCTATTCATTGCTATAGCTAAGACCTCATGGGCCTCTCGTGAAAGAGCACCTAGGCTCATTCCACCCGTGCAAAAGCGACTACAGATGCTTTCAACACTCTCTACTTTACTGAGTGGCAATGGTGCTAGTGCTAAGTTAAAATCTAGCAAGTCGCGCAGTGCCGTCACAGGTCGATTTTCTAGTAGTGACTGGTAAGTAGCATAGTGGTTATATCCTGTCCCTTTGGCAACAGCTTTATGCAAAAGTTTAGCCATCTCCGGACCATTGAGGTGGTACTCACCTTTGGAGCGATACTGCACGAAACCCATAAACTCAAGCTTGCTTTGTTTAAGTTCGGGAAAAGCTTTTGAATGAAATACAGCTGTCTCACGGGCAAGATCATCTAGCGATAGGCCAGCAACACGACTGGTAGTACCTTCAAAAGCAACAGCAATAACATCAGCACCTAGCCCAATGGCCTCGAAAATTTGGGCACCGTGATAACTAGTTAGTAAAGAGATGCCAATTTTTGAGAGGATCTTGCGCAAGCCGTTCTCTAGGGCTTGGCGTATGTTTGCCTGGACCTGAGCAGATTCAAGTGCAGCAAGTTTACCCTGTTCAATACGTTTCTTCACCTTAGATTGCATTATCCAGTGGCGTGCAGTTTCCCAAGCAAGCCAAGGACAAACAGCACTAGCACCATAACCGATTAGGCAAGCTAGATGATGTGTACTCCAGCACTGACCTGTATCAACCACTATAGAGCAGTGCAGACGTAAACCACAGCGAAGTAAGTGGTGGTGTATAGCGCCAACTGCTAAAAGAGGTGGAATAGCCAATCTCGTGGCCGAAATGTGCGCAGGATGCCCATCAGCTTTGATGCGGTCGCTAAGTACTAGAATTTGAACACCATGCATAATAGCCTTCTCAGCATCCTGGCAAAGACCTCTCAGATGGGCTGCCAGGCCTCCTACTTCTGTACATGTTATGGGGTTAATCTGAGTAGATAGATGGCGAGCGGAAAGTTTGCATTTTCCGAGTTCAGCTAACTCATTTTCATTTAAGATAGGAGACTCAAGGTGCAAGAGAGCAGCACCCTCTGGTTGTGGCCTTAGAGCAGGGCGACGCCTGCCTAGATGCACCTCGAGGCTCATGACAAGCTTCTCACGCAGCGGATCGATTGGCGGATTTGTAACTTGGGCAAAGCGTTGCTTGAAGTAGTCGTAGAGCAGGTGAGGTTTGTCAGAAAGAACTGCTAGGGGTATATCGTCCCCCATACAATAAGTCGGCTCTCTTCCCTGTACCGCCATGTTCTCAATTATAAGATCTAAGTCCTCAGCAGTAAAACCCATGGCAGTTTGTAGCTGCAGTAAGCTAAGTTCAGCGGTTTGATGGCTTAACAGCCAAGGGCAAGGCTTTAGATTCCTGCGCTGCTCTTGAAGCCAAGCTGCATAGGGATACTGAGCAGCAGCGTCTTCTTTTACAGACCAGTTATCAAGCACAATACCTCGCTCGAGATCAACAGCGAGCATTTGGCCAGGCCCTAGTCTTCCCTTTGACAGAATAGTTTTACCAGAAAGATCAACAGCTCCAACCTCTGATCCCATTACTATAAAACCATCAGCAGTAATGCAATACCGACCAGGTCGTAGACCATTGCGATCTAACATTGCACCAACGCGCTTGCCATCGGCAAATACAAGCAAAGCTGGTCCATCCCAGGACTCCTGGATACCAGCATTATAAGTATACATTGCCTTGATATCTGGCCTTGTTTCAAGCTCTGCTTGGTGCTGGAAAGACTCTGGCACAAGAGTAATTAGACTTTCGGTAATGGAGCGGCCACTACGTACCATCAACTCAAGAACTGCATCAAGATTTGCTGAATCACTAAAAGCTGCATCAACTATAGGAGTAATATCAGCAGTAGCCTCACCCCAAATAGATACCAGACTAGCTTCTGCTGCCTTTGCCCAATTAAGATTTCCTAGCAGGGTGTTAATTTCACCATTGTGGCCAAGTAATCGCATAGGCTGAGCTAAAGACCAGCGCGGCAGTGTATTAGTGCTAAAGCGCCGATGGTAGACAGCAAAGCTAACTGAAAAGCGACTATCTTGTAGATCAGGGTAGTACAGGGCAAGTACGTCTGAGCGCACCATGGCCTTGTATACAACTGTGCGGGTACTTAATGATGCAATGTAGAAATCTCTTGCATGTTTACCGGTACCCAAAGTGCTATTAGCACGCTTTGTAATGCGGCGACGTAGACGAAACAGTATACTCTCAAGTGCACTCATGTCGGCCTGGCTCTGCAATAGCCACTGCTCAATCCGAGGGGCAGTCTCGCGAGCCATCGGTCCAAGTACTTTGGAATTCACCGGTACCTCACGCCAGTCAATATGAACTAGGCCTATGGCGTCAGCCTCCTCCTCGCAGATCCTGCGAGCCTCTGCAGCGTGTACTGGATCCTGAGGAATAAAGAGCATACCGAGACCAACTGCTCCATTGTTAGATACAGCAGCAGCTGGCCACACCTCACATAAAAATGTCCAGGGAATTGCACAGAGAATGCCGGCGCCATCGCCAGAGTCACCATCACCACCGCAGCCGCCACGATGCTCTACGCGGCCAAGGCCGCGTAGAGCTTGCTGAAGCAACCAGTGACTTTTCTGTCCCTCGCGCTGAGCCAGGAAACCAACACCGCAGGCATCTTTTTCACCCAATACCCCAATGGGCGCACTGCTATCACAATGAGGCCAGCAGTGATTGGCAACTAGTGTCATGACCTAACAAAACCGAACGGGAAACCTACTGGTGGTGCACTGCGCACTTTGGGGAGCTTGTTCCTAAACTTTAGGAAGGCAACCAACATCATCTGAAACCAAGCTGCCTGGAACAGCAGGACTAGCTTCCAGCATATGGATCTGCCTATTTTTCCTTCCACCTGTTAGCGAGATCAGGGCAAACCCCAAGACTATGGGTAATTGTTTCCAGATTAGTGGTATTGAGTTGAATAGTCCGTGCATTTGGACAGGCCCTGCACAACAGGCCTAGCCACTACTGGGAGTATTATATTCCCATCTTGATTATCAGCATAGTGAGGCTAGCCGGACAAGTTTCGCCTGGTTAGATCAGCCCCTGATACCGGGCGATTTGCCGCGATGGATAATTAATGGTTATGCCAACCTTGATCTTATTCCTTAGCTTGGAGCAACTGAGATGTACCCAAGCTACCAAAACACTGTTCTCGGTTTGTATTTGTGCCATGCGATAGGTGGAATGCACGGACACTTATTTTTTGATCTAAACAGCCCTGCATTTACACAGCGACAAGGGTCAAACTTAGTATTAAATATGCACAACGACATTAAGCAGCAAGATAGACTACAACGATCTAGACTTAAACTACACCAAGACTCTACTTGGTTAAGGCTAATTAGAGACGCTGAGAGACTACGCACATCCAGTTTGAGGGACTCTTGGCAATTTGCTCTCGACAGGACTAACCCCAGAAAACCACATCAGGGCAATCTCAAAGTTTCCCTGCGTGATCCTGTAACCCGGAAGCTGTTTAGGAGCGGTCTAAAACTTGATCGCCGCAGGGTTGTTGTAGGCGTGAAGCCTTTGTCTGTGACTCGAGCCGGCGTCGACTTCTCTTCAGATGCTTTTGCCCTCTTACCTCTAGTGCAGAGAGGCAGTCAGCAGGGACTATATACCCTTGCCCAATTGGCAGCTTCATCCCAGGCAGTAGTTGTTGCCATCAATGGTGGTTTCTTCAACCGCACGCGCCAGCTACCACTGGGAGCTTTGAAGCGCGACGGTGTCTGGCTTTCTGGACCAATTCTTAACCGCGGGGCAATCGGCTGGAGCACTGAGGGGCCACTGCACTTCGGTCGCCTGAGACTTAAGCAAAAACTGCAGGTAAAAGGCGGCCAAAGCTGGGATTTGGGATATCTCAACAGTGCCTTCGTAAGATCAGGACTTAGTCGCTATACCAGTGCCTGGGGTCCTCGCTACCAGGCACTTAGCGGAGAGGAGAAGGCTTTATTAATTCGCAATGGCAGTGTAGTAAGTCAATTCAAGCAATCTGAGCTAGATCTAGGCATACCAATTGCTGACGCTGAAAACCTCTTAGTGTCACGAGGCAGAGGACTGCTGCCAGCAGCTATAGGTGATCAGGTAGTATTTCATCTAAAGACGTCTGATCCTCTAGGCGATCTCCCAAATGTTCTTGGTGCAGGACCACTGCTACTACAAGGAAGCCGTATAGTTTTATCTGGCCAGGAAGAGGGGTTTAATCCAACTTTTTTAAGACAAGCTGCCCCACGCAGTGTCGTTGCCCAGGACGCTCGCTCGTTGTGGTTGGTAGCAATCACCGATGGTGGTAGCGGCAGTCCCACATTGCTCGAGACCGCTCTTGCTCTGCTGCAATTGAGACTGAGTGATGCGCTGAACCTCGATGGCGGCAGCTCAACATCCCTGCTTTTGGTGGATCACCTACTGCTAACAGGCAGGGGTATAGCACCTAGATTGCAGAATGCTCTCGGACTAGTTGCACTCCCTCAAGAATGAATCACGGTGGTATGAACTGTACAAGGTGAGGTCGAGGCTAGTTTACAATGACGGGCTATCGAACTTAGTCGGTCGCCCGACCACATACCGACCGCTGATGCCAACGATCCAACAACTGATCCGCACCGAGCGCCAGCGTCTTACCCGCAAGACGAAATCCCCAGCGCTACGTGCTTGCCCCGAACGTCGCGGTGTTTGCACGCGTGTATACACTTCTACCCCTAAAAAGCCAAACTCAGCCCTGCGTAAGGTGGCACGTGTGCGGCTTACCTCTGGCTTCGAGGTAACTGCTTACATTCCAGGCACTGGTCACAACCTCCAGGAACACTCCGTAGTGCTAATTCGAGGTGGGCGTGTCAAGGATTTGCCTGGTGTCCGATACCACATCATTAGAGGCACACTAGATACAGCGGGTGTTAAGGATCGCCGTCAAGCCCGCTCCAAATATGGTGCCAAGGTACCTAAGGGTTGACTAAAGCCCGCCCTAGGACTGATCTCGACTTCAATTCCCACACTCTTAATTAATCTGACGGCCATGTCACGCCGCAACGCCGCTGAAAAGCGCCCGGTTCTTCCCGACCCACAGTTCAATAGCCGACTTGCCACAATGATGGTGGCGCGTCTGATGAGGCACGGAAAGAAGTCGACGGCTCAGCGCATTTTCTCAGGTGCTTTTAAACTAATCCAAGAGCGTACTGGTGGTGATCCGATAGAACTGTTCGAGACCGCTGTCAAAAACGCCACGCCACTTGTTGAAGTGAGAGCGCGCCGTGTCGGAGGTGCAACCTATCAGGTTCCAATGGAGGTACGACAGGAACGCGGCACAGCTATGGCACTACGCTGGTTGGTTAGTTTCTCGCGTGCTCGCAACGGTAGAAGTATGGCCCAGAAACTAGCCGGCGAGCTCATGGACGCTGCTAACGAGGCGGGAAGCGCAGTCCGCAAGCGCGAGGAGACACACAAAATGGCCGAAGCCAATAAAGCATTTGCCCACTATCGCTACTGAACTTAGACAGCTCAGCGACCTTCAGTTGCGAGGCCCGACCTGTAGAGTCGCAGCCGCCTTTCTATGCCCCACCCCGGAGATTTCCTGTGGCTCGCGCTTTTCCCCTGGAACGCGTCAGAAATATCGGTATCGCCGCTCACATTGATGCGGGCAAGACGACAACTACCGAACGTATCCTCTTTTATTCAGGGGTCGTTCACAAGATTGGCGAAGTCCATGACGGCGCCGCCGTAACTGACTGGATGGCTCAGGAGCGAGAACGAGGTATCACGATTACTGCTGCTGCTATCTCTACCAGCTGGCAAGAGCACAGGATCAATATTATCGACACCCCTGGTCACGTGGACTTCACCATTGAGGTGGAGCGCTCCATGCGCGTACTTGACGGAGTGATTGCTGTGTTCTGTGCTGTGGGTGGTGTACAACCCCAATCTGAGACCGTATGGCGCCAGGCAGATCGCTATTCAGTACCGCGTATGGTGTTCGTCAACAAGATGGATCGAACAGGTGCAGATTTTCTCAAGGTCTACGAGCAGATCAAAGACCGCCTTAAAGCAAACGCTATGCCAGTTCAGCTTCCAATAGGGGCCGAGGGCGACCTTTCGGGAATTATTGACCTTGTTAGCAACAAAGCATATATCTACAAAAATGATCTTGGTACTGACATCGAGGAAGCAGAGATCCCTGACAATATGGCTAAACAAGCTGCGGAATGGCGTACTAAGCTAGTGGAGACTGTTGCTGAGACTGATGAGATACTGATTGAGAAGTTCATTGAGACAGGCGAGCTGTCTAGGGAAGAACTTAGGCGAGGAATCCGAGAAGGAGTCTTAAAGCATGGCCTTGTGCCGATGCTATGTGGCTCTGCTTTCAAGAACAAAGGTGTCCAGCTACTTCTTGATGCTGTTGTCGACTATCTACCCGCCCCAGTTGATGTGCCGCCGATTCAGGGGCTTCTACCAGGAGGTACCGAAGCAGCTCGGCCATCCGATGATCATGCACCTTTTAGTGCCCTGGCCTTCAAGGTTATGGCTGACCCCTACGGAAAGCTAACCTTTGTGCGGATGTACTCTGGTGTACTTCAGAGAGGTAGTTATGTCCTTAACTCAACTAAAGATGTCAAAGAGCGCATCTCACGTCTAGTTGTATTAAAGGCTGATGATCGCGAGGAGGTTGATGAGCTGCGTGCTGGAGACCTAGGAGCAGTACTCGGCCTCAAGAACACTGCAACTGGCGACACACTCTGCACTGCTGATGAACCAATTGTCCTGGAAACACTGTTTATCCCAGAACCAGTTATCTCAGTTGCTGTAGAGCCTAAAACTAAGGGCGATATGGAAAAACTTTCAAGAGCTCTACAAGCTCTATCTGAGGAAGATCCTACTTTCCGAGTCAGCACCGATCAAGAAACCGGACAAACAGTTATTGCTGGCATGGGCGAGTTGCATCTGGAGATTCTAGTAGACCGAATGCTACGTGAATTCAAGGTCGAAGCTAATATCGGTGCACCTCAAGTCTCTTACAGGGAAACTATCCGTGCAGCAGCAAAGGGTGAAGGTAAGTTTGCACGCCAGACTGGCGGCAAAGGTCAATATGGGCATGTTGTAATTGAAATGGAGCCTGGCGAGCCTGGATCAGGTTTTGAGTTTGTTAATAAAATTGTTGGTGGGGCTGTTCCCAAGGAGTACATAGGCCCTGCTGAAGCTGGTATGAAAGAGACTTGCGAGTCGGGTGTAATTGCAGGTTATCCCTTGATTGACGTCAAAGTCACCATGGTAGATGGTTCTTACCATGATGTTGACTCATCTGAGATGGCTTTTAAGATAGCCGGCTCAATGGCTTTTAAGGACGGCGTGAAGAAGTGCAATCCCGTACTCCTTGAGCCAATGATGAAAGTCGAAGTTGAGATTCCTGAGAACTTTCTTGGTTCAGTCATTGGCGATTTATCTTCCCGCCGCGGACAGGTAGAAGGCCAGTCCATCAACAGTGGACAATCTAAGGTTCAGGCCAAAGTACCACTTGCAAAGATGTTCGGCTATGCCACCGAGCTCCGATCTATGACTCAGGGTCGGGGTATCTTCTCGATGGAGTTCAGCCACTACGAGGAAGTTCCTCGCAACGTCGCTGAAGCCATCATCTCCAAGAATCAGGGCAATTCCTGATCTCTCAACCCACTCCATCTTTAAAAACAAAATGGCTCGCGAGAAGTTCGAGAGGAACAAGCCTCACGTCAACATTGGTACGATCGGTCATGTCGACCACGGCAAGACTACGCTCACTGCCGCAATTACTAATGTACTTGCCAAAAAAGGGCAGGCCAAAGCCCAAGACTACAGCGACATCGATGGCGCACCTGAGGAGCGTGAACGTGGCATTACCATCAACACTGCTCATGTTGAGTATGAGACTGATGGCCGCCACTACGCACATGTGGACTGCCCTGGTCATGCAGATTATGTCAAGAACATGATTACTGGCGCAGCTCAGATGGATGGTGCAATTCTGGTTTGCGCTGCTACTGACGGTCCGATGGCTCAGACCAAAGAGCATATTCTTTTAGCAAAACAAGTTGGTGTTCCTGCTTTAGTTGTTGCACTGAACAAGTGTGATATGGTCGATGATGAAGAGATCATCGAGCTAGTCGAGATGGAGGTTCGAGAACTGCTCGACAGCTACGACTTTCCTGGTGATAAAATTCCTGTAGTCCAGGTATCTGGCCTGAAAGCTCTTGAGGGTAGCGCTGAGTGGGAAGCCAAGATTGAGGAGCTAATGGCTGCCGTAGACAAATCAATTCCTGAGCCTGAACGTGAGATAGATAAATCCTTCTTGATGGCTGTCGAAGATGTATTTTCCATTACTGGTCGTGGTACTGTGGCCACTGGTCGAATTGAACGCGGCAAGGTAAAGGTTGGCGAAGAAATTGAGATTGTCGGCATTAAAGAGACTCGCAAAACTACGGTTACTGGGGTCGAAATGTTCCGCAAACTTCTTGATGAAGGCATGGCAGGAGACAATGTCGGTCTACTGTTACGCGGCATTCAGAAAGAAGATATAGAGCGTGGTATGGTACTTGTGAAGCCAGGTTCCATCACACCTCATACTAAGTTTGAGGGTGAAGTATACGTATTGAAGAAGGAAGAAGGCGGGCGACATACTCCATTCTTTGCTGGCTATCGCCCACAGTTTTACATTCGGACTACTGACGTCACTGGCCAAATCACAGCCTTTACAACAGACGATGGCTCTGCTGTAGAGATGGTGATGCCTGGCGATCGTATTAAGATGAACGGCGAGTTAATCTCTCCTGTTGCCATTGAGAATGGCATGCGATTTGCTATTCGTGAAGGAGGCCGTACAATTGGTGCTGGCGTAGTAACTAAGATAGTCGAGTAACTTAACTCGGACGGCCCCCAATCTTGCTAGTTACTGGAGGCCGTCTGTAGGCTCACCGAGCTAGATATCACTTGATAGTCTTGTTGTACAGCTCTTAGCCTTAGACCTGAGAAACCTAGTCGCATCTAAATCCTAGGTGTTTTTCCTAAGCTCTTCACTGAATTTATGTCCACTACCATCGCTCAGCAGAAGATACGCATACGTCTGAAAGCATTTGATCGTCGCATGTTGGATCTCTCCTGTGACAAAATTATTGAAACCGCCGACACTACGGCTGCGACAGCAATTGGCCCCATTCCGCTGCCGACAAAGCGAAAGATCTATTGTGTCCTCCGCTCACCTCATGTTGACAAGGATTCCCGCGAGCACTTTGAGACTAGGACCCATCGTCGGATCATTGATATCTATAGCCCTTCGGCAAAGACGATTGATGCGCTAATGAAACTTGATCTGCCTAGCGGAGTCGATATCGAGGTCAAACTCTGACCAAAGTCGAGATCATTGATTCTGATGCCTAGGATTAATTGCCAAACGGCACAAACCTCGTGAGCGACCTCTCCGTCAGGGAACTACCGCTGTTTCCGCTGCCGGATCTAGTCCTGTTCCCCCAAGAGGTCCTGCCTCTCCACATATTTGAGTCTCGTTATAGGATGATGCTAGAGACAGCTCTAGAAACTGACAGGCGTTTTGGAGTAGTACGTTGGGATCCCCGATCACAGTCCATGGCAGAGATTGGATGCTGTGCGGAAATTCTCCAACACCAGACTACTGAAGATGGTCGAAGCTATATAGTCACCTTAGGCCAGCAGCGTTTTCGCGTACTGAACGTCATGCGCGAAGCTCCATTTCGAAGTGCTATGGTCAGCTGGGTCGAAGACGAACTCGTTTCAGATATCAACCCACTTCATCAGCTCAGTCAAGATGTAACAGCGGCCTTAAGAGACGTGGTGCAACTTACAGCAAAGCTTACAGGCGCTGACACAACACTTCCAGAAGATGTTCCAGATTTACCACGAGAGCTGTCATTCTGGATCGGAGCCCATCTCGGTGGCCCAATTGCTGATGAGCAGCAGACCCTATTAGAACTTACTAATACTCAGGAGCGGTTGGAGCGAGAGTTTGCCATGCTCGACCATACCCGCCGCCAGTTAGCTGCTCGCACTGTACTGCGCGATACCCTAGCTAATGTCGATCCCTCTAGTAACTGAATGACAGTCTGGATCATTCTTCTGGCAGTTATTGCAATATTGCTACTAACTCTATACTTATGGAGTAACCATAATCGCCGTTATGAGTCCAGTGCCAGTGTAGCCGCTGCTTATGACGCTTGGACAGAGGATCAGTTGCTAGAAAGGCTTTGGGGAGAGCATGTACACTTAGGACATTACGGAAATCCACCGCGCAGGTGTGACTTTCGCCAGGCAAAAGAAGATTTTGTCCACGCTCTTGTTCGTTGGAGCGGTTTAGACGAATTGCCTGCCGGCTCTAAGCTTCTTGATGTAGGCTGCGGCATTGGTGGAAGTGCGCGCATTCTTGCTCGGGACTATGGTTTCGATGTTATTGGTATTAGTATCAGTCCTGCACAAGTCAGACGGGCTGCAGAACTTACACCCTCTGCCCTCAAATGTAGTTTTCAGGTGATGGACGCCTTAGATTTGCAGTTTAGTGAGGGTTCATTTGACGCAGTCTGGAGTGTCGAGGCAGGTCCTCATATGCCAGATAAGCAACGCTACGCAGATGAATTACAGCGGGTAATGCGAAGAGGAGGCAAGCTGGCGGTAGCAGACTGGAATCGTCGCGACTCCGCAAATGGCAAGCTGTCCCGGTTAGAACAATGGGTAATGCGTCAGTTACTAGATCAATGGTCTCACCCAGACTTCTCTAGCATCACTGGGTTTAGCAAGAACTTAGAGGGTAGTTGCTTCAGCCAGGGTCCTATCATTAGCGAAGATTGGACACAGGCTACATTACCTTCGTGGGCTGATGCAATCCTAGAGGGTAGTCGCCGGCCTGGTGCAGTATTAGGGCTCGGCCCTAGTGCTGTGCTGCAAGGGTTACGAGAGATACCAACCTTGTTACTCATGCGTTGGGCATTTGCTCATGGGCTGATGCAATTCGGAGTTTTTCGTTCCGGAGGCTAAGAGCCTGAGCCAGTACTAAATCTCAGTACTCGGGTAAATTCCAAAGTTTAGTAGATGCTCACATAGTGGGTGTAGGCCTTCAAGCAGTTTATGCATTGCGTCACCATTGTCTGCAGTGAATTCGAGATCTATAAAAAAAATGTACTCACCAAACTCGCGTTTGGAAGGTCGGGATTCGATCCGACGCATGTTTAGTCTTTGTGCAGCTATGCAGGATAGTGCCTGTAGTAGTGCCCCGGGAGCATTGCGGCGCAGCGAGAAAGCTAAGCTAGCAACATCTCCACCATTACGGCGTATTCCTCTCTGAAGTAGTAAAAAACGTGTGCAGTTACCAGCCACATCATTGACTGGGTAGGCAAGCTCAGCAAGACCATTCTTGCTGCCAGCTGCGCGCGAGGCAATTGCGGCACGGAAACGGCTACCTACTACAAGCCGAGCTGCTTCAGCAGTGGAGCTTGTAGGCAATTGAAGTGCTTGGGGTAGGTGGGCTGCTAGCCAGTTGCTGCATTGTGCCAGAGCCTGAGGGTGGGAGAGTACCTCACTAATTTCTAAGATCTCTCCGCTGCTGAGCAGAGCGTGACGAATGGGTAGCAAGATAGAGTGTCGAATACCAAGACCTGGGTAAGCCCATAAAGCATCCAAGCTAGCAGCGACACCTCCTTCAACCGAATTCTCCACAGGTATAACTGCTGCATCACAATGGCCTGCAGCTAGTTGCTCTACTACTGTGCTGAGTCCCTGATGAGCTACAAGCTCAGCATCGTTAAGGTTCTCTAGACGTACAAGAGCATGCGCAGCACACTCCCCAAAAGTACCCTGCGGTCCGAGAAAAGCTACGCGGATCGGCATCGGTAGAGGATACATGAATAGGTAAGATCATGTCGTGTCGGCCACTGTTCATGACCCTGGCCTTCCACGCCAGTCAACATCTGGATCTTTCAATAGATCGAGAGACGGATCGGTTGCCCTCGTATCTGCAGAATCGCAAACAGGTTCTTAGTGCACTACTGGGGACCAGCCAATTAGAGTGCTTAGGCTATAACCGCTTTCGCTATGTAGTTGCTGCCCTGCAAGTCTTTCATTTAAGCATCCGTCCAGTAGTAGTTCTAGATGTTGGAGGTGGAGAGGACAACCTGACAATTCATGCTGTTGATGTCAAGATTGAAGGCATGGGCTTAGTCGATGACTCTGACTTTCAACTAACCTTGAATGCTATTCTTAGAGCCAGAAAAGATGGACTGACAGGCCAGGCAGACTTAGGAGTTCAAGTTGGCCAACTACCTCTGCTTCGATTTATACCGAAACACATATTGGAGAAGACGGGAGAATCAGTCCTTAATGGTCTCTTACTTACAATCAAAGGTCGAGTAGGACAGCAAGTCCTAAAAGATTTCCTAAGTTGGTGTGACAAATATCCAATCTCACTTCAAAACCTTCCGGAGAAATGAACGACGATGTAATGTGGTTGGCCCTAAGAGCAACAGCGCGTCGCGATGTTGTACCGTACCATATCCAGCATGACGCTCAAGCCCATATCCAGCAAAGCGCTTAGCTAAGCGCCGGAGTAGATCATCGCGGGTCTCTTTCGCTAGCACACTAGCTGCTGCAATAGCCATACAATGACTGTCACCATGCACTAAAGTACGCTGTGGGCTATTCCAATTACGCAGTGGTAGGCAGCCATCAACAAGTACTAGATCCGGGGTAGGACCTGGTAAACGCTGTAACGCGCGTAGTATTGCTTGCTCTGTAGCTAACCTGATGCCAACAATGTCGATCTCGCGAGCTGAGGCCTGACCTAATGACCAAGCACTAGCCATGTCCTTGATAAGCGGTACTAGGCGAGCACGACTTGAACGAGAAAGCGCTTTGCTATCTGTCAGTCCCACTTCGTTGAGTGTGTTAGATGCAGATTCAGAGAAAATTACAGCTCCTGCGAAGACAGGACCAAACCAGGAACCACTTCCAACCTCATCCACCCCAGCAATCCATGATGTCTGCTGCATATAGTTCTCTAGTTAGCAGAAGAGCGGCGGCGGCGGCGGCGTGGATCTTCTGACTCGTTGCTGTCTTTGAGGGTGCCAGCTTCAATACCAGCTGCTGTTGACTCTAGTGGTGTAATTTCTACCACCAGAATTGACGAATCAGATCTAGAGCCAGGTTCAGGTATCTCTGTTGCTGCTATAGATTCATTATGTAAGCGACCACCACTGCGACCACTGCGACCACCACGACGGCGACGTCTTCCTGAACTAGCTGTAAGTTGCCGACGCGTTTGCTCTACTAGTGACTCAGCATCATCACCAGGACGCACCACCCTTACAACTAAATTGTCGCTTTCAGGGGGTGGGTCGAGGAGAAGAGCAGGATTGAGTCCAAGCCAGCTATAAACATGTTCCTGTTCGGGTTGCATCGGTACAGCTACCACATCAGGATCCTGACGCCGTGGCATGCCCTCGCGATCCTGACTATCTATTGCAGTAGATAGATCGCTCTCAGATTCAGTTAAACTCTCTACGGTGGAAACAACTGTAGCTGAGTTTGACTCAGTATTAGGTATCCAGGCACGGCCACCCTTACTATTGTTACCACGCCGCCGCCGGCCGTTATTGTTGCTAGTCTCTGATAATGCAGGCGCCTCAGGTTGTACTAGAGTTATCGGACGAACTAACCCTATTGTCCCATCAAGAGGCTGCAATAAATCTTTCCCTGGCAGCACAGCTACATGGCCAAGACCACCGCAACCAGGACAAGTACGTCCAAAAAGTTCATATATATTCTGGCCCTGACGTTTACGAGTAAGCTCAACTAGGCCAAGTTCTGTTAGCTGAGCAATTTGAGGCCGGGCTGAGTCGTCCCTGATGGCTGTAGTAAAATGTTCTAGTACCTGGAGCTGGTCACGACGTGAGTCCATATCAATGAAGTCGATGATAATTACACCACCGATGTTGCGCAATCGTAACTGACGGGCAATCTCAGTAGCAGCTTCACAATTTGTCCAGAGCACCGTCTCACGAGCATTTGCTGAGCGAGTAAATGATCCTGAATTAACATCAATAACAGTCAGAGCCTCAGTAGGTTCTATAACAATATAGCCACCAGAGGGTAAATCAACTCGAGGCTTAAGGGCCTCGTGAATCGTTGCATTTACTTTGTAATGCTCGAGTAACTCATCTTTATCAGCATGAGCCTCAACCAAGATATTTGGTCCATCGTCACCGAGAAAACTAGAAGCTCGCATGGCTGCATCTGGATCATCAACTACCACTCGTGCGAGGTTGGATCCGATATGGTCACGCAGAACGCGTTGGACAAAATCTTCGTCACGGTTCAAAAGAACTGGTGGGCTAGCTGCTTCAGCTGCTTTCTGAATTTCCTCCCACTGACGCAACAGTACCTCTAAATCATCGATCAGTAAATCTTCTGAGATTTCTTCTGCCTCTGTACGGACTAACAATCCTGCACCAGGGGGCTTGATTAGCACCCCAAGAGCACGTAAGCGGTTGCGTTCTCCTTCCAAAGCAATACGCCGGGAAATGTTGACACCCTGACCATGAGGTTGTAGAACAAGGTAGCGTCCGGGGAATGTCAGGTTACCAGTGAGCCTAGGCCCTTTAGTGCCTGTTGGCTCCTTCATTACCTGCACAAGCACTTTCTGGTGAGGCTCTAATAGCTCGGTGATACCAGCAGCTACCTTCTTCAATCGTAGTGGGCCAAGGTCAGTGATGTGAATGAAACCGTTCTTTTCGCTCTCACCGATGTTGACAAATGCGGCATCGATACCTGGCAATACATTCTCGACTGTACCGAGGTAAACATCACCAATTTGGTAGCGCCCTTGAGCAACAATCAGCTCATCGACGCGTTCATCACTGAGTACAGCTGCAATACGCAGCTGCTCGGCAATGACAAGTTGCTGGGGCATGGAAAGGGAATGAATGACGCCCGGAGGTCAGAGCGGCGCCTGGCAGTCGGACGATGATGAGATGATGAAGTGGCTGGTAATCAGAGACTGGAGAAGAGGATGGTAGGAAGATCACGCCCGCGGAAAAGTCGTCCTGGGATCATGCATAGGAACAAATATGGACAGTCCCCCTGTCATCATGATTGCCAGAAAAGGCCAGGCCAGACCGTTGGCAATGGAACCGATCAAGAAAGTCCTGCCTTGTGATGCGAACCTAGCACCGCAGCAGTTCAGAGGACCTCACAACCTGGCCTACTGAACCTTGGGGCAGAGGAGAGTCAACTTGACCAACCCAGAGCTGCATTCTGATACAGACCTGAGACTATCCTTAAAGTCAATAGTCAAAATATGGCGGTTCAGCCAACATAGCGAAAGCCTGTCTAGATCTTGAGAAAATAGTTAGGAAGACAGCTAGGAAGACTCTGAAAGTAAAAACCTCAGCAACATATATCTAGCCTTGTGTTCTTGCCAGGCTCTAGAAGAAGCTGCCTGTTCAAACTTAGCGACTGCCTTCAGCCCACAAATAGTCG
The DNA here is from genome assembly GCA_007996965.1 of cyanobiont of Ornithocercus magnificus. Classification (NCBI taxonomy): domain Bacteria; kingdom Bacillati; phylum Cyanobacteriota; class Cyanophyceae; order Synechococcales; species cyanobiont of Ornithocercus magnificus. Next base: position 449,615 of record BIMP01000001.1, read on the forward strand.
AAATTTAGACACAAAATTTACCATCAAAAATAATCTTGCTGACAGATCACTAGAAGGAACGTGGGATAGAGCCCACTAATTCTCTATCTGTAGTGATACTTGTTTGATAAAAATTTATTAGATGGATTTTACCCTATACTGCTGCTAGAGCTAAAATGATGACCAAACCATGCCACAGTATATAGTGAGATTGATGCATCAACTCTGTGGTTCAGGTTAACGATCACTATCTAAAGCTAAAGGCAAGCTATCTCTTCCCCGAGATCACGCGAAGGGTAAAAGACTTCAGCGAGGCAAATCCCGACGCAGATATAATCCGCCTTGGAATTGGGGATGTCACTGAACCCTTACCGTTGGCTTGCCGCGAGGCAATGAAGCAAGCTGTTGATGAAATGGGTACCATAGCTGGCTTCCGCGGCTATGGTCCTGAGCAAGGTTATGAATGGTTGCGCGAGGCAATTGCCAAGCATGATTTCCAGTCCCGGGGCTGTAGTATTAGCTATGAAGAAATTTTTATCTCTGATGGCTCTAAATGTGATACAAGTAATATACTTGATATATTAGGCTATGATAATCGCATAGCTGTCACAGACCCAGTGTATCCTGTGTATGTTGATAGCAATGTAATGTCTGGCCGAACTGGAGAAATTAGCAGCAGTGGCCGTTATAGCGGCCTTAACTATCTACCAATAACTGCTGATAACGGTTTTATGGCACAGATTCCAGATGAGCCTTTAGATCTAATTTATCTTTGCTTTCCCAACAACCCGACTGGCGCGGTTATAACGAAAGCTCAGCTACAGCAATGGGTAGACTACGCTTGTGCAAGCGGAGCTCTGATCTTATTTGACGCTGCCTATGAGGCTTTTATACAAGATCCTAGCCTGCCTCACTCAATTTACGAGGTCGAGGGCGCCTGCGACTGTGCCATTGAGTTCCGCTCCTTCTCAAAAAATGCTGGCTTTACAGGCACCCGTTGTGCTTTTAGCGTAGTACCAAAAAATCTTAAGGGCAGGTCTACTAATGGGGAAAAAATTGAGCTCTGGAAGCTGTGGAGTCGTCGTCAGAGCACTAAATTCAATGGTGTTAGCTACATCATCCAGCGTGGTGCTGAGGCAGTATATTCACCAGAAGGACAGCAAGAAGTTCGCAACCTGGTGAACTTTTACGTTGAAAATGCGACAATTCTCTGTCGCGAACTCAGCGCTGCCGGATTTACTATTTATGGTGGCAAGCATGCTCCTTATGTCTGGATTAAGACACCGACAGGCATGGATTCCTGGAAATTCTTTGATTATCTGCTATGCAATGCAAATTTAGTAGGTACTCCAGGCAGTGGCTTTGGCGCTGCTGGTGAGGGCTACCTTCGTCTTTCAGCATTTAATAGTCGTGCCAACATTGATGAGGCAACAACAAGACTCTCTTCTCTTTAAGCCCCAGTCCAGTCAGGTCCTTAGAACAAAAAGGCAACTATTCCAGCACTACGGTACTGGTGTCACTAGCTGATAAAATAACGATAAAAACTCTTGAGACTTTAGTATAATTACTACTTAGGCCTTGTTAACAGGGCCTAATTTATAGATAAAGCTACTAGAACGGCATTCAGTAGTGGCAGGATAGATATCATGTTAGCTATTTATGAAAATTACTGTTTTGTCCTCAGTTATTAAGCAACCTGTGTATAAGTGCAACCACTTGCCCACTGTAAAGTCTTCTTAGAAGAAAGTGAGGTTTTATGGGCACTCGCTCCACAAATGTCAGATACTAAGTTGTTATAGACTCTGATGTTTTCCAGCCTTGCAACCAATCTCTTGCTGACTGGTATGTGTGACTGAGCACGTGATCCCACACTACAGCCCTTACATTTAGGAGGTATCCGAGAACCAAGGTTATGGCGGTGGAGATACCGAGCCGCAGTCCCGGTGGCACAGCGGTGATTGAGAAGCAAGCTGAGAGAGTCCGAAAGCCAGCTCCTCGTTACAAGGTCTTACTACACAATGACCCAGTGAACACCATGGAGTATGTGGTGGTTACCTTGCGTCAGGTAGTCCCCCAATTAAGTGAGCAAGATGCTATGTCAGTCATGCTTGAGGCACACAACACCGGAGTAGGACTAGTCATCATTTGTGACATCGAGCCTGCCGAGTTTTACAGCGAGACTCTTAAGGCCAAGGGACTGACAAGTACAATCGAGCCAGAAACCTAAAAGTACAGTTAGTTCCTATTGCTATTCTGGAATCGCTGGTTAGGCCAAGAATGTCGCTGGCTCCCGACAGTCACACTAGTTCCTTTGCTGTACCTATTCGGCCAGGTTACTATCCAACTTATTGCTCCTATGCTAGCAATCCCGCTTGAGCTAAGGGGAACAGCGGGATTGCTGATTAGCTTTGTACTGCTGCTAGCTATATTACCCAGCTGGGTGTGCCAGCGCTGGCAAACACTACACCCGTGGAGAGCTCTTGGTCTTTGTGAACCACAGTCCTTTATTTATGCTATAGGGAAACTCTTGCGGGGCCTAACCTGGGCTGCTTTGCTTCTACTCTGCGTAACTATCCCATTGTTGCTGGGGGGCTGGGCTTCTTGGCTAGGCGACCTTAACAGCACAGAAATTTTTAATGCGGTAGCATTGCTTCTTGTTGTTGGACTAGCGGAAGAACTATTATTCCGTGGCTGGCTTCTTGGAGAGCTAATAGTACTATTAGGTCCGCGGCAAGGAGGCCTTGCTCAAGCAGTAATCTTCAGTTTGGTCCACATTCGGCTTGAGGCTGGAGTAATTGAAACAGCACCTATACTACTAGGGCTATTCATACTTGGTCTAGTTCTGTTATGCCGCAAGCAACTTGATCATGGATCTCTCTGGGGCTGTATTGGTCTCCACGGCGGCCTTGTTGGGGGTTGGTTTACTATAGAAATGGGCTTACTACAACTATCACCAAGCTCACCCTCCTGGCTAATTGGTCCAAGTGTTACAGATATAAACCCAATTGGTAGTCTAACTAGCTTGCTGTGTCTTACAATAGTTCTTAGGATTCAGCGTGTTGCTTTGGCTAAGGCCCCTCTACCTTCTAGTGGTGCTTGCAGTGCTTGAGCAAGTGGAGCTCTGCCATAATCACGTTCCAATAAATCGATTACGGTTCGGCCAAAGTTGTTTGGATTAAGGTCAAAGGCTTCAAGACAGATACGGCCAAAAGTGCTGCCCATAGGCTCAGGGTTCCATAAGAGCTTGCGTGCTGTCCATGGCATCATGCTCATTGGATTATAGCCAGGCTGGATAATGCCATGTTCGAAGCCATATTGCTCAAGATGGGTATGAGGTTGAAGCCCAATGAAGAAAATTGCAGGTTCAACTAAGTTAGCGCCAAAGATGCACTCAAGCTCGCGATGATATGCAACTGTCTGACGGATAGTATCAGGACGCTCATCAATGACATTGAAGGAGTAATTGACTGAGACATGGTCGCAAAAGCCTGCATCAGATAGCATACGGCAGTTCTCAAGAACGGTACGAAGGTTATAACCCATACGCATTTTGCGCACAAGTTCTTGAGAGCCAGAGGTGATGCCAATCTCAAAATAACTCATACCAGTTTTCACCATTAGTTCAGCGAGCTCAGCATCAAGATTATCTGCACGGATATAGGCAGCCCAATGAATATCTGTGAGCCCTTCGGCATGAATAGCTCTCAATAAGTTCTTTGCATCCTCAATGTAACAGCGGGCAGGTATAAACTGAGCATCAGTGAACCAAAAACCGCGAACACCGCGATTGTAGAGTTGACGCATTTCAGCAACTACTTCCTTCACCGGATTGAGTCGTACTCTCTTTCCTTCAACAGCAGTGTAAACACAATAACAACAGTTGTGTGGGCAGCCGCGTTTAGTCTGTACACCTACATAAAAATCGCCTCCCTCTAAGTACCAACTAAACTGAGGCCAAATCATGGCAATATAGTCGTAGTCGCAGGCTGTTTTTAGACAACTTTCTGGCTGTTCATGTATTAGGCCAGGGCGTGGTGGAGCCTCACCAGCGATGAAACAGCGCTCGCTGTCTATTGGACCCCCACATAATAATTTCTCGAGTAGCGGCTCGCCCTCGCCAACAGAGATAATAGTGCCTTTTGGTAATAAGCGGCCTAGCTGCTCGTAAAATACACTAACTGCACCACCTCCAAGCACTACGCGAGCCTGTGGATTGTGGCGCCGTGCACGGCGCAATCCACGCCTCAGAAGAGCCAAGTTACGGCGTAGCTCACTGTAATGACTGGTCATCAGCCGCAAGCCTCCTATAGCGCCTCTTAGACGTTTCAAAGGGTTGTGTGCGTAGAAAACCTCAAAGGAGTTCTGTAGAGGGTTGCCACCACGACCATCAACCGGGGCATAAATTTGGATATCACGCCAGGAAAAAACCAGCAGACTGGGACGAAACTGATCAATGACGTTGAGTAATACCTTCTGAACATCGAGCAGTGGTAGTGCAGCAAGATCAATAATCTTCTGTGCCATTCCTGGGAAGCACTTATGTAGATGATCAGCAAGGTATATTGGTCCAATCGGGAAGATTGGGTTGCATGGCAAGCGAACTAGTAGCACGCGTTCGCAGTCTGCAAAAGTCGTGTGAGTCATTAGTGGAGAGAGTACGATGTGACTCAGGCTGGCCCTAGAGGCTAACGATTTCTACCCAGGCTTGAGGCAAGTCTGAATTTGGCTGCTAGGCTATAGAGTGACCTAAGCCAGCTTAGGAAGGCTGCAATCTTAGGTTCTGAAGATAGGGATTACTAGAGTTTGCGTTCACAATAACTAGAAATGTATAAGCGCAAGGGTAGTCTTGGCACCTACACCAGCCTCACTGTATTGGCAACTAATTACTTAATGTAACTCCTCTAAAATTCCCCATGGTCTCTCCATCTCTACAGCCTTGGGAGTGCTGTGAGAACAGCGCGCAGAAACTCGCTATAGATAGCAGTCTAAATGTATTGTGATATCTTATCACTTGCTCAGCCAAGTATGACTCTTCAGGATTGAGCCATATCTACCTTAATCTTAAAAACTAGAATATCTGCTACTTTAGACAAAATTTAGCTGCTATGCTCTGGGTAGTTAGTCAGGTCCATAACCACTACACCTAAAGCATAAATTATCAAGTGCACAAAGCCAGACTTTGAACAATAGAGCCTGTTTCTAGCCGCTAGTGCGGCTAATTCTTCACAAAGCCTTAATAAAGAGAGACGCGTGAGCCGCAATCTTCCGTTACAGTCCCGACCAGGCAGGGCACCCCTGCCCTTCCTTAACCGTCCCCAAGCGGGACCTTCTTCTACGTCTTCATGACCACAACCATCCAACAGCGCTCCGGCGCTAATGGCTGGCAGCAATTCTGCGAGTGGGTCACCTCCACCAACAACCGCCTCTACGTAGGCTGGTTCGGTGTGCTGATGATCCCCACCCTCCTGGCTGCCACCACCTGCTTCATCGTCGCCTTCATCGCCGCTCCACCGGTCGATATCGACGGTATCCGCGAGCCTGTCGCCGGCTCTTTGATCTACGGCAACAACATCATCTCCGGTGCTGTTGTGCCTTCATCCAACGCCATCGGCCTGCACTTCTACCCCATCTGGGAAGCTGCCTCCCTCGATGAGTGGCTGTACAACGGCGGTCCCTACCAGCTCGTCGTCTTCCACTTCCTGATCGGCATCTTCTGCTACATGGGACGCGAGTGGGAGCTCTCCTACCGCCTCGGCATGCGCCCCTGGATCTGCGTTGCTTACAGCGCCCCTGTGGCTGCTGCCTCCGCCGTTTTCCTGGTGTATCCCTTCGGTCAGGGTTCCTTCTCAGATGGCATGCCTCTCGGCATCTCCGGCACCTTCAACTTCATGCTGGTATTCCAGGCTGAGCACAGCATCCTCATGCACCCCTTCCACATGATGGGTGTAGCCGGTGTATTTGGCGGCAGCCTGTTCTCTGCCATGCACGGTTCTCTGGTGACCTCCTCGCTGGTGCGTGAGACCACTGAGACCGAGTCTCAGAACTATGGCTATAAGTTCGGCCAGGAAGAAGAGACCTACAACATCGTGGCCGCCCACGGTTACTTCGGTCGTCTGATCTTCCAGTACGCCTCTTTCAACAACAGCCGCAGCCTGCACTTCTTCCTAGCTGCCTGGCCGGTTGTAGGCATCTGGTTCACCGCTCTCGGCGTGAGCACCATGGCTTTCAACCTGAACGGTTTCAACTTCAACCAGTCCATCCTCGATGGTCAGGGCCGCGTCCTGAACACCTGGGCTGACGTTCTGAACCGCGCCAACCTGGGCATGGAAGTAATGCACGAGCGCAACGCTCACAACTTCCCTCTCGACCTGGCCGCAGCTGAATCCACACCCGTGGCTCTGCAAGCTCCTGCCATCGGCTGAGTTCCTCTCAAAACAAAACCAAACAGCAAGGTTCGGTTTCAGCACACTTGGCTGAGCTGAACCAACCAAGCTGCCAAACAACCCCCTCATCAAGAGGGGGTTTTGTTTTGCTGGCAAGCTTGCAGCTAGCTCCTAAACGCAACGCGCAAGAAACTCCACCCAAAACCCACCTGCAACGCAATGGCTTGCACTAAAATAGCCTTAGGACATAATTTCGCTCTATTGACGGATAATTCAGGGTAAGGTAACTATCTTACTCATGGGAATGTAAATCTATGGGTAGTAGCTTTGGAGATCTATTCCGCATCAGTACCTTTGGAGAGTCTCATGGTGGTGGTATTGGCGTAGTTGTAGAAGGTTGCCCTCCTAGGCTCAAGCTTGACCTTGACTCAATCCAGAGTGAGTTGGATCGTCGTCGCCCTGGTCAAAGCCATATCACTACACAACGGCAGGAAAAAGACCAGATAGAAATCTTGAGTGGTATGGAAGGAGATTGTACACTTGGGACACCTATTGCTATGTTGGTCCGGAACAAAGACCAGAAACCTGAAGACTATTCTACACTCACATCTATTTTTCGACCATCACATGCCGATGCTACTTACTATGCCAAGTATGGTATTAGTGCAAGTACTGGTGGTGGCAGAGCTTCAGCAAGAGAAACTATCGGTCGTGTAGCAGCAGGTGCAATCGCTAAGCAGCTATTGCAGCAGGTAGCCAACACAGAGGTGCTTGCTTGGGTACAACAGATTCACACTCTTGATGCTGTTGTTGATAGCAGCTGTGTCACAAGAGAGAATATTGAGGCAAGTATAGTGCGTTGTCCAGATACAACTATAGCAGAGGAAATGGTAAAGCGTATTGAGGATATTGGTCGCGAGGGTGACTCCTGTGGCGGCGTAATTGAGTGTGTCGTACGCCGTCCACCCATTGGCTTAGGAATGCCAGTGTTTGACAAACTTGAGGCTGATCTGGCTAAAGGTGTGATGTCTCTACCCGCTACTAAGGGATTTGAGATTGGCTCAGGTTTTGGAGGTAGCCGCTTGCGGGGCAGCCAACACAATGATGCCTTTATTCCTAGCCCAGATGGACAGCTCCTTACGGTTACTAACCACTCGGGCGGTATCCAAGGGGGTATTAGTAATAGTCAGCCAATCACGCTGAGGGTAGCTTTCAAGCCTACAGCAACAATTAGCCAGAAACAGAAAACTATTAACTCAGAGGGCAAGGCAACAATATTAGCCGCAAAAGGTCGCCACGACCCTTGTGTTTTGCCCCGCGCTGTGCCAATGGTAGAGGCAATGGTAGCACTTGTACTAGCAGACCATTTGTTGCGTCACCAGGGACAATGTAGTCTTTGGTGATTCATCTCCATACAAGGCTTTAAAAAGAACTCTAAGCGTGTTGCGAGATCCACTTGTAAAGTGATGGGTCTATCCCCCCATCAATAAGTAGTGATTGACCGAGTGCAACTGCATTATGGCCAGCACCAAGCCAGTTATCTAAGTCTGAGACTTTGAGACCACCCGCAGCAATCACAGCAGGTAGTGGTTTTAATGGTGCATGTAGATATCTCCAATAGCGTGGTCCAACTATAGATGCAGGAAATAGCTTTACCAGATTACAGCCTAGTTGGATAGCCTGGTGAATCTCTGTTGGAGAAAGAACCCCTGGCACAAGAAGTAAGCCAAGTTGGTAAGCTAGCTTCTGCAAAGAGTCATCAAGAAAGGGAGATGTGGCGTAAGTTAGACCAGCTTGAACTGCATCACGGACTGCGTCCGCGCAGCATACAGATGTGGCTCCAAGTGAAAAGTCAGGCCAGTGACTCTTCAGAATCTTAATAGAGTTGACCCAACCAGAATCCGGCCTCCAGGCTAGCTCAAGATGTCGTATGCCAGTATTATTTAGGTCATCTAGAAGTTTGACCCAGCTTAGTGGAAATCCTGAAGCTGTAGCTCCAGCATGACAGCCTGGATAAAACACCTCAGCATCAGGTCGTAGAACCACCAGCAGAGGCTGTTTCTGAAGCGAAGTAATTAATGAGGCGGATCCTGGTTGATAGCATCTGCTAGGGTAAAAATGGTTATCAGACGTATTCAGCAACCCGAACATCACGGCGGATCAGGAGTTCCTGCAAGTCCTCAGCATCTACAGTTTCACGCTCTACGAGCATCTCGGCAAGCTCGTCGAGAACTGAGCGATTATCAGTAAGTGCACGAGTGGCACGTTGATAAGCAACCTCAACCAGGTTGGAAACTTCAGCGTCAATCATTGCTGCTGTGTCTTCAGAGAAATCACGTTCTGCTGCTATATCACGACCGAGAAACATGCCTCCTTGAGAACGGCCAAGAGCAATAGGGCCCAATCGGTCACTCATTCCGAAGCGGGTAACCATCTGGCGAGCAACTTGTGCTACCTGCTGTAAATCATTAGAGGCACCGGTAGTTACCTCATCAGCTCCATAGACAATTTCTTCGGCAACTCGTCCTCCAAGTGCAACAGCCATTTGGTTCTGTAGGTAAGTACGAGAATAGAGGCCCGATTCCATCCGCTCTTCACTAGGTGTGAAGAAAGTAAGGCCACCAGCTTGACCGCGCGGAATGATTGAAATTTTCTGGACAGGGTCATAGTCAGGCATAACTGCCCCGACAAGAGCGTGACCAGCTTCGTGGTAAGCCACTAGACGCTTGCGGCGATCACTCATGACACGGTCTTTTTTCTCAGGACCTGCCATAATCCGCTCTATAGCATCACTGATTTCGTCGTTGCTAACCTCGTTCAGCTCGCGGCGGGCTGCTAATATTGCGGCCTCGTTTAGAAGGTTTGATAGATCAGCCCCAGTGTAACCAGGTGTACGGCGAGCAACCTTATCCAGGTCGACATCCTTAGACAAAGTCTTGCCACGAGCGTGAACTTTTAGTATTTGGAGTCTGCCAGCATAGTCAGGACGGTCGACGACAACTTGACGGTCGAAGCGGCCGGGACGCATCAAAGCTGCATCGAGTACGTCTGGGCGGTTGGTAGCAGCGACAATAATTACACCACTATTTCCTTCAAAACCGTCCATCTCTGTGAGCAGCTGATTCAGGGTCTGTTCACGTTCATCATTACCACCACCTAGCCCAGCGCCGCGCTGACGCCCAACAGCATCAATCTCGTCGATGAAAACTATGCAGGGAGCATTTTTCTTAGCCTGCTCGAATAAGTCGCGTACACGACTAGCTCCAACACCGACAAACATCTCAACGAATTCAGAACCTGAAATCGAGAAGAATGGGACTCCTGCCTCACCAGCAACAGCTTTAGCAAGCAGTGTCTTGCCCGTGCCGGGGGGACCTACTAAAAGGACTCCTTTAGGAATCTTGGCACCAACAGCTGTAAAGCGGTCAGGATTTTTTAGAAAGTCGACAACCTCTGTAAGTTCAAGCTTTGCTCCTTCAATCCCTGCAACATCGCCAAAAGTGACTTGTGTAGAAGGTTCCATCTGAACCCGAGCCTTACTTTTGCCAAAATTCATTGCCATATTGCCACCACCACCTTGAGCCCTTCGGAATAGGAAGAAGAGACCACCGAGAAGAAGTAGTGGGAAAATAAGGCTGCCTGCCGCTTGCTGCCAAGCACCAGGACGCCGCGTAGGCTGCACTGCTATATCGACGTTGTGGTCAGTGAGAAGCTTAAGAAGATCACGGTCTGGAGCTAGGTTTACTTCCGCTCTGCGACCGTCATTCTCGATGACCTGGGCTGTACCACGGTCTGGAGAAATTAATACTCGGCTAACCTGGTCTTCTTGTACAGCTTCGATGAAGTCGCTATAGCGAAGTGTCTGAGCTGTGACTGATGGATCAGGACGGTCTAGGAACGCGGTGCCAACGGCGATCACGGCCACCACGAGAAGGACATAGAGTCCGACTTTTCGCCAGCGCTTGTTCAAGGGTTTACAGCCTCTGATGAAGGAATGTTAAACTAGTTTTAGAGGTTTCAGGTTGCTGCACGTAACACCTCAACCACGCTGCGGAAGGCAAACCATTCAGGGATGTCTTCGCCACTACGCAGCAGTTTACGGAATTGAGTACCGCTTAGTTTCTTTACGTGCAGCCCTCGGGCTTTGGCATGCTCAGCAGTCACATACCCCTCTTCATCTGTGTAGACGAGGTTTAAAGAGGGGATAGTCTTCATCATCAGCTCTGGTGCGCAGCTGCTGGCAAATTTCTGAGCATCATACGGACCATAAAAGTCCTCGCCGCTGAGAGAAGACTTGCAACCGGCCATATCGCGGCCAATTATGAAATGACTACATCCATAGTTGCGTCGGATGATCATGTGTTGTAAAGCTTCTCGCGGCCCAGCCATGTGCATCGAGTATGGCAGATATGCCCAGAGAATGCGTGGATTGCTCAACTCTGCTGCTAGTCGCTCATAAGTTTGATGGCGCACTGCGGCAGAGATATCATCCTGCTGGGTTGGTCCACAAGTTGGATGCACTAGGACCACAGCGTTACTACCCACATTGGGGGCTTGAAGAGCACGTGTAAGCAGTTCATAGTGGGCTCTATGGATCGGGTTACGGCACTGGAACGCGACCACATCCGTGCTGGCGGGAAGCATGGCACGAGTCTGAGCTGGGGTTAAGCATGGAAAGATCCGGCGCGGAAGCTCAAGACCTTCTATGGCTCCGCCTATGTAAAAGCGACCACGCTCCATGGCAATCATACGCACAGCTGGGTGCTCAAGAGCAGTTGTTTTGTAGCAACTCTTGGCCTCTATGACTTTGTCAGGTTCCCAGAAATCTTCAACGTGGAGGATTGCCAAATCTTGACCACGATATGTTAAAAGCAATCTATCACCAATAACAATATCTTCGCGATTGGTATCCATCACAATCGGTAAGCCGAATAGGCGTCCCGAGGCAGTACGGTAGCTGCTGACCACAGTCTCATAGTCGGCTTTGCACATGAAGCCGCGCTCAGGAGAGAATCCTCCAACTATTAGGAGTTCAACATCACAGGCATTGCGGTCGGAGCACTCAATCGTTTTGCTGGCGGAAGAGCGCAGCTGCTGCTGCTGTTCAGCAGGTGCCATTAAGTCTACTAGAGCACCACCATAAGCTTCTATCATGCCAGTGTGCTGGGTAGAAACATTTCGGTCGGCAATCATGACTACGGCCAAAGAGCTGAACTTCTTGAAAATTCTCCTAAGAGTTGTGATGTCTCTTAGGAGAGTAACTATAACTTCTGCTATCGCAAAAGTGCACAGGGTACTTCAATCTGTGAGAGCAGAGAGCTACTTGTTAACCTTGCTCGAGGCGTCCGTACAAATCACCAATAATTTTCACGTCGACTGGTTCACGTCCACCCATATCTGAGTCAGATGGTTGGACAGCTGTAAAAACGCCGGCAAACTCGCCAGTCTCTGGGTCGACCCGCGTAATTGACAAGTTCATCAAGCCAGTACCATCGATGTAGCGCTTCACGTTTTCGGTAGCTAACTCTGCATCATCACCACCTAAAGCAATGAGACCCTGTGCATAGTCAACTCCAGTCGTGAGTGCACGACCTTTGGGATCGATGAAATTACTTGTGCGATAGCTAGGTGTCCTATAAGTGCCTTCAAAATCGGTACTGGTGGTAATAGAGTCACCAGTGGCTGTAGCCCTAAGGTTCTTGCTCGAGAAAGTGAAAGGATATTCTTCGGCTCCAGGTGTTAGAACTGTGATTGGCTGGAAGTCAATACCTCCCTCTTCAGCAAAGCTAAGACCATCATCATTCACTGTCAAAGATCCGTAGACCTGGTCTAAGCTAGATGTATAACGAGTCAGGATTTTACCCTCAACAAATTTGGCTTCTTGTCGTTTGCTTGCTGGCTCGCCTTTAATATAGACTTGTTCAGGATGAAGACACATCTCACGCAACTGATAACTGCCACCAGCAACAAGTTCGATTGAGCCTCGGGCAGACTCTGGTAAGGTTGGGCAATCATTTGCCTGACCAGTGTTCCGGATGTCGTCATACGTGATGCTGGAACGGTCAATCGCCTGCACCTCGGTACTGCAGACGGTAATTGCAATGAGGCAGAACGCCAGCATTGAGGAGAGCAGGAGACGAATGCGCATGTAAGAAACGCCGCAGAACGGATCGGCGGGATGATCCCGACTCATATTGATCTTACAGGTCACAAACGCATGTAGCGGCTAGACCTTTTGCACCTCTTCAAAATTGTGCAAGTTCTGGCATCAGGCTGTAAAGCCCCATTTGTGAGACAACAGCTAAGATGCCTGCTCGGTGATTTGCGCGCTCTCGCCAACGTCTGCAAGCAAGGAACCGCTGTGCTATTATAGATACAGTGACTGGCTTATGAATCTCCAGATTTTAGTCTTACGCTCGCTTATTCAATTTGCTGGGTAAGATCTAGCAGATACGACTGTTTGAAGGGCAAAAAGCCGGTCGAGGAGCTGGTGTGCCAGCACAAGTTTATCTACAACTGGAATAGTCTCAATTTGGCCTGACGGGCCGAGCAACCAGCCACCATTGCTATCTTCTTCAAGGCCCTGCCCTGGTCGATCTACTGGATTGACCATAAGCAGGTCACAACCTTTCTCTACTCTTTTCTCAACTCCCTGCTCAATCATCTCTGTATCCGATCCTGTGAGGGCAGCGAAACCGAGTACTACCTGCCCATTACACCGCCGGGCCATAACTGCAGCAAGTAGATCTGGGACTGGCTCCCAAAATACATCACCCCCTATCCTCATCCTCTCAAGTAATTTTTGCTTAGACAGTTTAGAGTTAGTAGGACCGCTTGCTGGGCGTAGATCTGCTACAGCGGCGGCAAGTGCGAGAGCATTAGCCGCGGGCTGAAGTGTCTGTAAAGCTACCCCCATTGCCACTGCTGTCTCGACTGCGTGTAGTGTAAGACCCTCAAGCCAGGCAGCGGGAACTCTTAAAGGACCGTGAATAAGATCTACCGAGGCTCCGCGGAAACGTGCTACCTGGGCAAGCAACACACCCATACGCCCACTACTGCGGTTCCTGATCACACGAACTGGATCTAGGGACTCGCTTGTCGGTCCAGCTGTTACAAGCAAATGGTGCCCAGACCAGTCTTTCTTCAGGCTATCTTTGCCATTCCACTGATGTAGAGCACTAGCAACAGCTAGTAGCAATAGTTCAGGGTGCACCATACGTCCATCACCTATGCGATCACACGCAAGCAGGCCTAAACCAGGTGGTATACCCAATACATGGGGTTCTTTGAGCAGAGTGCTCCAGTTGCTACGAACGGTCAAATTCTCCCACATGCTAGTGTTCATAGCAGGTGCAGCCACTATCGGTCGGTCGCAGGCAAGCAGGGTACTAGCGAGCAGTCCATCAGCTAGTCCATGGCACCATCTGGCTAGACTGCTAGCGCTTAAGGGCGCAACCAATACAAGCTCAGCCCACTCCGATAGTGCTATGTGTAGTGGGCGAGGTTCACTAGGCAGCCACTGGTCATCGTCCTGGTAACAGCGGTGTCTACTAAGGCTGGCTAGAGCTAATGGGCTCACCAGGCGGGCGGCGCTATGTGTTACGAGACAGCGCACCTCTGCGCCAGCCTGAACAAGATCACTAACTAGAAGAGGTGCTTTAACTGCTGCAATACTACCGCAAATACCAACGAGAATGCGCCGTCTGCTTAACGTAGGAATTGTCTCAGTCCTCATCGAAGGCCTCCTGATCAATGAGATGGAGATAGGGAATAGTTAACTCGGGACGGTGAATCGCCAACGCACGCAACAGGTGCCAGTCATCCAAGCCTGCAAATGGCGTTAGGTAGTCATCCTCCTCCAATCTCTTAGCCAATAGAGCAATGGAAGTTTCGTCAAAGGAAGCCAACCTCTCAGGGGTGATAATACCAACATTGTCCTGTGTCTTAAATTCTGCAAAATCCATGGCACCAATAGTGTCAACCTTTATTCCAATTGTGCAACGGAGGCTTAAGTTGCGCTGATCGGGGAATTAGCTCAGCCGGTAGAGCGCTGCGATCGCACCGCAGAGGTCAGGGGTTCGATTCCCCTATTCTCCACTAGTCTAAGTTTGATAAATTCACGGAATCGCTGCAGTTTCCTCGTAGAGCCTGAATAGGCAGCGCCTCAAAGGCTCTTGCTCTTGAGATCAATGACCTCTACTTGGCTGAAAGTGACTAGATGAAGAAGCGGTTATTATTTTTGACCTCTCAACAAAGCTGGGAGAGGCTATTAAGAAGCAGAATGGAAAAACTTAACTTTGCACAGGATATGCTATCAAGTGTTAAGGAGATGAAGAGTCTTGACCCACCAGGTACAAAAATGTTAAGTTAATTATGATACCAAGATCACTAGTGATAGACACAATGACCCCAAGGCCTAAGCTGGCGGTCGTGCAGGAACACTAGCTCTTAACTGAACGTGAACTCGAAGTGCTTGCTGACCTGCTCAGGTTTAGTGCTCGACTCTCCTGCACTCATTGCATAAGCAATCAACCCTGTGACGATCAGTACGTGTTCATTGTCAGACGGTTCCACTATAGTGCATCTCCCACTCTGGTTGTGCGCTTGTCAGCCCTGATTGGATTAGGAGTGCTTATTGTCTTGAGTATAAGGGTACGTCCAGCTTCCCTGCTAACATATGTGCTGATCACACTATCGACTGGATTCAGAGGGCGTCGTTAACTGCTGATCCCACTTTCAACGGCATGCGGTAGAAGGGAAAGCTGTATAGTTTGCATACTTTACAATGTCTCAATCCAAGCGTGAGCAAGTAGTTAGCCACCTGCGTTACATTCGCCAGGAACTGCGTGAGATGCATCAAGGTGTGATGGAGGATGGTCTGCTTCCTGAGGCAGGTGAAGTGCGTGGTGTAATGGCTCAGATGGAAGCGCTGCTGGACCTTCTCGAGGGTAAATCAGGCCGCAAGGCTAAAGTGGAAACTGACGGAGACTGAGTTGAATGGTTTCTTGAGGCAATCTATTCAAGGCCTGAAGAGTTCTATTCATACTAAGTGTCCATCTCCACTATCTAGATCTGGGCATAATTGCTCAGATTTATGCTGGCATTTTCACGTGCTTTAAGTCCTAGTTTTATCTTAAGGAGGTAAGTCACCAAGATAGTAGTATAGGCAAAGCATAAGCTAAGGTCTTTTCAGAGCTGCATAATAGTGGCTGGGAAAGTCTAGATGCTGACCCTACCCTACCCCGCCATGTCGTACATTCAGCCCACTCGCCTCGAGATATCGCTTGGTCGTCTGTCTGAACGTTTAGAGCGTTGGGCAATAAACCCATGGCGGCGCGTATCTCTCCTCCTGATCGCTTTGCTCTTTGCTTTTCTATTGGGTAGTTCAATTGCAGCAGTCAGTGGTGTCCTAGCCTTAATGGACCCAATTGCAGCGCTTTTAACCATCTCTATTTGGGAAGTTATGGTACGGATACGACGTTCTTGGCCTCGCTCAACTCCCATAACTATCCCTCGCCAACTACTCGACATGGTACGCATTGGTTTGCTATATGGCCTCTTGCTAGAGGGCTTTAAGCAATTTTGAATCATCTTACTAGTCTTTATCCGCAACTTGCAGAACATACTCAGACTAGACTATATAAACTTAAGAGCTGCTGTTTATATGAAGTCAACAAAAGCCTGTTAGTCATTGTAGGATTAACAGTTAGCTAGCCTAAACCAGTGTAGATGAGTCTATGGCTGCCATCAGATAAAGCAAGGCCATGCGAATTAGTACGCCGTTTCGCACCTGCTCTCTGACCAGGCAAATGGAGAAGTCTTCCAGTAACTCCCCAGTCATTTCTACCCCGCGGTTCACTGGTCCGGGGTGAAGCACAGGTATGCTGCCATTGCGGCAAAAGCGCAGCCGTTCGTGACTAAGACCATAATCCCGGCAGTAACGCTCGGCAGTACTAAAGCAATGCCGCGCCATGCGTTCATGTTGCAGACGTAGCGTCATCACAGCATCGACTTCAGGAAGACAGGTATCTAGGTTGCGGCAGATATATACATGACCGCGTTTGGGGATAGGATCATATGGTTGGCCTGGAGGTGGTGCCTCCACAAAATCAGTGAAAGCATCTGGCAGGAGACTTGGTGGTCCGCATAACACAACGTCAGCACCACATGCAGTGAGTGCCCAGAGATTGGAGCGTGCTACTCTAGAATGGAGTATATCTCCAACAATCAGGATACGGCGTCCGCGTAAAACCTCAGGTGACGGACATCTTGGATTGAAGTAATGAGCGAGTGTATAGAGATCTAATAGCCCTTGACTGGGGTGACTGTGAAAACCATCACCAGCATTGAGTACAGCCGCAGGTTTACCTACTCGTTCTAATGACTCGGCAAGCTGCTGTGGTACACCAGGAGATTGATGCCGAACTACAAATACATCAGTACCCATAGCTGCATAAGTGTAGGCCGTATCTAAGATTGTTTCTCCTTTGCTGAGAGAGCTATTACTAGCAGTGAAACTCTGTACTCCTGCTGAGAGGCGCCGTGCTGCTAGCTCAAAGCTACTTCTTGTGCGGGTGCTGGCTTCAAAGAAGAGTGTGGTTACCAAACGTCCCTGCAGGGCGGGCAGCCTACGGGCTCCGCTAATAGGGAGTGCACGGAAACGGTGTGCTAATTCTAGGACAGAAGCGTAATCTTCCCTAGAAAAAGTTGCTAAATCAAAAACATGTCGATGTGACCAGCCACTCATAAAGACGTAGTAGTTACCGGTGCCCAGGCCACAAAGCTTTTAGGCATACTGTCTCCTCGAGCACGGCGACTGACACTGCGACTAGATTGCAGATACCAGCGCCACGGCAGATCCTGACCACGGCTTATGCCAATACGAGTTGTTGTCACGAGCATAGGGTTACGAGACGTAATCGGCTGGTATGCTAGCCATAAATTATTTTCCCCCATAACAGACTTACCATCATAAGAACGATCGACACAAAACCTACGAGCGAGGAGACCTGGGCCAGACGCAACTCGCTCTGGTTCTCCAGGAAGAGCTACAGATCGCAGCAGCACGCCACTTGCTTGACCAATCTGGCCAGTTACAATATTAATGCAGTGGTGGATGCCATAACTCACATAGACATAGAAATAACCAGGCGGGCCAAACAAAGTGGCGTTTCGCGTTGAGCGTCGCCTGTAGCCATGGCAAGCCGGCTCAGATTGCGAGTAAGCCTCTGTCTCTACAATGACGCCCCAGAGAAGGTGATTGCTT
Organism: cyanobiont of Ornithocercus magnificus; assembly: GCA_007996965.1. NCBI lineage: Bacteria > Bacillati > Cyanobacteriota > Cyanophyceae > Synechococcales > cyanobiont of Ornithocercus magnificus. The sequence continues at coordinate 467,243 of BIMP01000001.1, forward strand.
GGCAACCGCTTAACAAGCAAACAACCTATGAGTTCTGGTGCCACTACTTCTGCTGGGCGACAAAAGAAGCCTGGAAAGAAACTCTGCGTTGGCATGGTTGTTTAGTCAGATTGACAGCACCTTGTTGCCAGGATCAGTTGGTTTACGAACAACCAGTCTGCCTAGCTTACCTGTGTTAGGTATCTTAGTCCGTTGCTGTGCCATGGTTTTTATTTCTCCTACACCAGTACATCTCGAGGAAAGGCGAAACCTAACGTTCCTTGTGCTTACTGGATTGTTCTTAGGAACACTCAGTATGCTGAATGTTCTTGGTCTAACACGCTTCCTGAAGCTAGGAGAAATCTTCAGCTGGCCAATTGTGGTAGCTGTGGGTGCTCTTCCCTACCCAGTCACTTTTCTTTGTACTGACCTTATTAGCGAACTATGGGGCGAGAGACGAGCCTCCCAGGTTGTTTGGGTTGGCCTTTTACTTAATGGCTGGATAACTCTCATTCTATGGCTAGGAGGTATCTTGCCAGCTATGCCTGGACGGTCAAGTCAGACTTTTTATGAGATTCAGCAGCTAGCATTTGGCTCGGTAGGCGCGTCAATGGCAGCATATCTCACTGCCCAGTTCATCGACGTCAGACTATTCCATTTCTGGAAACGTCTCACTAAGGGCAAAGCCTTGTGGTTACGTAACAATGGCTCAACTCTCATTAGTCAACTTATCGACACTACTGCAGTTGTACTGATCAGTCACTTCGCTACCCATGTACTGCCGATATATGCTGAAAAACCCGTGCTTACGCAGCTACTGTCCTTCATCGCTGGTGGCTATTTATTTAAAGTCCTGGCTGCTCTGGTAGATACTTTGCCTTTCTACATTTTAACAGCTTGGCTGCGACACTGGCTACAAATACCCGTAGAAGGCACTGAGGCCAGTTAATGGCCTAGTAATTAATGTCAGCGAACCACAACAACGGAATATACCAGCTCGTGGCAGAATGGGGAAAACGAAATGTTGTGAATGGATGCTGCTCTTACAGGTTTCAACCTTGGCACAGTGTTGCTATTCAGCTCAAGCTTATTTGTGCTAGCCACTCTTCATTTTGGCACCCGTGGTGGCTATTACGACACTGACCACTACAATGGAAATGGTACTGCGCACTAAGCTTGATCCTTAAAAAACATCGTAGAAGTGTCTGTGGTAGCTGAACTAGATCTAGCAGAAGCTGAGAGTGTCAAAGAGATACAACTCGCGTTTCGCAGCTGGCCCGAGGTAGAAAATTACCTAACTCGCTCTAAAGGTATCATACTGCCCATCGGCTCAACTGAGCAACACGGACCTACTGGTGCAATAGGCACAGATGCCCTTACGGCAGAAACGGTTGCTTTGGAGGTTGGACGGCGTACAGGAGTTCTGGTAACTCCTGTACAGTGCTTTGGTATGGCTGAGCACCATCTTGGGTTTGCAGGCACGATGAGCTTACAGCCTGCTACCCTAATGTTGGTTTTGCACGACTTAGTAATTTCTCTAGCTAGCCATGGCTTTGAACGCATCTACGTGGTTAATGGCCATGGCGGCAATATTGCCACAGCTAAAGCTGCCTTTGCACAAGCCTATGGTACAGCACGTACTCGTAAGCTCACTGTGGCCCCGCAGCTACGATGTAAGTTGAGCAACTGGTTCATGGTGACTCCAGTGATGCGTCGGACTTGGGAGCTCTACGGCAATCGTGAAGGCAGCCATGCCACTCCTAGTGAAATTGCCATGACATTGCACATCGAGCCTAGCCTACTCAAACTACAGCGTTCCTTACCAGAACCATCTCCAGCAGGACCAATTCACGGCCCTGAAGACTTCCGTGCTCGCTATCCAGATGGACGCATGGGTTCTCATCCCTCGCTAGCCCGGCCAGAGCATGGTGCAGAGTTAATTGGTACTGCTGCTACTGCTCTGAGTGAGGATCTACGCAAATTTCTTACTGCCCCATAGACCTGATGATCAGTAACGACGATGTCCGCAAGGTAGCACAACTAGCTAACCTGGACCTACCAGAGAATCAGATTACTACTTACACAACACAGCTAGAACGTATTCTTGACTATGTAGACCAACTCCAGCGTATAGACACTCAAGGCGTACCGCCTACAACTAGGGCAGTCGAAGTAACTAATATAACCCGTGATGACAGTATTGTATCTACAACATCTCGTGAGGAACTTCTCAACCAAGCTCCCCAGCGAGAAGGTGATTTCTACCGTGTGCCTCGCATTATCATTGGTTATTAAGTTAGATCGTGATGAATCCGATCGCTACGGCGTGCTGGTGTCACTGCTGTCTGCTGAAGAAGTTGTAACCAGCCACGACGCCAGCATCGAAATGGCATTATCTTAGCCAATAAGCGCATCCTGCTTTGATGTAGATTGTGGCTTCGGAGGCCTAGAAAGATATCGTAAAGAAAATTGAGCCCGTCAGAACGTGTCTCGAAAATACCAAGCCTTTGAGGTGAACCTTGAGCATCAAGCAGGTGTTTAGTAGCTTCGTACGCAGGTTTATATTCAAACCAGGGAATTGATGGCCAAAGATGGTGAATCAAATGATAATTTTGCCCCATAATTAAGCAGTTCATTGTACGTCCGGGATAAACACGTGAGTTGTGCCATCTGTGACGGGTGTTAAATGGACGGTGTGGTAAGTAGTCAAAAAATATGCCGAGAGTAACACCAACCATCAATGCTGATGCAAACCAACAGTTGAAGATAAAGGGGAGAAAATCATACTGAAGTGCGGCAATTATAATCAAAACAAAGATAGTTCGCTCTAGTCCCCACTGCATCAGTTCCCAACGACGCCAGAGGCGTCGTTGGAAGAAGAACCACTCGTGGTAGAAAAAGCGTGGGGCAATCAGCCAAAGTGGCCCAAAAGTGCTGACAATATGATCAGGGTCACGATGGGGGTCATTAACGTAGGCATGATGCTGTAGGTGTACCCGTTTGAAAACTGGGAAGCTAAACCCAAGTAGCAAAGCTGATCCATGCCCCATAAGCTGGTTTACCCATGCAGTGGGATGAGCAGCCCCATGGCAAGCATCGTGTATCACGGTGCCTTCGAGGTGTAGCGAAAGGAATCCCAGGACCAACAGAAGTGGTAAAGGCCAGCAACCGAAAAACCAACCCCAAGCTGCAAGGCCTGCAAGCAAGTAACCAACAAGGAATAGGCCAACCGTCAGGTTGAGTGGACGAGGAGGGTCCAAGAACTCTCTTGGAACCGAAGTTGACTGGCTGATGGACGTAGCAGTGGATGGAGTTGTCACCTGTACCTAAATGGCTTCCCAAGGAAGTTCCATGAAGCTAGGCCGTTAGAAATGCCCATCGGGGGACTTGAACCCCCACGACCGAAGCCACCGGTACCTAAAACCGGCGCGTCTACCAATTCCGCCAGATGGGCTCTACTCAACTCTAAGCATCGTCGCAGAATGAACTTACGTCGCATGAATACCATGCTGGCTACGCTCACTGGCGAAGTTTGCCTACTAGTTGGGCTAGCAACCTTGATTTTGCCACTAGTAATCACAGAGTTGAGCCGCCCACGCGATAGCCTCTGGGGAGCTTTAGTTCTGGCACTAGGACTTGTGTTGATCACCAGCAGTGACCGCTTAAGAGGAGCGCCGATGCTGGGAGTAGTCTGTACAGATCTGCTGATTGGACGTCTAGCTGTCGAAGTAGGTCAGGGCCGTTGGCAACAGCTTAGCTCCAAGGAACGACAGCGGCTACGTTCGCGTGAACGTTGGATAACGGTAGTCGTTCAGCTGAGGGTTGCTTTATCCGCTCTGGCTAGAGCTACAGTTGTCGCTAGCGCTGCAGTGCAATCAATGATACATAACTCTAGCAGCGGCAAGCTATGGGTGCGTCCAGAACAGGAAGCCACAAAATCAGACATAACAGAGGCAGTTTCCACGGAATCCAGCAAGGACTGATAATTTCTGCTGCTGCTGTGCTGCCAGCGTGAGTCCAATGTCGCAACAGAATTACGGAGACCAAACCTCTTACAAGGAGACACTTAATCTGCCGCAGACAAGTTTCAGTATGCGCGCAAATGCCGCCCAGCGCGAGCTCAAACTTCAAGAGCTTTGGCGCGAGAGGAACATCGATTTACAACTAGGCCTAGAAAATAGCGGTCCTACATTTACACTTCATGATGGCCCTCCCTATGCAAATGGCCCGCTTCATATGGGCCATGTCCTTAACAAAGTACTTAAGGATATCATCAATAAATATCAGATTCTTAGGGGGCGACAGGTACGCTTTATACCCGGCTGGGATTGCCACGGTTTGCCAATCGAATTGAAGGTTATACAAGATTTAGAGCAGAAGCAACGTCAGGGGCTAACCTCACTAGAACTGCGTCACAAGGCTGCTAGTTATGCCCATAAACAGGCCGACAGCCAAATGGCTAGTTTCCGCCGTTTAGGGGTCTGGGGTGATTGGGGACAGCGCTATCTTACACTCCAAAAAACTTACGAGGCAGCACAGATCGGTGTCTTCGGCACCATGGTAATGAAGGGCCACATCTACCGGGGGCTTAGGCCAGTGCATTGGAGTCCTAGCTCACGCACTGCGCTTGCTGAAGCAGAATTAGAATACCCTGATGGTCACACTAGTCCTAGTGTGTATGTCACCTTCCCGGTGGTTAAGCTAACTAATCAGCTCCGGCAGATACTCGTGGGAAAGAGTTTACACTTACCAGAAGATGGAAATGCACTCGCAAAAATCCTGAAAATTGTTATCTGGACCACAACTCCATGGACCCTGCCAGCTAACCTGGCAATATCAGTGAATGCACATCTCGATTATTCTCTATCTGAAACTGGTGATGGTCAGCTGCTAATTGTGGCTACCAAACTTCTAGAGGTACTGCGTAAAACGCTCAAACTTTCGCTAGTAGCAAGAGCTCTCGTACGTGGCGAGCAGCTTGTTGGACTAAAATATGGGCATCCTTTGTTGGAACGTATTAGCCCTGTAATAGTTGGTGGCGACTACATTAACACTGAGTCAGGTACGGGCTTAGTGCACACAGCTCCTGGACACGGAATCGATGACTTCAACACTGGGCGTCGTTACGGGTTGCCGGTACTTTGCCCCGTTGATGATGCAGGGATACTGACTGCTGAAGCTGGGCCCTTCGCAGGCCTAAATGTTTTAACAGATGCTAATCCTGTCATTATTGAGGCTCTCAATACTGCCGGAGCTCTGCTGCACCAGGAGGCTTACAGACATCGCTATCCTTATGACTGGCGTACAAACAGGCCAACAATTTTTCGTGCTACTGAACAGTGGTTTGCCTCTGTAGATAGCTTCCGTGATCAGGCAATCGAGGCTATAAGCAAAGTAGACTGGCTACCAAATTCGGGTCGGAAACGTATCGAGACAATGGTACGTGAGCGAGGTGACTGGTGTATCTCCCGGCAACGTGCTTGGGGGCTGCCAATTCCCGTATTTTATGAGCGGACCACTGGCGAGATATTACTCAACGCCGAGACTATTAATCACATCCAGGCATTAATTGCTAAACACGGCACTGATATTTGGTGGGAGCAAGATGAATCCAATCTGCTGCCGCCAGCCTATATTGCTGAAGCTGCACGCTGGCTTAAGGGCACTGATACAATGGATGTCTGGTTTGACTCGGGCTCAAGTTGGGCAGCTGTGGTACAGCGGCAGGACAACCTAGTATGGCCAGCTGATTTATATCTTGAAGGTTCTGATCAGCACCGAGGTTGGTTTCAGTCTTCTTTACTAACCTCAGTTGCAGTGCATGGACAAGCTCCCTATCGCAGAGTTCTTACCCATGGGTTTGTTCTTGATGAAAAGGGACGTAAAATGAGTAAATCGCTTGGGAATATCATTAATCCAGAGGTGATCATCAATGGTGGTCGTAATCAAAAGCAAGATCCACCTTATGGTGCTGATGTATTGCGTCTCTGGGTGAGCTCTGTTGATTACTCCACAGATGTTCAAATCGGACCAGGTATCCTCCAACAGATGGCCGATGTTTATAGAAAAGTACGTAACACAGCCCGCTACTTGCTAGGCAACCTGTATGACTTTGACCCATCTCAGCATGCAGTTGCCATAAGTGAGCTGCCACTGCTGGATCGCTGGATGCTACAACAAGCAGCTGAGATTACCGATGGGATTTCTATTGCATTCGACAGGTTCCAGTTCTGCCGTTTCTTTCAGCTGTTACAGGGATTCTGTGTTGTTGATCTCTCAAGTTTCTACCTCGATATTGCTAAAGACAGGCTCTACATTAGTGGGGCAAATGATTACCGTCGTCGTAGTTGCCAGACTGTGATATCGCTAATCGCTGAGCACTTAGCTGGTCTAATCGCGCCTGTACTGTGTCATATGGCTGAAGACATATGGCAGAATATACCTTACCCCATTCGTGAGACTTCGGTGTTTCGTCGTGGGTGGCCCTTAGTACCTGATAGCTGGCGTGATGACAGTTTGACTCAGCCAGTACGTCAACTTCGCACGTTAAGAGCAGAGGTCAACCGTGCTCTTGAAGACTGTCGCAGCCGACAAGAGTTAGGTGCTTCACTTGAGGCAGCTGTGCGGGTCGAGGTGCACGATGTTTTTCTACAACAAGGGCTTGACTGGCTAATCCAAGAAGGCAATCCTGAGGTGGATAGTCTAAAAGATTGGTTGCTAGTCTCCCAACTGCAACTCGGTGGAGAACCTTGGGCAGAGCTGCTTGCCAACCAGAGTAGTGAACTGGCAACAATCGAGATAGCAACAGCACGTGGCAGAAGATGTGATCGTTGCTGGCATTACGAGCATAGTGTCGGCTCTCACTCAGACTACTTAGCCTTGTGCAGACGCTGTGTTGATATTCTCAAACTTTACTGACTTTCTTTAAAGCTTTGTTAAGGGCTAGGTTGCCCTGACCAGATTTCTGGTCTTAGTAGTTGCTCTGGCGTTATCCCTTGTAGAAGAACTTCTTCATCTTTGGCTAGTAGCGGTCCCTTTAGAAGATCACCGTGGTTGATCTGCGCACCCTCAGGCAGTACGGAGCAGTCTGGGTCCGTCGTAGTAGGGTGTGTTGTACTACTACTAAAGCCACGGAAAATTAAAATCTCGAGAGGTGTATCGCCAACACTCCCACGTAGACGTAGAACTCGGTCAGGGTAGTCCTTACTGAGCTCTTCAAGGAGACTCAGTAGTTTGTCTGGCATCATAGAGCTTCTCACTTCCACAACTTAAAATTCTCCGGCAACACGACCTTGACGAGGTAAGCGGATTAACAACCAATGCACCAGTGTAGCTGTATATATGATTAAAGATACATAGCCCATAAAAGCAGCAATGGCGCGGGTCCACTCGCCGCCAAAGACGAGGCTGAATGTTTGCTCAGCAACTTGATGTAGCCACTGAGGTACCTGCAGCCAGACTCGGCACTTATTGCTATTAACATCATTAAGACAAGGCAAAGCAAAAACTGCCATCGCAGCAGAGAGCATGCAGAATCCACTGAGCATCCAGCGCCAAAAACGTACTGTGAAGGGCAATGGGCGCCAAGGAGGCAAGTCTGCAAGCTCTTCGTTGATGTCAACCCAGAACCAGACTGAGGATACCATTAGGCATGGTGCCATGAAAGCTGTGAGGAACCCAAGTGGACGAGCATTAGTTAGCAGGAGCATGCTGATGGCCATCAAGCTCGCAACCTTCCAGTAGATGGTAAGCAGTCGTACAAGGGAGCCTTCCCGCCGGATAACTGCCCAAATAAGGAGTATGAGGGGTAAGCCTAAGGCAACGGTCGCTGCCATCCGATAAGCAAGCCACACTAGCGTGGTATAGGAAAACAAGAGCACCGCAGTATCTGTAACTAACCCAACGCCTAGTCATCAGGGATTGGTAGGGTCCGAATTATGGCACCCCTCTCACCACTGGATTGGTTCAGGGGAAGCACCCGATCGACCTGCCGGTCGGCACTTTCTGTGAAAGCTTCCCTAGAGACTGCAGTCCGGGAAATCGCTGTCCAGCTGCGCGGCGGAGGTCACGCCGATCTAGCACTTGTGTTCGTTTCGAACAACTTTGCTAGTGACCTACCCCGCCTATTGCCACTCTTGCAGGAACAGCTGAAATCCCAGCATTGGCTTGGCTGTTCTGGAGGTGGCGTTATTGGCACTACAGCAACTGGAGAAGCTCACGAGCTTGAGCAGAAAACTGCTCTCTCAGTAACTCTGTTTTCCTTGCCAGGAGTCCGGCTACAGCCTTTTGCTGTTGATACTAGTGACCTCCCTGATCTTGATGGCCCAGCTCAACAGTGGCAGCAGTGGATGGGTATTGATCCCAACGACTGCCGAAGCTTGCTCATTCTTATCGATCCGACATCCCGATCGGTTAGCGACCTGATCAGTGGCTTGGACTATGCATTCCCAGGTGCAACTACCCTTGGGGGCATCGCTGCGCCCCATAATGCTCCGCATGGCTCACTTCTAGTCAACGATCGTGTCGCGAGCGGTGCTGCAGGTATAGCAATTGGCGGTGACTGGGCCATGGAAGCAGTAGTAGCCCAAGGATGTCGACCAATTGGGCCAGTATTTGCTATTGAGCAGGCCAGCAAGAACATTCTCCTTGAGCTGAGTCACGGCGATCGTCGGGACAATCCTGTAGCTTGCTTGCAAAGAGTTCTCTCTAGTCTTAGTGACGAGGAGCGCGAGCTCGTGCGTCATTCACTGTTCCTTGGGATTGAGCGGCGACAGATCGTTCTACCCGGTACAGGTGAGGAATGTCCACCTGCAGCATTTCTTGTGCGCAACCTTATCGGTGTTGATCCTGGCAGTGGCGCAGTGGCGGTTGCGGACCGAATCCGCACCGGCCAGAATGTACAGTTCCAGTTGCGGGAGGCAGAAGCTTCTCGTCGGGAAGCAACCCAGTTGCTTAAAATAGCCCTCAGGCGAGATGATAGCCCCCCACCTGTCTTTGCACTGCTACTAGCCTGCCTAGGACGCGGTAGCGGACTGTACGGTGGCCCAGATGGTGATGTCTCAATTGCAAGAGCCCTACAAGAAGATTTGATGATTTCAGGTGTATTCTGCAACGGTGAAATTGGTCCTATCGCTGGCGCAACACATCTGCATGGCTACACTGCATGCTGGGGGCTGCTGCGCTACCTCCCAATTTCCCACTAGTGCTGACCACAGGTACCTAAAAGTTGCGTCAACACGTTAATCCCCTCAGTCGCTGTTTTCAGCTTCCTATCGAACTCCCCAAACCATCAGATTTATTCAAGCAGCCGGATCAGCCAATCCATCTAGATATTGGTTCGGCACGCGGACAATTCTTATTAGATCTAGCTCCTATACAGCCATGCTGGAATCACCTCGGTGTTGAAATACGCCGCCAACTAGTTTGGAGAGCAGAAGCAGAGTGTCAACGAAGAGGGGACAAAAATGTCAGATTTCTATTTTGCAATGCTAATGTTAGTCTTGGAAGCTGGTTAGCTGCACTTCCTCAGGACCAGCTGCAACTAGTAACAATACACTTTCCTGATCCTTGGTTTAAGCAAAGGCATCACAAACGGCGTGTACTGCAGCCTAAGTTGCTGCTAGCTCTTGCAGCAACTCTGTGTCCAGGTCGAGAACTTTTCTTGCAGAGTGATGTATTACCCTTAATTAGGGCAATGGTGAAGATGATAGAGGTGAGCGGCTGCTTTAAATGTCCGCCGGGAAATAACAGGCCATGGTGTAATGATAATCCTTTGCCAGTAAGGACAGAACGTGAGCAATATGTTCTTAGCCAAGGCTTGCCAATATACCGTGCTCTCTTCCGGCGTTGTGACAAGCCACTGCCAGCGCTTGAGGCCTTGGAGAGTGCACAGCAACAAGTTGATATGAACGATAACGGTAGTGAAAAATCTATAGGTATGTGACATGCCACCAAAAAGCCCCTGGCTTTTGCGCTGGCAGGGCACCGTAAATTACACCTCGATATCGCTGTCATTTTGGTCAGGGGGAATTCTTGTAACTCTGCTGGCAACCTTACCATTCCTCAACCGTAGTGGACTTGGCATCATGATTCTGGCAGCAGGCGCTTTCTGGGTACTTTGGAGCATGGTTACCCCACTAGACAGAATTGATGGTGTTAGTAGCTGGGTTCTTATTTTACTTGGTGTTAGTGTTCTAACTACTAGCTTCTCACCAGTTCCTCTAGCTGCAGCTAAAGGCCTACTCAAACTGGTAGGCTATCTTGGAGTTTACGCACTAATACGTCAGCTAATTGCGGTTAATATCTGCTGGTGGGACCGCCTAACAGCTGCTTTAGTTGGCGGTAGTATTTTTGCTTCTACGCTAGCTCTACGTCAGCTATATACTCCCGCTAAAGAGCTAGCACATTGGGCAGATCCAAGCTCAATTGCTGCTGGAACAGTGCGCATTTACGGGCCACTTAACAACCCAAATTTACTTGCAGGTTACTTAGTGCCTATCATACCGTTGGCGGTAGTGTCTACGCTACGTTGGCGTGGCTGGGGTAGCCGACTTTTTATCTTAGTGAGTTTAGGATTTGCTAGTACTGCAACTTTGTTCAGCTACAGCCGCAGTGGGTGGTTAGGCTTACTGACTGTACTTAGTCTATCGGCACTATTTCTAATCTTGAGGGGAACACAAGGTTGGCCTTGTTTTCAGCGTTGGCTATTAATACTAGGGTTAACGCTAGTGGCTACCACAATATTGGCAATAACTATAAATCATGTAGATTTAATTCGGATTCGCCTAGAGAGTATTCTTGCTGGTCGCGAGGACAGCTCTAACAACTTCAGAATTACAGTCTGGCTAACAGCAATTCAGATGATTAGTGATCGACCATGGCTTGGCATTGGTCCTGGCAGTGAAGCTTTCAACATCATCTATCCACTATACCAGAAGACCCGCTTCAATGCACTCAGTGCCTATTCAGTGCCATTAGAGATCCTCATAGAGACAGGTATTCTTGGGCTAATAGCCACAGCTGGCTTAGGAGTTGTTGCTATACAACATGGCTTGCTCAACATAACTAATAAAGGGCCACTAGAGCTACCAGCAGCAGCTAGCCTAGTAGCCCTAGGTGGCTTAGCCGTACAAGGTCTTACTGATACCATCCTATATAGGCCAGAAGTACAGTTAACTGCTTGGTTCTGTTTGGCCACGTTGGCACAGCCACCACCTAAGGGGGGCTCTCCAGGAAGATAAGATGCCTAGCATAACTGTCTTACCAGCTCTAGAACATCCGTAGTTCAGAGTTTCAACTGGCTCCACTTTGGACAGCAAAGATAGCAACAAAATAACTTACTTTAATAGAGTAAGCTAAAACTGTCTACGTATCTTGTACCAGAATAAGTGAACTGAGGCCAAGCACTTACTCCAGTCTCTGCGCGATGTTCTCCACCTTTGCTACCTACATGTGAGTAAAACCTGTATATGTCAGACTTTACCTTACCGGTGGTAGTAACCTCTAAGATAGAGATCTGAGAAAATAGCAGCCTTGTCGAGCTACTGTTATACTAAGGTCGTTGATCATATTATTACCTGAGTAGAATAATTGCTGCACTACAGACGCTTAGACCAAGCTATGGTCATCTAGTAAGGACCTGCGAGCTAAAGAGGATTACGACTTACTATAAGTTCTGGTTATGCTGATAGACTTTGCCTAGTGACTGAGCTATAATATTAATATCGATTGTAGGACTAAAGCTGACAGTGTCCACGGTGCTGCTACTTAGCTGTCTTTACACCGCTGAAGAGTCACAAGTTTCAACAGTCTGGATTCTAGATTATGGTCGTGAGTAGCTTGATACCTGGGGTTATTTGCCTAATAGCAACTAGTCTATTGAGTCTAACAACTGCGGTTACTGGTCAGGTACTACTGAGACGTAGCGCCACACCCCTTAATCCTAGTGTACTAGCCGAGCAGCTCTGGCATAACTACCGCTGGTCTGTAGATCCAGTAAGGCGTCGTGAGGCTGCTTTACTACTTGCTGCTTCAGAACATTCTGCTCACCGAAGACAACGCCTCCTGGCTGGACAAGGATGGGGCCATTCACCAGAGGCAGCAATTGCCCTGCTTCAACAGGTCTGGACTGCTACTGACCTTGGTCTTGCACAGGAAGCTCAGCGAGGGCGTCTTGCTCTGCTAGAACGCTTCCCAAATTCAGTAATTGCCGTTCCAGCTCTTACAACGCTGATTACGCAGGTGCCGGGCCTGCGCGGAAAGCTACGACAGCACTTCCCGACTCATCCAGATATTTTACGTGAGGCATGGAAGGGTGACGACCCTGGAGCTGCTGCTCACCTAGGAAAATGGCAGCCCGGAGCGCCTGCAGCAGTACCTATATTGCTGCGCCGTTGCAAGCAGAGTGGCTATGGGGGTCCTTCTAAAGCCGAGCGTCAGGAGTTGAGTCGGGCTCTAGCAGGAAATGGTCAGGTAAATGATGCGTTAAGCTGCCTCCGCGGCAAGAGTCCCGAGGCAGCGACAGCACTAGCGATTGGGCGAGAGCTTCTCAGCGGTGACTATGAAGAAAGGCGTCAAGGTGAGAAGTTGCTTATCGCAGTGGCTCAGAGTGATTCCCAGAGCCAGGAGTCGCTAGAGGCTGCCAATTTACTGAGTGAGCCGCTAAAGCCACAACCTGCAGTTCTCAACTCCTTACCCCGGAAGTTAGCGGAATACTCAGCAAGTTTTGCAGGTGGCTTAGTTCGGCTTGATAAAGGACGAGGAGTGCTCCGCGTGCTGCGACGCTGGCCAGATGATCCAGCTAGCTGGCAATTACAGTGGGATGTTGCCAGGCAAGCTTTACTAGAAGGAGAATGGCAAAGGGCGATAAGGGTGCTCCGGGCAATTCCAGTGCACCAACTACCTGAGCCCTTAGCAACACGCTGCCAGTTTTGGCTGGGATTCGCTATGCAGCGTATTGGAAAGGAGAAAGAGGCTCGGAGCTTATGGCAGGAACTTGTTAGCAACTACTCTCCCAGTTACTATACATGGCGTGCTGATGTGCGTCTTGGTAGTGGTGGCTTGCCACCACTACGCACTGTCGAGAGTTCACGCCCTGATACACTACTAACTGCTACTAAGAAGCCATGGCAGCCTTTAAATAGTGGTGACCTGGCTGTAGATATATTGTGGCGCCTTGGCTACGGCGATGAGGCTCTAGCAGCTTGGCTGGGGACACCTGACTTTGACCGACAACGACACTCGCCAAGGGGTCGTGTAGTAGAAGGGCGTCTGAGGCTGAATCAAGGTGATCACTGGCGAGGCCTGAGCCGTCTATGGCTGGCAAGTTTGCGTCTGGTGAATGGGGACTGTGAAGAACGCCAGCTTCTGCATCGTAGCCAGCACCCACTTCTGTTCTTACCCCAAATTAGAGAGGTCGCTTTGAGACAAGGTATCCGGACGGAGCTAATGCTTGCAGTTGCACGCCAAGAGTCACACTTTACACCAGAAGTTATCTCAATAGCAGGGGCTATTGGCTTGATGCAGCTAATGCCAGCTACAGCAGCAGATTTAGAAGGACGGCTAATGAGCACAGATGAACTCCGCGATCCGGCTATTAACGCTAGCCTTGGAGGGCGATACCTCATGAAGTTACTACATCGTTGGGATGATAACCCCTGGTTGACAGTAGCTAGCTACAATGCAGGTCCCAACGCAGTAGCCCAGTGGCGAAGCCCCGAGCTAGCCGAGGATCCAGAGCTCTGGGTTGAGAGAATTCCCTATGCCGAGACACGTTTATATACTAAAAAGGTATTAGGCAATCTATGGGGTTACCTACATCGAGAGACCAAGTGGTGCAGAGAACCAGTAGCGACAGGTACGGCAATTCCTTGATGACCCAGATCTTACTAACAATTAGCATATCCGAGGAGGTTCAGACTTCCCTCGATTTCAGTTCAAATAGAAGTTTAGTAAAAGCCTAGAAAAAGAGTCACTACTAAAAGTTAAGAGCACAATCGTAGACTATAAATAGTAACCTGGCAAAAAAACAGATCAGAAATAACATAATCTAGCTGCTAATAATTGTTTATCTCGACAGACTAAGGTAAATGGGTGCTAGCTCTGCTAAGACAACTAATCTTGGCTATAAAAGACAAATCTAAATAACTACCCATCCTTAAGACTGTGACAAAAGTATCAACAGTAGCAATATATGAACCAATGTGTATGCCTCTGCTTCCTGGAGGTGACTGCATTCTCCAGGGAGGTTAGAAATCGGAATACTACTGAGGCCGACCTGTCAAAGTGCAGAAATTGAACGATTGTCTATGATCCCTATGATTCAAACACCTCCCGGCGGGCCACTGAGTACTTATCAGCGTGCTGCGCTGTTACTAGCTGCACTAGCGCTCACCGTAGTGCTATTCTTGCTAAGCGGTGGTGCCCACCAGAATTCGCCTCTTGATCAATTGGCTAACCGGTCAGCTGACCCTGACTCAGCCTTAGTCAATGAGCGGCCGACTATGCTCGAGTTTTACGCTGATTGGTGCGAGATCTGCCGTGAAATGGCTCCAGCTGTTCTGACTATAGAACAGCAGTATGGTGACGAATTGGACGTAGTACTGGTAAATGTTGACAATCCACTTTGGCTAGACTTGATTGATCGCTATAGTGTTAACGGAATTCCCCATATCGAGCTTTTTGATAGCAATGGCAAAACTCGCGGTCGCTCTCTCGGTCTGCGTTCGCCAGAGCAGCTTGAGAGATTAGCACAAGCTCTAATCGAGAACACTCCCTTGCCCGAGCTTGTTGGTGTCGGCACTACTAGCATTTTTACCAGTCCAGAGCAGAGTATAATGAGCTCATAAAGGGTAACTGTTAAGATGCTGCGCTACTCTCCTTTGAAGCGTGTAGGCCAATCGTGCTTGATTCAAGAGCAGCAGACTTAACCTAATTAAGCTATGGATCGTTTTTGGGTAGGCCTCATCTCAGCTACACCTAATCCCCAGCAATGCGTCTATGCAGCAATGCATCAGGATTACTGTGAGGGTCTTGTGTTGGCAGAGCGTGATAGCTGGCCAAGTGAGGAGAAAGCTGGTGAGATCTGCGTCAAGAGACTGTTAGCTGGTGGACGAGGTCACTATGGCCCACTAGAACACGCCCAAATTGTTTTGAATGTTGGCTGGTTTCCACACTCAGTAATGCAGCAAGCACGCACACACCGGGTGGGAGTGAGTTTCGACGTACAGTCTATGCGCTACACTGGTGAGCGAATATGTAAGGCTGCTGATGGGAACCTAGATCTTGAAGAAGCCTTTTACCTAAGACCTGTGGGCGAGTACCGTGACCGGAGAGGCAAGAACTACATCTATGATGAGATGCAGCGTAATCTAGATCTTGACTACTGTCGTCAAGCTGCTAAGCGCTACCGAGATCTTCTACAAGAAGGTGCTTCCGAAGAACATGCGCGTGGAGTCCTACCATTTGATTACCGTCAGCATTTTGTAGTTAGTTTTAACCTTCGTGCTCTCTTTCACTTCATAGATGTGCGTGCAAAGCAGGATGCTCAGCTAGAAATTAGGACCCTATGCAATCATCTCTGGCCACACTTGCAGTGGTGGGCACCTCAGCTAGCAGCATGGTATGAGAACACACGCATGTGCAAAGCTCGCCTTGCCCCATGAGAACCTGATTTATATGCGTGCCGGCGTAACTCGCTCAGGCTGATATTGGTATTTGCCTTGACGTTCGCTATATGTGACATCGCAGGGGTCACCCTCTAAAAAGAGGAGCTGACAGATACCTTCGCCAGCATAAACACGGCAATCAGCACCTGAACTATTGCTAAACTCAAGGGTTAAATGACCTTGCCAGCTAGCTTCAACTGGAGTAGTATTAACTATGATTCCCAAGCGAGCGTAAGTACTTTTTCCGAGGCAAAGTACTGTTATTGTTGGTGGGATCTGTAACCTTTCTAGGGCTACACCAAGACCGTAGGAGTGGGCTGGTAAGATAAAGAAGTTCCCATCTTCATCACTGTGGAGGGGTGTGGGCTCGAGATTGGCCGGATTGAAGCGCTTGGGATTCACTACTGTTCCCGGAATATGGCGGAAGATCAGGAATTCACGGGGCGACAGCCGCAAATCATACCCATAGGAAGAGCAGCCAAAGCTAAGAACTGGGTGCTGGCGCTGCTCAGGATTGAGATGACGTATTAGACAGTCCTGGAAAGGCTCGATCATTCCCACAGCTCCTTGCTCTCGGATCCAGTGGTCGTTCTTCAACATCAGAATCCCCGCTGCAGCTCAGTGACTTGGTCAGCGAGATCCATTAAGACTGGAGGTATCGAAGGCCCTGTAAGGATGACATCAACTGTGGCAGGACGACGTTTGAGAGCTTTCAATACCTCCATCTCATCAAGATAGCCCAGAGCTACAGCAAGGCCTACCTCATCAAAGACCAGCTGATCCATATCAGCTGCAAGTAAGTGCTGACAGCAGATTTGCCAAACATTACATATGGCTTCGCTATGGGCTGGATCTTGTTCCACATCACTAAGGCAGCCTGGGACACTGGGGCGTAGCCACTGCAAGCGTCCGCATAGATGGAGCGCATGGTCAGGTCCCTGCTGGACACCTCCCTTAAGGAACTGGGCTATAAGCACGCGGCTGCCAAGTCCAGCGGCCCGTAAGGCCTGGCTTAGGACATGAGTGTAACTGCCGCGGTGAGATGCAGTGTGCACGTGTAGAAGGCCTTCTGGTTCAATGGGTTGCGGTGGTGAGATGGGGGCTGTCACTGGCCGATGTCCCAGGTCAAGGATCTCGGATGAGTAACACTTTGGACTCCAGGAATCACTAAGGCAATGGCTGGGACTAAGGCTAACGATCATTGATTGGTCTTTCTGCCAGCGCTACGCCGGCAGAATCTAAATCTAGCGTTGTGCATCTCTGACATAAGGCGCAGGCACCACTGTTTAGCGTCGTTTGGCTGTTTGACAAGCTACTACTGCTAGCATTGCAGATAGGTTAGTAAAGGGACCTCCAAACCCAAACTAGTGTAGGTCAGGCTGACGAAACACAAATATTTTGAGGTAGGATGAAGTTTGACAGATTCTGCTCTTAGCCAGATGCCCTATACATGCTATGCTCATTGTACTACTCTACATAATTAGTAACACCGTAGCGATGGTCTGGCCAGTTCTGTTGCAGAAAGCTGGCTCGCTGAGGCAGGATTACTTCTCATCACCAGCTACCTAAGTCGCAGCAAGGAGTTGAAGGGCTCTCTAGGCAAAGCTAGCCAACATTACTCATCTAGGATTTAGGAACTATACTGTGATCGTATTTAGAGGTACTTATGAAGATTGAAGGCCTCAATTTTTGACAGTTTTTTGATTGCTTACTCTCCCTAATACTGCTTCTACGAAGAATAATGTGGGACAACTACTAAGATCGTAGGGTGTGGCAGAAGATGTTTCTCAGGTTGTTGCTAGGTTGAGTTGATGGGCCCTTATGTCTTTTTAGGTCAAATGTACCGCAAGCAGCTGCCACACTTCCTTCTCAGCGGGACGCACTGTGGGAAAAGACGAAAAAATGTGAGTATTGCTACGTGGGGGTCTAGAAGCCTGCATAGCGTCTCTTAAGATTGTGCGGCGGTCTGGCCGCGACTCTCCATGGATTTAGCCGTTACATGTCCAGGGAAAGCAACCCTGCGAAGATAAGCCTAGCCAATGCACCGATGCAGGTAAGTCATACACTGCTCGAAATCATCCGTAACTTGGATGGCGCTTGTCCTGAGCTTGTAGAGCGGAACAAGACGATCTTCTTCCCTGGGGATCCTGCTGAGCGTGTCTACCTAATCAGCCGCGGTGCTGTAAGGCTCTCAAGAGTTTACGAATCTGGTGAGGAAATCTCCGTTGCCTTACTGCGGGAAAATAGTTTGTTTGGCGTTTTGTCATTACTGACTGGACATAGATCTGATCGCTTCTATCATGCAGTTGCCTTCACACGAGTTGAGATGGTTGCAGCTCCGGCTACATCAGTCCGGCAAGCCATCGAAAATGATACGCAGGTAGGACTCTTATTGCTTCAGGGGCTGTCGAGCCGGATTCTTCAGACTGAGACAATGATTGAGACGCTGACCCACCGAGATATGTCCTCACGCTTGGTCAGTTTTCTTCTAGTGCTTTGTCGTGATTTTGGTGTTCCTGATGGTGCAAGTATAACCATCGACCTGCGGCTTTCCCACCAGTCCATTGCTGAGGCTATCGGATCTACACGAGTTACTATCACCCGGCTATTGGGGGATTTACGTAAAGCTGGCATGGTAGAGATTGATCACAAGAGAATCACCGTGCTTGATCCAATCAGCCTTGCCAAGCGGTTTAGTTAACTCTAGCACTAGTCAGGTTCCACGAGAGCTACTGTCTATTTACTGCACAGATGAGCTATTGTCTTGTTGATGACATTGAGTTTCATCTGGCTAGCTTCTAATTCTAATCGGGAAATCGTGTCGGCAAAGCGCACCTTTGCTTATTCAGACCGAGACCTTACCAAACTCTAGCGATGATAGCTATCCTAACTAGCGGCTTAATTAGTATCCTCTCCGTTAGTCTACTACTGCTAGTAAATTTTCAATTTCATGCGGGTCTATTCAATCTGAACTCCCTACAAATCTGGCTATAGTAGGGTCATAAAGCTTAAAAACAGTAAATAAGGTTGAGCAAGTTTAAGCAACCACGCGTGATAATTTTGGAAAAAGCATAACAGGAATGGATCATTGCTCAAGTAAGTGCCGCTGACTTATGACAGGAGTTAGCAAACTTTCAGGGACAATGTAGTTTCCCCTAGGAAGAACGAGCTCGACCACTAGGTCACGACATTACCATTGTATGGGATGCAGGTCTCAATAGTACAGGACTAGGCTCCTAGTGTGCAGGATCTTAGCAACTTTGGGCCCTAATAACCCTAAAAAATTGGCCAAACAATCAATAGAGCTAGGTAATAACTGTGCACTCGCCATCCAACTCATTGATCTATATAGAGGCTTGAGCGCTATAGGCATTGAGCATATTGCCAGCACGCTCAAGGCCCTGCTCCTGAATCAAGATAACGCCGTCGGTAACCGTTTTCAAGACAGCATTAACGAGAGGATGTTCAATAGCCCGGAATTTACCCAACACGTGGGAAACAGCTAAGGAGCGGCGCTCTATAGGGTCCCGCCCTGGCGCTCCAATGCCAATCCGCAGGCGAGCAAAGTCTTGGCCTCCAAGGTGCTGAATCGCACTGCGCATGCCATTGTGACCGCCTGCTCCCCCTCGGGCACGCAGGCGCAGACGGCCAAGAGGCAAATCCATATCATCTACCAGGATGAGAAGCTGGTAGGGAGTGAGATCAAACCAGTCAAGGACAGCGCGGATTGAACGACCACTCTCATTCATGAAAGTGTCGGGCATGAGAAGTTTCAGTCTTCTAGTACCGAGGGTGACTTCAGCAAAATACCCCTGCAGCTTGGATTGTCTTTGAAAACCTACTCCTTCACGAGATGCAAGACAGTCAAGGGCCATGAAGCCGATGTTATGTCTGCTGCCAGCATACTTGCTGCCGGGATTACCAAGGCCTACAACTAGCTTCAGCTGTCCTGAATCCATAGAGCCTAGTAGAGTGGAGGTGGCTTAGGTGGATTTTGTACTGGCTGAACGACTCTAGCCTCAGTAGAAGTTGTGGCTTTAGGAGCTTGTGCCTCCAGGGGTAGTTCCGACTCAGCCATAGCTTTGTTGATCTCCCGCTCAAACTCCTTGCTAGCAGTTTGGAATCCCTTCATGGTCTTGCCTAGAGTACGTCCAAGCTCAGGAAGACGCTTAGGACCGAAGACAACCAGAGCTACCGCACCGATAACCAGCATTTCGGGAAAACCGATGCCAAAAACGTTCATGCAGTCTTAAGGCCTCAAGCCACTCCGTTCCAGTTGACGTTAATGCCCTCAAGGATAAGAGATTTGTTGTAAAGCTGCAGAATCACTAGCAAGAATACTAGAAATAGAGCCATGAAAACTCCCATCACTGGCGTGGTACCCCAGCCGGGGACTACCTTGCCATACTCAGAATTTAAGGGTCGGAGAAGATTTCCTAGCCGGGTGCGTTGAGCCATGGTTTTTTAAAAATGTCTGCTTACCAACCAAGCCTAGGTACTCTGGAGGCCGAGATTCGGCAGGACTTGCCTGTCGTCAAAATTGATGGAAACTTCGCCGGCACTCTCCGTAGGCATCACTGTACTTGCCGCGCTTCTTGGTTTAACAGGCTTTGGTCTCTATACCGCTTTTGGTCCCCCTTCTCGAAATCTAGACGACCCATTTGATGATCATGACGACTGAAGAAGTCTAGCTTGAGTATATGCAAGAGTAAGCACATTAGTGATAGCTGCTGGGATTGCGCTTGTTTAGCTATCCCAGTCAAATTTATGACTGTGGCTATTGCACATAGTTGGATTATAGGATCCTAAATCTTGATAGACAAGCACGTCTATCTATTGTAGTTATTTAGGCATTTCACAAGTGCTTATCTATAACGCACTACTAGCTACACAATAAGGTAAATCTTATCTGTGAATATCAGGCAAGTTTCATCCTGTAAATTAGCTAAGCGAGCCGTACACAGTACTGTCTTAAGCTTCATAAGCTACTACCAAAATAATAAACAGGATGGGAAAAATTTTCTAAGTCGCTAACCTCAATGCTAAGCTGTCTTTAATATGGCGGCAAAAAATTTCATAGGATTTCCCAACCCAATCGCCAGGACGGAGGCTGCTCATACATCGCAGTCTGACAAGGTACTGGAGCTAGAATAAGACGGC
Organism: cyanobiont of Ornithocercus magnificus; assembly: GCA_007996965.1. NCBI lineage: Bacteria > Bacillati > Cyanobacteriota > Cyanophyceae > Synechococcales > cyanobiont of Ornithocercus magnificus. The sequence continues at coordinate 488,047 of BIMP01000001.1, forward strand.
ACATACAGATGAAGCTCGCGGTCTCCATGCTCACTCTCAAGATTTCCGTTTACTCGGTCGTCTTCTTCTTCATCGGCATCTTTGTCTTTGGATTCCTGGCAAGCGACCCGAGTCGCGCTCCAAGTCGCAAAGATCTCGAAGACTGAAACTCAGATGCTGCACTGGTTGTAGCATGACCAAAAAATGTGAGCCACTAGCATGGCAGGGCTACTGACTTGTGCAGCATCTTGAGCCTGGATGGGGAGAAACTCGATAGCTAAACTCATTGCATTTCTCAGTGCCGCAATTCAGGTTCTGAGCCCAGCTGTGCTACAGGCCCAGGAAATTTCAGATAGGGCGGGCATTGGCATAATGCCAGGCAAGCAGAATCCTAATTTAGGCATACCTCTAGTCCTTCAGCTTAGATCTGACCGGCAAAGTTATTCCGCTCGCCAGCGGCGATTTGTAGCTGAAGGCTCAGTCTCTGTCAATATCAGTGGTGGCCTACTGGAGGCCGATCGCATCGAATTTGATACTGACTCTAATACTTTCCTTGCAAAAGGTAATGTTCGCTTCCGCCGCGGTACTCAATACTTTCAAGCTAGCTCCTTGCTCTATAATTTTGTGCAGAAGTCTGGCGAGCTAAAAGATGTCTATGGTGTTCTTAATCTTGAACTCACTTCTCTAGACTCGCAGCTGGGGCCAGGTAGTGCTGGTACCGCCTGGAAAGAGGATAACAAATTGGTCAATACTTGGGTAGTTCCTATCAATAGCACACCTGCTAAAAAAGCCATAGCGTGCCCGCCAATATTGCCACCAACCCCTAAATGGCGCCCTCATCCTTGGGCTGCGACAGTTTGGGGTGGTCAGATGATCGATGCCAACTTCGGCGATGTCTTCTTGCTCAATGGCCGTATGCGCCCAGAATACCTGCTTGGCGTCAGCCTACAGAGACGAATCTGGAGTCTCGGGCTTCTCAGTTTTGAAGTAGAGGTCAACTTGTTTGGCCACCGTGCCAACAAGCAGGCTGGCGGTCCCTTCAACCAAGAAGTTCCAAATGCAGACACTCCAACACAAAATTTTGCTGAGAGCATTATAGGTATCGGCGGTAGATTGTGGTTACAGCCGTGGCTTAGTCTCGGATTTGTTGAGGGTATTAGTTACTACTCAATTCATAGTAACTACGAGCGGACTTACCGCAAGCAATATGCCCGGCTTCTAAACTACCTAGGCATAGAACTAGAGGCAGCCATCTCTCGAAGGCTCTCTGTAGTAGGGCGTATCCACCACCGATCTGGTGTTTTCAGACTTTACAGCGGTGTAAAGGAAGGCAGCAATGCTTATCTAATAGGTGCCCGTTACCGCTGGGGTCAGGACAAACCCCAGCGGTACCAGCCCCTCCTTTTCACTCTACCTATTGATTGCTACGACCTTAATCAAGGAAATCGCAAGCAACAGGTAGAACTAGGTCAAGCACCTGAGTTAATTATACTAGATCATTCTCTTCCTAGAAAAACACTAACCCCACAACGTGATTTATCTCAGACTAACCAGTCCGATTTATCACCAGCACAACAAGAGAGCTTGCGTGAGCTGATTATTAGCAGAATTAGTCAACATGTTGATAATATTCAGCCACGGCAGTGGCTAAATATAGAACAGCAGTTTGGAGTTCCTAGCAATGTAAAATATAATAGCTTAGAAATGCAGAATATTTATCGTGGGATCAAACTACAACAGTTTAATATTTCCAGTCGCGATCAGTCTATCGCTGGCAAAGCCAGCCGCTGGCGTATACAAGCAGCTAGGGTAAGAATCATGCCTAGATCCTGGTATTCTGACCGAATAGTATTTACTAATGATCCTTATACACCAGCGCAGACTTACATTGATGCTGAAAATGTAACAGTTAGCAGAGATAAAAAGGGCAATACTATTATCCACAGTGAAGGCAGCCGTCTAGTTATCGAAGAACTATCTATTCCTGGACCTAGTCGTATACGGCGTCGACAAAAAGATGATGTGGGTAGCCGGTGGGTTATCGGTATTGACAATAAGGACCGCGGTGGATTTTATATAGGTCGTAATCTAAGACCACTTGAATTCGGAGACGGTTACATTCTAAGGCTGCAGCCCCAATTTCTAGTACAGCGCAGTTTTGCTAGTACAGTACAACCAAATCCTATGGCCAGCTTATTTGGTTTTGAAGCTAGGCTAACTGGCAAGGTTTTAGACTGGAATATAGAGACTAATGCTAATGTTAGCACGCTTAATTCTAGTGACTTCTTTAATGGAAGCCGCTTTTGGGGGGAATTACGCAAGGGTGCTACTTTGCCTTGGATTGGAGATATAAAGACGAGACTGTTCGGTACTTATCGCTACAATGCCTGGAATGGGTCTCTCGGTAAAGCTAAAATCTACTCCTCTTATGGCATCTTTCTAGAACAAAGCGGTGAATGGGAATGGAAAAAGCTGAGCAACAACTATACTTGGCGCGCAGGTATTGGTAACTATAGAGCCGAGAGCTCTGCGAGTAACAGAATTGGCCTAAGTAGTTCTTGGCGCGCTAATATTTTGGGGTCTATAAGTAGCAGCTTCCCAGTCTGGCAGGGTCAGTTAGCATCCCTAACTCCACTAGGGGCTTACCGATACTCACCAGTAGCAATTGCTCCAAGCCTAATAATCCGTACAAACATCAATATGCAGCTGGCAACTTATAAGGCCAACAGATGGCAAAATACAATCAAGTTCAGTGCTGGACCAGTCCTTACTCTTGGTAATTTCAGCCACCGCTTTCTCGATTACACACAGCTGTCAGTGATTAGCAGCAGCACTCTAAAACAAGGAACCAGCCCGTTTAAGTTTGATCAAACTACAGATCTTAGAACAGTAGATATTAACTTAACGCAGCAAATTGCTGGACCTCTACTGGCTAGCGCTAACGCTGCTATGAATATTGATTCTACCTCAGTAGTCTATGGCAATATAATCGACTCCAATGTCGAGCTAATCTGGCAGCGCCGTTCCTATAATGTTGGTCTTTACTATAACTTTTACAAGGGTATAGGTGGATTCCGCTTCCAGCTCAGGGATTTCAACTTTACAGGCACTGGTATACCATTCATTCCATACATTCCCACTGATTGGAGAGAGATCTTTTTTGAAAATATGCCAGTTGACTAGAGCCTGTATAAGTTGAAAATTGCCCGAAACCAGCTGACTTACAGTCAGCTGGTTAAAGTGTTGATAAACTGCACACTATTCTAAATCTACCTCGTGCCTTCAGGAGGCAGGTATAACTACTAGATATTTACTCTTACAAGCGAGTTTTGCCTAGGAGCTGGTTGGTTAAGTTGACTGGTAAGGAGGTGATTTGGAGCGTAGTAGATCCTAGGTGATGGTGAGAAAACTCAGCCGTATCAGGTCTCACCAGGTCAGGTTGAGCTTCTTGGTGAGCTTTTACTGTAGCTAGTTAGGAATACTCGAGTAAAGTAGATTAATTAAACGGACTCATTGGTTTATAGAGAATCCTTGCAAATATGGTAGGCTGGACATAGTTGTTACAAAACTCCCGCTATTAGCAAGTAACTGGGAAATCATATCCCAATTCCCAGTCATTAGCATCTCGCGAGACCCTTCAGGTATATGAACATGATAGCTAGACTGGGGTGAGTTGAGTCGCTGTCTCAGCACATCAAGTCTCCAGTGAGGTGTTGGATCTGCAAGTGCCAGCACTTGCAGACGTCTGATTTTTTCTTCTGCTGCAGTGGCGCAGGGAAGGCCAACTGCTAGACAATTATTGTAGAAAATCTCAGCAAAGCTTTGGCCAATTAGTGCTCTGATTCCCCACCGCATAAGTGCCTGTGGTGCATGCTCGCGACTTGACCCACAACCAAAGTTTTCGTTAACGATGAGCAGTGAGGCATTACGGTGTCCTTCTGCATCAAAGGGATGATGTCCCGCCATCTCTAGTCGATCATCAGCAAATACATAACTGCCTAGTGTGTCAAAACTAACGCATTTGAGAAAGCGGGCAGGAATGATACGGTCGGTATCAATATCGTCACCGCTTATTGCAATGACTTGACCAGAAACCTCCCGGATTGGTCCACTTGGCAATGGAGAAAAATGGGCCATATTTTTAAAGAAATTAACCAGAGGAAATTAGAAGACGTACATCAACTACATGGCCATTGATAGCAGCTGCAGCCACCATTGCAGGACTCATCAATAAAGTTCTACCACTAGAGGATCCTTGACGACCTTTAAAGTTGCGGTTGCTAGAGCTGGCACTAATTTGCCGACCATGCAGGCGATCTGGGTTCATGGCCAAACACATTGAGCAACCAGGTTTGCGCCATTCGAAGCCAGCTGTGAGAAATACTCGATCGAGACCTTCTTCCTCAGCAGCCTGCGCTACCTGTTCGGAGCCAGGAACCACAAAAGCCTTAATGCCCTTAGCTACACAGCGATCTCGTACAATAGAAGCAGCCTCACGGAGATCGCTAAGCCGTCCGTTAGTGCAGCTACCTATAAAACAGACATCAACAGCCAGACCAATGATGGCAGACCCTGGCTGTAGATCCATATAATGATAGGCCTCCTCCGCAACCGCACGTTCTGCGGGCATGAGAAGTTCAGGTTTGGGTAATTGCTCGTCAACTGCTATGCTTTGACCTGGGTTAATTCCCCAGGTCACTGTTGGTGCGATAGCCGCAGCGTCGAACTGAGTTTCTTTATCGAAAACAGCTTGAGGATCACTGGCTAGCGACAGCCACCATCTAACAGCACGAACCCAGTTATTTTTACTGGGTGCATAAGGCCGGCCCTTGAGGTAAGCGAAGGTGACAGCATCAGGGTTGATATAGGCACAGCGGGCGCCACCCTCAACTGCCATATTGCAGACAGTCATCCGCTCTTCCATTGAAAGGGAAACTACTGCTGGACCAGCAAACTCATACGCGTAGCCCACCCCAGCTTTGACTCCAAGCTCACGAATTACATGCAGGATTAGGTCCTTAGCGTAGACACCGGGTGATAGGCATCCTTCTATCCAGATCCGGTGGACATTCAGCTTGTTCATGACCAGGGTCTGACTGGCTAATACATCCCGTACTTGGGTAGTGCCTATTCCGACTGCAATAGCCCCAAAAGCTCCATGGGTACAGGTATGAGAATCACCGCAAGCTATTGTCATACCTGGTTGGGTCAAACCCAGCTCGGGAGCAATCACATGTACAATGCCCTGACGACCACTACCAACACCATTTAATGTAATTCCGTGACTGCGGCAGTTATTCTCTAGAGTCTTCAACATCTCCTCGGCAAGAGGATCTGCTAAGGGGCGTATTCGATCCGTCGTTGGAACAATGTGGTCAACAGTCGCAAACGTTAACTCGGGGCAGCGAACAGGCAAATTTCTCTCTTGTAGTGCCGCAAAGGCTTGGGGACTAGTTACCTCGTGAATTAGATGCAGGCCAATAAATAGCTGAGTGGACCTTCCGGGAAAATCTGCTACCCGATGCAGATCCCATACTTTGTCATACAGGGTGCCAGTACTCAAAGCTCAATACACATGAGTGGGAAACCTAGCTCTTGTCAAGAAAGTGCCAACCGCAAACGGTCGAGAGCGTAAGTGATGCTAAGAGTCTGAATGCCCAAACGACCATGTGCCCCGCTAAAGTACTTCTGCCAACTAGAGGTGATACCTGGACCTTCTAAAGCTAGGCATACTAGCCCTACAGGATTAGTAGGTGTGCCTCCTCCAGGACCTGCAACACCACTGATAGCTAGAGACCAGTTGCTAGCTAACCTGCTCCTGCAACCGGCTGCCATTGCTTCGACGACAGGCTTAGAAACAGCGCCATATTTGTCGATCAACTCAGCTGGTACTCCCAACAGACTGCGTTTCACAGCATTACTGTAGGCGATGACACCTCCTAAAAAGACATTTGAGCACTTGGGGATAGCAGCAAGAGCGGCTGCAAGTCCTCCACCAGTGCATGACTCTGCTACAGCCAAAGTGTGATTGTGGCGCTGAAGTAGGTCAAGTACGACTGAAGCTAGGCTGTCGCCTTCGCGGCCATAGCAGTACCGACCTGTTCGGAGCAAAATCTCCCTTTCGAGAGAATCCAACATGTTCGCGGCCTGTGCAACATCTGAAGCCTGAACAGTAAGGCGCAGCTTGGTGGAACCTAAGCTAGTGTAAGGTGACAGAGTTGGATTTTTAGAGCCTAGCAAATCTGCTACACACTCAACTAGAGCAGGCTCACCAACATCACTGAAGTGGAGCAGGCGGTTGATCAGGACGCCGCTATTGTAATTGCTATACTGCCTTAACCAAGGTACAGCAACGCGGCGCCACATTTCCCTCATCTCCGAGGGTATTCCAGGAAAACTGAGGATAGTGAAGCCAGGTTTTGGTGTCCAGATCATTCCCATTGCTGTCCCTAAAGGATTAGGGAGAGCTTGGGCTCCTTGCGGCAGGTAAGTCTGTAGCCCCTGACTAGGGTCGGAATTTCCTGAGGCAGGAACCTTTGCCTCAGGCTCATCCCAAAGTTCTAAACGTTCCTCCAAGGGAGCATCAAAAGCAGCTGCCAAAGTCTTAATGGTGAGGTTATTTGAGGTTGAGCCGAGGCCACCAGTGGTTAATAAAACGCTGCAACGACTAGCAGCTTCTCGCACACATGATGCTAAGCTGCTAGAGTTATCACCAACGACAGTTTGGCGATAGTGCGGCTGACCCAAAGCTGCTAACTCCTCGGCTAGCCAGCGTGCATTGTCGTTGAGGATGTTGCCAAGTAGTAACTCGGTACCGATGCAGAGGATCTCGACACCCCGCTGTTCTTTTGCTTCAGTCATGGCAATTACCGTAGTGTTGATGCTATCTATTTAGTCCTTTAGGAAATTGGTGCTAGTCATTTATTGAGCAAAGATTGACCCCATTCTGTCTAGCTAACGTCGGCTAACGACAATTACCGCTCCAAGTATAGCTGTGGCTATTGCCAACCAGAAGAATCGCATCTCGGCATTAGCCACAACCAAAGCCAAAGCAGCAAGCCATTGGGTAAAGACATAGATCAATAAGACCGTGCGACGGTGAGAGAAGCCTGCACGCAGAAGTCGATGATGTAAATGTCGACGGTCTGGATGAAAAGGTGAGTGCCCTTCTCTAAGGCGGCCCATAATTACAGCTGACATATCAGCAAGAGGTAGTAAAAGGATCAGTAAAGGAAGCAATAAACTAACTGTAGCCAATCCTCTTGCAGGGCCAACAATACTGATGGCGGCGAGGGTAAATCCAAGGAAGTAAGAACCACCATCACCCATAAAAATTCGGGCAGGATTGAAGTTATGGCGAAGAAAACCGAAGCTAGCACCAGCGAGTGCAGCAGCTAAAAATCCAGCAGCGACTTGATGAAGAGAGAAGCTTACTGAGACTAGACTAGTAGCAGCGATACCTGCAACACCAGCAGCCAACCCATCAAGACCATCTAGCCAATTAATTGCATTAGTGATGCCTACTAACCAGATAACTGTCGTCAACAGACTAACGGAATCGGGCAGTACGAGTGGGCTGTTGCTGTTGCTCCAGGGAAGATTAATTGCGTCTATACGAACACTCTGCTGCCAAATAATTATAGCTACACCCACTTGAGCAACTAGACGCGGCCAGGGAGAGAGAGCAAAGAGATCATCAGCAAGACCGATGACGAAGAAGCAAAGTGCTCCAGACAGAGCAGTCCAAATTAACTGAGCATAGCCTGGAACCAGCAAGCCAAAACCACCAAGCCACCAAGTAAAAAGGAGAGCTATACAAAACCCGAGAACTATTGCTACACCTCCAAGACGGACTGTTGGTAAGGTGTGCTGCTTACGAGAGTTTGGTCGGTCAGTTAGACCAAGATAAAGACCTACAGCGCGAACTATTGGCACAATGACCATGGTGAAAGTGCCTGCTATGGCGAAGCTCACGAGAGCGACAGCGGGTGGGCTGCTCGCGAGAGTCACAAAAATCCTTTGGGAAGGTTGGCCTGGGCTTGCGTTTGCTGATTCTAGGCTACTAGGGAAATCCAGAGAGTATCTTGATACTAGTTAGACAAGCTCTGGATGGGGCGCTTTTCTATAGAGTGGGTAGCGGCGGCAAAGCATGCTGACTCTGTTGCAACAGCGTGCCTTAATAGCTATATCATCTTGCTGAAGTAGTCGATCTGCAAGGATGTCAGCTATTTCGCGAAAAGCATTTCTGTCAAAACCGCGGGTGGTCAGAGCTGCAGTACCAAGGCGAAGGCCACTAGTAACGAATGGTGATTCAGGGTCAAAGGGAACAGTGTTTTTGTTAGCGGTGATGTTTACATCACTCACTAGCAGATCGGCAACCTTACCAGTTAGACCTATTGTCCGCAGATCTATCAGTACTATGTGATTGTCAGTACCACCGCTAACTACATCGATTCCTCTTTCCTGAAGACGAGTAGCAAGAACACTAGCATTTTCTAGTATGTGACGACAGTAATCACGGAAGGAGGGATGGAGTGCTTCGGCAAAGGCTACAGCTTTAGCGGCGACTACGTGCTCTAAAGGACCTCCCTGGCTACCTGGAAATACTGCCCTATCAAACTGCCGGGCGAATTCTGCGTCACGGCAAAGAATTAGGCCTCCTCTAGGGCCACGAAGTGTCTTGTGTGTTGTTGTGGTAACGACATCGCAGTGAGGAATCGGATTGGGATGAAATCCCGCAGCTACAAGACCGGCAATGTGCGCCATGTCTGCTAGAAGGTAAGCCCCAACTTCATCAGCAATAGTGCGGAAGGCTGCAAAATCAATCACACGTGGGTAGGCTGAGCAACCACAGATGATTAAGCGTGGTCTGTGTTCCAGTGCTAGTCGGCGAATAGCCTCCATGTCGAGACGCTGGGTTTCACGTTCAACGCCGTAATGACAGGTGTTGAACCATTTACCACTCACATTTACAGGAGAGCCATGCGTGAGATGACCACCGTGGGAAAGATCCATCCCCATGATCGTATCGCCAGGCTTTAGCAGTGCAAGAAAGACAGCAAAGTTGGCCTGCGCTCCACTGTGAGGTTGTACATTAGCCCAAGCAGCGCCGAAGAGGGTGCACGCTCGGGAAATGGCCAACTCCTCAATTGCATCGATATGCTCACAACCGCCATAGTAGCGCTTGTTAGGCAAACCTTCTGCATACTTGTTCGTGAGCACAGAGCCTTGGGCCTGCATAACAGCCTGGGAGGCAAAATTCTCGCTAGCGATGAGTTCTAGGTGATTTTCCTGACGCTCCCGCTCCTGACCAATGAGCGCCGCTATGTCAGGATCAGTGTCCAATATCGTAGCAGTGATAGAGGGCCAGGAGGTATTTGTCACTAGCAAAAACCAGTTGTCATGCTAAGGCTAGAAAGTAGATCCTCGCACAATAAAAAGCACTGCCCTGTTAGGGCAGTGAGAGGTCCTTCAAACGCGCCTGGAGAGATTCGAACTCCCGACCCTCTGATCCGTAGTCAGATGCTCTAATCCGCTGAGCTACAAGCGCCTGAACAGATCCATATCACTGCATCAAGGGGTGAATCGTCAACCAAGGTGCGGACCCAGCGCCAGAATTTACCCAAAGACAAACGGACTCAATGCCAATACGTTGGTACGGCCCCGCCGATCCTTTAGACCCCACCTATCAACACTTCAGTCGTGTAGTAAATCTAACGCTCCATGCAATGGGCTTTGCGGCAGTGAATAGTGGGCTATGGTTCATTCAGGAAATTCGTCATCCCTGGACGCACTTGATCTGGTTCAGTGGTCTCTGGCTAATGGCCCTGATACTGCACCTTGTCATAGTTCTTCGGCAGCGTCCAGCTCCTGAAACGACAAACCCTATTACATAAATTTATCGACCCTGCCATGAATCTAAATGCCGCTGATCTTCGCGATCTACAACTGGCTATCGCTGACCGTTTGTTTTTGCAAGTGAGCGGATGGCATCTCTACCTAGGGGATGCCCAATTGGCTGAGCCGCTTGCAATAGAATGTTGTGCCCGTCTCGGACAGGGAGCTGTGACTGCAGCTAAGGAGTCCATAGAGGCTGTGCAGGTTCCGTTAGGTGACGGTTCGACGCTCCTGCCACTTGGTCAACTGATTCCCTGTAGCCAGCTTCGTGACTTGCAGGATATTCTCAAGCCATACTGCCGGTAAGGTGCTGCTAAAGTAGGGAGACCCTGTGCTGATCATCGAGGTCACTAATGCCAGGGAGGTAGTACGCCAGCGCATTGGCCCATTGGGGAGTCGTCTGATTGGCAATGTGGTGGATGCTGAGGCTCAAGTGGAGAAGGCTTTAATTCACGAGCTAGACAGCGCTTTTCGCGAATTCGGGATTGAAGCTAGGATTATATCAGTCCAAGGCCCACAAATTGTAGGCCGCCAGTATATTGAAGTGCCTATCCAAGTCCGTGAGGAGAGGCAAGTTAACCTAGGCGACGCTTGAAATGAAGGGCAAGTAATGCCATCTCCGGGATCCCCATCATTCCAGCTATGGCTATATATGTAGTAAGACCAACTATACCAGAAACACTAATTTGCAACAGGTATCCAGACGTCCCCGCTGGCCAAATCATCTTTTGTGACAAAGACCAGGCTGCAAAGCCTCCAATCAAACCAGCTGCCAATAGACAAATACTGTCGGAGAGCCAACTTAGTAGTGGAAGACCTCCGAGCTTGTGGTGTAAGACCAAAAGGAGTGCTAAGCAAGTGAGGCAATTCACAGCAACAGTAGCCAAAATAATTCCTGGTGCACCAAATCTCAAGGGAGAGAGAGTTCCCCACATCCAAGGTAAAGATTGGCCCACTAAAAACCAGTCAAGAAAGATATTGAGACCAATACCCACTAATGAAAGTTTTAGAGGGGTGTTGCCATCCCCAAGCGCATAGAAGATGCGCACCAGAACATCGCGTCCCAGGTATGCAGGCATACCTATACCATAAGCAATCAGAAGACTAGTGACAAGTTCCGTTGCTGCAGAATTGAAGGCACCTCGCTGATATATTAGAGAAACAATTGGCCCGCCAAGTACTACGAATAGTGCTCCCAGGGGCACGGTGCTAGCTGTAGATAACATCAGGCCCTGGCGGATTTTATTGATTAGAGCAATACGGCAGCCTGTCGACGAGATCAAACGCGAGAGGACTGGTAACAAAGGAACTAGAAGGGCGTTAGATATTAAGCCGACTGGCATCTGGACAAGCAAACTTGCATAACCTAACCCAGCTGCAGCCCCAAGAATGCCAGAAGCAAAAAATAGATCGACGAACACATTAACCTGGAGCACGGCAGATGAGAGAGTTGCCGGTCCCATCACGTGCCATACCTCACGGACTCCTAAATGCTGCCAGTTCCATGAGAAGCGGAACCACATCAGGCGATGTTGTATCAGTACTGGGATTTGGAGCAGCCATTGCATCATGGCTCCGATTAGAGTTGCTGTAGCCAACACAACGCTGCCTACTAGTGCAAAACTGGGCTGAGTGACAGCAGCACCGAGCTGCCACCAAAGCCCACTAATTGCTAGTATCAGCGTCAAGCTGGACATAAGAGGTGAAATAGCTGGGATCCAAAACTCATTGGTTGCATTGAGTGACCCGAATCCGAGACCTATTAGACCTGCTAGCAGAGATATGGGAGACATTACTTGTAGCTGCACTACTGCAACACGGTGAACATGGTTAGGAATCCCTGGTGCTAATAGACTGATAAAAAAATCAGCAAAAAGGATCATAGCTACGCTAACTAGCAAGAGCACCGTACCCACTAACGTAGTTAACGTCGCTAGGATATAAGCGCGCTCTTCTCTTGGACGGCGACTAAGCACACTAACCATTGCACTATGAAAAGGTCCATTAATTCCTCCTAAAAGAATTAGCAAAAAGCCTGGCAGAATGTATGCATAGCTGTAAGCTTCATAGACAGTTCCAACACCAAATGCTGCTGCTATGATTAATTGACGCGCCAGACCTCCTAACTTGCTTAGCAGGGTTCCAATAGTGACAACAAAAGCAATATGCTTGAGGGATCTTGCCATAGCATCATCTCCCGTGTCTCTACACTGGCTGCACTCTCCAGCAAGGTGCTTGATCGGCACATGTCTATGTTAAGCAAAACTATGATTGGCAAGCGCTTGCTGACATTCGAGCCCTTGCGGGAAGGGATTTTGGTAAGGCGCTACAAACGTTTCTTGGCCGAGGTAGAATTGCTAGAAGGTAAAATGGTGACAGCACACTGTGCCAACACTGGTCCGATGAAGGGTGTGTTGTGCCCTGGCAATCGTGTGCGCTTACGCTATGCCCCTTCACCTAGTCGTAAGCTTGCCTGGAGTTGGGAGCAGATTGAAGTTCCCTCTGCAAATGGAGATTTGTGTTGGGTTGGCATCAACACTATGCTCCCGAATCGCCTGCTGCGAAGAGTCATCGAAGCTGGTTTGCTGGAGCAAAAGCTTGGCCCTGTGGCGTCGCTCCGACGTGAGGTTCCTTACGGTTGTTGTAGCCGAGTTGACCTATTGCTAACGCCTACTGTTAATGCCCAAGATTCACGACTAATATTTATGGAGGTAAAAAACACCACCTGGAGTAGTGGAGACATAGCTTTGTTCCCTGATACGGTGACTAAAAGGGGACAAAAACACCTAAAAGAATTAATCGGTGTGCTCTCTGAGGCCCGTGCAGTCCTGGTTCCTTGTCTAAGCCGAGATGATGTAAAGGCTTTCGCACCTGGAGATGAGGCGGACCCCTACTACGGTCAGCTGTTTCGTCAGGCTATAGAAGCGGGCGTAGAAGTACTGCCATGCTGCTTTGGCTTCGAGCCTGACGCTATCACATGGCAGGGAGAGAGACCTGTGAGGATATGAAGCCAGCATGGCTGGGACTCAAACGATCCTTACAGTTCTTGCTGATTTGGTAGCAACAGCAACTTTAAGCGGTACTGAAATACTGCAGAAGTTGTGCCCGAAGTCTCAGCACTGCACTTGACCCTATGAAAACTGTTTCGCACACTCCTAAACGGCAAGACAAGGTGCACCTCCGGAAGGCTAGCCTTTTGGATGGTCCCATGCTGATCTTGCGCAGAATTCTCAGTTTCGCCTCCCGACGTTCCTTGATCTGGCTGGCGACCGTTCCTCTTGCCCTATTTGGACTTGGCATTTTCAATTTGTCCAGCCGCGCTCAGGAAATCCCCGAGCTGAGTACGGCTTTCCTGGCCAATAACCTCTGGCTACTAATTGCTACAATTCTGGTAATCTTCATGAATGCTGGCTTTGCTATGGTCGAGGCAGGCATGTGCCGTCAGAAAAATGCTGTCAACATCTTGGCTAAGAACCTATTCGTATTTTCCCTAGCTGTAACTGCCTACTGGTTCATAGGATACTCTCTGATGTATGGTGATGTAGTCGTTCCTGGCTGGCTGCATTTTAGAGGACTCTTCTTTGACCCAAACGTAACCCCAGAGATGGTTGCAGAAGGTAAACTTGCCCCTACAGTTGATTTCTTATTCCAGGCCGCTTTCGCAGGTACTGCTGCTACGATAGTCTCTGGCCTCGTGGCAGAAAGAATCAAGTTTGGCGAGTTCGTAATTTTCTCTCTCGTTCTAACAGCCGTGATCTACCCAATTTCTGGTTCTTGGCAGTGGAATGAGGGCTGGTTAGCTAAGCTTGGGTTTATTGACTTTGCCGGATCCTCAGTTGTTCACTCCGTTGGAGCTTGGGCAGGTCTTGTAGGCGCTTTTTTGCTTGGCCCTCGTATCGGCAAGTTTATCGATGGTAAAACTCAAGCCATACCTGGTCATAACATGGCTATTGCTACTTTAGGTGCCTTAGTCTTATGGATCGGTTGGTACGGCTTTAACCCTGGCTCTGAGCTTGCTATGGACCAATGGGTTCCATATGTAGCAGTAACTACTACTTTAGGTGCTGCAGGCGGCGCAATAGGCGCAACGGCAACATCTACCTTAACTTCTGGGAAGCCAGATCTCACAATGATTATTAATGGCGTTCTGGCTGGTCTGGTAAGTATCACTGCTGGTTGCGCCAATGTAACTATGGTGGGTGCCTGGTTTGCTGGTTTAGTTGGCGGCGTGATTGTTGTCTTCGCTGTTGCTGTACTAGATTTTGCTAAGATTGACGACCCTGTCGGTGCATTCTCTGTCCACGGATTCTGCGGTATCTGGGGAACGCTGGTTATCGGGCTTTGGGGCTTTAACATCCAGGGTGATGGTGCTCCACTCGGACTCTTTGTTGGAGGCGGCATTTCTACTCTTGGTATCCAAGCTATTGGTTGTGCTGCCTATGCTGCCTGGACTTTGACCAGTTGTTGGGTCGCATGGTCTATTATTGGCGCTTTATTCAATGGTATCCGTGTAAGCGAGGATGAGGAGATCGAAGGGTTAGATATTGGTGAGCATAGTATGGAAGCTTACCCAGACTTTGCTTCTAGCAACTGAGAGAACTTGCTGTTCGTGCTTGCGTGTGACATAAATCCTCGCATGCACGCACAGATAGACCGAAGAGAGGAGACAACAGGCCGCTATGGCACTTTTTGATCGTCTGGTTATCTCCAGAGCCTCAGAGTACCCTAATAAAATCATAGCAGCAATAGTCTTCCCTCTTCCTATGGACACCCACGCGTTCAAGCGCTCTCTGCACCGATCTGAGAGATACAATCGGCGTGGATTTAAACGGGCTGACGATGTGGTCAGCAGTCTCGAGCAGGCATACAAAAGCAGCCTAATTGGGGCAATCCGTGACAATAGCTACTGCCTCAGCCATGGACGCCTCCAAATCCGCCTGGCTGAGGCATTTGGCTTCTGCTGGGGGGTTGAGCGTGCTGTGGCAATGGCTTACGAGACCCGCCGTCATTATCCGACTGAGCAAATCTGGATTACAAACGAAATCATACATAACCCATCAGTTAACAATCACTTGCGATCGATGAATGTGCGGTTTATTCCTGTTGACCAAGGGGTCAAGGATTTCTCAAGTGTTCAACCTAGTGATGTAGTGATTTTGCCTGCTTTTGGCGCTACTGTTCAAGAGATGCAGCTACTTGATAAGCGTGGTTGCCACATTATCGATACAACTTGTCCTTGGGTCTCTAAAGTCTGGGCAACCGTGGAGAAGCACACAAAGCGCTCTCACACCTCAATTATTCATGGCAAGGTGAAGCATGAAGAAACCCTTGCTACTAGCTCTTTTGCTAGAACTTACTTGGTGGTTCTCAACTTAGAAGAAGCCCAAATAGTAGCAGACTATATTCTTGGTTTGGGGAGTCGAGAAAACTTTATGAAGCATTTTGCGAGAGCTTGCTCCCCTGGTTTTGATCCCGATCGAGATCTAGAAAGCATTGGGGTTGCTAATCAAACTACGATGTTAAAAAGCGAGACCGAAGAAATTGGACGTCTTTTTGAGAGAACTCTCTTACACAAGTTTGGGCCAGAAGATCTGAGCCAGCATTTTCATGCTTACAATACGATTTGTGATGCAACACAGGAGCGCCAAGATGCAATGTTTGCTCTTGTTGATAAGCCAATTGACTTAATGGTAGTAATAGGAGGCTTTAATTCATCTAACACTACTCATCTACAAGAGATTGCAGTCAGCCGTGGAATTCGATCTTTTCATATCGATACGCCTGATCGAATTAGTAGGAACAACAGTATAACCCACAAACCACTTAGGGAAGGACTAACCACCAGCTCAGGGTTTTTACCCGATGGCCAGCTAACTGTTGGAGTTACTTCTGGTGCTTCTACACCTGACCAGGTCGTTGAGGAAGTAATCCGTAGATTAATTGACCTAAGTGAAAGATAGACAGTTAGGAAGCTGTACTACTATTAACCACAGCAATATGTTAGTATTGTCTAATTAGACTGAAGCCTAAAGTATGGTTAGTATAACCATACTGATGGTAAAACCTTTATAGAGCTAGACTAGAGATCAGGCTTAACTATGAAGACTGCACTTATGGCTGGAGAAATGCGGCCGCTTGTACTAAGATTTACCGTTTCACACTTATTTTACTAAAGTGGTAGTTAGAGGAACCTGTATATTGCCTAGTCAATAATATATAAAGAAGTAGTAATTGACTTAATAGGTAGCAAAACCATCTATCTCAGTTGTCTCTTTATGTACGAGTCATCGTGGTTCACCTGCTGCATAGCGAATAATGTCTTAGTTGGTAAAACCACATAAAATCAATGCAAAAAGTGGCGACGTCCAGTGAGGATCATAGCCAGTCCAAGCTCATCACAGGCAGAGATTGAATCTTTATCCCGTAGGCTGCCGCCAGGGTGAATCACAGCGGTTATACCATAATCTGCTGCTAGGCGAACAGTGTCATTAAAGGGGAAGAAACCGTCACTAGCTAGAACAGCACCTTTAGCCCGCTCTGCAGCGGCCTCAAGCGCTATACGCGCTGAGCCAACGCGGTTCATCTGGCCTGCACCAATACCCAGACTTTGCAAGCTACGAGCCACAACAATAGCATTTGAGTGCACGTGACGGACTAACTGCCAGGCAAAACGTAAATCAGTTTTCTCTATAGCAGATGGGGAACGCTGGCTAGGCACAGTCCACGCTGTATCATTTATTAGCAAATCATCACTTTCTTGTACCAGCAAACCACCAAGGATGCTGCGGACACAGTTGCGCTTATGGCCTGCAGCAGCAATTGCTTTGTTTGACAGCTCGAGTAGGCGGAGGTTGGGTTTGGTGGCAAGGATCTTGCGGGCATCAGGCGAAAATCCCGGTGCTACGATACACTCTAAAAACAGAGTAGTTAGTTCATTAGCCGCCAAGGCATCCACAACACTGTTAAGAGCAACGATGCCGCCGAAAGCACTTGTCCGATCAGCATCTAGGGCACGTGTGAGTGCTGTAGCAGCTTCATCGCCAATCGCAACTCCGCACGGATTAGCATGCTTCACCACTACTGCAGCAAATTGTCCGGCAGTATGCTTAGCATCAAGGCCATAGCCAAACTCCCGCACAGTCGCTAGCGCAGCATCAAGATCGATAAGATTGTTGGCGCTGAGGTCTTTGCCCTGCAGCTGCATAGCCCTGCCCCATCCCTGATGGGGCGTGCTGTACCAGTAGGCTTGTTGGTGTGGATTTTCACCATATCTCAGTTGCTGAGACAGCGGCAGAGCCTCAAGCCACAGAGACGATTTAGGCGATTCTTCTAGGTGCGATGCCATCCAACGAGATATAGCTACATCATAGGCAGCTGTGTGCTCGAGTGCTTCTACAGCAAGTCGCTGGCGCAGGCTCGCGGGAACCTGACTTGCTCCCGATGCTTGAAGTGCTGTAAGAAAGCAGTCGTACTGATCGGGGCTAGTTAGCACGGACACGTGGGCATGATTTTTGGCAGCAGCTCGTATTAATGCAGGTCCGCCAATGTCTATGTTTTCAATCGCATCAGCCCAACTGGCATTGGGATCGGCTACGGTTTTTTGGAATGGGTACAGATTAACAACCACTATGTCGATTAGTTGAGCATCACACGTTTTGAGATCTAACTGGTAATTAACGCTATCGCGCTGTGCTAAAATCCCTGCATAGATTCTCGGATGCAGGGTCTTAACTCGACCCCCAAGGATACTAGGCACTCCTGTGTAGTCAGATATGTGTGTGACTGGCAGACCAGCTTGTTCCAGTACGTTAGCTGTCCCAGCACTAGAGAGAAGCTGAAATCCATAGATCCTGTGCAGTGCTTGGGCTAGAGGGATGACTCCCTGCTTGTCGTATACACTCAATAAGGCTGTGGGAGACATAACAAGGCAGTGGTAACAGCATTAATAGGCAACCTACGCAGCACTTCAAGTTTCTATTACAGTGCATGGACGATCTACACAGTCCTGGAAGTGTCGGTATCCGTCGCCGGCTCATTGTCTTGCACGGATGGGGTGCTGATGCTTCAGACCTTTGGCCTATTGCGAACAACCTACGAAAGCGACTGATTCAGATACCCGAGCTTATCGTTTTGCAGGCACCAGAGAGCTGTGCTAGCACATCAGGAAGGCAGTGGTACGGGCTTTTTCCGGCCGAATGGGATGCAGTCCCTAAAGCTGTGGAGGAGTTGCTACATCGTCTGGATGCTCTAGAAACCAGCGAGCTTCCGTTATCACGAACAGTGCTTCTGGGCTTTTCCCAGGGCGGAGCTATGGCTGTACAGGTTGGGTGTCAACGTCCTCTTGCTGGCATTGTTGGCTGTAGCGCTTATCCACATCCAGGCTGGACAGCACCAATAGAGCGACCGCCAGTACTGTTACTGCACGGACGTCATGATGAGATTGTTCCCTTTGAAGCTTGCACGGATCTGCACAACCGACTCGGTACGGGGGTTGAGCGAACGATGTTGCCATTTCCTGGCGGGCACACAATTCCTGATGACCAGTTAGCCGCTATCGCAATGACAGTTGAACGCTGGTTTAGTGCTGTGGACACGCTATGAGCTGTGACTAAAGTCACTGCCTCTGTGAAATTTTTTAGACGAAGGCATACTCATATTCTTCTATTTCCTCCCAATCATCAGATGATAGCTCAAGGCCCTTAAATAGCACCTCCTCGCCAATTCTATCGACGATAGTCCGTAGGGAAGGAAATAGGAAGTGGTTCTCCTCAGCATACTGAGCGCTGAATAGCCCTTTTTCGCCCCAAAAAAAGCGGTCGGTAGTGTGCTCGTTACGACGCACATTCACTAGTGCCGGGGGTATGATGCCGCCCTCAGCAATATAGTGCCGGGCTGCGGTCACTGGCTTGTGCTTGCCGGTCTCGAGATGGAAAGTGGGTACATACGCCAGCACGCGCTGGCCGGCGAGGCGACGGCGACTGGTCCGCTTACGCTTCTTGGACATTGTGTGAGGAAGCTCCTAAATGGGAGCGAAGGATGGACTAAGTACAGGATGAGCAAAACACTGTTGTCTGGTAGCGAATCGCAATCAATGGACAGGCCAGCTCTCAGATGTCAGACTATCGGGACGTAGTGCATTTCCCATAACCAAGTCCCAAACCAGGATCTTAGACCAGCCCTGAGCTCAAGAGTGCATTTCACAGTCACCACTCCAGCTTTTGACATCACCCAGAGCACAGCCGCTGCTAAGCTGGGTCAGTATGTCACTCTATGGTGTCATGCATTGTTAACCATTGATCGGACTTTAGGGCTTTTTCCGAAATTTTCAAGGTCAACCTGCACTTCGGCACTTGCCCCATCACAGTCTCCACAACACGATTTACTCCGTAGAGCTGTCAAACCAGTTCCTATCCTTAATGGAACAGCAACTACAGCTACTGCGATCTGAATCCCCCTTACGGCAATTAGTCGTCTATCTGGCGCGCTCTCAACAAGATAATCGACCCACCTTAGAAGTGGTGGGTGCCTCGCCAGAAGTTGGCAGCATCTTGCCTCCAGTGGAGGCCGAACTAGACTTGCATGTAGGTTCAACTAGCCGGCGCTGGTATCCGCTCCAAGACGGCAGCGTGCTGCTTGGGGTTCTAAGAGCCGAGAGAGAACCTGAAGCAACTTGGTCCACCCAGCTAGATACACGACTACGCCATGGAGCAGCACTACTAACTCGAGCTATTTGTCTTGACTTGGAAAGAGCCAAGGTACAAAAAGCACTGAGAACTCAGAGAGAACAACTTCAGTTGCTAGTGCACCAGCTCCGCAATCCATTAGCTGCTCTTCGCACTTATGCTAAGCTGCTACGAAAACATCTGGATAATGGTAGTCGTGAACGCTCGTTAGTAGACAATCTGTTGCAAGAACAAAACCGACTTGATGACTACATCAGTGCAATGAGTAGGATTGAAGGCGATGCACTGGTGCTTGCAATGGGAATGCCGATGGCACTGCTGCCACCAGTCCCAAGTCATGCCTTAGAAAGTAGCTTCCAGGAATTACTGTATCCGCTCTTAGAGCGTGCCAAGGCAACAGCAGCTCTTCAGCAGCGATCTTGGCAACCCCCTCAGAGCTGGCCAGCATGGACACAGTGTCCCCGACCCGCTGCTGACGCTGTTTTAGCGGAAGTTGTTGCTAACCTCTTAGAAAATGCCTTTCGCTACAGTCCTTCAGGATCTTTGATAGGACTTAGAGTCCTGGCTGATGGCATTTGCGTTTGGGACAGCGGAACTCCGATACCTGAATCAGAACGTGAGGTGATCTTCCAGCCTGGTGTGCGTGGCAGCCAGGGCCGCGATCGACCAGGCAGTGGCTTAGGGCTGGCCCTGGCCAGGGATTTAGCTCGCCAACTTGGTGGTGACCTTGTCTTACTGCTCAGACCTGCAGAGGCTGCAGATGATCTACCTAATCAGGGTAATGGCTTTCACCTCATCTTGCCAGCGACCACAACAGTGCCAGTAACAGCAGGGTGACAGTCTCAGTGGCAACTACAGTTGCACCATAAGAATCCCCACTGTGTCCTCCAAGTTGTCGGCCTAGTCGCTCAGGTACAATCAGCGCAGGCACAAGACCAGCCGCCAAGCCAATAAGGCGCGATGGTAATGATAGATGCCAGTGTGGCAAGCACAACATGGCCGACAGTACAAATGATAAAGGCAGCAGTGGTAGCAACTCGCGCCAGCCTTGCCAATAGTGCTGGTGAAACCCTGCCGAACCTTCCTGCAGCCGTAAGTAGGGGAAGCGCTGCAGAGCAACGAAAGGTGCAATGCGTCCCCAGACTGCAGCGAGAACGAGTGCAGGAGGTGCGAGAGGCCCAAGGTGTATCAGGGACGCTAACTGCAATAGCAGCAGTAGTGCAAAAGCCTGAACACCACTAGCTCCTACGCGACTGTCTTCCATAGCTGCAAGACGACGGTCTGCACGGGCGGCTAGACCATCAGCTGTATCCATTAGGCCATCGTGGTGTAGTCCGCCAGTGATCCAAAGACCTAACCCTAGAACAGCAGAGGCTGTAGATACTGACGACCAGCTAAGGGAGCTTAGTCCTAACCAAAGTCCTGCCTGGATTGAACCAGTCACTAGTCCAATCCAGGGAGCGAATCGGGCAATGCGCTTGAAGCTTGGTTCCAGCTGAGGCCAGATAGGCAGTATTGAATAAAATGTCCAGGCGCCGGCAAGATCCTGAAGCCACTCGGGAACATGTCGCCTCACCAACAAACTGCTACGAAGGAGCCAGCGTAGGATTTTCACTTGGGCTAATACAGTTTGTGTTCGAATATCAGATACACTGCCACTGTACTAAAACGTTTGCTCGCACAGGTTGTTTCTCAACACCTCATGGCTGTGTAAAAACACCGCGGTTTATGCCTGTCGGCACCTTAGCGACAGTGAAGGGAATATCGACTGATCAACTTGCTGCTACTGGAGCGCAAATGATCCTGAGCAATACATTTCATCTACACCTGCAACCTGGTGAAGATATAGTAGCAGCAGCTGGAGGATTACACAGCTTCATGAACTGGAGCAAGCCGATACTCACTGACTCAGGCGGCTTCCAAGTTTGCAGCCTCGCTGACCTCAACCGGATCGATGATGAGGGCGTTATGTTTCGGAATCCGCGTAATGGGAGCCTAGTCTGGCTGAACCCAGAGCGGGCCACCGAAATCCAGATGGCTCTTGGCGCTGATGTAGTTATGGCCTTTGACCAGTGTTCACCATATCCTGCTAGTGAACTAGATCTAGAAACTGCCTGCCGCCGCACTCATGACTGGTTGAAGCGCTGCATAAATGCACACAAACGCACTGATCAGGCACTGTTCGGCATTGTGCAAGGTGGCTGCATGCTTCATCTTCGTGAGTGGAGCGCACGGACCGTAGCCGAATTGAACCTGCCGGGGATTGCTATAGGCGGAGTCAGTGTTGGAGAGCCTGCTGAAGAATTACACAGGATCGTGCGTCATGTCACACCGTTATTGCCAGAGGACCGCCCACGTTATCTGATGGGCATTGGCACACTAAGAGAGATGGCAATTGCCGTGGCAAATGGGGTCGATCTTCTAGATTGTGTTCTGCCTACGCGCCTTGGGCGACATGGCACTGCCTTAGTAAATGAGCAACGTTGGAATCTCCGCAACACGCGGTTTCGCCATGATTACGCTCCTCTAGATCCTAGTTGCTCCTGCCCAGCTTGTCTGTACCATAGCCGTGCCTACCTGCACCACTTGGTTCGTAGTCAAGAGCTCCTAGGCCTCACACTTCTCAGTTTGCATAACCTAACCCATCTGATCCGGTTTACTACTGCTATGGGTAAGGCAATAGAGGACAACTGCTTCTCAGAAGACTTTGCCCCTTGGAAGATAAACTCTCCAGCTCACCATACGTGGTAGACTGAAGTTTACAGCATTCTAACAGTCCGAGATGATTTTTGAGTACCTAAGACTAGTAGGCCAGCTCCCAGAGGCTTACCAAGCCTTTGGCCCAATGGTTGACATATTGCCCATAATTCCTGTTTTCTTCTTACTTCTTGCCTTTGTCTGGCAAGCATCAGTTGGATTTCGCTGACTCAGGGACGTTTTTCTGTAGAGCCATGTCTGTGCCAGAGTACTGTCCAGACAAAAACCGGAATCGATAGTGTTCTCCGCCACCGGCCTGGTTCCTGCAGAAGTCTATAAAGCCACTCAATCCGGCAATGTCTAATCCAGGTAGGTGCTCGCCTCTTGACACCTGCCCAAACGTCAAAGCTTCCTCCAACTCCCATCCAAATTCCTGGTAACCCCTGACGAACTCTGTGTGACCAAAGTTCTTGATGGGGAGCTCCTAATGCTACTAGGACAAGATCCGGTCGCAGCTGTGCCAGTCTTAACTCAGTGTTTAACCACTGTTGTGGCTCCTGATATCCATGCTCAACTAGATTTAGCTGTAGTCCGGGCAGACATTTTGGTAGTCGTTGCTGAAGACAGATCCTTACCTCAGGTGCTCCACCTACTAGGGCAACTGCCCAGCTATGTGTTGCGGCATACTGCAGTAGCGACCACGCTAGCTCGATGCCAGGAATACGAGACACACGAACATTCTGACACTCTAAAGCCCAGATGACTCCAGCTCCATCCGGGATAACTAGCTCGGCAGCAGCAATAGTGTCTCTAAGGGATGGTAGTGCGCGTGCCATCATAGTTATCTCAGCATTCAGCGTAACTATCTGCCCACCACCACCGTCACGAAGACTAATAGCTGCAGCAACAACATCATGACAGACATCTACAGAGATTCCAACAACACAGCATCGCCTCTGGTCACCCGGGCTTACTTTAACCATTTTGCACAGTTGCCATAGTGCCTGTTCCTATCTGAAATTCTGCAGGTGGAGAAGTATAGTGTCCACTAACAGCAGCTTCTGAGTCTGTCTTAAGTGCATAAGTCCGCGGAATGAAGTTAAATGTCCAGAAATAAATTTATCTCTGAGAGGGCATACTTGCTGCTTTTTTTGCTAACACACACTGTATAGTATCAGTCGAACCAGCTAATGGCAATACGAGTTCTCTAGAGCCATAAAATTTCTAGGAAGATTATTGAAAAACTCTTTATAGCTAGTCTTACTATAGGTAGACCGCTATAGTCTATCTGCTTACTAGCAAAAGCTTAAGTACTGAGATGGGCAAGAGCTTTAGACTGATCGACCAAGTAGAAGTCCCGTACTAGGCTGTCTGACAGCTTGTTCAATTAGGTCAGCTAGATAGAGTGCTCTTGAGGCTTGCTGGCCATCCACAGCGGGTATCTCTCTACCACGAACACACTGGAGAAAGTGTTCTAATTCAGCATAGAGTGGTTCTATTGAGGTGATGCTCACCTCTTCAATAAAACCATCATTGCGGTATAGAAGCTCTCCATGGTCAGCTGAGTACCACTCATGAGCCTGACGGTAGATATGCAATGTGTGATTAAGGAAGTCAGTCTCTACCAAGCTGCCACGACAATGAGCACTAAGACTTCTGATCTTACGGTGAGTCATTTTGCTAGCTGTTAGGCTGGCTACCACGCCATTCTCGAATCCAAGGGTGGCGTTAACATAGTCAATAGGGCCATTGCTGCTACAGCCACCCGAGGCAGCAATATTTACTACTGGTGCTTGAGCGAGCTCAAGCACCAGGTCAAGGTCGTGGATCATCAAATCTAGGACAACGGAGACGTCATTAGCGCGATTTGGGTGCGGACTGTGACGTCGTGCTTCCAAAACAACCACCTCTTCGTTAGCCACTATTTTAGTGAGCTCACGGAAGGCAGGATTGAAGCGTTCAATATGACCAACTTGTAGCAGCTTACTAGCACGATGTGCGGCATCGATCAGTGCAGAAGCTTCATCTTGACTTGCGGCAATTGGCTTCTCGATCAGCACATGTAGACCAGCCTCCAGACAAGCGGTACCTACTGGATGATGAAGGATTGTAGGAACTGCGACACAAACAGCTTCAATGCTTGAGAGCATCTCAGGATAGTCAGGAAACCACTGGCAGCTGAACTGATCGACAGCTAAACGGCCACGCTCAGAGTCTGGATCGGCCACTCCTACTAAATCTGCATCTCTAAGCAAGCTCAGCACACGGGCGTGATGCCATCCCATGTTCCCAATTCCGATCACCCCAACCTTCACCGGAACTATGGGGTCGGTCATCAGGCAGAACTTGCGTATTATCTGGCTGATTATCAGCGATCAACTGCTCGTGTGATGGCCTCGGGGCAAAATCAATCGTACACGTTGGATCCGCGGCCCATCCATCTCGGTAATCTCGAACCGCATGCCGTCATGTTGCAGGGCCTCCCCAGGAGTTGGTATATGTTGAAGTTTTTCAAGCAGGAAGCCAGCTAAAGTGTGGTGGTCATGAGCTTCTGGTAAATGTAAGCTGAGCTGACGATTCAATTCAAATATCTCAAGATCACCAGCTAGCATCCACAAACCTGGTTGCCCATCAACTGGTTGCAGGTCAGTTTCATCGTCCCCAGGTCTGATTTCTTCTCCAACAATTTCCCCATTAAGATCTGCTGTAGTTACTAAGCCTTCTGTACCTCCATGCTCGTCAACTACAAGTAAAAAGGGATGACCGCTACGTATCCTCATCAGCAACTCTTCTAGGGTCTCTGTCTCAAGTACTCTTACTGCCGGCAGTAGATAAGGCTCCAGTAGTGAGTTAGCATTGAGTTCTCCACGAGAAATTGGCTCAGCCAGACGACGCAGGTCAAGAACACCACGAACATCATCAAGGGAAATGCCAATTACAGGGAACCGAGCATGGCGGGTGCAGTGCACAGCATGCATCAATTCATGGAATCGTACACTCACTGGTAGCGTTACCATGCCAGAGCGTGGCACCATGACCTCTCTCACCTGAGTATCTCTTAGTGAGAAGACTCCTTCTAGGATATTGCGCTCATCGGGCCGCAGTCCTGTGACACCGCCTGACTCAATTAGAGTCTCCAGCTCACCAGCGGAAAGTACAGGCATCAAAGCATCCCAGCCGTTTCGTAAGCCAACAAGTCTAAATAACAAAGAAACCAGAGTCTCAAGAAGAATCACAAGAGGCATCATTACTTGTAGTGCTGACTCAAGTGGCGGCGCAAGCCTCAGTGCAGCTAGCTCAGGATGACTAAGCACCCAAGCTCGTGGTAGGAGCCCAGCAAGTAGAGTTGCTAAAGCCACCAGTAACAGGAACAATATGGCATCCCACCACCGGGAACCACCAGCCACGATGCTTGGCCAGATTTGCTCGCCTAGACCACGGCCAACCCATCCAAGAGCCAGCAACGATAGAGCTGTACCTAATTGTGAGACGATCAAGGTTCGCCGAAGTCGTCGCTGAAGGCGCTGGACAGCTCGGGCTCCGTGAGTCCCTTCCTCAACAAGAATTGAGACACGGCTTGGTCTTAGACGTAGTAACGCAACTTCAGCCGCTGCAAAGAAAGCTGGTAAGAGCAGCAACACAGCAAGAGCCAGGAACCGCATCAACCGGTATGAGTGGGGGTCGCGAGGATCGAACTCGCCTTGGGCGAATTATGAGTTCGCTGCATTCACCAGATTGCTAGACCCCCTTCCTGCTGGATCTACCACAGTCTATAAATTAAGTGTAACGGGAGCAAAGCCCAACCCAGATAGTGTC
This sequence comes from cyanobiont of Ornithocercus magnificus, assembly GCA_007996965.1. NCBI lineage: Bacteria > Bacillati > Cyanobacteriota > Cyanophyceae > Synechococcales > cyanobiont of Ornithocercus magnificus. The sequence continues at coordinate 514,119 of BIMP01000001.1, forward strand.
AGGTTACAGTGCTCCACATCTCTAAGATAGACTGTCCAACCGTGTAACAAGGTTTCCTGGTATACTCAGTGACCTAGTATTACGTGTTGAGATCCGTAGCCAAGAGTTCCAGACATGTGCAACATGTTCAGCTAAATCCAGCATTAACTATGTGGGTCCGCATTTTGAAGTCTGACTATGTAGATCATGTTAACCCACGACCATCATGATCGGACTCTTGCGAGTACAAGCTTCAAAGATGCTGATACAGTTCTCTTGCCAGTGAGTCAAGTGGTTCAGGCAACAGAAGGCAGCGACAGCTTTAGCCAGGAGACAAGATATATGACCATACCTAGGATAGGATGTAAAGAATCTTCGCAGCCAGAAGAAGCTGAGGCTGCGTATAGGGCACAAATGAGACATTTTATGTACCAGTCCAATGAGTGCTGATTCTGATGCCAGCAATCGCCGTGAGGCACTACTTGACTGCTTGGCAAAGAAAGCTTACCGTTTCGGCAGCTTTACACTTTCGTCTGGCAGGCACAGCCTGCACTACGTTAATTGTAAGCTGGTAAGTTTGAGTGGAAAGGGCCTGTATCTTCTTGCACCAGCCCTATTGGAGCAAATAGAACCAGAAACTAAGGCTGTTGCAGGACTCACCCTTGGAGCCGATCCTCTGGTCAGTAGCGTAGCAATGGTCGCTACTCAGTTAAAGCGCCATCTCGATGCATTGATCATTAGGAAAGAACCAAAGGAGCATGGCACTAGTGCTTGGTTAGAGGGTCCTCTACCAGAACCTGGCTCCCGAGTTACTGTTCTTGAGGACGTCGTAACTACGGGTAACTCCTCTTTGAGAGCAGTGCGTCAGCTACGGCAAGCTGGTCAAATAGTAAATCGTGTGGTCGCGATTGTCGACCGTGAGGAGGGCGGCTGCGATGCTCTGTCTGCTGAGGGACTAGAACTAATAAGCCTCTTTCGATTGGAAGAATTGGCTCGCAGAGCTTCAGAAGAATGATAGCGAAACTATGGAGTGCTGAATTTCCTCTAATCCGCCTCGAGGGCGATGGGGCGGCGCAATTTCTTCACGGCCAAACTAGTGCTGATGTATGCGGAGCTGGATTAGATGTGCTGGTGGATGCTTGCCTGCTGACTGCGGCTGGAAAAGTCAGAGCTCTGTTAGAGATTCGTGTCGACAGGAATGGCGCTGGTGTGTTAGTGCTAGCTGGAGATGCAGAAGCAGTTCACACAGGATTCGACACCATAATTTTCCCGGCAGACAAAGTCCGGTTGCTACCCCTTAGCCGATGTCACCGCGTCCAGCAACTGACAACGGCAAACACTCTTCAGCTAGAGCGCTACTGGTTGGCAACAAGCGAAGATCTACCACCAGAGTGGCTGAATTTGCCAGTCGCCTCTCAAGAGGAAGTCGAGCGTTGGCGAATTCGACTAGACCTACCTTTAGGAAGAGGGGAGGTAGACGGAAGTTTCAATCCTCTTGAGCTGGGTCTAGAAGCTTGGGTAAGTTTATCAAAGGGCTGTTATCTAGGGCAGGAAACTATTATAAGGTTAGTCAGAGCTAATGGTAGACTACGCCAGCGATTGTGCTCCTGGCAAGCAACAACAAGTATTAGTGTTGGCACAAAGCTGAAAGACCCTGGAGGAGCAGTTTCTAGCCGCAATGTAGGTGTTGTCACCTCAAGCATAAGCTTAGATGACAAAAGGATCGGGCTTGCCATGATTCACCGCCAAGCTTTAAACGCAACCTCCCTGGTCACTACTGAGACTAATTCGATAGTCCAGCTGACATCACAATCGATTTATCCTGGGTGCAGCAAGCCACAAGATTAGATACTTACTAGCCTATTTGCCTAATCTCTTTGCACAAGGCAAGCTGAATGGATAACCAAATAATTATAAGAGGACCTAACTCAGTAAGCTAGCAAATATAGTCTATGCTCAAGATCAGGTATCTCTAAGCTACAGCAGTGATATTAACCAACTGACTAGCAACTATTAAGCTATGCACAATCTTGAAAGCATAGCTTAGATATTGAAGGTAGCCCGCGACTGTTGGTAAGTGGTTAAAGCAAACAACTCCCCCGCTCCCCTTTTTTTCGTGCTGATATCAAACTAGACTAGCTTCTTAAACAACTTGAATTATTTGGTGAGATACCAATGCCAGGCTAAGATTGGTGGAAATTTGGAATCTTTGACAGCTGCTGCTAAGCCCATTGTGAGTTGCACCTCCTTACATGACTTCCATGCCCTTTCCTCTAGGAGCACCCCCCATCATCTTCGGTACTGATGGTTGGCGTGGTATTATTGGTGTAGATTTTACTTTAGAGAGGCTGCTGCTCGCGGCAGCAGCTGCAGCGCAGGAATTAGCCTATCGGGCGCCTAATGGGTGTGATAGCCGTGAAGTAGTGATTGGCTATGATTGTCGTTTCATGGCCCCTGAGTTTGCTGAAGCGGCGGTAGCAGCAGTAAGGGGTTGTGAACTGGAGCCACTGCTCACAGCAACACCAGTTCCAACACCAGCTTGCAGTTGGGCTGTTGTCCAGCGTAAAGCTTTAGGCGCGCTAGTTATCACCGCCAGTCACAATCCGCCAGAGTGGCTTGGAATTAAGATCAAAGGCCCGTTTGGTGGCTCAGTAGAGAACGATTTCACGCAAGCAGTGGAGCGGCGGCTTCGCGCTGGAGGCATAACAGTTCCCATAGCAGCAACTAACAGCAAGCAGTTCGATGCCCGTGGTAATTACCTGCGCAAGATTAAAACTAGTTTTGATGTGCCCGCTATATTAGAAGGTCTTCGCCGCCGTGGCCTTTGTGTAATCGTTGATCCTATGCACGGCTCAGCAGCGAAATGTGTTTCAGAGCTTTTTGGTCCTGGATCAGAGGATGTGCTGCGGGAGATTCATAGTCAACGGGATCCTCTCTTTGGTGGATGTTCTCCTGAGCCAATAGCCTCCCATCTAAGCGAGTTGATTGAGGCTGTATTGTCCTCAAGAGGTAAAAGCAGAGCTGCGATTGGATTGGCTTTTGACGGCGATGGTGACCGTCTTGCAGCTGTTGACGAAGATGGCTGTTTCTGTAGTAGCCAACTACTTATGCCATTACTTATTGATCATCTTGCTAGGTTCCGTCAACTACCAGGATTGGTGGTAAAGACTGTTAGTGGGTCAGACCTGATACGGTACGTAGCTGAAGAACTTGGTCGTGAGGTACTAGAGTTGCCCGTTGGCTTTAAGCACATTACTGCCACGATGCTAAGCAGTGATGTATTGGTCGGTGGTGAAGAGTCAGGTGGTATTGGATTTGGCATACATCTGCCAGAAAGAGATGCTCTCTTTGCTGCTATGCTTGTGCTAGAAGCACTTGTAGAGAGTAACCAGACCCTTGGCACAAAGCTTAAAGACCTGCAAAGAGGCTGTGGTAGAGCGAGCCACTATAAACGTCTCGATCTTCGCTTAGCTAGCTTGGGATCACGCAAGAGGCTTGAGGGCTTGCTAGACGGGATACCACCATCAGTGGTAGCTGGCTATAAGGTGCAGGAGATAATCCGGACTGACGGCATTAAGCTCAGACTGGGATTAGGCCACTGGCTAATGCTTAGATTCTCTGGGACAGAGCCACTATTAAGAATCTACTGTGAGGCTCCAGAAGCAAAGCGCGCTCAGGATATATTGTTATGGGCAAAAGAACTTGCCGAATCGATATGAGCGTGATGGAGTCACTATTTATCAACCAAAGAGAACTAATTATCGCGAGTAGCAATTCAGGCAAGATCCAGGAATTTATTAATCTGCTCAAACACTTGCCATTGAAGATACAGGCCCAGCCAGACAATCTGAATCTCAATATTCAGGAAACAGGGATGACTTTTGCTGAGAATGCTTGTATTAAAGCCACTACTGTCGCTGCTGCTACTGGCTATTGGACACTTGCAGATGACTCTGGACTCTGTGTTGAGGCACTAAACGGTGCTCCTGGCATCTACTCGGCACGCTACGCCTCAACAGAGGCCATGTGTATTAACCGGCTACTCAATGCTTTGGGAAATAACAAGAACCGTAAGGCAAGTTTCCGAGCGGCACTCTGTGTTGCTGCACCCGATGGCTCCATACTTGCAGCTGTGGAGGGCCAATGTGATGGCCATATTACAGCTGTGCCTCGCGGCCAGGGTGGTTTCGGCTATGACCCAATCTTTGAGGTAGCGGGTGTAGGCTTAACCTTTGCTGAGATGAGTCCTGACAGAAAGCGGTCTCTGGGTCACCGCGGTCAGGCATTTGCTTTACTCGAACCAGAGTTAATACGACTGGTAGACTTAGACTCAAGGAGATAAAATTAGAGCGTAATCAGCTCAAAATACTAAGCTCTGTGTAACTAGTATTACAATCGGTAAGCTGGCTAAGGAAACTTACAGGGATCAGATCCCCTATCGACGGCTCACTATCTGTGGATAAGTGTTGCTCATAAAAAAGGCGGAACTATATTTAAGCCAAGCCGTGTCAGAGATTGCACTGCTAGTTCTGGCAATTCGATGACTGCCAGGGGCTGGCCAGACTATTTGGTAGAAACAGTAATCAGAGCTTAGTACTATAGATAGTGTTTGCTTTTATTGTATCCATCTTGTAGTAGTATCTTCACACACTGTGCTGTTATGAGATTCTCTCCACCTGGCATTTACCTAATCCAAAGATCAGTCAGGTAATTCTGAAACTACTTTGTCGAATTGCTAAGAAGATCGCATCGATTTGGTTGAGCTCTAAGTGAGTTAAGATCCCTTTACCTTCTTGTGAAGCCAGAAACTCATTCAGAAGAGCGAGTGGTAAATGAGGAGGGAGCTGGATCCCAACTGCCATGCAGACCAGGCGGAATAGCAAGTGGTAACTCTAATACTGCCAACTCGTGCAAGCTCGCCGCATCAAGTATAACTAGATCTGAGGCTTTTCTAGCCCCATTCCAAATTAGGCTCAAAACCCAGCCAGCGTCTTCTAACTCTCCCTCTTGGCCAAAGGACGGAACCATTATTGGTTCGCTGACGAAACCACGTGGAGCTGCGCTCCACATTATCGATGCTCCACTACGCAGATCTAGCTTCCGTATTACCTGTAGGGGAGCATTACCTTGTTCACATTCAGCTGCTGCCATCCAGGCAAAGCGAGCAGGCAGTCCCTGTACCGCAGGGTTAACCATAGCAAACTCGCAGCAACGTTCACTTAGACGTTCAGTGTGTATGTTGCCTTTGTCAAGTTCTAGGTGTGTGCGGTACAGACGCCCTTCAGGAATCGCATTGAAGTCAACTTGGCGAAAGTCTTGATCAGGACCAATCGATGGGAAATCATCGTAAACAATGCTCTCGATAGTAACCATGGTATTTTCCTCCCAGGCATTAAGATGATGGAATACAAAGCCATCAGGAGCTTCTAGGATCCGTGGTGCTTGACCAGCAAAAGCTCCGCTATCACGTGGCACTAGCCAGAAATGTCCCCTTTTGCTGCGTTGTGAGGCAAGACACTGAGCTGCTCCCTTCCGGCCAAGTATAAATGGTAAGGGGTTGAAAGAGATAGCATTCTGGAGAAATACTGCCCAATTCGGTGTAATAGCAAAGTCATGCAGAAAGGCAAACCCAGGAAAAGTATCGCGACGGTCGTGTAGCAAACGACCAGCATCAGCGCCCTTGCTGGCAAACTCCATCAGGCGAATAGTGCTACGGGGGCCTGTCTTGACACTGAAGGTCACCATGCAGGGTACCTCATGGTGACCTGGGTCAAAGCGGGGATGCGCGCTAAAGGCGTCGCCTGGCTGCAAAACGCCATCAAGGAGAGATAGCTCACGTGTCTCTAACGTTTCTGGATCAAGCGCATGAGGCTCAGCTGCTTCCCAGAGTGCAAGCAGGTGGGTACCTAGACGCACTACGTTGGTGTTGGCAATGTTTTTGAGACGAAGGTCAAAGGCATTGGCAAGAAGACCGCCAGGCTTCTGGGTACCGAACACGCCTCGATAGAGCATGCGGCCCGCAGCCTCCTCTTCCTGCCAGCCAGCTGTACGCACAAAACGGTTATTGAGCTGTACGGAACCATCCCCAAACCGAAAAGCGGTGATCATGCCGTCTCCATCAAAAGGATGATGCACCATTCGACCGCCTCGCTCTAATCGGCCAGGACCGTTTCGGTAGAAAGTGCCTCTAAGGCCATCAGGAACAACTCCTCGAGCTACCTTTAGCGAGACGTCGCTAAGTTCTCGATCGACGTTGACAAAGGCACTGGCCCAGTCACGACGGTCATAGGCCTGGGAGGTAATGACAGTCATAGTGAGGGACAAGAGAATATATACATTCTCACGTAACCATGTGTGAAGCTGCGGCTTGCCTAGAGTGCTTTAGCTTGCTCTAGTATTCCCTTGCTGCTGGGCACACTGCCAACACGCCGAGGATCAATCTCAGTTGCCATACGCAGGGCTCGAGCAAAAGCCTTGAAACAAGCCTCAATGATGTGATGAGAGTTGAGGCCGTTAAGCTGCCGAATATGTAGGCTCAAACCACCATTACTAACGACAGCGACAAAGAACTCACGTACTAGCTCCGTATCGTAGTTGCCAACGCGCTGAGCTGGTATCTGAAGACCATAACTGAGATGAGGCCTGCCTGAACAGTCAAGCACCACCTGAACCAATGCCTCATCTAAAGGCGCGAGGAAATGGCCAAAGCGGTAAATGCCACAACGGTTACCTAAGGCCTGGGCAAGAGCTTGTCCAAGTGCAATACCAACATCCTCATTTGTGTGATGATCATCTATGTGGGTGTCACCACTAGCGCTAACTTGCAAATCAAATAGGCCGTGGCTTGCGAGCTGATGCAGCATGTGATCCAAGAACGGCACGCCGGTTGCGACAGCGCAACTACCAGTACCATCGAGATCTAGCTGCACATGTACCTCCGTCTCTCCAGTTTTCCGGTGGACTTGACCCTGTCGCAGGACTGTCATGAAACTTCCATCACTCTGGCCATGCTGCTCAGTGATTAAGAGCAAATTACATGCCTGTAATGCAGTAACCCCCGTCTACATAGATTGTTTGCCCAGTAATTCCACTAGCAAGGTTGCTGAGAAGGAAAGCTGCAGTGTCACCAACTTCAGTTTGAGTGACAGTGCGGCGTAGAGGAGCCTTCTCCTCAACATTGTGGATCATTTCAAGAATGCCACCAATAGCTGAGCTTGCTAGAGTGCGAATGGGTCCAGCACTAATGGCATTGACACGTACCTCCTTATCAGGGCCAAGCTCAGCCGAGAGGTATCGGACCGATGCTTCGAGTGCTGCCTTAGCGACGCCCATAACATTGTAGTTGGGAACTGCTCGCTCAGCTCCCAGATAAGATAACGTAATAACTGAGGCTCCTTTGCTAAACAAAGGCTTGGCGTGGTGACAAAGTGGCGCAAGTGAATATGCGCTGATATCTAAGGAGCGGGCAAAAGCTTCAGCAGTAGTAGCACTGTAATCGCCTACTAGTTCTTCCTTGCCTGCAAATGCTAGGCAATGAACTAAACCGTCAAGTTGTTTCCAACTTGTGCCAACCTTACTGAAGACTATCTGCATCTGGCTTACATCCTGCACATCTAGGGGCAGAAACAAAGTTGGCTTTAGAGGGGCCGTGAGCTCACGTACCTTGGCCTCAAAGCGCCCTTTGTTGTCAGGAAGATAGGTAATACCCAGTTCAGCACCGGCGGCACTTAGCTGTTGGGCAATACCCCAGGCAATCGAGCGGTTGTTGGCAATGCCAGTGACGAGAATTCTCTTACCAGTGAGATCGAGAAGCATCGGGGATGTACCCGGAGTCAGTAACATCAGCTATTCTCCCTCACACTGGTGCTAATGCAGCTCCGGTATTTTCCCAAGTAGCCTGGCAGCTATGAACATTCTGCCTATCACACCGTTTCAGCTCGATGACTGAGCTGCCACACTCCAATCCCCTTCCTTGGGCCTCTGTGCCAGGGGACTTGCCGCGTTCGTTCTCTGCCCGTAAGGATTTTGAGGAGTTTTTAGCCAGTCTCTTCCCGACTAGTAAGGGAACGCTAAGTCCTATCCTTGGTGGGCGGTTAGCTGCTGAGCATCAGTTAAAACAGCTAAATGCAAAGCACTACGGGCATAGCCGCAACTACCTTAATGGTGCAGTAACACGTCTCTCACCCTTCATTTCTCATGGTGTTCTGACTCTAGTGGAGGTAAGAAATGAGATATTCTGTCAACTCCGACGGCATCGGCAAGACCAAGCTGAAGGCGCAAAACTGATTAACGAGTTGGGATGGCGTGACTTTTGGCAACGGATGTGGCAGAGGCTCGGGAATGGTATCTGGGAAGAGCGTGAAGAATATAAAACTGGCTACAGCGCATCTAGTTATGATCACTGTCTACCCCAAGATATTCGCGATGGCTACACTGGCCTTGCCTGCATGGATGCCTTCCAGAAGCAGCTAGTGACCACAGGTTGGTTGCACAATCATGCTCGGATGTGGTTAGCTGCTTATATAGTCCACTGGCGACAAATACATTGGCGCACTGGAGCGCACTGGTTTCTAGAACACTTGCTTGATGGGGATCCTGCTAGCAACAACCTCAGTTGGCAGTGGGTAGCCAGTAGCTTTAGTCACAAACCCTATATTTTCAATCGGCAAAGTCTAGAAAGATTTAGCTGTGGCTGCTTCTGCAAAAAATGTGAGGTACAAAAACACTGCCCATTCGATGCAAGTTATGAGCAGCTTCAACAGCAGCTGTTTCGGCCACAAGACAAATGCGCAACTTACTAGGTAAGTGGAAGTTTATTGCTCTCCACGCCCTATCCTTTGGGTACATAGTGAGGGTTTAGGGCCTAAGAACCCGGCACTGCAAGAACACCCTAACACTCCTGCCATATTTGTATTTGACCGTTTTTTGATTGAGCAAGGCCGGTTCAGCCGCAAACGTCTGGCCTTTCTGTATGAATGCTTACTTGAGTTGCCGGTGACAATAAGACAAGGTGATGTGGTTGCTGAGGTGCTTCGCTTCGCACGAAGACATGCTGCGGATACAATTATCACCAGCCAAGCTGTAGACCCACGCCTTAAGGCGTTTTGTAAGGCCCTCGAAGATACACTACCAGTTGTTGTTCTTGAGCCAGAGCCATTTGTATCACTGTCACCATCAATATATCTCAACCGTTTCAGCCACTATTGGCGCTACGCTCAGTCTCTAGTTTGGCAAGATTTTTAGCGTACTAGGGTAGACTAGAAATTCTTCCTCTCAGTGCCAGCTTATAATTTTATTACTCCTTGGCTTCGTTAAATGCTACATACTGTCCTAATAGTGGTAAAGCACCATCGCTGCGTTGAGACTACTTAAAATCTGGACAGACAACACGCTGACTTTGCATCGTTACCAAAGATCCTGAATGCAGGACATCACCAACTGCCGTTCCCATGACTATTACGCCTTCTACGATGCTACCATTAGGGACTATTCTACCATCTTTTGCTCTAACTCAGATCAATACATTAGGATTAAAGGATACTTCTACAGTCATTCGGGATTACGACCCATCACTACAGCCACTTCTGCTAATGGAGTTATGTGCTCACTGCCCCTTCGTCAAACATGTTGAAGTTGAGCTGACGCGTCTGTATCAAGACTATGGCAAGCGAGTACGGTTTTTAGCAGTATCTAGTAATAGTCTAGAGACCCATCCTCAGGATTCTCCTAAATATTTAGCTGAGCAGGCAAAGCGTAATGGCTGGGATTTTCCTTACCTTCTTGACAGTGATCAGCAGCTAGCACGTGCTCTTCAAGCTGCCTGCACTCCAGATTTCTTCTTATTCAGTCCTGATGACAACAATCATCAGAGACTTCGCTATAGGGGACAGCTAGACGACAGTCGACCAGGTAACTCAAGGAGCCTGACTGGTAAGGACTTGCGCTGCGCTCTTGATGCCGTTCTCGCAGGCGCTGAAATCTGCATTGACCAGAAACCCTCAATTGGCTGTAATATCAAGTGGCATCCTGGCCGAGAACCCAACTGGTTTAACAAGAGATCTTAGGGTATCAACTATGCAGGTACCCCTATTCAGCCTCACGCAGCAAATCACTGGACTTGGCGATGAACTTGACGCGGCAGTGCTTCAGGTGCTTCATAGTGGTCAGTACATTGGTGGTTCTGAGACTCGTCGCTTTGAGGAAGCTTTTGCTGCACTTATCGGAATACCTCATGTTGTAAGTTGTAACAGTGGTACCGATGCACTTGTGTTGGCCTTACGTGGCCTTGGAGTTGGAACTGGAGATGAGGTTATCACTTGCTCCTTTAACTTCTTCGCCACCGCTGAGGCAATCAGCGCAGTTGGTGCAACTCCCGTGTTTGTTGATGTTGATCCCACCACCAAACTCATTAATCCTAACCAGATCGAGGCGGCAATCACTCCAGCTACCCGAGTTCTGTTGCCAGTGCATCTCTTCGGGCGTCCTGTAGCTATGGACCAATTGATGGCTATTGCTCAGCGTCACAGTTTGTGGGTGATCGAAGATTGTGCCCAGGCAGCTGGTGCCAGCTGGGATAATCGACCTGTGGGCAGCTGGGGAGACGCAGGTTGTTTCAGCTTTTTTCCCACCAAAAACCTCGGTGGAGCTGGCGATGGTGGAGCTATTACTTGCCATGATGCCAGCCTGGCACAGCGCATGCGCGAGCTGGCTGTTCATGGTATGCCCCGCCGCTATCTACATACAGCTCTAGGTATTAACAGCCGCCTTGATGCACTTCAAGCTGCTGTTCTCAATGTAAAGTTGCCCCATCTGAACACTTGGCTAGATCAGCGCCGCCACATCGCCCAGCGTTACTTCAACGGACTGGCAGATATTCCAGGATTAACACTGCCAGATCCTGCTAATGATGGCCGAACAGGCCATAGCTGGAATCAGTTTGTTCTCCGCATCGCGAATTGCTCAGCAGTCAAACCTGCCGAAAATAATATATGCACCCCCTCTACGGACACTATGCATAGTCTTTCTGAGGGCTGCTGCCGTGATCAGCTCAAGCAAAGTCTCTTAGATCAGGGAATTCAGACGACAATTTATTACCCAATTCCGATTCATCGGCAGCCAGCCTACAGCCATCTTCACCTCGGCCCTGGAAGTCTTCCCATCACGGAACAGCTCTGCAGTGAGGTTATCAGCCTTCCCATTTACCCAGAGTTGCCTACAGATTACCAAGACTGGGTCATGGTGGCACTACGCCAGTATCTTTCGAGATGCTGGCCAGACAGTCAAGCACGGATAGCAGCATAGAGTTTTTTGAAACGCATCTGCTGGCATTTATGCTCCACTAGTGGCTCTGGGTAGCCACGACGCTCTGCTGCAGTGATGACGCCACTAAGTAGATCTGGCGTGGCAACATGGGCAATCTCTGGCAGCCAGCGACGGATATATGAAGCATCAGGATCAAACTTGGCCGCCTGAATCGCTGGATTGAAGATTCGCAATGGTTTGGGGTCCATACCACTGCTAGCACTCCACTGCCATCCTCCATTGTTGGCAGCTAAGTCACCATCAACCAAAAGATTTATAAAAGCCCTTTCACCCCAGCGCCAGTCACATATCAAATCCTTAACTAAAAAAGAGGCCACAATCATGCGACAGCGGTTATGCATCCATCCGCTCTCCTGTAGCTGTCGCATCGCGGCATCAACAATAGGTACACCAGTCAATCCATCACACCAGGCATGGAAGCGAATGATGTGATTGTCCCAGCGAAAAGCCTTCCATTGAACACGATAAGGGCCGTTAGCTAACTCTGGGAAGTGGAAAAGAGCCTGCTGATAGAACTCGCGCCAGGCTAGTTCTTGCTCCCAAGTACAAACTGCTTTGGCCTGTTCAGGTTTATAGATGAGCTTGTATGCTTGGCGAGCAGCTGCCCAGACTTGGCGTGGGCTAATAGTGCCAAATCTAAGAGCTGCACTAAGACATGATGTACCCATATCTCCAGGAAAATTGCGTTTGAGCTCGTACCTAAGTAGCGGACCATCTTCACAAAACATTCTTAACTGTTGGTAGGCAGCTTTCTCACCAGGGCGACAAGGACAGGAGCTGACCCCACCAAAGCCATGTCTTTTTAGAAGGCTCTCTAGGCAAGCTTGTCCATGCAATAGTGCAGCAGTAATAGACTTACAGTGATTTAAGCCTTGCTCAATTTCAGGTGGCAGATCAAGAAGATCGTGTGACGCCAGCGAATCTTCCACATAATCTTTAGAGATTACCTGATCTTTGCACTCCATCTGACGACGCCAGCTGCGCCAGAATGCACCATAGATACGATAAGGGCGGCCAGATTTAGTGTATAATTGTCCTGGCGGAATAAGCAGTTGGTCCCAACCAACCAAGACGCGGAAGCCACTAGACTGCAGTGCAGCAGCTGTTCGGCGATCGCGTTCTCGACTCATTGGTTCAACATCGCGATTCCAGACCACTGCTTCTGCCTGTAACAACCTTGCAAGATGAGGAAATAGCGTAGCTGGATCACCACTCATTACCAGCAGACGACTACCAGCTTTGCGCCAGTGACTTTCTAACTCCTGTAGGCTCTCAGCTAAAAACCAGCGCCGGGCTGGAGCATCCAGAAGATAGTCTTCATCTCTCCCAATAGAGTCTGGTGCAGCAGCTTGATCAAGTAGAAATACGCCAGTAACAGCAGGTGTAACTTTCATTGCAGCTGCTAGGCCAAGGTTGTCACTTAAGCGCAGATCACGGCGATGCCAAAATAGATAGCGTGGTGGTGCCATTAGAGATTAAGGAGTTGCTTGGCCCGATACCAAGCAGTCACACTTTTGCCATCGAGTAACTCACTCCCACCAGCTAATCTGGAGTCAAATTCAGAGGGTATCATGTGCAGTATTTGCAGGTCTTCGTCCTCATCACCAGCTAGAGGTGATTCTAACTGCGTGAGTTGACGGGCTAAGAAACAGTGGATTACTTCATCAGAATAACCGGGACAAGGCAGCATAAGGCCTAAGGAGTCCCACTGTAGGGCTGTGTAGCCGGCTTCCTCAGCTAGCTCACGCTGCATTGATGTGAGTGGATCCTCACCATCCTCCAGAGTCCCTGCGGGAAACTCGAGCAGCCTTGCCGATACGGCAAAGCGATACTGGCGCAGCACCACAAGCTGGCCATCGTTGGTAATAGGTACTGCCAAGGAAGCTCCAGGGTGGCGAACCATGCCGAAACTGCCCTCGATACCTATTGGCAAGCGGATACGGTTTCGTTCAAAGCGGATTTTGCGTGCTTGCAAGACCGCTTCCAGCCTCAATAATTCAGCAGGCTCGGGAGGTGGTAGAGAAGACATCAAAATTAGTAGCTAACTGGTTCACAGCATGCACTCTCCATAGCACCCTCTGGCCATAACAGACTGGCGCTAAGTTGTTTGGGAACTTGTCCAGGTCTTGCCAAGGCTGCTGCTAGTGGAGCAAGAACGAATGCCCGTAAGTGTAGACAAGGGTGAGGCAAAACTAGCCTGGGATGTTGTAGCTGTAGTGCACCCCAAAAGAGTATGTCCAAGTCTAGGCTACGCGGTCCCCAGCGAACAGCGTTACTACCATAAGTTCGCCCGTGGCGGCGCTCTAGAGTTTGAAGCCCATCGAGCAAAGCGAGAGCCGTAGCTTCACTAGGTATTTGCCTCTGTAGACCAGGACCCTGAACAACTAGGGCTGCATTGACGAAGGTCGGTTGGTCTGGTGGACCACCTACAGGACTAGTGTGGTAAAGAGGGGACCAAGAAATGTTCAAACCTCTGCCTTCTTGTAACCAGTCAACCAGCAACTTTTCAAGTTGTGGTCTTACGCACTCTAGTGTTGTCCGCGGCATGCCAGCAGGTCCAGGTAGGTTTGCACCCAGACTTATGGCTAAGGTGGGACGGTAAACGTGGCTAGCGCACCCACAAGATTGAGACTTAGAGGCATCCATAGTGACGAGCAGCGCAATTGACAGTGACTTAGTGGTAGATCAGGCAGCTCATGCTTTTCCTCTCGCAGCCATTACTGGACACGGCCCACTAAAACTAGCCTTGCTGCTTGCTGCGGTTGATCCCAGTTTAGGAGGTGTGATCATTGCAGGTAGTCGGGGCATGGGCAAATCTGTCTTGGCCCGCGCTCTACATGCACTGTTACCACCAATCGATATTCTAGTTACTAGTCTAGAGAGTGTTAGTTACAATCTCGACCCGCAATGTCCAGGAGAGCTAAGTTCCTTCTGTAATCAGCATCAGCTTCTAGCTTTAAAAGACAAACCGACTAAACGCATTGTACCTGCCCCGTTTATCCAGGTGCCGCTAGGTGTGACTGAGGACAGACTGGTCGGTGCTGTAGATATAGCTGCATCACTAGCTAGCGGTGTTCCTACCTTTCAACCGGGACTACTGGCAGAAGCGCATCGAGGTGTGCTCTATGTAGACGAACTCAACTTGCTCGACGATAATATTGTCAACCTACTGATGGCAGCAGTCGGAGCTGGTGAGAACCGAGTTGAACGTGAAGGCCTAAGTATTAGTCATCCATGCCGCCCACTACTAGTTGCCACTTACAACCCAGAAGAGGGAATAGTACGCGACCACCTTCTCGACAGATTTGCCATCGTGCTCTCTGCTAACCAGCCAATGAGCACTGAACAGCGAGTAGAGATAACGAATTCAGTACTGGCTCATAGTACATGCAACCGAAGTTTTTGTGAGCGCTGGGCTTCAGAGACTGAGGCCCTCGCTACACAGCTCATACTAGCTCGACAATGGCTTCCCGATGTACAGATTAGTCGTGAGCAGATTAACTACTTAGTATGTGAGGCAATACGCGGTGGTGTCGAGGGACACCGGTCCGATCTCTATGCTGTACGAGTAGCTCGCTCACATGCTGCTCTTAGAGGAAGCGGTTATGTAGAGGCTGAGGACCTCACTGTGGCAGTTCGACTTGTGATTGTGCCACGGGCATCGCAGTCACTGCCAGACAATCAACTTGAGCCACCGCCACCCAAGCAAACACCTGATCCCCAGTCACAACAGGGAGAAAAAAAAGAAAATTCTAAAAGAGATCAATCATTACAAGAAGACCAGAATGACAGAGATAACTTGGGAGAGAGTGAAGAGGAAGATGCTTCTAAAGATCAGGCACCAGCTACACTTCCAGAAGAATTTATGTTGGAGCCAGAAGACTCTAGTGTTGATCCTAGTCTACTCCTATTCAATTCTGCTAAAGCCAAAAGCGGCAACAGTGGTAAACGTCTAGTAATAAATAGTGAGAGTCGTGGCCGCTACGTAAAGCCGATCTTACCAAGAGGTCCAGCACATCGGATTGCTGTTGATGCAACTCTACGCGCAGCAGCACCCTACCAAAAATTACGTAGGCGTGAACAGCCAGAGCGGTCCGTAATAATAAAAGAGAGTGACTTGCGTGCCAAGCTATTGCAGCGGCAGGCTGGCTCTCTAATCGTGTTCCTAGTTGATGCTAGCGGTTCTATGGCACTCAACCGTATGCAGAGTGCGAAGGGCGCAGTAATCCGGTTACTAACGGAGGCCTACCAAAACCGTGATGAAGTGGCATTGATCGCATTCCGAGGTGATAGAGCAGAGGTGTTGCTACCTCCCACCCGTTCAATCACTGCTGCTCGTCGACGTCTGGAATCGATGCCTTGTGGTGGTGGCTCTCCTTTAGCTCATGGTCTTACATTGGCAGCACGGGTAGGGACTAATGCATTAACTACTGGAGACCTTGGACAGGTAGTAATAGTAGCAATCACTGATGGTCGTGGCAATGTACCATTAGGGGTCTCACTTGGCCAACCGCAGATTGATGATGAGGTAGCAATCGATCTTAAGAAGGAGACCCTCAACATTGCCAGTCGTTACCATACACTAGGATTGAAGTTGCTTGTAATAGATACTGAGAGAAAATTCATTGGCAGTGGTATGGGGAAAGATCTTGCTGAAGCAGCTGGTGGCCGCTATGTACAACTGCCAAAAGCGAGCGAGCGGACTATTGCTGATGTTGCCCTTAGTGCTATCAGCACAGTATACTAATTGATTAACGTGTGGTATCGTCGGCCTCAACAGAATAAAGTCCTTCAAAGAAGGTACCTAATCCAACAGTCAAGTCTTGTATAGCTTTTATAACGCGTGGGTCTGCGGTAAGACTGCTGATGTCATCACTAACGGCAGCAACGCGCGCGGTCAGAAGACGCGTGTTGCTAACTGCTTGACTGAGCTCTTCTATGACTTGTAAATCATTGAAAGCTGCCACAACGCTATTAACATGACTTGCAGCTCTAGCAGCATCAGCAGTAGCTTGATCGAGATTAGTGATGATTGGCCTTGCCCGAGCTGCCTCAATACGCAGAAACTGGATTAGGTCATCTACTTTAGCAATTGTTGTATCTGCATTTTCAAGAAAGCGCGATATATCTCTCGCCGCACGATTAATTTGCTTAGTAGTTGTTGTCAAGTCACTAATTGATTTTTCATTTTCTACTTCCCTCAACAGACGCTCTAATGACTCTGTGACAGAAGCAATGCTGGCGGCTGTTCTGCCAGTAATCTTATCACCATTGCATAGAATTCCCTGTCCAGCACAACTGCGAGTATGAGGCATAGACAGGCTCTTTGCCGGTAATTTGCCCTGGCTAACAAGTCTGACTGTGGCATTGCCACCAAGTAAAGACTCTGGAGATAAAACAGCGATAACTGGAAGTGGTAGTTGGAGATCTGCTTGATTAATCTCAAGTGAGGCTAGGACACTTTTAGAAGTAACCTGAATGCTGCGAACAGACCCGACAAGAATGCCTCGATAGGTAACCGGGGACCTCTTGACTAGACCTTCTGCATTGGAGAAATCGGCTATCACTCCCCAAGTCTTACCACCAAGACGTACACCGTAAAGCCAAAGCAGGGTGAAGATGAAGCCTATAGCAGCCCCAATAATAGAGAATCCGACGATGGCCTCTCGGACACTGCGCCGCATAGACTTCAGGTCTCCCCAGGTTGTATAGGTCCGCACAAACTACCTGTGCGAAACTGTTTAATGTAGGGGTTTTCTGTGCGCTTAAAGTCTTTTACTGGCCCTTGCCATCTGAACTGACCACCGTATAGCATTAATACTCTGTCAGCTGTGCGCTCAATTGTGCTACGCACGTGGCTAACCACTACAGAGCAACCCCGTGCTACCTGAGTAGTTTTCATAATCAGATTCTCTATACGAGTACATGCAACTGGGTCTAGACCCGCTGTCGGCTCGTCATAGAGAATTAGCGGCATACCTCTATCCTCGTTCTCAGGATGGTTAACTAGAGCCCGGGCAAAACTGACACGTTTCTGCATACCACCACTAAGCTGGCTTGGATATTTCTGTGCAACGTTGTGCAACCCTACTGCCTCCAGACAATCAAGAACATGTGTACGAATCTCTGCTCCTGACAGTTTTCTGCTGCGCTGCAGCAGAAAACCGACATTTTCCTCAACAGTTAATGAGGCCAATAGGGCAGGATTCTGAAAGACAAAGCGGACGTCAGCGGGTTGATACTGATCGAGACGTAGATATGATTGGAGTTTGCCGAAGAGCCAAAGCTCACCAGACGTCGGCAGCTGTAATCCTGCCAATAGACGCAGCATGGTGGACTTCCCAGCTCCTGAGGGACCGATAATAGCTAGGCGTTCACCAGCTTGCATTGAGAGATTAACTGCGTCTAATACTGGGCGGCAACCCCACTGCATAGTGAGGTTGCGCATCTCGACTACAAGAGGGACAGAAGACACAAAACAATGATCACAAACATGGGTTACCAATCTTGCCTAGGTATCCGGATCAGGAGCCTTTCTTACGATCTATCAAACTCTGCTGCAGCTGCGCGAAGATCACCAACTGAACTTGCTGATTTTCCTACTCCCCAACGACGATGGCAGTGCCGTCACGCCGTTGCCCAGCTCCTGGAATGACACCACGCTTGGTAAGCCGTTCCAGGCGTGCTATGCGCTGGCTTCAACCTGGTCTGGTCGTGAAGCGCTGGGTTCTTACCTCAGGTCTTGGACTTCTACTTGCTCTTCTTGGGACCGCGGTCTGGGCAGATCTAAAACCAATTTACTGGACAATTGAGACCCTTGCTTGGTTGCTTGGAATAGCCACAAATGTTCTTCCCCGCCATATAACAGGACCACTGTTGCTACTAGCAGGCTCTGCTCTTGTTTTGTGGGGGCAGAGTCGAAGCTTTGCGTCAATTCAGCAAGCCCTAGCCCCAGATAAGGATAAGTTGTTAGTCGATGCACTTCGTGCTAAGAGCAAGCTCAGTCGTGGTCCTAACATTGTCGCTATCGGCGGAGGCACTGGGCTTTCCACACTGCTCAGTGGGCTGAAGCGCCATAGTAGCAATATCACTGCGATTGTCACTGTGGCTGACGATGGTGGTAGCAGCGGTATCCTGCGCCGTGAATTGGGAGTGCAACCGCCAGGTGATATTCGTAACTGTCTAGCAGCACTATCTACGGAAGAGCCTTTGCTAACTCGGTTATTCCAGTACCGTTTCTCAGCAGGCAGGGGTCTGGAAGGTCACAGCTTCGGCAATCTGTTCCTTTCTGCGCTTACAGCAATTACGGGGAGCCTTGAAACAGCAATCACTGCTTCTAGCCGTTTGCTAGCAGTTCAGGGCCAGGTAGTGCCAGCAACCGGTGCCGACGTACGCCTCTGGGCAGAGCTTAAAGACGGCCGACGTATTGAAGGAGAGTCAGAGATAGGAAAAGCTTCCAGCCCAATTGTGCGCCTTGGCTGCGTACCAGATCAACCACCAGCACTACCGAGGGCTTTAGAGGCAATAACGCATGCAGACCTAATCATCCTTGGTCCTGGCAGTCTTTACACTTCACTATTACCCAATCTTTTAGTACCAGAATTGGTAACTGCGATCCAGCATAGTCATGCCCCGCGTCTTTACATTTGCAATCTGATGACTCAACCAGGAGAGACCGATGGTCTGAATGTAGGAGATCATCTCCAGGCAATTGAGGCACAGCTAGCAGGTCTAGGAATTAGACAGCGGCTGTTCAGTACTGTATTAGCGCAAGAAAGATTACCATCATCACCCTTAATAGAAAGCTACCGAGCCCGTGGTGCAGAACCGGTAGCTTGCGCTGATCATGAGCTTGAAGCCAAGGGCTACGATGTCATACAAGCCCGTCTTCAAGGAATAAGTCCGACTGCAACACTGCGTCATGATCCTCGCAGCCTCGGTTTAGCTGTAATGCGTTTTTACCATAGCCGTAGGCATAGATGGAATTTATCTGCACGCTGTTTACGTTGAGCGAGCTATTCCCAGTTTAGTATGCATCTTGCATCTCATAAAAATCTGGCTGGATGTAGTCTTTGCGCAACGGCCAACCTTTCCAATCCTCGGGCATCAGCAGTCTCTTGGGGTGAGGATGACCTTCAAAGGTAATGCCGTACATATCAAAGGTCTCGCGCTCCTGCCAGTCTGCACCACGAAAGAGCTTATAAAGACTTGGGATACTTAATGCACCATCTCGCGGAAGAAAGACCTTGAGACGGACCTCGCGCAAGCTATTTATCTTTTCGTCCACTATCTCGGCCATGGCGATGAGATGGTAAAAACAGACTAGGCATTCCCCAGGGCCCTCATCATAACCACCTTGGCATTGGAGATAGTCAAATCCATGAGTCTTGAGAGCGGCTGCGACTGTTGGTAGCGCTGTAGGCTCTACTGCAATTACCTCAATGCCGATGTGATCAGCTTCAAGAGGTTGGTGGTTGAGGCCCTGCTCAGTCAACCAACGACTGATGGGTCCAGTCACCAAGACGTTAGAGGTGGCTAACGACTCTGGAGCATCAGATCCTGTATTTATTATCTCACCCATTGTCAACTATCTGAGAAGATTGGAGCTCGGCAATATCTTCCTTGAGTTTGCTAGAAGCAGTGTCAAGAGGCTCAGCCATTGCTGGCTGTAGTGCGGCTAGCTGGGTTTCAGCTCGAAGATAAGTACCTGTCACTTCCGGAGCAATTCGCTTCATCTGGTGCTGGACGGTAATGTAGCGATGTATAGGTAGGATCTTTCGGCGTTCAGCTATAGATTCATCAGAAACTTTTTTACGTAGCTTGATAACTGCGTCGAAAATTGCTTCTGGTCTTGGTGGACAGCCTGGCAAGTAGAGGTCAACAGGAATAAGTTTGTCAACACCACGAACTGCAGTGGTTGAATCTGCGCTGAACATGCCTCCAGTGATTGTACAAGCTCCCATAGCGATGACGTATTTTGGCTCTGGCATTTGCTCGTAAAGACGCACAAGAGCTGGAGCCATCTTCATGGTTACAGTGCCAGCAACAATGAGAAGATCAGCCTGACGTGGTGAGCTACGCGGAACCAATCCAAAGCGGTCGAAGTCGAACCTCGACCCAATTAGGGCGGCAAACTCGATAAAGCAGCAGGCGGTTCCATAGAGAAGTGGCCAAAGGCTACTTAAGCGAGCCCAGTTGTGTATGTCATCAAGTGTTGTAAGGACAACATTCTCACTCAGGTTGGATGTGATAGCTGGAGCACTTTCGTGGACTCCAGCAACTGGGCCACAGCTAGCGTCTCTCAGATCACGAAGTGCTCGAATTGATGGGGTCTCAGTCATAAGTCCTTAGCTCCATTCAAGGGCGCCTTTACGCCAGGCATAAGCGAGAGCTACCACAAGAATTGCAATAAAGATTAGTGCCTCGACAAAAGCTAGAAGACCAAGGTTGTGAAAGGCAACTGCCCAGGGGTACAGAAATACAGTCTCGACGTCGAAAACGACAAAGACCAGGGCAAACATGTAGTAGCGGATATTAAACTGAATCCAAGCTCCTCCAATTGGTTCCATACCCGATTCATATGTAAGTTCCCGCTCACCTCTGCGGCTGCTCGGAGCAACAAGCTTATTCGTTACTAGTGCCAGAATTGGCACAGCAGCGGCGACCAGTAAGAAACCCAAAAAGGCATCGTAGCCCGGCAGTTCAAACATGGATTGTTATGGTCTAGAGCTCAGTCTGACACCCATGTCTATTCGTTGAGAGTCGATAGAGTCTGTTGTGCCTAGCCTCTGCTGCAGCGTGAGTAACGAGATCACACCAGCTGGGGAGAATGCTCCCGCGACCTCTAATGCTGCTCAAGCAGACGAAGTAGGGGTTGCCCCTACCACAAGTGACCCCGCTACCCATCGTCACGAATGCCGTAGTTGTGGCTACGTCTACGACCCCATCGAGGGTGTGCGGAAGTTAGGTATTAAGCCTGATACCCCCTTCTCTGATCTCGACATCCTTAGTTTCCGCTGCCCGGTTTGCCGAAGCCGCGTTGGTGCCTTCCGCGACATTGGCCCACGTACTAAGCCTAGTGGCTTTGAGGAGAATCTCGGCTATGGCCTTGGTGTAAATCGTTTAACGCCAGGACAAAAAAATGTCCTGATCTTTGGAGGCCTGGCTCTCGGCTTTGCCTTTTTCTTATCACTTTACTCCTTACGTTAGCCATGAACCGACTGTTCCAAACTTTCCTCCAGCTACTAACTACAGTGACACTGAGTCTTAGCCTGGTTGGTTGTGTTAGCACCGGTTTGCCTACAGCAAGTGCCAGCCCTTGGGAGTCTATAACTCTAGGAAGCACTGGAAATCCCCTAGATGTGGCTTTCACAGATGCCAGTCACGGCCTTCTGGTAGGAAGCAATCGCATGATCCTAGAAACTGACGATGGTGGTGCAACGTGGCAAGAGCGAAGCCTCGAATTGCCTGAGGAAGAGAACTTCCGGTTAATCAGTATTGACTTCCAGGGTGACGAGGGTTGGATTGCAGGTCAACCTGGTTTGCTGATGCATAGTAATGATGGTGGTCGTAACTGGACACGGTTATTTCTCGACACAAAATTGCCGGGTGAGCCCTACCTGATTACAGCTCTTGCGCCTAACAGTGCAGAGCTAGCCACTAATGTTGGAGCAGTCTACCAAACTGTCGATGGCGGTGTCGGCTGGGAGGCAAGGGTAAGCGATGCTGCTGGGGCGGTGCGTGACTTGCGTCGCAGTGACGATGGACGCTACGTGAGTGTGAGTAGCCTGGGTAACTTTTTCGCTACATGGAATCCAGGTCAAGACACCTGGCAAGTTCATCAACGCGTCAGTAGTCAGCGACTTCAGAGCATAGGTTTTCAGCCTGATGGTGAGCTCTGGTTAGTAGCCCGTGGTGCACAGATACGTTTTAATGCTGAGCCCGGCAACCCTGAGAGCTGGACAAGGCCAATTATTCCAATCACCAATGGTTACGGCTACCTTGACATGGCTTGGGACCCAAACGGCACGATCTGGGCAGGCGGGGGCAATGGTACCCTTCTGGTCAGCCAAGATGGTGGTGATAGCTGGGAGCTAGACCCTGTAGGGGAGCGTGAACCTAGTAACTTTACCCGGATCATATTTAGAGAGGTAGAAGGACAAGCTCGCGGATTTGTTCTTGGGGAGCGAGGCCACCTACTGCGCTGGAATAGCTAGCTACGTGTGTTCCTAAAAGCATAGATTAGAAAACCACAAGTAAACGCGACTCCCGTTTACGAGGTCAACTTACCTATAGTGTTCGGAGCTGTAACTTCCAAAGCCATGGCTGCCGGCTCCACTGGAGAACGCCCCTTCTTCGAGATCATCACGAGTATTCGTTACTGGGTAATCCACGCTGTGACTTTACCTGCGATCTTTGTAGCAGGATTTCTATTCGTGACTACCGGCTTGGCCTACGATGCTTTTGGTACTCCAAGACCTGATGCCTACTTCCAGGCTTCTGAAGGAAAAGCTCCTGTCGTGAGCCAGCGCTATGAGGGCAAGTCCCAACTTGACCTACGACTGCAATAGGTCCTCAAAAAAACCCGCAAAATGACTCAGTCTCCTGCTACCTCTTCTGTTTCTACGCCACGCGTTTACCCAATCTTTACTGTTCGCTGGCTTGCCGTTCATACCCTCGGTGTCCCGACGGTATTCTTTCTAGGCTCGCTAGCAGCTATGCAATTCATCCGCCGCTGACCTCACTCCAACACAAACTTATGCAGCGCAACCCAAATCCAAACAATCTCCCTGTAGAACTAAATCGTACAAGTCTCTATCTCGGCCTACTCATAGTATTTGTCACTGGAGTTCTATTTTCCAGCTATTTCTTTAACTAAGGGGTTCGAACATTATGAGCGGCAAGAAGTCTACTCTTCCAGACGGTCGTATTCCTGACCGCCTCCCAGATGGTCGCCCGGCTGTTCCGTGGAGGTCTCGTTGGACAGAGGGAACACTACCTTTATGGCTAGTAGCTACAGCTGGTGGCATGGCTGTGATTTTTGTGGTTGGTCTCTTTTTCTATGGAGCTTATACCGGGGTCGGTTCGGCCTAAAGCGGAAAAAAGAGTAATATACTAAACCCTAATCCTAGCAATCACTTATCAATTCTCACAAGTGAGTTAAATACTGTGGTAGCTACGATACCAGCTTACAAACCTCTGTAACCCTTCCTCAATAGTGATTGAAGGCCTAAATCCTATCCAGGACTCCAATGCCTTGGTGCTAGCTGCTGTGGCAATAACATCACCGGGGTGCATCGGCTGAAATTCCTTGATTGCTTTCCTCCCGAGGAATTTCTCAAGCATCGCAATGAACTGCAGAAGCTCAACAGGCTGGCTGCTACCAATGTTAAATATCCTGTGAGGTGCTGCTACTGTTGCTGAATCTGGGCGTAAGGTATCAAAGTCAAGATTTGCAGTGGCTGGTTTATCGCAGCAGCGCAGTAATCCTTCAACAACATCATCGACATAGGTAAAATCTCGCTGCATGTGGCCGTAGTTAAATACGCGGATTGCCTTACCAGTTAGAATCGCTTGAGCAAACAACATGGGAGCCATGTCAGGCCTGCCCCAAGGTCCGTAAACGGTAAAAAACCTTAGCCCAGTAGCTGCCAAGCCATATAGATGGCTGTAAGTGTGTGCCATCAACTCGTTGGCTTTCTTAGTCGCAGCGTAGAGGCTGACTGGGTGGTCTACCAGCTGTCGCTCATGGAAGGGGAGGCTACAATAACCACCATAAACGGAACTGCTAGAGGCATAAACTAAGTGCTGTACACCATGGTTCCTGCAACTTTCGAGAACATTCCCAAAGCCAACTAAGTTGCTCTGTATAAAAGCGGCAGGATTTTCTAATGAGTAACGGACACCAACCTGAGCAGCCAGATTAACGACTACACTGGGTTGCTCATGGCACATAAGAGCGTCGAGCACTTCGCTCTGCTCGAGCGCGAGTTTCTCAAATCGCCAGCTGCCAGGAGAGTGCTTGGCGCCACACTCAATCCTAGACAAGCGAGCTTGCTTAAGCGCAGGTTCGTAGTAATTGTTGAGATTGTCGATCCCAATTACCCTCTTGCCCTGCAGCAGTAAACGCCGAGCTAGCGCAGCACCGATGAAACCCGCTGCACCAGTAACTAAAGTGGTCACTGTCATCGCTGCCCATCACCAATACGCCAGAGTGATAGACCAGCTTTGGTAACAGCAGCAGGATCTACTACCGAACGTGCATCAAAGACCCAAGCTGGATGGCGCATCAATGGAGCAAGTGCTATCCAGTTTAATTGCTTATATACGTGCCACTCTGTAAGGATGGCTACAGCGTCAGCTCCAGTAACAGCTGCCTCTATAGTGTCAGCAGGCCACCAAATACCACTATCGTTGCTAGCTGTCACTCGGATATGTGTCCCAAGGCCAATTGCTGGCGGTGAAGATGGCTGAAGATGAAGATCATGAGCAATTTGCTTAGGGTCTACCCTGGGATCATGAACAGCAAGCTGAGCACCTTCCTCTAGCAAATCACCTGCAATCTGAATAGCTGGTGATTCCCGTGTGTCGTTGGTATCAGCTTTAAAAGCAAAGCCAAGAATGGCTAGTCGTTTTCCACTAACTGTCCCAAACAATCTTTCTACAACTGCGCGGGCGATGCGGTGCTGCTGCCAGCCATTAATATCCACAACCGATTCCCAATAACTGGCAACCTCCGGCAATCCAAAGTACCGGCATAGATAAACTAGGTTAAGAATATCTTTCTGGAAACAGCTGCCTCCGAAACCTGGTCCAGGTTGGAGAAACTTTGAGCCAATGCGGCTATCACTACCAATTGCCCGAGCTACCTCACGCACATCTGCTCCTGTTGCCTCACATAAAGCTGCCACAGAGTTAATTGAGCTGATGCGTTGTGCCAGAAACGCGTTAGCAGTGAGCTTGGAAAGCTCGCTGCTCCAGAGGCTAGTACGGAGTATTCGCTCTTGGGGCACCCATTGCTCGTAGACAGCAGCTAAAGCTTCTACAGAGGCTTTGTCTTCGCCGCCGATCAATACTCGGTCAGGAACCTCTAAATCACGGATAGCACTCCCTTCTGCTAAAAACTCTGGATTTGAGAGAACTGAGAATGTGCGTGTGGGATAGCCGTTGCTGTGGGAATCCTGAGCCGCCGCAAGAATCACCTTGACAACTTCAGCAGTGCGCACTGGTAGAGTACTTTTCTCGACCACAATCGTATGACCGCTGGCACAGCGGGCCACACGACGGGCACAGGCTTCAACCCAGCGCAGATCGCTAGCCTGGCCTGCACCAAGACCTTTAACTTTTGTAGGTGTGTTTACGGAGATAAACACCATATCAGCTGAGGCTATACCGGCATCAATGTCAGTGTTGAAATGGAGATTGCGACCACGGACACGTGCCACGACAGCGTCAAGTCCAGGTTCATATACTGGAAGGTTGTTAAGATTAGGGTTGTTCCAAGCATCGATACGATCCTGGTTGACATCAACTACTGTGATCTGGAGGTTCGGGCAACGGTCAGCAATTACTGCCATCGTTGGTCCGCCCACATAGCCAGCGCCGATACAGCAAATTGATTGGATCAGCATCGACGGGTTCAAGATGTAGCATCTTCTCCAATCCCATGACAATCTTAGGGCAATCGGGCAGTAAGTTCGGCAATGGGCACTTGGGTGTCTTTAGCAGCATTTTCGTTTGCTCGCAGATCTCTGAGGATTACTTCTGATACTGCTGCCTCAGCATCACCGATCAACAGTGCCCAGCGAGCACCACTACGACCTGCTCTCTTTAGCTGCTTGCTAAAAGCCGCGTCACTAAGGTCTTGCTCGACATGTCGGCCAGCCTGCCTTAGGTCACGCGCCAATAAAAGTGCCGCAGTGCCGCCAGCGCTACCGCGGCTGACTATATAAATCTCCGGAGCCAGGGACTTGGGGGCAGTTGAGGCAGCTAGTAGTAAAGCAAGACGTTCCACGCCCAGAGCCCAGCCCACGGATGCGGTAGCCGGGCCACCTAGCTGTTCGACAAGACCATTATACCGTCCACCCCCACAGACTGTAGCTTGGGCTCCCAGCTGGTTGCTCGTGATTTCAAATGCCGTGTGGTCATAGTAGTCAAGCCCACGTACAAGCGAGGCACTGAGTCGAAAGGGAATTGCAAGTCTCTTTAATCCCTCTTGTACTTGCTCAAAGCGCTTTTGGCTTTGTGTGGATAGAGACTCTGGTAAGGTTGGAGCCTCTGCTAACAGTGCTCGTGTACTAGGATGCTTGCTGTCCAAAATACGGAGTGGGTTACGGCTTAAACGCTGCTGTGATTCTGGATCAAGCTTATCCTGACGCTGTTTAAGCCATGCAAGTAAGCGATCGCGGTAGAGCACTCTATCTTCATGTGTGCCAAGTGAGTTAATCTCAAGGACTAATCCTTTTACACCAAGTGCTAGAAGCAAATCCCAAGCTAAGGTAATAATCTCAATGTCACTGCGAGGGTCAGCAAAGCCCAAGTATTCTACGCCGATTTGATGAAATTGACGCTGACGACCAGCCTGAGGACGCTCATAGCGAAACATAGGCCCCCCATACCACAATCGCTGTGGACCCTGGCTGCAGAGTCCATGCTGGATCGCAGCTCTTACTACTGAAGCAGTGCCCTCGGGTCGGAGAGTACAGCCTCGATCGCCGCGGTCATGGAACGAATACATTTCCTTGCCAACTATATCAGTCGTATTGCCAATGCCACGGGCAAACAGTTCAGTGGCTTCTAATAGCGGCGTGCGGATTTCTCGGACAGCTGCTCGAGCAAATTGTCGGCGAGCTTCAGCTTCGATGCATTGCCAGAGGGTTATCTGCGGCGGCAGCAAATCAACCATACCTCGCAGACTCTGCAACCTCTCCACGGCTAGACTTGCCACTACTAGACATCTTGCGGGATTAGGTTGCCCAGTCGGCGCTTACGGTAGGCATGGTAATAAGAAAGCAATGGCCCAGTTGCTGGTGACTGGAGGTGCAGGGTTTATCGGCAGTCATACCTGCCTAACATTGCTAAATGCTGGCCACCACCTAGTGGTATTAGACAGCTTTGCTAATAGCTCGCCTACTGCTCTCCATAGGGTCTCTGAATTAGCTGGCACAGAAGCGCTTTTCAGGATGCAGATTGTGGAAGGTGACGTGCGTCACCCAGATGATCTCAACCGAGCCTTCCAGGCCTGCAAATCTAATGTTGAGGCTGTTGTGCACTTTGCCGGGCTTAAAGCCCCGAGAGATTCCATCTTGCAGCCCTTACAGTACTGGGATGTGAACCTAGTCGGCAGCCTGCGCTTGTTGGAAGCAATGCGTAGCTTTAACTGTCGCACGATCATCTTTAGCAGCAGTGCCACACTTTACGGTTTCCCTGAAATAGTACCAATTCCAGAGACAGCGCCAATCTGCCCAGTCAATCCCTATGGACAGACCAAAGCTGCTGTTGAGCAACTACTTGCAGACATGACAGCCAGTGAAGATGGCTGGCGTGTTGCAAGCCTACGCTACTTCAATCCTGTAGGAGCGCACCCAAGCGGCCGCCTCGGGGAAGACCCGCATGGGCAACCTAACAATCTTTTCCCTTGTATTTACCAGGTAGCGATAGGACGGCGAGCAAAGCTGGAAATCTTTGGCGCGGATTGGCCAACACCAGATGGCACTGGGGTTCGAGACTATATCCATGTACTTGACCTAGCCGAAGGCCACAGTCGTGCTCTTGACCTCTTGATGCAGGGAGATTTCCAGCTGATTGTTCTCAATCTAGGTAGTGGCCAAGGTCACTCTGTTCTTGAAGTAATCCATGCTTTTGAAGTAGCTAGTGGTCAGCGCGTACCGTACTGTCTGCGTCCGCGGCGCCCTGGCGATGTAGCTACCACGGTAGCTGATCCTTCAAAGGCTAATATGCTGCTTCACTGGCACGCCCGCCGCGGACTTGGGGAAATCTGTCGTGACGGCTGGGCCTGGCAGCAGGCGAATCCAGAGGGCTATCCCTGTTAAACTGGCACATCCACGTCACAAGCTGATCGTATGTGCTTCCCTTGACTTAATAGGGCTGCTAATACTGGGGCCTGGTTTAGCAACTCTTCGAGGACTATCGCTTCAAGGGCAGATTGGTTGGCTAATTACCACTACTGTTCTTTATTTACTCTTGGGTTGGCTGCTTGGCACCTACACAGTACTTGAGTGGCGCTATCTTCCTTGCCGGATACTACTGCAACGTCTAAGTCTGCACCTATCAATAACTTTGGCGGTTGTCGCAGTACTGCACTGGCTAGTAAATCCACCTTTAGACATTTGGGTTGTCTACCGCAGTAGCCAGGTAATATGGCTTCTGCCGGCAACCCTTTGGTCTGGCCTGGTTAGAGTTGGACTGCGCCGCAGTGACTTGCTACAGCGTGAGGAACCAGATTTATTACTAATAGCGGGAGATGAAGAAGCTCACCGTGTCCTAGCGGCTTGGGAAAAGACACCAAAGCGCTTGATGCCACGTCGCGTAACTCCTGAGCAAGCGGTTAGTCATTCTGGGCCTGTAGTTTTAGCCGTCTCAGATAGAATCCAAGAACCAGAAGATCATCATAGCTGGTTAGAAGAGTTAAATTTACGGGACCCTTTTAACTATAACCTTACTACCCCACTAGCATTAGCGGAACGGCAGCTAGAGCGTCTGCCGCCAAATTTATTGCCAGAGCCTTGGGTAAGCTATGGTGACTTACCTTGGACAGCTGCATTCAACCTGCAACGACAATTAAAACGGGTTGCGGATGTACTAATTGCTTTCATCTTATTAATGCTTACTATGCCAATAGTGTTATTGGCTGCTCTGCTAATCTGGCTTGAAGATCATGGACCAATTGTCTATACTCAAGAGCGTAGTGGATGGCTAGGAAGACCTTTTTGGGTTTTAAAGCTACGTACGATGAAGGTAGCACCACATCACGCACCAGCTAAGTGGACTGTGCAAGGTGATCAGCGCATTACCTGCATTGGATACTGGTTGAGACGTAGTCGTCTTGACGAACTGCCACAGCTATTGAATGTACTGCGGGGAGAGATGAGTCTGATTGGTCCTAGGCCAGAGCGACCTGAATTAGAAAGAGAGCTGGAAGCTCGTATCCCTCACTACCGAAAGCGACACTGGATGCAACCGGGCTTAAGTGGTTGGGCACAAGTTTGTGCACCTTACGCAGCCAGCATTGAAGATTCTGAGCTAAAGCTTTCCTATGATCTCTACTATATAAAGCACTTTAGCACCTGGATGGACTTATTAATTCTCCTGCGCACTGTCAAAACAGTACTCAAAGTAGCTGGACGCTAGATGATATACGCAGCTCCGGGAAATCATCTTGTGCTGGCTGGTGGTGGTCATGCCCATGCCTTGCTACTACGCCGCTGGGCAATGCGTCCTGGAAGGCGGCCTCCTGGTTTAGTTACCTTAGTGAACCGAAATAGCACATCTCTCTACTCCAGCATGGTGCCAGGTCTGATTGCTGGCTTGCACAACCTGGATGAGCTAACTATCGATTTGCGGCGGCTGGCTGATTGCGCTGGAGTAGCCCTAGTGATTGGTGAAATTACCGGCTTAGATCCGGCTGGTTGCCTACTATTGCTACATAAGAGACCACCCATACCCTATCAACGCATCAGTCTTGACGTAGGTTCTGAGACGCGGCCAATAGAGATTAGCGGTGATGTGGTTCCGATCAAACCCTTAGAGCCAGTTTTGGCTTGGCTAAAGCAGTTAGATAAAAACAGTGGGGCTATGGCTGTCCCGGTAACAGTAATTGGCGCTGGGCTTGCTGGTGTAGAGGTAGTACTAGCCCTGCGCCGTCGCTGGCCACAGCGGCAACTAAGCCTTCAAGCTAAGTCAGGCAGGCCGCGCCTAGCATTTCGTCGAGCACTAGCACAAGCTGGCATAACTATTTGTCCACCTGGAACTCCTCTAACAGGGCCAGGCATACTTTGCAGCGGTAGCTGCGCACCGAGCTGGATAGCTGCGGCCGGGCTAGCAGTTGATGAAAATGGACGAGTGCTAACGGACAATAATCTACAGGTGCCAGGCTATAGTGGGCTTATAGCGTCGGGCGACTGCGCTGTAGTTGAAGCGGATCCACGGCCAGCTGCTGGTGTTTGGGCTGTACGAGCAGCGATAACGCTTGCAAGAGTATTAGAAGGTCGTAACAGTCGGATCCGGTTTCCGAGCCGGAGACCACAGCAACGTGCTTTACAACTACTGGGAGGTACCAACCAGCATGGACAGCCACAGGCTTGGGCTCTATGGGGCCCACTACTCCTAGGACCCCACCGCTTGATTTGGTGGTGGAAGGAGGTGATTGATCGTCGCTTTATGGATCGCTTCTCAACATTGTCAGTGATGGCTCACAGTAATAGTAGGTTAAACCCACAAATGGCCTGTCGAGGTTGCGCTGCCAAACTATCTGCCGAGGATCTTTTAAACGCTCTAGAACAAGCTGGGCTAAACAAAATTAGCCAAAAGCCCGAGGACGCTGCTTATCTTGGTCAAGGGCAGAGCGGCGAGGTCTGGTTGCAGAGTGTGGATGGATTCCCCGCTCTGATTGCTGATCCTTGGCTAAACGGACGTCTTGCTGCCCTTCATGCCTGTTCAGATCTCTGGGCTAGTGGTGCTGAGGTGCGGAGTGCGCAGGCTGTAATTACATTACCAGCTGTTCAACCAGAACTACAGCGACTGCTCTTGACGGCAACTCTTCAAGGTATCCGTTCGGTGCTGACACCTCAGGGAGCAGAATTGATTGGTGGTCATACTATGGAAGCTCGTCAATTACCGACAGCCCCGATCTCTCGCGATCTTCAAGTAACCCTAAGCATAAATGGCTCTGTACCAGATAGACAAGCAGTATGGCAGAAGACTGGATTACAACCAGGCGATATACTCTTATTGAGTCGCCCGCTTGGGACTGGGGTACTTTTTGCCGCTGCCATGAATGGGGAAGCCTCAGCAGCGTGTATTGACCAGGCCTTGGCAGTGATGAACCATAGTCAAGCACCGCTCTTAGCAAATTTACGGGACTTGCCGGTTCATGCTGCCACTGACATCACAGGGTTTGGCTTACTTGGCCACCTTGGTGAGATGCTAGAAGCTGGCAACCAAAAGCGTCTTCAGGATGGACTGTCGATACTGCAAATCATCTTGGATTCCACAGCTGTGCCAGCTTTGCCAGGTGCTCTTCAGCATTTGCGCTCTGGCCGTACTAGTAGCTTAGCTCCAGCAAATCGATGGGCATGGAGCTGGCTCAATCCAGTTAAAGGCGTATCGCCAGTAAGCTTAGTGCCGGCCCCAGAAGCTGCATTGCTCGATCTACTTGTGGACCCTCAAACTTGTGGTCCGCTGCTGGTAGCTGTGCCTATCTCAGTTGCAGCAGGTTTAGAAGCCCGCGGCCCTTGGGAACGAATTGGCGTGGTAGTGGAATGCTTGGCAGTCAAAGATTCTAATAAACAAGATAGAATTGCTTATTAGGATGAGACTTTGGCAGAGAGAAAAGCCCACATATTCGATCAGGCAATGCTGAACGTTCACGTACTTCCACGAAGAACATCAGCATGTATTAGAGTAAACATACTGCTTGGCAATACAATTGCCTAAAATTGGATTGTGGACTATCTAATCTTCTTCTCTGTCTAGAGCTGCAAGCCGGCGCCTCTGTAGTTCTGCGCCAAGCTCAGCGCCAGGAACCCAACCCTGAACTATTAGCTGATGAGAGCTCTCAGGAGATTTACACAGACGCCAGCGCCAAAACCAGCGACGTAACGTAGGTGTCCAACGCAGATTCAAGCAAGCACAGAGTGCTATAGCAGCCGGCAAGCTACCGGAATTTTCCAAAAAGTAGCACCACTGTGATGGTCGCCAGCCATGCAATTCTGCTTGCATTTGAGATGATGTCAAACGATGCCTTACTAGTAATGCTTCCGTTAACAAACGCTGCTGCCGGATTGGTAGCTGTAGGCGAGATGCTAAAGCCAGCGGTTTGTCAGCTGCTATGATATATCCCAGTAGAGGGTCAACCCCAAGCCAGCGGGCACAACGTAGGCGTCGCTGCCAGTCACTCTCACGCTGTAGACCTGGGTCAAGAAGCTCTAGAGCCCCCCATTGTTGTAATAGTTGCAGAGCTATTGTGCGAGGCTCGTGCTTAAATAGCAACTCTAGCTCCATGCGTAACCTGACGCCAAGAGCAGGGGGTGCTGTTGTGGGCAGATCACCCTGACGCCAAGGCCATGGCCAAGAATTGATTGTGGAACTAAGCTGGCTGTAAGAGGAAAGTGCTAGTCTAAATCCTAAACGAGCAGCATAGCGGGCAGCACGCACAATTCGGGTTGGGTCATCAGCAACACTATGGCTATGCAGGAATTCTAGCTCCCGACGTGCCAACGCCTCGCAGCCATGGTGGGGATCAACTAGTCGACCGCTGCCGAGATCTAAAGCTATAGCATTAACACTGAAGTCTCGACGCGCTAAGTCGCTCTCTAGAGAACCTGGTGTAATCACAGGGTTGTACCCTGGTGCTGGATAAATCTCGGTTCGGGCTGTAGCAATATCCAGGGGCTTTCCATCAAGTATGAGACCAGCTGTGTCATAGCTTGGATGCAAGCGTGGACTTGTTGGTATTTTCAGGCGCTGCTGCAGCACACGGGCTAGCATTGCAGCCGAGCCTTCGACAACTAGATCAATGTCAACTGGATTACCGCGCGGTTCGCGGCAACTGTGATGCAGCAGGCTATCACGAACGATGCCACCTACTAAAGCTATACGAATGCTTCCAGCCTCAGCTGCAGCAGAGCGCAAGGTTGTGAGAAGATTTGCAGGCACACCACACAACTCCACGGCTATGGTATCGGCAATGATCAGTGCACTATCATGGAGCCGCCAGCTTGTCTGCGCTGACTCGCTATCTCTATGAGGAATCTGCCGCTATTGTTGCGGCAGCGGAGCGACTGAGCGATGACCAGGTTGATAGAGCACTGGCACTGCTTGAGCACTGTGCTGATCGCCAAGCAAAGCTGGTGATCACTGGTGTTGGAAAGAGCGGTATTGTTGGTCGCAAAATTGCCGCGACCTTTTCTTCAGTAGGCCTAACAGCACTCTTTCTAAGTCCCCTCGATGCCCTACATGGTGACCTAGGAATAGTTACTCAGGGCGACGTATGTATTTTGCTCTCTAACAGTGGTGAGACTACGGAGCTTCTGGAAGTTTTATCTCATCTAAAGCGACGGGGCACTGCCTGTATAGCTCTCGCTGGACGGCGCAACTCGTCACTGGCATGCAGCAGTGACGTAGTTTTAGAAGCTGGTGTTGATAGGGAAGTCTGCCCACTAAATCTAGCCCCCACTGCCAGCACAGCAGTCGCAATGGCTATTGGCGATGCTCTTGCGGCAGTTTGGATGGAACGTCGCGGAATTTCCCCAGCTGACTTTGCGCTCAATCACCCTGCAGGTTTCTTAGGCAGACAGCTTACGCTTGCGGCTTCAGACCTGATGGTACCAAGTCACAGCATTCACTCGCTTCACCCAAACACCGAGCTGTCTGAAGTTATTAGCAGACTAACCTGTGACGGCATTGGCAGTGGCTGGGTCGAGGACCCAGCCTATCCAGGCCAACTGCTAGGTCTTGTAACTGATGGCGACCTAAGACGCGCTCTGCGTGAGCATAAAGCTCACAACTGGGCTGCACTTACCGCCGCTGACCTCATGACGAGTGATCCAATCACTATTGCCCCTAATCTTTTAGCGAGCGCAGCCCTGGAACTTATGGAACGCAACTGTCGTAAGCCCATCTCAGTGCTGCCGGTAGTAGAGAATATAAGAGATGGTAGACATCTATTAGGCCTGCTACGCTTGCATGACCTCATCCAGGCTGGACTAGCCTGATCTGCTGAGTATACTGCTATTGTAATACTATAGTCACATTGCTGCTAATATTGCTTGCGATACCACATTAGTTAAGCCCTGAAGCCTTGTCTAACATATTCTTATCAGATACTTAAATATCTTACTCAGACCTCTTGGACAAAGCCCTGTTATGTACCCTTAAATATGGTAATCTGGCAATGCTACAGATACATAAGCAGTTAACTAGAGATTAATAACCACCGTACTGTGTGCCTGCAACAAAACGAGAGGGAGAAGCGATGACTAGCGATGCCTATAGAAATACAGAAGGTACTTTTTTGCTGGGTCTAGGGACACAAAAAGCTGGGACCTCGTGGCTGCATAAACAACTAAGTCACCGCACCGACTCAGACTTCGGCTTTATGAAAGAGTACCACATTTTTGATGTTCTCACTGTGCCAAAAATGTGGTACTTAAGACCAGGATTACTGTCAGGGCCACGTAGTTGGTACCGCCGTTATTTCCTTGCGGATCCCTGGCAATACATTGCCTTCTTTTCTTCACGTTTGCAACAGCCTAAGATTTATCTGACCGGCGATATGACACCCTCTTACAGTATGCTCTCCGCAGAGACATTGCACTGGATTGCTGACTCATTTAAGTGTTTTGGTATTGCAGTAAGACCAATCTTCTTGATGCGAGATCCTATCGAGAGAATTATTTCTAGCCAACGTATGCAACTGCGCAAAGTTGGACTTCGAGATCCTAATGCTGAGATTGCTGCTTTACGCAAATTAGCTTTTGAACGGCCAGAGCGAATCACGATACGTAGTGACTATCATCATACTTTAAAAGTACTACAGCAAACCTTCGAGCCACAACATTGTTTTATTAGCCTTTACGAATCTCTATTCCAGCAAGATAGCTACAAGCAGCTCTGCCGAGTTCTTGGTGTTCCTTATCGGCAACCAGAGTGGAAACATAAAGTTAATGCTAGTATCACGAGTACAGTCATTCCCGAGAGCATACTAGAAGCCCTAGGAGCCTGGCAGCGACCGAACTTTTATTCTGCACGCCAATATCTACCTGAAATTGACTTGGACCGTTTGTGGGCAACATCAAGTCGGTGGTGCTCCTCTTAAAAATACACCAGCGGTCTAACTAAAATCGTTCTTGTTAGGCCCCGTTTGTAAACTTTGCCAGGCGACGGGCATGTTCAAGCTGCTCCGGAGTGTCTACCGACAGCGATGTACTTTGGATAGGAAAGGTAATAATAGTTTGGCCAGCTTCTATTAAACGTAACTGCTCTAACCGCTCAAGATCCTCTAGAGGGGAAGGAGGAAAACAGAACCAGCTAGCAAGAATATCACCGCGGAAACAGTATGTTCCTACATGTCCCCAGTAGTTAGCATGATCAGCCCAATGGTTAGGATCAACATCGCGCACATGCGGGATTGCTGAACGTGAAAAGTAAAGTGCACGCCAGTCATGAGCTACGGCGACCTTAACAATATTAGGATCGTGCACTGCCTTAGGATCAAGTCGGTACACTGGCGTGATTACTGATGGCATAGGATCACGAAGTGTGAATTTGGCAACCATATTAGTGATCATAGCGGAATCGATAAATGGCTGGTCTCCTTGCACATTTACTATCGCTGTTGTCCGGAGATGCTCCAAGGTCTCTTTAGTACCCCAGGCTAAAGCAGATTCACCCCATGCAAGTGCTGCTAGCTCTGCTACCACGGAGGCAATTCGTTCGCTACCAGACGTGCAATGTCTTGAGGTCATTAGCACTCGGAAACCCCAATCCTGAGCTAGATAACTAAGCTTTTCGCTATCAGTACATAGCACCACTTCTGCCGGACCATCTGCTTGGGCACAGCGCTCGAGTACGTGCTGCAGCATGGGGCGGTCACCAATCTTGGCTAACAGTTTATTTGGTAGGCGGGAGGAGGCCAAGCGTGCTGGCACAGCTACTACACTGCGTCCGATCAGTCCCATAGCTTTATCGCATCGTCACGGGCACTAAACCATTCAACTGCTAGAGAACCTCCCACTGCACGCTGCTCACGAAACCAAGGGCCTCCAAGAGTCCAGTGCAGTAATCGAGGAGGCTCACTCTCCTGACTGGACTCGGACTGCACATCAACAAGATGGTTCCAAATGGATGAGAGTGCACCAATTTCGTGATCTCCTTGAAGCCAATTAAATTGGTGTAGTTCTAGGCCAGTTGCTGTATTAACATAGTCTATGGTTAGACGGGTGCAGCGATTACAGTTGAGCAGCATTAAAGAACTCCAATTCTTTTTTGGGTAGGTGCTCTGGGTTTCTCCAAGAAACTTGACCAACTTGCTAGGTACATGTCTATGCTGCACGCAGAGTGCTGCGTAGCTGTCATCGCGCTGCTGCCATAGCCCTGCAATATCACCACGACAAAGCATATCGCAGTCCATAAAGATTGCCCAGCCCTTATATCTCATTAGATATGGTACTAAGAAACGTGTGAAGGAGAATGCAGTGCTCTGCTTTGGTTCATAATCTCGATAGTAAATTCCTAAGGCCTCCAACTGTGGCGTGACAAGCGGTGTAATAGATAATGGCAGTGAGCTATATTGGTAGAGACTGTCAATTAAGACAGTCATGGCTGCTCGCTCGCGAGGATCATAACCGATAAAAATTGGTACAAGTGATGCTGCTAAAGCCACGTGATAGAATGGTAAGGTTGGCAAATTTGGGTTTTTGGGAAAGTACTTTCCAGAAGGAAAGAATAGTAGCTCTTAGAAGGCATGCTAAGTAGTACTCAGTAATTGGCGGCACAACATGCCATGGGCAAACGGCAAGTTCATCTCGGGACCATCACCTTCGCTAATGACCATCCTTTTGTACTGATTGGTGGCATTAATGTCTTAGAGAGTCAAGCACTGGCAATCGAGGTTGCAGGTCATTACGTCAAGGTTTGCCATAGCCTTGGAACCCCACTTGTATTCAAAGCCTCTTATGACAAGGCTAATCGTTCATCTGTTCACTCTTTTCGGGGACCCGGTCTGCGTAAAGGCCTGCCGATGCTACAAGCTGTGCGCGAGACTTACAATATACCGGTAGTTAGCGATGTACACACGCCGGAGGAAGCAACTATTGCTGCTGAGGTCTGTGACATAATACAACTTCCTGCCTTTCTTGCTCGCCAAACTAGCTTGGTCCGGGCCATGGCACGTACTGGCGCAGTGATTAACATCAAGAAACCACAGTTTCTTAGCCCATCCCAGATGCGGAATGTAGTTAATAAGTTCTGTGAATTTGGCAATGAAAATCTACTGATCTGCGAGCGTGGCAGCTGCTTTGGCTACGACAACCTTGTTGTTGATATGCTTGGTTTTGGAGTCATGAAGAAATGCTGTGATAATCGCCCTCTAATCTTTGATGTAACTCATGCTTTACAGTATCGTGCTCCTAGCGCCACAGAATCTGGAGGCCGTCATACTCAAGTACTAGAGCTAGCACGATCAGGCATAGCAATTGGTTTAGCTGGATTATTTCTTGAGTCGCATCCAAATCCGAAAGCAGCCCTCTGTGATGGCAAAAGTACTCTGCCACTAGATCAACTAGATCCCTTCCTGCGCCAGGTAAAAGCTGTAGATGACCTAGTGAAATCTTTGCCACCTCTTGAGATCTTCTGAACAAATTAAATTGACTGAGTTGGGATATGACCAAGCATCACTTCCGGGAAAAGCTTTATTGGATGTTTGCTTCCTTTGGTCGGCATTGGTTTGGCCGGCACTTCACATGTACTGAATGGGAAGCCTTAGCTGCTTATCGTGGCCTTGTACAGCAAGCTTTTTGTAGTACACCACTACAACTGAATATCTGCAGTGATATTTGGCACCAAGGCCGATTTCAAAGTGCTCATGAAAAACGCCCCTTCTTTAGTCCAAGTCAAAGGGAGCGTGAAGGTTCATCTCATCACTATGGCCATGATATACAGATCAAGCGGTATGCAGGATTACCTTTAGTAGGACCACCACTACCTCTACTGCTAGAGCACGGTTTGAAGGTAACCAGGAATTCAGTCTTCGAAGCCCCCCGTACCTGGGCATACCGTGGTTATCTCTGTATGGGTCCACTCCGAGCTTATTGGCTACGGCAACAGTACGGCTGTGCAGTGACAATAGTTGGGCCCTGGATTCGCTTTGCCCGTCCATTGCTAGAAGCAACCCAGATTCATAAGCAGCGCAGACTTTGGGGCAAGACCCTTTTGGTGCTGCTAGCCCACAGCTGGGACCGCGTAAGTCGATCGACAAATCTTGATGCCTGCGTAAGTGTCGTGCAGGAGCTCTGCAAGCATGAAGGATATCAGCAAGTGATTTGGCTAAGGCACTGGAAGGACTTACAGCAGCCATCTTTGCCTCCGGGATGGCTGCTGGCTTGCAATGGCCATCGTTCAAATCCATGGTTCTTGGATGTGTTACGAACGCTGCTCGAGTTATGTGATGGCTTAGCTAGCAATGCCTTCGGAACTCATCTGGGCTATGCAGTTGCCTTTGGACGATCACTACATTGGATTGATGTGCCTGCTGAGCAAGACTTGAGCCAGTTACCGCTGAGTCAAGCACAACAGGAACTGGAAGAATGGGAAGAACGACGGCGTCTTATCCACAAACTGAGAGCTATCCTCATGGAGTCTCCTGCGAACCAACAAGAAAAGCTCCACAACTTGCTAGAGCCTTACTGGGGACTCAATACTCATCTTACCACTGAGCAACTACGGACTATACTACAGTCTGGCTAGCTAAGCAAAGTATATAATTGAAGTTATGACCTTGTTATTATCTTACTACTGTATACGAGGCGCTGGTTCATTGATGCGATTGCTGGTATACCGAGAGCAAAGCTCACCGCGGGTGATTGGCAAGTAAGCCAAGAAGCATCATAGCGAATGTTAGCGCAGTGATCAATGTCGAAGCGTATCCGGTTCCCTGAGAGAATGTGGCTGCTGGAATTTCCACCAGGATGAAGCATAGCTTTGTCGAAGGTTAGATTCAGCCAGTTGCATAAACGCTCTAGAGTCTTCTCTGGCTCAAGGGCAAGCTCCTCATATCCCATCTGGAAGACAGGACAGCAACTGGCATTGAGTTTCCGCTCCATTTTTCTATTCAGCCACCACCAGCGCATTAGGGCCTGGCAACCGGCCAGTGGATTCCTGACACGACGAATTCTAGAATGAATCCAGGAGCGAGCATCACGCACCAGGAAAATGACACGGACTGGCCTCCCTAGCTGCTCCGCTAGCCAGTCTGGGGAAATAGTATCCGCTTGATAAGATTCGACTATCCATCGCGGTGATGATTGACCAGGCATGGATTTGCTTCTCTCAGCGAGTGCTAAAAGACGATCCAGTTTCTTTTCTAGAGGCAGGTCATCATGAGTAGATAACCAGTCAAGCATTGGTCCCCACAAAGGGCAGTTCACAGCCAGGGCCTCGCAAGTACAACGTCTTTTGAAGCGGCCGTGGCCACGTAGATAGGCAGGACCACAGCTAATCTCCTCTGGCCTTGGCTGACGCAGCAGCCTCATGGCCTCGCCAAGTCCCATTATCTCAGGATGAACACCGAGTGACAAATCCAAGATCGTGGTACCACTGTGACCAAGGCCACGAATTAATAAGAGTCCGGAGGCCATTGACAGCTTTAACTAGTCAGTGTGTGGCAGTACCTTGATTGGAGCTGTTCGTGGATCAATAATCTTCGGCCCTATGCCATTAAATTTCACAGCAATTGAAATTTTTTCACCTCTACCAAATACGTGTATGATCTCGCCATCGCCAAAGAGAGCATGACAGACGCGTTTACCTACCAACCAGGTAGATTTCAACGAGCGCTTGCTGGTGTTAGTGACGCCAGAATTTAATATTTCATTGATGTCTCCCCGATGACTCTTCTCACAACTGATTTGGGCAAGATGATTTAGTGGCCTCTCTACCCGTGAAGCCAGCCTATTAGGTTGAGGCAGATCACCTTGAACAAGTGTTTTAGGTAACTCCGACAAGAAAATAGAGGGTAAGCTAGTTTCTCTTACACCACCCCAAAGACGCCGTTCACTAGCGTAGTAAATAAACAAGCGTTCCATTGCGCGCGTGATACCAACATAGCAAAGACGACGCTCTTCTTCTAGCGATGCCGAATCCTCAAGTGAGCGATGACTGGGAAACAAACCTTGTTCTAATCCTACCATACACACAACTGGGAATTCTAGCCCTTTGCTACTATGAAGTGTCATCAGGGTGACGTGGTCAGCCACGTTGTTGTTATCTCCGCTAGAGTCACTTGCTAGCGCGGCAGACGCTAGGAAATTTTCAAGATCAGCTTCATCATTCTCTTCTTGAAATTGTAATGCTGCATTGACAAGCTCTTGCAGGTTATGCCGGCGTTCCTCCGCTTCATCACCACCATTAGCAGCTAGCTCACTTGCATAGCCAGTCTGTTCTATAACCTTTTGGATTAACACTGAAAGCAGAGTACCGTGAACATGAAGCTGTAAGTTGCGGATTAGCTCAGTAAACTGCAATATTCCCTTAGCAGACCTACTACCGAGGGCCCTCGCCGCTACTGGATCACTAACTACTTCCCAAAGGGGAACGCATAATTGATTAGCCGCGTCAGTTAGTCGCTGCACTGTAACTTTGCCTATACCACGGCGAGGAACATTTAATACACGCAAGAGGCTAATACTGTCATTAGGATTCACAAGTAAGCGCAGGTAAGCTAGCACATCTTTAATTTCACGCCGATCGTAGAAGCGCAAACCACTTATCACTAAGTATGGAATGCCCCGATGTACAAGTGCCTCCTCAATAGAGCGAGATTGTGCATTAGTACGGTAGAGAACTGCCATGTCTCGCCAGCTAAAACTTGGATTACCTGCTTTCAAAATCTGGAGACGATGCACTACCATTTCTGCTTCGGCAACTTCATCATTGCAACATGTGAGGACAATTGGCTCCCCTTTATAACGAGTGGGGCGTAGAACTTTTTCTATCCGCTTGCTGTTGTTAGCAATTAATGCATTAGCTGCTTCAAGAATAGTTGATGTGGATCGGTAATTCTCCTCAAGCTTCACCATTGTGTGTGTTAAGTTGTCAGGGGCACCATCACCAAAGTCTTTCTGAAAGCCCATCAGGATTGTAAAGTCAGCAGCACGAAAGCTATAAATGCTTTGGTCAGCATCACCAACTACAAAAACTGATCGTTCACTCCAATCATTCACAGTGGCAGGGCTACTACTATTGGTTACCAACAGTTTAATTAGCTCATACTGGGTATGATTGGTATCTTGGTATTCATCTACCAATATATGCCGGAAACGATGGTGCCAGTAGCTTCTTACCTGTGTGTTTTGCTGCAGTAACTGCATAGATAGTAATAGCAGATCATCAAAATCGAGAGCATTATTGGCAGCTAGTGCCTTGCGATAGCATCTATAAGCCTCAGCAACTAGTCGACCCTGCTGTCCTCTTAACTGTAGCTCGAAATCATCAGGTAGCCAGCCCTGATTCTTAGCACTGCTAATCATCCAACGAATCTTCTTCGGGTCAAACCTTTTCAGGTCAAGTTGCATCTCCTGCGTAACAATTTTCTTAATCAATTTTTGGGTGTCAACTTCATCAAAGATGGAAAACTGTCGTGTCCAGCGAAGTCCTTGAACATCATGAAGCTTTTCTACATCAAGGCGAAGTATGCGGGCAAAAAGAGCATGAAAGGTGCCAATCCACAGCTCTTTTATCACTCCTTGGCGAATATGTTTCTTCAGCTGCTGCTGATCCTGAAGCTCAAGTGTATTCCAGGGCTGGCTGAATCGGCTCTCAGCTAGTTGCTGCTCCAGCAGGCTGCTTAGCCTTTCCTTCATCTCTCGAGCAGCCTTGTTAGTGAATGTAACTGCTAGAATCTGGGTAGGACTAACGTTGTGCTTACTAATAAGGTAAGCAATGCGATGTGTGAGGGCACGCGTCTTTCCACTACCAGCACCGGCTACTACAAGTAATGGGCCTGTGTGATGCACAACAGCCCGATTCTGGGCGTCATTGAGACCAGTTAGAAACTCCATGCAGTGAGGCATACTCTCCACTCTAAAGATCTGTTTAGTTAAGTAGGCATATCTCTGGAATTATGCACTAATGACAGGCCTTAGCTGAATAGAATGGTGGTAACTAATGTACTTGAACTTAATCTACTTAAGCTATCTTACCTAAGGCTTCTATAAACCTCCCAGACTGCAAACGTAGTAGTTTTATCACTCTAGGGAGAATAACCTCAGCGATGATGGTGAGAACCTGTACACTTTATAGCTATAGTGCTGCACCTTTCCCGAAGGCCTGTACTCGTCTTGCCTGATGAGTCAGTATTTTTGTAAGTACCTGAATATGTTGCTTGATAGTAAAGTACTTTAGTGAGCGTTTGCGGCCAGCTTTTCCGAGATTACTAGCTAGCACAGGATCTTGCATTACCTGTTTTAAAGCTACAG
The DNA here is from genome assembly GCA_007996965.1 of cyanobiont of Ornithocercus magnificus. Classification (NCBI taxonomy): domain Bacteria; kingdom Bacillati; phylum Cyanobacteriota; class Cyanophyceae; order Synechococcales; species cyanobiont of Ornithocercus magnificus. Next base: position 556,850 of record BIMP01000001.1, read on the forward strand.
CTAACTCTCCTACGGCTCCCTCAGGAACCAACAGACCAGTGTAGCCATCTACAACTACCTCTGGGATACCAGCATGCTGTGTGGAGATAACTGGCACGCCACTTAGCTGAGCCTCTATTACTGCTACCGGGCAACCTTCAGCATCACCATCAGGAGCTGTACGAGAGGGCTGCAGTAGGCAGCGAGCATGGCGGAGTGCAATAGCAATCTCCTCTGGTGAGCGGAGACCAATAAGTTGTACCTGCTCACTAAGCTCTAGCTCCCGAATACGTTTTTCCAAGGCTTTCCGCAATGGGCCCTCACCTATAAATTCCAGTTTTATCTGGCTGGCGAGAGCTGGCGAGAGCTGACGGCGTACAATGGTGAAGGCCTCGAGTGCGTCAAGTGGCGCCTTCTTCGGCACCAGACGGCCGATAAACAATGCAAGTGGTGGTGCTGTTGCTGGATTGGCCCCGTAGAATAGATCCGGGTTAGCGCCAGAAGGGCTTACTGTGACTATAGAAGGGTCAGCACCAAGACCCTCCAGCACACGACGCATTGACTGACTCTTCACAATAACAGCTGAGGCGAGGCGCATAAGTCGCCGATAACGTTCTTGCAATATCCACAGTCGCCGATGTGCAGAAGCGTCAGAACCTCTAAAATGTACGACTAAGGGAACACCACTCCAGACAGCAGCGTCCATTACTCGCACAGCATGAAAACCAAACTCTGCTAATATTACCTGTGGTCGGTGAAAACAAACTAGGAGATATGTCACTAACGAGCCTGGCAATGTAGATAAGCGTTGGAAACCTAGCCGTGTGCATATCTTGCTAAGTGTGATAGCCAAACCATAGAAATACTGGCCAGGACACCTCCAAGGACAGAGACCACAGAACTCATCGCCAAAGTAAGCTTGCTGCTGTAAAGATAGATGGGCTAGATTGGCCCGAATAAAAGTCTCTGTAGGTAAACGTCGTGTTGGAACTAGTAACAGCAAACGAGGTGCTAGCAAAGGATCCAGCAGTTTGAGAAAACCTACACGTATCATGGATTCCGCATGAGTTTTGCGCAGTCTGAGAGCATGCTCTGCTAGCCGCTGGCGCCGTGGTACATCCTTTATTAGACTGGAGATAGCAGATGCTAGAGTAGTAATATTGCAGGGTTCGCTAAGCAGTATACCATTAATATTTTGTTGTATTACTTCTCGTGGACCTGTAGGGCAGTCGGTCGCAATACAGGCACAACCGGCTGCCATAGCTTCTTGTAAGGCATTAGGGGACCCTTCATAGCGTGATGGTAAGACAAAGATTGTTGCTCGTGCATACCAGCAGTCAATGTCGCTTACGATTCCAGGCATTAACAAGCGCGCCCGGGCTGTTGGAGTGAGGATTTTTAAGGCTAACTGTAGCTGAGGATGGTTGATTGATATTCCTACTAGTGCTAGCCAACAGTTAGGGCAATCTGACGCAATGTCAGAAAAAGCAGCTAGCAAGCGGTCAAATCCCTTTTGATATGGCTTGGTTCCCACTGCCAAGAGCAGTAGTGCTTTTGGAGGCAACTGCGCTTTTTCTAGAGAGCCCTGACCTTTGCGAGTTGGTAAAGGCCATAAGATAGGATTAGCAAGTGTTGCTATGTGCTGAGCCTGTGCTAGACCACGTTTCTCAAGCCAAGTCCCAATACGCTTGGTTTGAACTAGATGAAGAGCTGCCTGTGGGTAGAGACAGCGGCGTAGAAGCCACAACAATGGGTTCAAAGGGCGTGCAGGAGGGTAGTTACGCTCTGCTACTACTACTGGCCAGGGACGACCAAGACTGGCCAATAGTAAATTCAGAGATGGTCGTGTCGTAATTCCAATAGCTAAATCCGGGGAGTATTTATGTAGCCAGTGCCACAGCCAAACCACTGTTAACTTGGGCAGTCCGGATGTTGGATATATCACTAACTGCACACCATCAGGAGCTGTAAAAAAAATATCCCTACGGCCCAGCAGCAGATGAACCTCATGACCTGCTTCCTGCAGCCAGGCTGCCCAACACAGAGCAATCCGCTCAGCCCCGCCAGGACCAAGTGCGTGGATATGCAAAGCAACACGGGCCACCTTCTTAGTACTCTTGCTTGGAAAGCTCACGCTGTAGCCAGATTTCGAAGCCTGAGGCCACTGTTATTGCTGAGGTGTTGATCATTAGACCCAGCCATAATTGCGGTTGGCAGACACCCCTACCACACACGAATAGCTCCAATTCATAGCAAAGACTCTCTAGGGTAGCAAGATGTCGCTCGCTGGCATAGCAGCGGCTGGGTACATAGCGCAATTGCCTAAGCTCTTGCCGTAAACCCTGGAGAGGTAGCAGAACCTGTTGACAAATGTGAGTATCTAATGTTAATGGTAATAGACCCCTTAGTAAATTGGTGGTAGCTCGGTAAAGTACATCGGCAGGAATTAGATGGGGCTTAAGATCATCAAGGAGATAGTAGTCGGCTTCAGCAATGCGATAGATCACATCCTGATCTGCACGAGCTAATGCCAGTTGTAATAAGCAAGCCCGGGAAGATACTGTTTGTTTCCAAGGATGCTCGCGATTACGCTGACCAGTTGCTGCTGGAGTTGGGACAAAAAGCATTGCTAGATCAGCTTGCTGTTTCAGCCAGGGTTCTAGTCGCTGCAGGCACAGTTGATCATCTCGATCAAGTGCGGCGTAGACAGAAGCGATGCCAGCGTAAAATTGCTGATAAGGAGGAAGAACGGGGCTGCAATGAAGTGCTTCCAATAATGCCTGACTTACATGAGAATCTTTTGGACGCCGGTGCCGCCGAAACAGCAATTCTTCAACTTGAAATGGCCATTTGTAGCAGCACAGTTGTATCTCTAAGAGGGCTACAGCGGTGGGAACATCAGCTGCTGCCAGCGCAATTGATGTTTGGTCCTGAAGTCGCCGCAAAATATGCCGATGCTGCCACCAAACGGAGCGGTGGCGAAGAGATTGCATTACAGTCACTATAATTCATCTGCAGTATTTGACTAGCTGGCGTAGCAGCATAAGCATCATTAAGGGTAGGCGTTGTAGAGGTTTCACAATATGCCAATAGAGATGGTGCCACCAGTTCGTAACAAAGCGGCCATTTTGCTCTAGTGGCAATAGTTGCTGTGGCAGTTGCTTAACGTGTAACTCAGGAATCTCTAGAAAGTACGACCAAAAAATCAGACGCCGCAAACGCCGCAGCTCTGCCTCTGTACATGGCGCAAGCCGGGGCAATGATTCTTCCTGACGCTGCCAAACACCCTCGGCGAGGCACTGGTAGTGAGTGGGTGACCGGCAAGCCGTCCAAGGATAGTAAGCTGCCGCAACTCTATTGCTCATTGCTGTTGCTCTACGTTCAGCATAGCTACGGGCTTCTTCAAGAGCAAAAGTCTTTTGCCTCTCAGTCAGCTTCCGCCCGACGCGTTCGTGAATGGAATGTGGGATCACCTCTATAGCTGTAACAGGCAGTAACTCAATTCGCCAGCCTTGGCTACTTAGACGAGCCTTGAGGTCCTTGTCATCAAACCCATAACCGGCTAGCACCTCGTTAAACCCTCCTACTGCCTCAAAAGCAGTGCGATGCATTAGGAACTGGCCAATTCGACCGTTAGGACCACTACCAAACCAACAGATACTAGCCCCGCGCATTATTAGGTCTGACGGGTCAAAACTCCCGGGCCAGCAATCAGCATCTAGCTTCAGCAACCAACTACTTTTGGCAAGACGGGCTGCAAGATTATAGGCACGACAAAGATTCCAGGATGTCTCCCCTTCTACTCGCTGCAGGACAATCCGGGAGTCACTAGGAAGTTCTTCACGACGCACAGGCTCACGACTACTCCAGTCAATGAGCAGATGTTCATGATGATAAGGCCAATCTGCAATGCGGGCAATAGAGCTCAGTAGATGCTGCTTTCGGTTCATGCAGACTGTGACAATAGCGAGTTTCATGGCCCTAGGCTCTAGCGCGGCAGTTTTCTTCGTTGTGCTTTGCCCACAGCTTGAAGTGCCTCAAGAGCTACTAACTGACACTGAGTACGGGCAGCATAGGTATGTTCTGATGCTAGAGTTAGGCGAGTAGAAAGTGGTGGACCACCTCCTGTTATAGCTGTATCTAGTGCAAGGCTAAATGTTGCCGTTGTAGGCTTACACAAGAGAGCTACATCACTAAATTTTTTTAGGGAGTCGATATAAGTCGCTACTACTGGAAGACCTGCAGCTAGATATTCAAAGAACTTCATTGGAAACATAGCTTTGGTATAGGGTGTTAGTCGCAAGGGTAACCAGCCACACGAAAACCCAGCGCAGTAATTAGGAAGTGAACTGTAGGGCCGCCAGCCTAATAAATATACATTTGGCTCAGCATCAAGTGGCTGAGTATCTGTGTGAATTTCTCCTTCACCAGTAGGGCCAATAAACACAAAAGACCAATAAGGATGACAATTAGCTAAAGCAGCTATTAGTGCAAAATCAAGTTTGTAGCTGCTAACGGCACCTATAAAGCCAATGCGTGGCTCTGGTATTTCTTTAAGGTCATCTGGTATAGATGAAACCGCCATAGCTTTAGAAAAGTGACCTTGATCAGCTACGTTTGGGTCATAGCGGATACGCTGAGACCAAGTTTCCAGCTGACGCTGTAGCTGTGGGGAAGTAACTAGCACCTGATCAACTAGACCACAAAGTCTGCGCTCTTCCACAGCTATTAGCCTGCTCGGCATACAAGGCTGTTCTTGCAAAGCATCAACCGCGTGATATATAGTCACGCGGAAATCTTTGAGGTTTAGCAAGTGCGCAGCAAGTGGATTAAAAGTCCACAGCCATGGGTCTTGAAAGTGTAGTAAGCGCCGGTTAATGTAAAGGCCTATATGTAAGCTGAGGCGGTTCACGATAAGACCGATGCCCATAAAACCACCTGGAATTACAAGTGGCGACCATACCCAAAGATCTGGCTTTACAGAACGAGGTGGGCGTAGACCATACCAAAGTCTTTTCAAAGTGCGCTGCAAATCGCGCATCGTGGGTTGGATGTTACGAAGTCCTAGAGAATTGATGTAGAGAACACGGTGTCCTGCTTTAACAAGTGCAGTGGCAACATGTTGTTTGTTAGTCCAGAGTGGGTGATCCCAGTCTGCAGTAGCTAGTAAAACAATATCAGCCATGTTGCAATTTAACTAGTTCCCGGAACGAGTCGGATTGACACTGGAGTTCATCAAAAGTTCCTGAAGCAATAGTACGCCCTTGACTGAATTGGTAAATGCAATCGCAGTAGCGGATTGTGGATAAGCGATGAGCTATAATAACTGTAGTATAGTAACGGCCAATCAACCCTAGAGATTCCATCACATTGCTCTCTGTTTTATTATCTAAGGCACTAGTGGCTTCGTCTAGCACCAAGACACGCGCACGCTTGTAGAATGCCCGGGCTAGAGCTAAGCGCTGGCGCTGGCCGCCTGAAAGATGCATTCCATTCTCGCCAACACGTGTAAAAGCACCGTAGGGCAGTTCAGAAACGAAGTCAGCTAGTTGGGCCATTTCTAGACAGCTCCAGAGTGCATCCTCATTTATGGCATCATCACTAATACCAAAAGCAACATTTGCCCGTATGCTTGTATCGAGAAGCATTATATTCTGGGGAACGAAGGCACAACACTGCTGCCATGCCTGTATTTCTTTGTTGTGGAGTGGAACACCATCGAGCAGGAGCTGACCACTCTTTGGCCTTAATAATCCTAGAAGCAAATGGGCAGCAGTAGTCTTACCACCACCTGTAGCGCCTACTAGAGCTATACGAGCACCAACCGGAATTGTCAGGGAAACGTTCTGGAGAGCACAGTCTTGATCTGCAAAGTATTGATAAGAGACACCTTCAAGCTTAATCGTATACTGGGGCATAATTCCCTCTGGACTAAGAGCGCTTTGGGATAAGTCCAGCAATCTTTTAGGGGAGAGAGATAGAAGCTCGAGAGCATCATCCAAGTCAGGTAAAGAAGCCCGCAGGCGGTTAAGAGCTCGGAAAACAGCTTGGGTTGGAGTAGCAAGACGCAATGAGGCGAAAACAATACCTACAAGGGCAGGCAGAGCATCACGCACTTCGCTCTTGCCAGTGCTACTAAGCAATGGTGGTAGCAATCCAAGCGTAAAGAGCACGGTAACACCTGCGGGCTCGATCACAAAGCGTGGCAAGTCTGGGAGAATTTTGACCATTCTGTCGTAACGTTTACCTGCCATGCCAATATGTTTAAAGCGATTAAGAAAAAACTTTTCTGATGCATGAAGATGGATATCTCGGATTGAGCGAGTTGAATCGAGAAAAATTTCGTTTACTTGGCGCTTGTAGAGAAATTGTTGGCGAACCAAGAAGCGCATATGTGGAGTTATCAATAGTGAAGCCACGGAATAAGCAGCAACTAGCAAGAAAAACACTGCTAGGGCTATCCAGCCAAAAGTAGTAATCACACCAGATACCAGAATTAGTGCTGAGAGTGACTTGCTGCAGATAGTTAGTAGAGGCAGAATTACTCCATCAGAAACCTTACTAAGCACCCGATTTAGCCGGGTTAGTAGCGCCGCTGAGTTACTATTGTTAAAGTAATCAAAAGACTGGCATAAAAGATTGCTGTAGGTTTTGTTGCCAAGAGTACACCAGATTTTGGCACTAATATTTGCCTCAATCAACCTAGAGAGAAACCTTAAGCTTGCAGATATCCAGATCAGTATAATTAAGATTGCCGCAATCCAAAGATTGCGATCTAGAGCATCATTACTAAATACCTGCACAAAGGGTAGGTTATCAGATAACTTTGATTTGCTTAAAGATCCCACAAGTTTGGCAACCAAACCCACAAACACAAGATCAGATAAACCTACCGCTGAGGAGATTGCCAGCAAAAACCAGCAGCCACGAAAATGGCTTGGTGGCAGATAGGAAAAGATCTGCAGAATACGCGTCAGGGTGACACTTGGAAGGGAAATAGAGCAAAGCCTTTTCTCATGTCGCTCAGTCAAATATTACTGCTACCTAAGTGAACAGTTTCCAACATACATGCAATTAGGCTAGGGTTGTACCGATGGTGCCAGTCAGCAAACTGATCGGCCATGAAAACTCAGCTATATTGGACAGCACTAGGCCCGCGGTCAGGGATACAAAAGAAGCCATCATTCTGACCACAATCTAGCCCCTCTGGCATCCAAACTTGGCTGCCCCAGAAGATAAGGTTAACTATCAGCAATGGTACCAAAGCAACTTCCATGTGATGGACTTGTAACCAAGTCAACAAATTTACTAACAGGAAGAGAGCTTGTATATCACTGAGTCGGAAGCCAATCTGGGGTAGTACCTGCCAGCTAACCGATAACTGCAGCAATATGTAGATGACAATATTAAGAACAAGGCGACAACTGTAGGGGCAAGCTGCTAGAACTTGCCAGTTAAGACCACGACGCCAACAAGCCCATAACAAGCTGGCTAGCAACACGAGTTGACCCTGCAGTACCTGCCGGCGGATTGGATAAGAGCTAAAGAAGTTATTGTGCCTTACATAAGCCTCAGTCTTCTGTAACAGTGCAGGACCAACAATAAGCGCAGCAGCTGTTAAAAGTGCGACTACAACTATAATCATCAGTGAGCTCAGCCAGAATTTGTGGCTGCTGCTGATAGGGTGCCGTACAGACTGGGTCCACGGTAAGGCATTTAGGGCCCCAAAGCTGAGTGATAGTAGTGCTGTGGTGTGGACAAATAAAGATGATATGCTCACAAGTATCAATAGCCACAGTCGTACATGTGCTAACTTGGCAAGATATAACATTAGCGGCAAGGCAAGTAGACTTGCTAGAGCCTGTCGTGAATGTGCGTTTTGAAGAAAGCCATGAAGCATTGGGCTAGTAGTGATTGAAAGAGCCCACCAGCTACCCCAAGCTACCAAACTTCGTTGATAAGCTAAAAGTAGACCGATGGTCGCATAACCAGCGACTACAAGACCATGAACAGCAGCCATACGATATGGCAGATGTAAAATTAGGCTGGAAAAAGACCACCAAAAGGGTTCCCCTGGTAGGTACCGTATTGGGTCCTCAGCCAAGTAGTAGTTGAGCTTTGTGATATCACTAGTTCCCCAGCAAGCCAGTGTAAAAAACACGGCTGTGACAATCAGCCACAAAAAAGATACCATCCACCAGTACTTCCGGTACCCAGCAGCTCCAATCCAACTCAGTAAACCAGCAAGCAATAGCTGGATGGTGAAAAGGCCTCCAAGCAAGAGAGGAGCTGCTGTTACCTGATCAATCCGGAACGGTGTTTCAGCCGGTAAGCTGATCAGCATTAGTAACGTCGCAGGTGGTTAATCAAGCGATCTGCAGATAACTGCCGCCGATACCACTCTAGCTGTAGCAAGCAATATCTCCTGCGGCGGAGAGATCTCTCAGATGAGGTAATAAGATGTTGGTTAATGCTATATAAGGCTGTAAGTACCTGATGCCAGCGGGACAAAAGCGCGGCCTCTGAATGATGCTGCAGCAAAAATTCGATTTCTGCATGCGGTATTGTCCAGGCCGCCGGATTGTGTACAGCTGCAGATATACGCTGCAGATCCCAACTAAGGGTTCCACAGCCTATCTGGTGTCCCACAAACCCTGGGTCAATAGTATCGGCAAGTGCATGATTCAAACTGCTGAAAACTACACAGCCACAGGCCAGTGCTTCTAGTGGCGGTAGGCCAAAACCTTCGCTAATACCCTGGCTGCGCCAGTACTCTGCAGAGTCATAGAGAACTACGGTTGAGCTGTTAAACAGCTCAACCAGATCGGAGACCCAGTCGTGTTGAACAGTAACCTTCAGGCCTACTGCCTTTAGGGCGGGCACTAGTTTGTTTAGAACGTAGCGACTGATTTTGCGGGCTTGAACCAAGACGTCAATTGGGCGTGAGTCCACTTTGTTGCTATCTATATCTCTATCCAGAGACTTGCAACAGCGTGCTCCACGTTGAAGCCATTGTGGCTCAAGAGCATTTGGAACTAGGAAAAGAGGGTTGTGCGGGGCACGATCGCCCCAGTACCCAAGTGTGTTTCGGCTCACAGCTAACACAGGGACCCCAGGGGGTAGGTCGAAACCGTAACCGCTGCTATGAGCATGATAGGCCACGCAGCGACCGTGCAGACGGCGTAAAAGATTCGGTACATCAAATCCCCAGCTTACTAACCAGAGAATCTCGTCTTGACCAGGGAAGGTCTCGGCCCTTAAGAGATCTGCAAGATAGAGGAAGTTAGCCTGCTTCTGTCGGTAAGTTATTACCTCAGTAGTGATTAGATGCGATAGCAATCGTGCTGTCTGCAGCTCAACATTCAAGCCACCGCAATGAAAGCGAGGCCCAGTTCCTGGAACAAGCAATCGTACGCAGCGAAAACCAACTTGAGAAATAGCACTGGGGAAACTAGACTTAGTCAGGCTACGACTGCCTCTGTGCTACCAGAGCGCTGGCGGCGGGTGAGAAACCCGAAGAGAACTTTGCCTATAGCTGCTACAAGATTTCCCTCAAGCTCCTTAAACATATTCATATTCAAGTGAAAAGCATGGTTAGCTTCCTCAACGATTCTATTTGCTGTCGGTTGGTCTATGGGTAATTCATCCATTCGAGCCCTATAAGCTACTTTAAAGTCTTTCTCGTCATCGATTGCTTCAAAGGAGTAGAATTGTAGACCATCATTGGAGGGCAAATTCATCGCTTTCTGAGCTATAGTCCTCAAAATTTGTCCGCCAGAGAGGTCGCCAAGGTAGCGTGTGTAGTGATGGCCCACAAGTAGTTCTGGAGATTCAGAGGCAACTTGGTGAATGCGCTCGACATAAGCTAAAGCAGCAGCAGACGGCCTCACTTGCGCAGCCCAGTCCGGTCCAAAGTAGTAGGCGAGATCTTTCTCGAGAGCTTCGCGGCGGTTGAGCTCTTTCATGGCGATTGGTCCCACTACAGGATGATCGGAGAGAGCTGTGACCTCTTCCTCCATAGCGCTGTACACGAAGTAGAGATCGGCCACAAGTTCGCGGTAACTGGACTTGTCAACCACGCCCTTCAGAAAACAGCTCACAAAACCAGTGTTTTCAGCCATGGTGTGAGACTTCTTAGTGCCTTCCCGGAGTTGGGATGCCAGTGCAACAGGCATGGAAACGGTGAGTGGTAACACAATCTGATGACATTATTCGGTTGGGAAGGCTCAAGGACTCACGGGGTTGCAAAGGGTTACGCACTGGTCACTGCTGTAACATCTGGTGGAAACAATCCATACAGATCGCGGCAAATTTCACGTAGCTGCTGCTGTTGCTGTTTTTGCGGAAGGTGGCTGCCGCTGAGTTGCCAGTCGCCAATGGTTGCCAGTCGCCAACGCTCGCCTGCATGTGTCATGCCACGCATCAGAACACCGAGCAACCGCGGAGATGCTTCAGTCTGTATAGCTGAGTCCTGTAGTCGTAGCTGTAGCAACAGGCTACGGCATTCAAGTCGTGGACTCCAGCCAGGAAAATGAAAGGCTAGATCTAGAGTTTCAGCCTCACTCCAGCGCCGAGTCTCAGGATCATCACGCCATGGAGCCAGATTTGTCCGTGCATCGGGGAAGCGACGACGCACGATGGCAGCGACAGAGGCTAGCGCTTGAACCATATGGACGCTGTCCGCCCGATCCTCCGCGTTCATTCGACAGGGTTGTGTCTGACATCAGATCTTGACGGGAGAGCGTCCTTGCTTGTCGTTACTATTCAGCTGAGTGACACACTAGTGTTCATGTGCTGCAACATATACGGACTTTGGGACTGTCAGTTCTTGCTAATGTAATCTTTAGTCTTTAGAGAAGCTAGGTTTCTAGCCACTCCATTGGTACCAATACCTAAAGTCTACTCAGGGTTATGACCTGGATGGTCATATAGCGTCTTTGACCTTAACTATTCATAAGTTGGAAGGCAAACTGTCAGGGTAGTGGGAGGCTTAGAATCAGGCAATCTTCATAGATAAGTACTTGTCTACAGTGAAACCAAATTGTAACCCTAAGAATCTCTTGATAGTTATAGGCTGACGACTACTGCAGTCGAACCAGTCCCATGGCTCAGTTCAGGAAGATCACTCCCCCTAAACAAGGGACGCCGATTTACTTTAAGAATGGTCAACCAATTGTTGCGGACGACCCTATTATCCCTTTCATTCGTGGTGACGGGACTGGTATCGATATTTGGCCTGCTACACAAAGAGTTCTGGATACTGCAGTAGCGCAAGCATATGGTGGTCAGAAACGGATCGAGTGGTTCAAGATCTATGCTGGGGATGAGGCCTGCAGAGTTTATGGTGCTTACCAATATCTGCCAGATGACACGCTTAAAGCAATCCGCTCTTACAGTATTGCAATAAAGGGACCATTAACTACACCTGTTAGCAGTGGCATTAGCTCTCTAAATGTTGCCCTGCGCCAAATATTTGATCTGTACTCTTGCGTGCGGCCTTGCCGTTACTATGCTGGTACCCCTAGTCCACACCGACACCCTCAGGATCTCGACATAGTCATCTACCGTGAAAATACTGAGGACATCTATGTAGGCCTTGAGTGGGATGCAAGTGATCCAGTAGGTCAGCAGCTGCGCGAGTACCTTAACAAAGTAGCGATTCCGGCTAGCCAAAGGCTTAGACAACATCAAATTCCTGAAGGTTCCGGCATTGGCATTAAACCAGTCAGCAAGTATGGCAGTCAGCGCCACATCCGCAAGGCAATCCAACATGCTCTACGGCTTGCAGGTAACAAACGCCACGTTACCTTAGTACATAAAGGTAATATTATGAAGTTTACAGAAGGGGCTTTCCGTGACTGGGGCTATGAGCTTGCCACAACAGAGTTCCGCAATGTCTGCATTACTGAGCAGGAAAGCTGGATACTTTATAATCTAGAGAAGCAGCCGAGTTTAAGCATCGAGGGCAATGCTCGCTTGATTGAACCAGGTTATGACGCACTCACCTCAGAGAAGAAAACCGCAATCGAAGTTGAGGTACAGAAGACAATCAACACTATCGGTGCTAGCCACGGCAATGGCAATTGGCGGACAATGGTTTTGGTTGATGACCGTATTGCAGACAGTGTCTTCCAGCAGATACAAATGCGACCTCAAGAATACTCGATTCTAGCCACTCTCAACCTCAATGGCGACTATATCTCGGATGCAGCTGCAGCGATGGTAGGGGGTCTTGGCATGGCTCCTGGCGCCAATATTGGTGAGGATGCAGCAATCTTTGAAGCTACACACGGAACAGCTCCTAAGCATGCTGGTCTTGACCGTATTAATCCTGGGTCAGCAATTCTTAGTGGAGCAATGATGCTTGAGTTTCTCGGCTGGCAGGAAGCTGCCAGCCTGATTAAAAAAGGTCTGAGTGCTGCTATTATTGACCAGCAAGTTACTTATGACCTAGCTCGGTTGATGGAACCACCAGTGAAACCAGTGAGTTGTAGTGGCTTCTCTAGAGCAATTATTGATAGATTCTAAAATAAGCTGGCGTACCCTAGCAAGTTGCGTCCCTCAGCCATGAACCATATTAGAACCTAAATTAACACGCTTTTCAGGATTAAGATAGCAACACATACAATTAACAGCATCAATCTTAATTTAAGTATTTTCCATTTGTAGCCAGGCCTCTAAAAGAGTATTCTCATCTCCAAGATTGCCAGGAAAGGTTAAAATCGGTAGGTTCCAAAAATTTCCATATTCTAAAGGCCGCACTAATGATAGACCTGGCAGAAGCTGGCCCTCCAATTGTACTAAAGTTAGACTCAATCCTTCTGCTAATAACGTCTGGCTGGTAGTTCCTCCTTTACATATTAGGTATCCCAGTTGTGGTGCTACTGCAGCCGCCAGGCGTCCTGTCAGCTGCGCTAGCTTCTTAGAGAAGCGGCGTTTGGCTTGTCTTGTAGCAAAGCTCAACTCATCATGACTAGTGAATAGCACTGGTGTATGATCATCTTCAAGTGTCTTATAGAGCTGGATAAGCCATTGTTGCTCTAGGCTAGCTAAAGTCAAATCTGGTAAATTTCCCTCAAAGGCACGAGCAATCTGATGCACAGGTAATTCTATGCCTCGGCAGCGATCTGTTGCCAGCAACTGCTTCAACTGCTGTCTAGCCAGGGGTACATGGGATCCAACCAGCACCAGCCCAGGTAGAAGTTCTCCAAGAGAGCTGCGGCGACGAAACCCTGCTAGTGCTCGCGCGTTTGCAGGCTGGGATCCTGGATTAGCTAGTGCCTTTACTAAGCTGGCGGCTGCTCGAAATAGAAATCGCCTCTTGCCAGCAAGAGATCGCACCACATTGCCAAGAGCTGTCAGCTGTCGCTGTTGCTCAGCATCTACCACTACTATCTGATTATTTGTTAATCTCTGTAGATGGTTGCTCAATGCTATCATGCCAGTACTGCTCGTAGCAGCCTCATCCAACTCTTTCAGGCTCAGGCGGTCTACATTAGCAGCACGAATAATGCCCTTACTTTTCTCCTCGACCCACTCAGCTAAATTACTAGTATTGTAGCCGAACAGATGATCTTGAGCAAATGGGGACATATGGACTGGTTTACCATAAAGTCGGTGCACACCATCTACAGTCGTGCGCCCGCCTTCTAAGAATGCGGGTGCATGCAATGTGGCATCAAAAGGACCGAAATAAGTAGCAAGTACAGCAGGTTCTAGTATTCCATGGCCGCGCAGAGTTGAGTCACCACGACTCACAAGCAACACATTGTGTCGGGATTGCTTATTAGCAGACAGTGCAGCATCAAGACAACGACATATTTCTCGGTTACGTGCTGCTGCATCTTCCCTGGACATTGCTCGCGTATCTGCTAAGATAAAAAGAAATGGGGAAGGATGATTTAGCCCATACTGCAAAGTGTCAACATCCCAACGCAGTAATAACAAACACCCATGTACTGTTTGAGAACCAGTGGGGTCATCATCAATCACTACGACCTTCACAGCTTTTGTTGCAATTTGGTCATTGATATCCTTGTAATGATAATTTGTGGGACCATGAGTTGCTTAAGCTAAAGCTTATAACCTAGTCTCATGGCTATATTCAGCTTGTCATAGGGAGATAGGATTGTAGGGTCGCAGTTTACTCAAGAGCTATTTAAGGTAAAACTATTCAGCCCGGATAACTTACCATACTAGCAATTTGCTGATTTGCTATCAGATCGTGTAATTTGCAGTACCGTATATATACTCATGCAACTACTTATTGTTTTTTCTAGAGTAAGTACTATTTAAGGTCATCAAGATCCTAAGATCAGAGGAATCCAGTTAGAATAGGATAGGGTAGCTTCTATAAGACTAGCGTGACAATAGTTAGTGTGTCACTGGTCTCTAGCGTAAATTTTGCGGTACTATTTAGCTATATCATGGGCTATAGTTAACATGGCTTTAGTCTTGATTATCGCGCGGAAATTCTCTTAGCTAGAACTGGTAGAATGTTGCATTGTGGATGTCTGTATCCAGTTGAGCAAAGCGATATTTACTTGGTCAGGTACTTCATCATGAGGGCAGTGACCTGCTTGAAGAACTATCTCAGTGGTAGCAACAGGTGCATGTCTTTGGAAAGCAGCGCGCCGTCCTTCAGCATTAATCCAGGGGTCGCGAATGCCCCAAAGGAGTAGCAATGGTACACGCAGCTGCGCGAAAAGTTCGTCAAGAGGCTGACCTTGGGGAATGTTAAATACAGTGCGGAACACTCCAAAGGCTCCAGGCTCAAGGGAAGGCCGGCGAATTGACTCAACCAGCTCTTCGTCAACATTGGTGTGGTCTATATAGACTTGCTTGAGCGTGCGACGGATTGTTCTTGGGCGACGTAGATTTTCGAATAGTAAGCGCTGTAGCAGGGGATTTTTGAGAAGAGTCCTGAATATAGTAGCTCGTATCCCTGACGTTTGCCGCTGCTCGTCACTGAAGGGCCCAGCGGCATTGAGCAAAACCACACCGGCAGCATCTTTTCCAAGACTAGCACCAGCGGCAAGGGCAGCGAAACCCCCTAGGGAATTACCTACCAATACTGTAGGGCGTCCTATACGCTCGTGTATGTAGTACAGAAGCTGGTCACGCCAGAGAATGCCACCATAGGCAAGGTTGGTGGGCTTACTACTGCGACCAAAGCCCAGTAGGTCTATTGCATGCACCTCATAGTGCTGGCTAAGGAATGGGATGTTATGCCGCCAGTGATCAGTAGAGGCTCCAAACCCATGTACTAGCAATAAGGCTGGACCAGAGGGTTGGAGTGGGGCACGGCATAGCGCGTGGACACTATGTCCCTGGAAAGTCCAGGAGCTAGTCATAGCGGCATCTGGAGCAGCAGTCACCACGGCTTAAGTATGGTCCGCGATGCTAGGAAGCTACGCGGCGATATGACTCATGGACAACATTGTCGGTGCGTACCCTTTCCTCTATGGCAGCACTGTTAGCGGAGCTTTACTTTGGGCACTAGCACTCTATTTGCCTTTGTCGGTACCACTAAATCAATTAGAAGTTAGC
The DNA here is from genome assembly GCA_007996965.1 of cyanobiont of Ornithocercus magnificus. NCBI lineage: Bacteria > Bacillati > Cyanobacteriota > Cyanophyceae > Synechococcales > cyanobiont of Ornithocercus magnificus. Next base: position 572,378 of record BIMP01000001.1, read on the forward strand.
CTGACAAAGAGCTTTTTGAAAGAATCCTGGCAACAGTTATTTTTGACAATCAGTAGTCTATTACTCGCTCTGGTGGTTGGACTCGCAGTACAGCTATTGCTGAGTTGGGCCTTAGGTCCAGGCTGGGCAGCCAGCCTCGGGATAATAGCTATAGGATGGGAATTGCTACTGGCGCTATCTGGTGATAACTCCGGTAGTGTCTAGACCCTATTAGAGGATTTAGGGAAGTGGCATCGGATCGGTGGTCACATCTTTATCGGCCACAGCTGGTGTTTGCTGCCCACCAAGTACTAGACGTAGCAGTAGCGGTGATAGAAACGTGGTGCCGACTACCATCAGCAGAATTGCAGTTTCAAGCGACGGCGATAGCAACTGAGCACTGGTACCAAGACCAAGAAAGATCAGGCCAACTTCGCCGCGAGGCATCATGCCAAGGCCAACTACCAAACGACGAGTAGGTTGTTTGCTGAGGAAAGCCCAACCAGCTGCCAGCTTGCCGGCAATAGCAATAATTAGGAGAAAACCGGCAACTACAAGAGAAGAACGACTAGAAGGATTACTAGGATTAATCACTGATAAATCTATGCCAGCACCGACGAGCACAAAGAAGACTGTGGCAAAGAGAGTTACGATCGGTATAACTGCTTGCTGAATGGCATGATTATACCTGGAACCACTCAGAATCAATCCAGCTGCAAAAGCACCAAGTGCTGCTTCAAGTCCAATAGCTGTTGCCGCGAAGCAGCTCAATGCGGTTATCACGAATGAAGCAACTAGTACCTCGCCGGGTGCTTTGAGTTGTTCAATTAGCCAGTCGAAGGCTGGTGCAGCTGTGCGGCTCAGAGTAATAGCAACAATTACAAAAACGGCGGCGGCGATAATGAGCTTTGCAATTGGCACGATCTCGAGACTATTGCCAGAGGCAAGAGCAACTACAACTGCTAGGATAACAATACCGAGAATATCATCAAGAATAGCGGCACCAATTACTATTTGGCCTTCACGGGTTTTAAGGTAGCCAAGCTCCCCAAAGACACTAGCTGTAATACCAATACTGGTAGCGGTCATCGAGGCACCAGCGAAAATTGCTGGAACAGCATCAACGTGAAAGATGGCCATTAGACCCCAGGTGCCGAAAGCAAAAGGCAACACCACTCCGGCAAGAGCAACAGTAAAAGCCTGTGAACCTACTGCAATCAGCTCTTCAAGCTCACTCTCGAGACCAGCTAGAAAGAGAAGAGCAAACAGTCCTAAATCTGCTACAGATTCGAGTGACGGAAAGCTTTCATTGTAGATCTCTGACACCATCTCGGGTGAGATCGAGACAAGTGAGCTGACTAAACTTAGCAAGCTATCACTGAGTGTGGACTGGGTTTCTGGTGGAACTAAAAGATGAAATCCAGAGGCACCGATTAGCACACCAGCAAGAAGCTCGCCAAGGATAGTAGGTAGCTGCAGCCTTACCAAAATCTCCGCTAGCAGCCGGGCGGTCACAAAAATCAGCAGGAAACGGGCAACCCCAATTAGGGTCTCCGCCATTTCGAGATCGTGACTAGAGATCTCGGCCAGCAAAGGCATGACTTTGCAGCAGTAATACTAACCGCGACCTTAAAGGACAAGCTGGCGTAAGGATCACCTAAATCACTTTAACTATTTCTTCAGAGGTGACCAGAGCTACGTCGCCCTTGTGCTGCTCTCTGTGGCGACAGTCTTTGTGCCACTAATACCTGTGCCCGCGCGCGCAGCATATAGGTGCACCACTTAAGCCCACAATTTGTGCTGAATCTGGGGCAGGCCTCCTGCCACGTCTAGCTCCATGCAATACCTCTCAGTCTACCCTCTCTCTTTCCGCTGTAATGAGCATCTCCCAGCCTCTCAACCTACGTCTACCAACCCCGGGCTGCACTTTCGACCCTGAACGGACTGGCCTAGACGCTAACTCAGTGTTTGCTGGTATGACTGAGCATCTTTTCTTCACACTTGGTAAACTCGCTCCTACTGCTAGTCATCACGATCTCTACATGGCTCTGAGCTATGCAGTGCGCGACCGTCTGATGACTCGCTACCTAGCTAATATTGAGGCAATCCGAGCGCGTCCACACAAAATGGTCGCCTACCTCTCAGTTGAGTTCCTGATTGGCCCACAGCTAAACAATAACCTGCTGAATCTCGGCATACAGAAAGAGGCAGAAGAAGCAGTGCAGCGATTCGGCATTGAGTCGCTGCAGCAGATTATTGAGGTGGAGGAAGAGCCCGGCTTAGGCAATGGTGGTCTTGGGCGTCTTGCAGCTTGTTATATGGAATCTCTAGCTAGTCTGCAAGTGCCAGCAACTGGATATGGTATTCGCTATGAGTTTGGTATCTTTAACCAACTAATTCGTGAGGGCTGCCAAGTAGAAGTCACCGACAAGTGGCTTAAGGGAGGCTGGCCTTGGGAGCTTCCCCAGCCTGACGAAGCCTGCTGCGTAGGCTTCGGTGGACGTACCGAGAGTTATCTTGACGATAGAGGGAATTATTGCTCCCGATGGATCCCTGCTGAGCACGCTATTGGTATACCTCATGATGTACCAGTTCTAGGCTACCGTGTTAACACTTGCAATCGGTTGCGTCTGTGGAGAGCAGATGCTACCGAGAGCTTTGACTTTTATGCCTTCAATATTGGTGATTACTACGGTGCTGTAGAGGAAAAAGTAGGCAGTGAGACTCTTTCCAAGGTACTGTACCCAAATGATGGTACTGATGAAGGCCGCCGTTTGCGCTTAAAGCAACAGCACTTCTTCGTAAGCTGTTCTCTGCAAGATATGCTTCGCAGCTTAGATAACCGCGGGCTTGCAATCGCCGACTTTCCTGAATATTGGACTGTCCAGCTAAATGATACCCACCCAGCGATTGCCGTAGCTGAGCTAATGCGGCTTCTGATTGATGATCATCACTTTGACTGGGATAAGGCTTGGGATATTACTACCCGATCAATGACTTATACAAACCATACTTTGTTGCCTGAGGCCTTGGAGAAGTGGGACTTAAGCTTGTTCAGTAGCCTGCTACCCCGCCACCTGGAGCTGATCTACGAAATTAACCACCGCTTTTTGCAACAGGTTCGATTGTGCTGCCCTGGCAATGATTCAGTCCAGCGAGAGCTTTCTATTATCGATGAAGAGGGTGGCAAGGCAGTACGTATGGCTCATCTGGCCACTATCGGCTCTCATCATGTTAATGGTGTTGCCGCCTTACACTCAGATTTGGTACGTCGCCAGTTACTGCCAGGATTCGCCAAGCTCTGGCCAAGGAAGTTCAGCAATGTTACTAACGGTGTTACACCTCGGCGCTGGGTAGCTTTGGCTAATCCAAAGCTTGCCCAGTTGTTCGATAAATATGTTGGGCTCGACTGGATCACTAGCATGGAGAATCTTCGTCACCTTGAGAAGTGGCAGTATGACCACAACTTTTTAGAGCAATGGAGTGATACAAAGCTTGCAGTTAAGCGTAGACTCTCCAGCTATATACACCGACATACCGGTATACTGGTAGATCCCTCCTCGCTATTCGACGTACAGGTAAAACGTATCCATGAGTACAAGCGACAGCACCTCAATGCATTGCAAGTAGTAACTCAATACCTGCGCATCAAAAATGGTCAGACTAGAAGTCTGGTACCGCGCACTATAATCTTTGGTGGTAAGGCAGCACCGGGATATTACATGGCGAAGCTAATAATCCGCCTCATTAATGGTATTGCTGAGATGGTAAACACCGATCCCAGTATGGACGGCTGCTTGCGAGTACTATTCCTGCCTGACTATAGTGTTAAGGTAGGAGAGCAAGTATATCCTGCTGCTGATCTATCCGAGCAGATCTCTACAGCAGGCAAGGAAGCATCTGGAACTGGCAACATGAAGTTTGCCTTGAATGGGGCACTCACTATCGGCACTCTTGATGGTGCTAACGTAGAGATTCGTGAGCGAGTTGGTGCTGAAAACTTTTTTCTCTTTGGGAAAACTGTTGAAGAGATTCACTCCCTACACCGGGATGGATACCAGCCCTGGGATTTGATCCAGTCAGTTCCTGAATTAGAAGAGGCTATTCATTTGATAGAGCTTGGCCACTTTAGCAATGGTGATGGAGAATTGTTCCGGCCCTTGTTAGATAATCTCACTGGTAGTGATCCGTTCTTTGTGATGGCTGACTTTGTCGACTACCTACGTGCCCAAGAAGAGGTAGGTCAAGCTTGGACAAACCGCATGCACTGGAATCGGATGTCGCTACTGAACACTGCCCGCACAGGGTTCTTCTCGTCAGATCGATCGATCCGTGAGTACTGCCAGAATATTTGGAAGGTTGAGCAACTGAAGGTAGAGATCACTTGCGATGCAGACTGAGCCGAGAAGCTCAGCAGGAGAAGTTGTGTGAAATAGGCTATATTTTCTGTAGGGTCTCGCGTGGCTCCAAAAATATTTGGCCCGTTAGCATTAGCTAACAAATATAAGATTACACAGCCATGTTACCACTTGAGTAGATGTCTACCACATGCACTTTTACATAATATAGATATTTAATGAGCGGCAAGAGCAAGCTTGACTAGACCAGGAAAGTAAGCTGCTGGCAAGATGGGTATTTTTATAGTAAATCATCTAGTTTCAAGAAGCTAGACCCAGATCAGCTTCTCTCAGAAATGTCTGGGGTTTGGTGAATCAAGCGGTTCAGACGTAAACGGTCCACGTTAAGGGGATCGGGTGCCAGCTCACCAGCTATCTCACGGAATTTGCATTCAACCTCTTCTGAAGCGCACACATCGAAGATACGCTCCATCAAAACCTCAATTGAGAACAGATGGGCATTGATGTTCTCCAGATCTATGATAGACCGTTGAAAGTTTTCTGCTGACTCCTCGGTTGCAGAATCAGCAACAACAGGCAGCGGGCTGTTGTTGCTGGAGTTTTCCTGCTGCTTCTGTAGCTCCTCAAGAACACGGCCGGAAAGAGTACGGAATGCTTGTAGGACTGCCCAAGCTAGTTCCTGTTGCTGTCGTAGTGTCGGGTATTCACGGATCAGCCTGTCATGCTCCCGGTAGAAGCGCTGACAGTCAGGGCATTGACAGGGCTCTTCAAGCGGCACCGCAGTCCCTCTAGCTCGAGCCCCATCATGGCACCCAATCAAGCTGCTAGAGGTGGTTCTTGCTTAGTACCATTGTCATCCTCACTTTCAGAAGCTTCAGGGAGGGGAATCTCAATCGAGCTCACCACCTGGATAACGTCGCGTAGACGCATTGAATCAGCAAACCAACCCATTGCCTGCTCGGTGTCACCGCGGCGCTCAGCATCGTTGGCCTGATCCTCGTGGGCCTCAGCTAGTAGGGCTAACCAACAGAGGCAGCGGGCTTGAACTACAGAGAGATCAAGATCAATTGGGTGAGAGCTGGCAATCCGTTCGCTCTCTTGCTGAATGAGAAGACGGAGTCGCAGGTCGTGAAGTCGGGTCATGGCACCCACTATCCCTCCCTTAACTCTAGCTGCGGGGCAAGCTTGACTCGGTCTATTAGGTGTAGCGCCGGCTACGAAACTAGCTCAAACTTTAACTTTTTAGACCTTCACTTGTTCGGATCTTAATTGCAGATTCACAGCCCCGTAAACAGGCCCTACTAATATTCTATTAAGGTCAGTATAGGTCAATTCCGTGAACTTACTAAATCTTAGCTAGGATGTTCTCTTGAAAATAGTTTTTTGTACTCTGGTCAATAGATAGCTAGCTTCCTGGGAGACGAAAATTTTAGGCTCAGTCCTGATTGCCCAAGTTTATAACTCCTGAAGGAGAAACTTGACTTATATCAAATTCCTAAAGTTGGGCATTCGGCTTTAGTCTCAGAAGTGAGACTTTACTCTATCTTTAATCAGCTCGATGCAGAAGTATAACAACTCAGAGCATATAACCAGAAAAAGCGAGCAATTGCAAAGAACATACCTGCTAGCCCTAAGCCAGTTAAGAGCATTGGCGCTGTGACACGGCCTAGGATTACTTGAGCAGGTACGGTCGTGAGGAAAGCAACTGGCAATATCAGTGTAAATATTAAGCGCAGCACTGCTGGATAAGCGCTAACAGGATATCGTCCCGACGCAAGGAGCACCCGTAGCACTTCAGTAGCATTCCAGGTTTTTACGAACCAGATGCTGGTGGCTGCAATTAAAAACCATATGGAATAAAGGATTAGGCTGCCAGATATCAACATGCCTAATACTGTCATCAACGCTGCGGGCGAGAATGGGGCACCAGCATGAGCAGCTGCCCAAGCTGTCAGTGTCAAGCCAAAAGCCATTTCAGGCAACCCAGCAGGCTCTAGATCTCTCAGAGAGAGCCAAAATTGGCTATCAATAGGTTTTAGCAACACAAAATCGAGGGTTCCTTCACGTACATAAGTGACAATAGCTCCAAGATTGGGACGTAGCCAAGCGCTAGACATGCCATCAAAAGTTGTGTATAATCCTTGTACTATTAGTGCCTCTTCCCAAGTCCAGCCTCCAAGATTGCGACCCTGCGGCCCAAAGAAAAGGGATAAGGTAAACAGACTGCCAGTCAAGCTGAGTCCTATGGCTAGCAAGTCAATTAGCACATTTGCCTGATATTCCAGCTGGCTCGCTAAAGCAGTGCTCCAGAAACGTCGCAGGCTTAACCAGTAGCGTTTCATCACTCATGCTCCCATAGCACTATAGTGGCTTACGCCCATACGCCAGAGAATTAGTACTATTGGTAGTAACACCAAGGTCCAAGTGAACTGTGTGATAAAGCCAACAACTATATCAACTGGTTGTCCAGAGAGGAGCCTGGCTGGAAAATCTACCAGGTAAGGAAAAGGCGTCCATTTCACCACAGCTTGTACTGCTGGAGGGAAAGCACTTAGCGGTGCCAATAAGCCAGAGAGGAAAAGAAAGGGAATAAATAACAGCCTCTCAAGAGCACTGGCTTTCTCGCTCCAGAAGCAGAGAGCTGAAATTAAGCTTTGTAGCAAGAAGCCAATAGCAAAGGCTAACCAAATAGCCAACCATGCCATTAAAAGTACTTTAGGGGAAGGCAGCCAAAGTGCAGCAGGATTTAGCAGAAAGAATACTCCGGCGATGCCAAAAGCAAACGGAAGACGAGTTAGCTGTTCTCCAAGGTGGGCGGCTACATAACGCCAGAGTGGGTGCAGCGGCTGGAGTAGATATGGTGACAGGCGGCCCAGCAAGGCGTCCTCTTCAAAGGCATACACCACCCAAACCACGGAGAATTGACGTACTAGAAAAGCACTTAGGAAGTACCGATCCAAGCCAATTCCCTCAAAACCGAAGCTATCGCCTGCACCACTGCCTCTCCAGAGGCTGAGCATGATGAATGGCAAAACACCGGAAAAAGCCCAGAGAGCGATCTCAGCTCGGTACTCAAGCATGTGAGCATACTGAGATCCAAGCAGAGCGCGCACAATCGGTCGATTAAGGCCGAAGATTCGCATTAGAGTTTTCCCTGGCGAAACAAAGAGCCAATCAGCTCATCAATTGGAGGGTCATTGACCTCAAGATCTACGACTGTGAAACGCTCCAGTAGATGTGCCACTGTAGTCGTGAGGCGATCGCGGGACACTAGCAGTGTCACTTCCCTATCTTTGAGAGTTTCCAGATCACCCAACCCAGCAAATTTTTCTGGTTGAATAGGCTCCTGCAGCTCAAAGTGGACACGCCGGTGTGGTGCTAAATTAGTAGTCAGAGATTCTAGGGGACCATCATGAAACAAAGAGCCCTCGTGAATCAACAATACTCGTTGACATAAGGCTGTGATGTCAGCCATGTAATGGCTGGTCAACAGTACTGTAGCACCAGTACGGCGGTTGTAGTCTGCTAAAAATTGACGCACTCTTGCCTGAGCGTTGACATCGAGACCTAAAGTTGGCTCGTCAAGGAATAACACTTCTGGTTGATGCAGCAACGCTGCCAGCAGTTCTGCCTTCATGCGCTGGCCAAGAGAGAGTTTCCTTACAGGCTGAGTGAGCTCCTTGCCAAGTTCTAGCATTCCAGCTAGTTCATTGATTCGTAGCTTCGCTTCATGATCACTGATGCCATAAACAGCAGCGTTAACTCGCAGTGAGTCTAGCGGTGGCAAGTCCCAGAGCAGTTGCTGTCTCTGTCCCATTACAAGCGTGATGCGGCGCAGGAAATCTGGATGTCGGCGGTGAGGAAGATGCCCAGCCACCTCTAGTTTTCCTGCACTGGGATGAATGAGACCACATAGCATCTTTAGCGTAGTAGTCTTGCCTGCTCCATTTGCCCCAAGGAAACCAACCATCTCACCAGGCGCAATGCAAAATGAAACATCGCGTACTGCCATTACATCCCGATGACGGCGGCGCAGAAAGTGCCGCAAAGTCCCAGTGAGACCAGGCTGTTTTTCCGCAACCCTGTATGTCTTCCTGAGCTGCTCAACCTCAATCATCGCTAAATCGAGGCGTGCCAATCATTCATGACTCATTCTTGGTAAGGCCTTACCTTCAATGTTACTCCATAGTCTCTTAGCAGCCGTAGGAGAATTTGGTTTGGCTATAGGGGTTCAGAGTTAACAGTCGGCAACTGGATACATATAATCCGCTTCCGCACAATTGGTACATCAGATGTGAGCTTTTGTTAAGAAAATATCTAGGCTCATGCGAGCAAGAGTTCTTTCCAGGTTTCAGCTAAAGGCTAAAGTAGTTGAGAGCAAAGACCTCAAAGTAGGAGTCTTTAAAGAACTGTAGAAGAGGTCAGAAAACTCCAGGTCTAGCAACGGGCGTAAAAGTAGAGCGAAGACACGGGGCTAGCGGGACTCGAACCCACGGCCTACGGTTTAGGAAACCGTCGCTCTATCCATCTGAGCTACAGCCCCGGAATGCATGGATTATGGTTCTTTAGGATCCAAGGCTTCAAGGGGTCATTATAGAGCTTGAAAGCAGGCGAGGTGATCGCGGCTGGACCATCTCCACTATTAGGTAGGATATGGAATCTGGCTGAGGAAAGTCCGGGCTCCCTAGATGGCCAGGCTTGCTGGGTAATTCCCAGTACGGGTGACCGTGAGGAGAGTGCCACAGAAACACACCGCCGATGGCTCTGTGGGATTTCCTGCAGGCACAGGTAAGGGTGCAAAGGTGCGGTAAGAGCGCACCAGCAGCATCGAGAGGTGCTGGCTCGGTAAACCCCGGCCGGGAGCAAGGCCTAGGAACAACTGTTGGCCATCTACCTAGTTCCGCCACCACGTGCCGCTTGAGGTTGTCGGTAACGGCTATCCCAGATAGATGATCGCCCCCCTTTTGCGAAAGGGAGAACAGAACCCGGCTTATGTCCTGCTTTCACTAACTCAACACTAGTGTTAAGTGCTAGTTAGTCCGAAAGAACGCTCTAGAAGTTTCACAACTCGAACAAGCCAATTTGCCTATTTTATCTAGAAAGGTTAATTGACAATTCAGTTAAACTACCTTAGGTATAGTATTAGTAGCAATAGTATTGCAATAGATACTATGCTTACTTAGCCTAGGTAACCTATCTCAATTTTAGCCTCGACCACTCAGTTAACTAGAATTTTGATCTAAGGTAAGAGATGCTATTAGACGCTTACTCCTAACTGATGAGCATGATAGCAACATGTAACAGTAGTGACTATGGAGCAAAAACGGCGCCGTCGACTGCAAGTCCTTTGTCAAGAGCTTGGTTTCATCTCCAATACTCTCACTGAGGAAGGTCTAGAACGGATGGATGAGGCTCTCACACATACCTCATCGGGTCGGCCACAGAATTACGAGCAGCTAGAGTTTCTCGGCGATGCAGTGCTAAGGCTGGCAGCCACAGAATTTATTGCCCGTAGCCAACCTCACTTAACAGTAGGGCAACGCTCAGCGCTGCGAGCGCAACTAGTTAGTGATCGTTGGCTAGCAGCTGTAGGTAGGGAGGTTAATATCGAGCAGCTACTGCGAGTGGGACCTATAGCTGCAAGAGATACAGCTGCCCGCAATACCCTGCGGGCAGAAGCCACTGAAGCACTAATCGGCGCACTCTATATAGCCACTGGCAATTTAGACATGGTTCATCATTGGCTAACGCCATATTGGCTTCGCAGTAGTGCAGCGTTGTTGTCAGATCCACATCGGGGTAATAGCAAATCAGCCCTGCAGGAGTGGAGTCAAGGTCGGCAGCTAGGCCTTCCTAATTACAGATGTGAGCAGCGTAGCTGCCGCCATGGAGATTTGCAGCGGTTTCTATGTCAGGTTACGCTAGGCGATCAGATGCTAGGCGAGGGATGGGGTGGTTCACGCCGCAAGGCAGAGCAAGCAGCAGCACGTAATGCATTAACCCAGCTCCAGAAGGAGCAGGTAAGAGACACTCTGTGCCAGTTAACTAACTATAGACACAAATCTGTAGATGCATTAAGATTAGATAAGACTTGAGGGGGTTTATTGGCAACAAGTAGTTTTGCGTTAAAGATCCAGCATTGCATGAGCTTAAGAATACTATAAGAATACTATTTGAGAGAAAATATGAAGGGTAAGACACACTCATGTGCACGAACTTGAGGCATTGTTATCTACCTACATCCATGTGCTACTGAAAGGGCTTATTTAGCTATAAGTTACTCTTAGCAATATCTGCAACAGCTCACCATGGGTGTGTAAAGAATAGTTGGCTAGCCATTCTTAAGCCACGACCAGGTCACTCAGGCGCAACGTCACTAACTTGTCCCAGTTGCCACCCTCAAATAATACAGCAGCACGGTCACCACTAATACGCTGTACAAAGCCAGTATAACCTCGGTAGATCGAACATTTGTCTATCACCACTACGGTGGAACCGGGTAGAATTGGCTGAGTAGTCATAGGTTGCTATGGCAAGTGGTTGGGGTATCACCAGCAGTAGACCTTGCCACTATATCGTGCCTGAAGCGATGCTTACCTGTAAGGTAAAGGAAATAGTTCTGTGGTTGAGCCAACCTTATATCCCAAGTATATATAGCAGTATATAGACTAGTCTAGTTATTGGCTTCCTACAAAAAATCTACACACTTCAGGATTGCACTAACTACTAAAGACATAGCATAGAGGACTTAGTGGTGGGTCTTCTAAGTAACTAGAGGCTTTATCCAATTATAATCGTTTGTGGTGCAGCTACAAGAGATTAATGTTAGAGGTCAGCTAGTAGTAATGTCTAAACAGCCACGGCAGCAGCCTGCTAATGTTAATTTAATAGCCAACCAGTAAGTGCTGATCCCTTTCGCAGACGAGATTTTCCTGTGTATATATTGGTGTCAGTTGCACTTAATATGATCACTAAAGCCATTGGGCCTTGAATATGTCTAGTAGGTGACAAACTTAGTGCAGCTAGGCAAAGCTAGGAAGCATTAACAGCCATCCTATGGCCGCCACCCTACTGATTCCAGTGATTCTTTGTGGCGGTACTGGTACACGTCTATGGCCACTCTCACGTGCTAGCTACCCTAAACAGTACTGGCCACTAGGCGATTGTGGTGAGAAGACACTGCTACAGCAAGCACAGGAACGACTTAGTGGCCTTAAGAACCTTGGCGCGCCGTTGTTGGTCTGCAACGAAGACCACCGTTTCATTGTTGCTGAGCAGATGCGGCAGATTGGGGTGCAACCTAGCGCAATTTTGCTTGAACCGGTCGGCCGTAATACAGCGCCGGCAGTGGCTATCGCTGCGTTGCAGGCTACTTCACAAGGAAGTGATCCGCTACTGCTAGTTCTGGCAGCTGACCATGTAATTCACAATGTTGAACATTTCCAGGAAGTCATCGAAGCCGGACGCAGCACTGCTGAAGCCGGACAACTAATTGTCTTTGGAATTGTGCCAACAACTGCAGAAACTGGCTATGGTTACATTGAGGCTGCTGAAGCGATTGACAGAGAAAACCTAAGGCCGGTGCCAGTCACTCGCTTTGTGGAGAAGCCGGACCAAGAAACCGCTGAAAAGTTTCTTACAAGCGATCGCTTTATGTGGAATAGCGGCATGTTTTTATTCCAGGCAAGCGTAATGCTGGCAGAGTTAGAGCGGCTGACACCAGAGGTGCTCAATTGTTGCCGAGCTGCTTTAGAGCAAGACACAGCTGACCTTGATTTTTTACGGTTAGAGAAAACGGCCTTCGTTAAATGTCCGAGTGTGGCAATTGATATAGCAATAGTAGAGAAAACTACCTTAGGGATGGTCTTACCTCTTGATGCAGGCTGGAGTGATGTAGGTAGCTGGAGCTCCCTTTGGAATACAACTGATAGAGATGTAAATGGTAATGTGCTGCGTGGTCATGTGATTGCTGAAAGTAGTCGCAATTGCTATCTGCGTAGCGAGCATAGGCTAGTAGTAGGACTAGGCGTAGAAGACTTAGTAGTGGTAGAGACCGATGATGCCGTGCTTATCACCAAACGTAGTGAGGCACAGAACGTAAAAGCTATTGTGAAGCGACTAGAGGCTGACGGTAGTCCTGAAGGCAAGGCCCACCGCAAGATTTATAGGCCATGGGGTTATTGCACAGGCATAGTGCAGGGTAACCGCTGGCAGGTGAAGTGCATCTCCGTAAAGCCTGGTGCTAGTTTATCTCTACAGATGCACCACCACCGTTCTGAGCACTGGATTGTGGTAAAGGGTACAGCGTTAGTAGAACGTGATGGTAAACAGGAGATGCTTGGGGAAAATCAGGGGACCTATATACCTCTGGGATGCAAACACCGATTAACTAATCCAGGCCGTATCCCAGTAGAGCTAATTGAGGTACAAAGTGGTGCTTATTTAGGAGAAGATGACATTGTGCGCTTTGAGGACCACTATGGAAGACAAACCTGAGGGCTGAGGTAAGTTTTGGCTGACTTTTAGATATCATTCCACAGTAACACTCTTAGCAAGATTGCGTGGTTGATCTACATCGAGACCACGAAGAGCTGCAATATGATAACTTAGCAGCTGCATTGGCACTAATGTCAGCAATGGGCTAATCCATTCGCTCACTTTTGGTACCGGTAGGAGCGCATCAAACATCTTCATATCTGGTCCCTCTGGTGCTACGCCAATCAGTTGAGCATTTCTGGCTTTTGCCTCCTGTGCATTGGAGAGAACTTTCTCAAAGACAATTCCTGGCATTGCAACAGCAATTACTGGCACGCGTGCGTCAAGTAATGCAATTGGACCGTGCTTCATCTCACCAGCAGGATAGGCCTCAGCATGGATATAGCTAATCTCCTTTAGTTTGAGAGCTCCCTCAAGAGCAATAGGGTAGTTAATGCCTCGTCCTAAGAAAATCACATCTCGAGTTTCTATAAAGCGATGAGCTAGCGACTCAGACATACGATTATGACTATTAATTAGCTTACGTAGATGGTCTGGGAGCGCTCTTAGCTCGCTGATTAAGGCCGTCATCTCAGCGGTGTTGCGACTGCCGCGACGAGCAGCGAAAACCATAGCAAGACTATAGAATGCCAGCAGCTCACCTAAAAAAGTTTTAGTGGCTGCAACACCCAACTCAATGCCAGCACCAATGTCAAGAATATGGGGTAACTGCCGCGCTAGTGAACTCTCAATTCGGTTAGTAATGCCAAGTTGCCGTGGAGCGTAGGCAGGATCACAATGATCACGACGGCGTTTTGCTTCCATTGCTAGAGCTGCCAGCGTGTCAGCAGTTTCACCTGATTGAGTTACGCCAATTGTAAGCGTATGTGGGACTAGCGGCGGTGGAGCATAACGAAACTCACTGGCATAATGAGCAGTAGTAGGTAGTCCAGCAAACTGCTCGAGTAAGTACGCACCCACCAATGCTGCATGACGGCTGGTGCCACAGGCCAGGATCTGTACCTGGTCGATACCACTGTAAAAAGCTTCATCGAAGGGCAACGCAACTGGCATACTTGCTGTTAAACCCTCAGGTAGGTGGCGGGCAACCCAAAGTTCAGCAGTCTCCGGCTGTTCATGAATCTCCTTCAGCATGAAGTGGCGGAACTGTTGTTTATCTGCTACGTAGTTGCTATTGTTAAGGAGGGAAGGGCTACGAGTTTGTCGTATCCCGTGCACATTGTAAAGCTCAATACCAAGAGGAGTTAGCAGTGCTGATTCCCCGTCCTCCAACGGCAGAACTGTCCTAGTAAATCTTGCTAGCGCAGGAGTATCGCTAGCACAGAGAAATTCTCCTTCGCCTAGGCCGATCAACAATGGCGTTGTTCGCCGTGCCACCACCAATGCATCTGGAGTATCACGCCAAAGCACAGCGAGGGCATATGTACCCTGAAGATGCGGCAACACTGATTGCACTGCCTGGAGTAGCAGTAAACCACTTGTTGATTGCCCTTTAGCAAGTCGCGTGGCCAGCTCGGCTGCGATCAGGTGCGGAATTACCTCAGTATCTGTATCCGACTGTAAGATTACACCATCGCTTTCCAGTGCTTCACTCAATGCCCTGTAGTTTTCGATAATGCCGTTTTGCACAACTGCTACAACCCTTGCCTCATCGAGATGAGGATGCGCATTACGTTTCTCAGGCCTGCCATGGGTAGCCCATCGGGTGTGGCCGATACCACAGCAACCCTCAGCACCATGGCTCTCTACTTGGCTCACCAGGTTCACTAACTTGCCTGCGGCCTTATGACAAGTCAAGCGTTTTCCAGAAACCACAGCTAAGCCAGCGGAATCGTAACCGCGGTATTGCAAATGGTGCAAACCCTCAAGCAGAACTGGGGCCGCCTCCCGTGAGCCGATCACCGCAATGATTCCGCACATAACAAAAGAGCCCGGCAGTAGCCAGGCCCGAGACTAAGACTGTCTGGACATCAAGAGTTCAGTACGCGAGCCCCATGCTGCGGGTAGTCTCATCCCCCAAATACACACGGATACTGAGAAAGTCAGTAGGGCAAGCAGTCTCACAGCGTTTGCAGCCAACGCAGTCCTCAGTACGAGGTGAAGAGGCGATCTGACCAGCCTTACAACCATCCCAGGGAACCATTTCGAGAACATCTAGTGGGCAGGCTCTGACACACTGGGTACA
This sequence comes from cyanobiont of Ornithocercus magnificus, assembly GCA_007996965.1. NCBI lineage: Bacteria > Bacillati > Cyanobacteriota > Cyanophyceae > Synechococcales > cyanobiont of Ornithocercus magnificus. The sequence goes on from BIMP01000001.1 coordinate 587,396, forward strand.
GCCGATGCAGGTGTCGTAGATCTTGACAGCGTGGGACATGTGCCCGGACTTGATAGAAATGGTTTCCGGTTCCAAAGCTACCCGCGATCGACCGGCGAGGAACGACTCCGAGGAGTTGTGTTCACTGTTGTTAATGGCTCAATAGCCCAACCCGTAAGATGCAGTGTCCCGTTTTCACAGCCATGTCCCAGGAAGACATCCTCGAAAGAGTCAGTCAGATTGTGACGCAGCAGCTCAGTACTGAGGCACTAGACGTGAAGCCCGAATCGAATTTTACGAACGATCTGGGTGCAGATTCTCTTGACACCGTGGAACTCGTGATGGCCCTCGAGGAGGAATTTGAAATTGAGATCCCTGATGAAGCCGCCGAAAAAATCGCTACCGTCGGCGACGCCGTCGACTACATCAAAAAGGCAAAGGGTTGAGGGCTGGAATGACGCAGGTTATCCATCGCGTCGTGGTTACGGGTCTTGGTGCAGTTACACCAATTGGGAACACCGTTGCCGCTTATTGGAACGGCCTTTGCTCAGGGCGAAACGGTGTCGCACCAATTACGCTCTTTGACGCATCTTCTCACGCTTGTCGTTTCGCCGCTGAGGTTAAAGACTTCGATCCAGTGGGTGTGCTAGAGCCAAAGGAGTCAAAACGATGGGATCGATTCTGTCAGTTCGGTGTTGTGGCAGCCAAGGAGGCCATAGCCAGTGCTAACTTGTCTATTAGCGCCACAAATGCTCATCGCATCGGCATCATCATTGGCTCTGGTATTGGTGGCCTACTGACTATGGAAAGCCAAGCACACGTGCTGGAGGGCAAAGGACCAAACAGAGTCAGTCCCTTCACCGTACCAATGATGATTCCAAATATGGCGACTGGCCTGGCGGCAATCGCCCTTGGAGCAAAGGGACCTAGCTCGGCAATTGCCACAGCTTGTGCTGCCGGCTCTAATGCTATAGGTGATGCCTTCCGGCTTTTGCAGCTTGGCAAAGCTGATGCTATGATCTGCGGCGGAGCTGAGTCCGCCATCACTCCTCTAGGCTTAGCCGGATTTGGCAGTGCTAAAGCACTGTCTTTCCGAAATGATGATCCTTCAACTGCTAGCCGGCCATTTGATGCCGAACGCGATGGTTTTGTGATAGGCGAAGGATCTGGCATGTTAGTGCTAGAGACCCTAGACCATGCTATCAACCGTGGTGCTGAAGTACTTGCTGAGGTGGTTGGTTATGGTATGACTTGCGATGCTCACCACATCACAGCGCCATCACCTGGTGGAGTTGGTGGTGCTGAAGCTATGCGTTTAGCCCTCAAGGATGGCGATCTCTCGCCCTCAGATATCGATTATGTAAACGCACACGGTACTAGTACTCCTGCCAACGACAGCAACGAAACAGCTGCTATTCGGGCCGCTCTTGGTAAGCGGTCTGAACAAATACCAGTGAGTTCTACCAAGTCAATGACTGGTCATCTGTTGGGCGGCTCTGGAGGTATTGAAGCTGTGGCTTGTGTACTTGCCCTGCGTAACAGCACTGTCCCACCCACTATCAACTACCGCCACCCAGATCCAGAATGTGACCTGGATATTGTTCCCAACACTGCTCGTGATTTAACGCTGGGAACAGTACTCTCTAACTCTTTCGGATTTGGCGGCCACAACGTCTGTCTTGCCTTTCGACGCCCAGATTGACTGGAGCTGCTACTCCCGTCTAACCCAGATTCCACTGCAACTCCCAATTACAGTCATGGTCGCTGCGCCTGTTTCCCTCGACACGCTGTGCATCAACAGCATTCGCTTCCTCGCGGTAGATGCCGTTAACAAGTCTAAAAGCGGCCATCCCGGTCTACCGATGGGAGCAGCTCCTATGGGCTACACGCTCTGGCATAAGTTCCTAAGACACAATCCCAAAAACCCTCAATGGTTTAACCGGGATCGTTTCGTCCTCTCGGCTGGCCATGGCTGTATGCTGCTTTACGCACTGTTGCACCTCACTGGTTACGATTCAGTTTCAATAGAGGACATCAAGCAGTTTCGCCAGTGGGGATCCAAGACACCTGGCCACCCTGAGACGTTTGAGACACCTGGCGTAGAGGTGACGACTGGCCCTCTCGGAGCGGGAATCTCCAATGCTGTTGGACTTGCCATCGCTGAGGCATATCTGGCAGCTAAGTTCAACAAACCTGGAGTCAAAGTTGTCGATCACTACACCTATGCAGTCATGGGTGATGGCTGTAATCAGGAAGGTGTAGCATCAGAGGCTTGCTCCCTCGCTGGTCATCTAAAGCTGGGGAAACTAATCGCACTTTATGATGACAACCGCATAACTATCGATGGTAGAACTGACCTTTCCTTTACTGAGGATGTTCTGAAGCGCTATGAGGCCTATGGCTGGCATACTCAGCATGTACAGGACGGTAATACTGATATCGATGCAATTACTAGAGCAATTGAGGCTGCCAAGGAAATAACAGACCGACCCTCAATTATTAAAGTAACTACTACTATAGGCTATGGTTCACCCAACAAAAGCGACACTGCGGGTGTACACGGTGCAGCCTTGGGCGAAGAGGAAGCTGCCCTAACTCGTAAGCAGCTCGGATGGGATTATGGTCCTTTCGAGGTCCCTCAGGAGGCATATGACCATTATCGTCAGGCTATCGAGCGTGGCACCAAACTCGAAGCTGAATGGGAACGTACTCTAGCTGCTTACCGCAGCAAGTACTCTGACGAAGCTGCCGAGTTTGAGCGCATGCTGCGCGGTGAACTTCCTCAGGATTGGGACAGGAATCTACCCACTTATGTTCCTGGAGATAAAGGCCTGGCCACCCGTAAGCACTCACAGATTTGCTTGGGTGCTCTTGGCCCCACCCTGCCAGAGCTAATTGGTGGTTCTGCTGACCTGACCCATTCCAACTATACTGATATTAAAGGTGAGACAGGCTCATTCCAGTCTAAAACCCCTGAGAAACGCTACCTACACTTTGGAGTACGCGAGCATGCTATGGCTGCAGTACTCAATGGTATTGCTTATCACAACAGTGGCTTGATTCCTTATGGAGGTACATTCCTCGTATTTGCCGACTACATGCGCGGTTCAATGCGGCTCTCAGCCCTAAGTGAGCTGGGCGTAATTTATGTACTGACCCATGACTCTATTGGTGTTGGTGAAGATGGACCTACTCACCAACCAATTGAGACAATTGCATCACTGCGAGCCATACCAAATTTACTGGTGTTCCGCCCTGGTGACGGCAATGAAACTAGTGGCGCTTATAAAGTAGCTGTCCGGAACCGCAAGCGCCCCAGCGCTCTCTGTTTAAGTCGCCAAGATATGCCTAACCAGGCCAACTCTTCGGTTGAAAAGGTGAACCGTGGTGGATACATACTAGAAGATTGTGGTGGAGGTGGAACACCAGACCTCATCCTAATTGGCACAGGAACCGAGCTGGATCTATGTGTGCAAGCATCCAGGCAACTGAGTGCTGAAGCATGGAAAATACGTGTAGTCTCTATGCCTTGTGTTGAGCTCTTCGAGGAGCAGAGTAATACTTACAAAGAGGAAGTGCTCCCTAATGCTGTACGCAAGCGCATCGTAGTGGAAGCCGCGGAGTCTTTTGGCTGGCATCGCTTCATCGGCCTTGATGGTGATAGTGTCAGCATGAGTAGGTTTGGTGCTTCTGCTCCTGGTGGTACATGTATGGAGAAGTTTGGATTTACAGTCGAGAATGTGGTAGCGAAGGCAAGAGCACTACTTGCTGGTTAAGATTGACCAGCAAAGCAAATCGCCACTAGGTCTTAGGCCTATTAATAATGTATGAACTTACCTGACTAGCATCTTTAGCTCCATCCTAATTTACTAGTGTTAGTTACAAATAACACCTATGCACCTCTGTTATGCAAGTTATATGCAACTTAATTACAGGTGGTGCTGGCTTCCTAGGATCTCATCTTGTTGACCGCTTAATGTATGCCGGTGAGAGAGTAATTTGTCTAGATAATTACTCCACTGGTCACACGGTCAATATTGCTGCCTGGATAAATCACCCTCGCTTTAGGTTGGTTTGCCACGATGTGACTGAGCCAATCTATCTAGAGACTAATCGCATCTGGCACCTAGCATGTCCAGCTTCGCCAACGCATTATCAGTTTAATCCTATCAAAACTGCTAAGACAAGTTTTCTAGGGACTTACAACATGCTGGAACTGGCAAGATGCGTTAGGGCTAGGCTGTTGTTAGCAAGTACTAGTGAGGTTTATGGTAATCCTAAAGTTCATCCACAGCCTGAGGGCTATTATGGCCATGTCAACACAGTAGGTATTCGCAGTTGCTATGATGAGGGCAAGCGTGTTGCTGAAGCTCTCTGTTTCGATTACCAACGCGTACACAGTACAGAGATACGGGTGATGCGCATTTTCAATACTTATGGTCCCCGCATGTCACCAGATGATGGGCGCGTGGTGAGCAACTTTATCTTCCAAGCTTTACGAGGCGAACCCCTAACAATCTATGGTGATGGTAGCCAAACTCGCTCATTCTGCTATGTAGATGACTTAGTCGAAGGTATGATTCGGCTCATGAATGGGTCACACACTGGACCAATGAATATTGGAAACCCACAGGAATTTACCATCCGTCAGCTTGCCGAATTAGTACGTGAGCGCATTAACCCTAATCTATCATTAGTCGAAAAGCCATTACCACAGGATGACCCTCTGCAACGTCAGCCTGTAATCGATCTAGCTCGGCAGGAGCTGGGCTGGTTTCCACAAATCTCACTTTCAGAAGGTTTAGAGTCTACGATTACTTGGTTTCGAAATGCTACATATATCTCTCAGGGCTATAGTTAATAGTTATATGGGAGCGATGCTTCTCTTTTATTGATATATGAGCGTCTAGTGTCTAGTGAGCGAGTCTGTTGCATTTAACCATATAATTATGGTTGGCAATCTAGATTGACAGCGGCTGTCTCAGTAGCTATGTTACTATGTCTTTCGAGCATTTTTTCTAGGCTCTGAATATCTTCCTCAGTGATTTTAGTTTGCATCGGGCAATGTTTCGGGCCACACATCGAGCAGAATTGGGCTTTCTTAAAGATATCTGATGGCAGTGTCTCATCATGGTACTGTCTTGCCCTCTCAGGATCTAGCGATAGTTCGAACTGGCGATTCCAGTCAAAGCTGTAGCGGGCACGACTTAGTTCATCATCGCGGTCTCGGGCACCAGGGCGGTGACGAGCAATATCGGCAGCATGAGCAGCTATTTTATAAGCAATCAGTCCCTCACGCACATCTTCAGCATTTGGCAAGCCTAGGTGCTCCTTTGGTGTTACATAGCAGAGCATTGCTGTCCCATGCCAGCCGGCCATAGCAGCCCCGATTGCTGATGTTATATGGTCATAGCCAGGCGCGATATCGGTAACCAGGGGACCCAACACATAAAAGGGAGCTTCATCACACTCCTCCATCTGTTTCCTGACATTGAACTCGATCTGATCCATAGGTACATGGCCAGGTCCCTCAACCATCACTTGTACATCATGTGTCCAGGCACGGCGGGTCAATTTGCCAAGAGTTTTCAATTCCGCCAGCTGTGCAGCATCAGATGCATCATGCGTACAGCCTGGGCGCAAGGAGTCCCCAAGTGAGAAAGTGCAGTCGTAGCGTTTAAAGATCTCGCAGATGTCGTCAAAACGAGTATACAGTGGATTTTGTCTATAGTGGTACAACATCCATTGGGCTAATATACCACCACCACGACTAACAATACCGGTAATACGGTCTTTTACGAGGGGTAAGTGTTCTATTAGCAGGCCAGCGTGTATTGTTTGGTAGTCAACCCCTTGTTTACAGTGCTTTTCAATAATGTGAAGGAAGTCATCTTCGCTGAGCCGTTCAATGGAACCATGAACGCTTTCTAGCGCCTGATATACAGGCACCGTACCAATTGGGACGGATGAAGCTTCGATAATTGCTGTACGTACCTCATCAAGATTGACTCCACCAGTTGAGAGATCCATTACAGTGTCAGCACCATACTTTACAGCTAGCTGCAGTTTGCGCACCTCTTCTTTTGCATCTGATGCATTAGGAGAAGCACCTATATTGGCGTTAACCTTGCATTGTGAGCAAATACCTATCGCCATCGGTTCAAGGTTAGCATGGTTGATGTTGGCAGGAACAATCATTCGGCCTCGAGCAACCTCCTCTATTACCAGTGACTCGGGCAATTTCTCCCGTTTTGCTACGTGAAGCATCTCCTCAGTAATTACACCCTGTCGGGCGTAGTGCATCTGCGAAACATTGGCCTGGCCCTTGCGGGAAGCTACCCAGGAGGCGCGCATGATCGACTTAGCGATGGGACTCCAGGGGGCCTATAGCTCAGGATCAACCTTGGTCACTTCCCTGCATCAGCATGACCCGAGTCAGGTTCGGAGGGTGTGATCTCAGCCGCCCTAGTTGGGGGCACCCCTAGTGGTTCACGAAACCTAGCAACTATCATTGAGTAAAACCGTCAAGCTGGATTCTGCAGCCCATTCAACGCTGCTGCAACAACACGGTGATCTATATCCTTTTGTAGCCTCTGCAGTAGAGCGCGGGCCAGTAGGCGTATGTCACTGTTATCTCTTTGTACTAGCAGTCGCCCAAGAATCTCAGCTCCACTAACCCTTACTGTACCATCGGCATCACCAACAGCAATCTCGGCAAGCTCTAGCAACCAGTTGGGCTCAATCGGCTCCTGCTCTGCTAAAGCAGAGAGAATGCTGCAACGCACAAGCCATGCACTATCGTCGTGGAAGGCCTTACGCAGTAAGGGCCAAGAGCGCTCTACCCCAAAACTGGCAAGAGCATTAGCTGCCTCGGCGCGGACGTTAGCATCTTCATCGCCATATAGTAGTTCTCGCAAGCGACACCAGCCTTCCTCAGTGCGTTTCACCCCAAGACCACTACAGCTGAGTGAGCGCACTAGGAAAGGCTGCTGGCGAGAGCCGACTAGCAGCAAAGGCGCTGCCTGACTAGCATTGACATCACGCAACTTTGCCAAAGCTGGCATTGCTCTCAATGGGTCGCCGGATGCAATCTCCTGCCGAAGCTGTTCGAGATCAGGTTGGCCAGTAGTAGAGTCCATCGCGGTTAGCAGCAGCGATGCCCATCATTATCCTGTTACTTTAGGATCTTGCTTGTACAAAGCTTGCAGTAGGTGGTGGTGACGCTGCCGGCGAATCTCACTGCTGATTGCCAAACCTGATCCCACCAGCAGAGCTGGTAGAGCCTGTAGCCGGTGGCTGCCCTGACGCTGCAGACAACCGGCTAGAGACAGCAAAATCAGCAGTGGGACCGACATGGTCAACCAAGTATGGGAGCGAGCGTTCATAGGTCTTCCATCCAGGTAAGCAGTGCAGCAGTGAGTACCCGCACGCCAACCCTGAGACTTCTTTCATCTGGTAGGAAGCGGCAGCTATGCAACGGCGCGCATCCCTCAGGCCCAGCTACGCCTAGACGAAACATTGTGCCACGAGTTTCCTGAAGGAGCTCGGCGAAGTCTTCTGCACCAAGACTAGGAAAATCTAGGCGCCGCACTTGTTCAGCTCCTAATATATCGATAGCACAACGCTCAAGTAGATCAGTCAAAACAGGGTCATTACAAACTGGTGGCGTGATCGGTCGATAACGGACGCTTGCTTCGCCCCCATATGCTCTGCATATAGACTTCACTGTGGCAGTTATCCATTCAGGCAATATTTCGTGCATAGCTTCATCTAGACAGCGGACTGTTCCAAGTAGACGTACGCTATCGGCAATGACATTGAAAGCTTTTCCTCCCTCAACACGACCGAAGCTAATTACCACTGGCCGAAGAGCATCAAGCTGGCGGCTGATTGCTTCTTGCAGACCTCCTATTACACGTGAGGTAATCCAGATAGCATCTACAGCTTGATGAGGTCGTGCCCCGTGGCCACTCTCACCAATCACCTCAATCTCAAGCTCACTAGCAGCGGCAGTTAAACTGCCGCTGCGAACTCCAATTGTGCCAACGGGTAGTGATGGGCAAACGTGAACACCAAACAGAGCTACAAGGTTCTCGACAGCACCATCATCACGCATCCAGCGTGCGCCCTGAGCAAGTTCTTCTGCCGGCTGGAATAGTAAGCGCACACGCGCAGGCAGACCATATCCATTGCAATTGGCCTTAGCTATCAGCTGACCAACGCCAAGACCAATACAAGTGTGCAGATCATGACCACAGGCATGCATTATACCCTGGTGGCGAGAGGCATAAGCTAAGCCAGTAGCCTCTTCTACTGGTAAAGCATCCATATCAACTCGTAGCCCAACCGCTGGCCCGTCTGTAGGCCCTATCTCCGCTAGCACCCCGGTACTGCCTCCCACACCCTCACGGACTCGCCAGCCATTGCAACGTAACTTGTCGGCTATCAAAGCAGCTGTCTGATGCTCTTCACCACTAAGCTCGGGGTAAGCATGGAGATGGCGCCGCAGCTTAAGTAACTGAGGCAGATAGTTATCGAGAGCCGTTTGGAGATGCAATGTGGAGGTAGCAATCCCAGAAGCATGATGGTGTGCCACTATTTGCAATTTTTCCTGCCTTTCTAGGGCTAGCCTAAGTACAATAGGCAAGTAGCATAGGGAACCGGAAAAACATAAGATGCATGCCTTAGACTCAATTTGAGAGAGTTGGGTCGAGTGGGTCAAAAAGCTTGTACATTAGCCAAATGGCACTAGCAAAGTACATGCTCTACCTACTACATCTATCAGTTCAATTGCGTCTAGAAATGGATATGGCGTAAGGCTATTCTGTAGGCTTTGATTGGACAGATCTAGCTTAGTTTGAATGTTTAAACATGTATTGGAAGCTGTGGAGCAAGCTTTTGTAAGGCAGCAGTTATTTTAAGGCGAGGAACCGTGACAAATCATCAGTCGGTCTTGGAGGCCACCGGCGAACTGCAAGTAGCCAAGCCGCATCTCTATATCGAGGATCCAGTCCCATAACTGATGCCCAGTGACTTTCCGCTTCTCCCATAGCTCCTTGGTGCCAAAGAAGTCCACTTAGTGCTGCTCTAGCATCAGCAAACATAGGATAACGACGGATTAAGTTACGCAGTTCCTGCTCAGCCTCAGTAAGATTTCCGAGCTGGTAGTTCGCCAGTGCCCCACTTGAGCGGGCCATGGCAAAGCCAGGCCTGGCTTCAGCAGCGCGTTGGTAAAGGACTCGAGCTTGTAACCACTCTCCTTGAGAGTTGCGCACATTACCCAGATTGTAGAGAGCTGAAGCATCATCTGGGTCTCGCTCTAATATCCAACCATAGTCGGCAGCAGCTTCTGACCATTGCTGTAGTGCTTCTCTGGCAGTACCCCGGTTGAGGTGAGGGTCAGCAGCTGAGGGATCCAGGTTTATAGCCTCATTCTGATCACGAATTGCACCCTCAATATCACCTAGAGCAAGACGTACATTGCCTCGGTTACTCCAGGCGGCCGCATCGTCTGGCGCCTCAGCAACCACGATATCCCATAGAGTTAGAGCCCCGATCCAGTCTCCAAGATGACTAGCTTCGAGAGCTAGCTCAAATGACTGTTGTAGACCTCCACTGGGGTTTTTGAGCTGTGCAGGATGCAGTAGCAGTGAAAATAGCATTAAGATCTGGATGAATATCATGATTAACTAAGTTCCCTGCATTGCGCAGTGGTTGAGGTGGTCTTGTCCAGCAGTAGTAACTACTCTTCCACGAGGTGTACGCTGGAGAAAGCCAAGCTGCATCAAAAAAGGCTCAATCACCGCCTCCAATGTGCTCGGATCTTCGCCAAACGAAGCAGCTAGTGTGTTTAAGCCAACTGGTCTACCCCCATGATACTGTAGTAAAAGCTCGAGTAAGCGACGGTCACAAGCATCGAGGCCACGCTCATCAACCTGGTGCATTGCCAAGGCTTCATCAACCATTTGAAGTGGCACAATTGACCCCTCAACACCGCGGACAATGGCTACATCTCTTACCCAGCGCAATAGACGATTAGCTGCCCTGGGAGTGCCGCGGCAGCGACCAGCAATAGCTGCTGCTGCGTCAGGCGTAAGCTGCATACTAAGCAATTGTGCTGTCCGCAATACAATTGCTCTCAGGTCTGCTTGTTCATAGAAGTCTAGTCTCTGGACTAAGCCAAATCGGTCTCGTAGCGGTGAGCTAAGCAAACCTGCCCGCGTAGTCGCTCCTATTAGCGTGAAGGCGGGTAACCGCAGTGATTTAGCGCGAGTTTTGCTGTTCTTGCCAACAGTGAGATCTAACCGCCAGTCTTCCATCGCAGGGTAGAGCAGCTCCTCAGCAACGCGCGGTAGGCGATGAATCTCATCAATGAATAGCAGCTCGCGAGGCTGCAAGTTAATTAGTAAGCCAATAATATCACGGGGTCGCTCTAAGGCTGGAGCACTAGCGACGTGGCAATGAACACCTAGCTCTCTAGCTAGCACTAGGGCCATAGTCGTCTTACCAAGACCCGGTGGTCCATGCAGCAGCACATGATCAAGAGTACTGCCACGTTTCAGGGCAGCCTTAACGGCAATCTTAAGTATTTGTTTAAGTTCATGCTGACCAACGTAATCATCAAGACGAGTAGGACGTAAACTGCCTTCGCTCAGATTATTGAACCTAGCTGTATTCACAGCTAATGATGCACCGCCTAGCTGATTCCTACCACTTGTTAGTTGCAGCCGAGTGCGGCCATGGGTTTTACCAGAAGATACAATGACCATAGCCGCAGAATATCGGCCTCTCGACAAAGTTAGGAGGTAACAGCCTGGATATGGTGAAGAAAAACAGAAGTAAAAAGGTAGCTGCAGCATCTCGGACTGCAGCGAAGCGTTTACTGGCCGATAACCGACTAGCCCGGCACCGCTATGAAATACTCGACACTTTGGAGACGGGTATCGAGCTAGTGGGTACTGAAGTGAAGGCAATCCGTGCAGGGCAAGCAAACCTAAGAGACGGTTTCTGCTTGATACGCGATGGTAGTCTCACGTTGCACAATGTGCACATCTCGCCGCATAGTCATGCCAGCAATTACTTCAACCATGACTCACTGCGAGTGCGCCGGCTGTTGGCGCATCGCCGCGAGATCGATAGGTTGCGTGGGCAGTTAGATCAGAAAGGACTAACCCTGATACCACTTAACCTCCATCTCAAGCGTTCCTGGATTAAGCTGACTCTTGGTTTGGGTAAAGGTCGTAAGCTGCACGATAAACGCCAGGCAGAGAAAAAAAAGGTTGCTGACCGAGAAGCGCAACAGGCTATTGCCCGTTACTGAAGATCCTAGACAGGTATAGTTCTATTAGAATCTAAATCAACCATAAATTCAGGAACCATAGCGGGTAGAAAAGTATATAGTGACTTGGAGATCTGAGTACTTGTGATAAAGCTAAATTATCGAAGCAAATCTTCAGTGAGAATATCTTTGCTAGTAATCAATTTATTCTAGCAGTAATAACTGCTGGCAATAAACTAGTACGATAGGCTAATGTAATTAACCCAGAAGCCATACCCTTATTAGTAACAACCAATTGTAATGGCGAGCCAGTATCTGGGCCGACTTTTATAACCGGAGCTAAACCTTGATTAACGATTACCTTGCCATTGTTTCCAAATATCACTATTTGCATTAACGGTGTGCCCTTGGCAGTAAGGATTAAGTGGTTTCTGGGCAGCATACAAATTGTAATCAAGCGAGCTCCACGAGCTGGTACCCAAGCAGATAAGGTTGTGGATTCACTCGTCCAGGCGATAACTGATTTGATATTCACGTCCTCAAGCCTCTGCAAGGCAGCCGCATACCAAAGCTGACGATAAGGCTCTGGCGGCTTGCGACCTAAAATGGCCCTAGGCATAAATCTTGACTGAATACTGATATTGATGAACCGATCCACAGCTGGAGCACTAATACCTGCATCAGCAAGTGCTCGAAGCTGCGCTCGCCAGTCAACAACCTTCAGATTTCCAAGTCGCAAACGTAGCTGGGGGGGTAGCTGCTCAATGCGGGTTAGCCACTCTTCAGCTAGTTCACTCCAAACATGTTGTAATAACGCATCCTCAGCAGAGCTATTTAGCAAGCGGCTTGCCGAGTTAAGGTCATGGTTCAGCATGCTCGTGTCTACTAACTGGAAAAACCAGCTACGGTTAACTTGCAAGGCTCGTAGCCTGCTAATCAGATATTGACGTTGACTCATATCTGCCGATGACGGTACGGTAGTTATTGATGAATAGTTCACTAAATCCTCTGGCATATTAGATGACAATCTGGCTCGGTGCGTGCCACTACGGCCTAGCAGCAACCAGCCAACTGTAGTAACAAACAATACTAATAGAAATAGCACCCCAACCATAGGCCAGATATGACCCTCTCTAGCTTGCTCGCGCTCAGCTATGCGTCTACGGGAATCTAGACCGCAACTTGCAAACCATACATACATAACCTAGATATAAGCTCTGTGGGTTCTGATACCAGTCAAAACCTGATCGCAGGAATACTGCACATATTCCCTGCTTAGTTGGCATGTCTCAATATAGTACTGCCGGTCGAGATACACAGCGTTGTTTGCCTGAAGCTTTTGTGTTCT